>NZ_JABAIA010000004.1:0-600000 GCF_012641275.1 Chitinophaga varians | reverse complement strand
GGCTGTTTCCCGGTAACCTTCCAGTGTAATGCGTTTTACGCCGTAATGGCTGCGGAGAAAGCCGGTCAACAGCCGCAGGTCGCTGACCCATTTGCCTTGCAGCGTATGTCCCAGCCAAAGCGCGCTGCGTGCCAGCGTATGAAAGCGGGGCAGGCTACCGTCAATCTTATTGGCTGTTTCGGAGCTTTGTTCACCGGTGCCCCACAGGTCTGCCAGCACTACGCCGTAGCCGTGCGCCAGCAGCTCATCGATACGGTCTGAAGGAATGCTGTCTTTTCCACCGCTGTGCGTGAGTATCACGTAGCCGTTTTCTCTTTTGCGCGGCTTACGGTGCAGCAACGGCAGCAGTTCACCGTCCGTTGTTTCCAGTGCCAGCCGGTCCCACCCCTGTTCCGGAGAAAACGGATGTATTGTCTTCAGTTGCAGTTGCTGCTCCTTCAATACGGCTTTCAGCGCGGCCCTTTTTTCTTTTACGTCCAGGCGGTCATGGCCCAGCATATTGGCGCGCCATTCGCTGCCAGCCTGACGGCACCAGGCGGCGGTGCTCATCACGTTACTGTCACGCTGCAACGAAGGGAAGGTAAGCAGCTGCGCAGCGGGTAATAAAACCGTGGCAGGCAAGGGTACGGGCCCGCCATTGCCGGTACCTTTCAGGTGCTGATCAAACCAGCCCAGCATGGTGCTGCGTATTTCCGGCCAGTAGCCGTGGGTGGTATCAAAGAGCTGGTATTGCAGCCTGTCGCCGGCTTTCAGCAGCTGAAACAATGGTATGGCCGCTTTATAGCTACGCAGCATCTCCGAAGGATAAAAGGATTTGCTGGCGTCTTTTTCCGCATTGCATACTTTCAGGGCCCGTGGCGCTGCCATGGCGAGGATACCGGCTTCTTCGGTAAAGGTCAGCCCCGAGGGCAGCAGCTCACATACACAGTTACTGTTAAGGATATACGCTTCAAAGGTGCCTACGCTGACGACCGGCACCGCCGCTTTAATTCGTTCATCCATGGCCGTTAGCCACATGGTTTGATTCCCCCCGCCGCTGGCACCGGTGGCGCCTATACGTTTTTTGTCAGCTTGCGGCAGGCTGCACAGCAGGTCTACTCCCCGCATGTTATCGGTCAACTGCATGCCCATCAGGGTAGCACCGGCATTCATCAGCGAAGCGCCGAGGCTGGCGCCGTGGTATTCTGCCACGCCGGGCGTGGTGGTCCTCTCTCCTGCGCCCCATGCGTCTATGTTCAGGCAGATATAGCCGTGGCCGGCCAGTTCATGGGCGGTGGCCTGTACCATATCGCCGGTACGGGCGCCGGGCCAGTGGCCGTGCATGTTGATCACGGCCGGAAAAGGCCCCGGTCCGTCCGGCATATACAGATTGGCGGTAGCGTATACACCGGGCCGGGTTTGAAATGAGATATTACGGATGCTGTACCCCTGTTGTTGTATGCGCCCTGTCTCCTTTACATCGAGCGGCAGCACATGGTCTTCCTGCATTCCTGTTTCACGGACAATTTTTTCGCGCAGCTGCTGCCGCCAGGTGGTCCACTCTTCAGTTGTCCGCGGCAGTGTGGTATGCCGCTGGAAAGCAGCGGCAGCCGCCAGCTTCAGCTGCCTGCCGGCAATATCTTCCCGCTCAGCGGGAAGCACTTTGGGCAACGGCTGCCCTATGGCCGGAAAAAACGAAGTCACTACCATGAAAAACTGCACTATCGTATTCAACATCCAATAATTTTACTATAAGATAAACTATTCCACGTCCCACCACAAGCGCGTGGCGGCATTGTCAGGCCCACCCAGCAGCTGCACGCCCTTTTTCAGTTCAGCCGCATTGGTAGTGGCCTCTGCGGAAGGGTAAGGCAACCGTTTGATGAAAGTCCCGGCAGGCAGGTCAGCATTCTCTGACTGTAATACCGGGTACATTTTAGGATAACCGCTGCGGCGGAATTCCGCCCAGCCTTCCAGGCCGTCGGGATAGACAGCGATCCACTTCTGGGTGCCTATCTGCTGGCGTTGCACGCCGGCGCTGGCGCCGAACTTCACCGGTATGTCAGCAACGGCAGGTGAATTGGCTACATCTCCCGGCGCCACCGGTACGGCGGCAGATTGCGTATAGGCGTTAATGACAGCGCCGTCGGTAACGCCCCACTGCTGCAGGCTGGTCTCGATTCCTTTTTCATACAACGCCTGTGCGGTACCGCCCATGTTCCAGCCGTTCATGGCGCCTTCCGCCCGCAAGAAATAGGCTTCTGCGGCGTACAGAATGGTCTGCGAAGCCTCCAGCGCCGGCAGCCATGAGCTGCCGTTCCAGGTGACCCAATAGGTGCCCGCGTTGGATGTTTGTGCCGCCTGGTTCAGCGGATTGTTTAGCGCTACGGCCGGTGAACCGTTGCGCACTCCTCTGAATGTGCCGCCTGCTATAGAAGGCTGGTACATTTTGCCCAAACGGGGATCGTTATACCCTTTGAGATAAGACAGCATGGTGGAGCTCATACTGAACTCATTATAGGATGCTATCCTTGCCAGGCCGTTGCCATCGCTGCCGTTGAGGGAACGTTTCAGTTTAGCCGTGTGCGTGATGTCCGTCATCACCCCCGCGGCCACTGCTGCTTCCGCCTCCTGTTTGGCACGGTCGGGCAACACGCCGGAAATTCGCAGCGCCAGCCTTAGGCGTAAGGTATTGGCGAAACGTATCCACTGCTGAACATCGCCACTATAAAAAAGATCATAGGTGCCGAACACATTAGCGGCGCCGGCCTGTTGCAGGTTCTTTACGGCATGGTCCAGCCGCTTGAAAAAATCGTCATAAATCTTGTCCTGCGCATCATAGGCAATCACGTCCTGTGCTTTGCCGGCATCGAAATACGGTACCGGGCCGAAGTAATCCGTCATATGATGAAAAGCGTACACCCACATAATTTCTGCCAGGGCATATTCACCGGAAGACTTGTCTGTCTTCTCAAAAATGGTAAACAACTGTGGTACGGTCTGTACATAAGTGACAATGCCCGGCCGTGGCAGCCACGCATCGTTGATCTGGTAACGGTCGGTCTGAAAGCTGGTGGTATTCAGCGCAAAGTATTGTGCGTACAGATCGGCGTACAGGTTCTGCGTTGTCTGGTAATAGCCCTGGTTGATGGCCGCAGAAGACTGGGCTTTGGAAAACATAAATGGTATTTCCCGCAGGCCGGCATCGGTGATAGCGCCGGGATTGGTGTTCAGGTCATCAAAATTTTTCGTGCAGCCGTTCAGTACAGCAGCCATTACCAGCGGAAGTATATATCGGAATTGTTTTTTCATGGCAGTTGGTTTTAGCGGCTAAAAAGACAGGTTTACATTCAGGCCAAAACTGCGGACAGCGGGCAGCAGACCGGCCTCTATGCCCTGGAAGTTGCTGGCGCCATTGGCCATTTCCGGATCAACAGGCAGTTTTCGTTTACCGATGCCCGGTATGTCCAGCAACGATTTTCCCCTGTACAGGTAGAAGAGGTTGCGGCCGGTGAGCGATACTTTCGCAGCCTTTAGCACCTTGTTGTTCAGCTTAAAATCATAGGCGACCGACAGTTCCCGCAAACGGAAGTTGGTGGCGCTGTAGGTAAAGAACTCGCCGTAAGCGTTGCGGCCACCTTGCGACACCGTCGTCCAGAGGTCTTCTGCTTTAATGGCGATATTGTTCTGTGAGCCGTCAGGCAGGACGCCCGGCAGTATCAGCCCGCCATCGCGGAAACGGGTGGTATAGTCTGCCACGCCGTAAGCAGCCAGGATAGCGTCTGTGCCGGAAACCAGCACGCCTCCCACCCTGCCGTCTATCAGGAAAGACAGGGAGAGGTTTTTATACTGTAACTGGTTATTCCAGCCCAGGGTGAAGTCAGGATTGAAATTGCCCAGTTTCTGGTTGGCCGTCACCACCGGCAAGCCGTTGGCATTCACCATACGCTGACCGGTTTTCGGGTCGCGGCTCCAGGTATAACCGTAGATATCGCCATAAGAACCGCCCGGCGAAATCAGCAGGCTGCCGAAGACAATAGAGGGCGACAGGTTGGCCTGGTCTATGCCCGGCGCCAACGACAATACTTTGTTTTTGTTGGTCGCATAGTTCAGCGTGGTATTCCAGCTGAAATTACTTTTACGTACAGGCGTCGCCGTTACCATCACTTCTATGCCTCTGTTTTCGATATTACCGGCATTGATGTACTGATTGGTAAATCCGCTGGCCTGCGGCAGGCCGATATAAATCAGCTGGTTGATGGTATTGTTCTTATAGACTGTTGCGTCCACACCGAGGCGGCCGTCAAAGAAACGCGCTTCCAGGCCTGCTTCGTAGGACTTGGTTTGTTCAGGTTTCAGGTCCCTGATGGATTTGGTGACGTTTCTGGACACAAAGCCGTTGCCCGCGCCCATGGCGTAGTCATATGTCTGCAGCAGCAGGTACGGATCGGCGTCGTTGCCCACCTGCGTATAGGATGCACGTACCTTTCCGAAAGATACCCAGGAAGGCATTTTGATCATATCAGACAGCACTGCGGACAGTCCCACGGAAGGGTAAAAGTAGCTGTAAGGGCTGGGCAGCGTGGACGACCAGTCATTACGCGCGCTGACGTCGAGGTAGAGGTACTGTTTAAAATCCAGCTGGGCATTGCCATAAACAGATTGTATCTCTTTTCTGATGGTAGTATTGGAGAAAGCCGGCGCCGAAGCAAAATTCAGGTTGAACTGATTGGGAATGCTCAGGCCATTGGCCAGCGATTGTGTATTGTAGCCCCGGCTGGTAAGCACGCTGCCGCCCACGTTGTAGCTGAGATGAAAACTGTTGGAGATGGTATTGTTGCCGGACAACAGGAGGTCCATGTTACGTTCCCAGTGGTTCACATATCCTTCGAGATAACGGCCGCCCGGTTGCACGGGAAAGGCCACCGTGCCATCATAATAGGAAGCGGTGATCTTGTCGTCATAACGGTCAAGGCTATATCTTCCCTGTACGCTGAGCCAGTTGCGCAGCTGGTACTTTACAAGTCCCATCAGCATGATACGGTTGCGCGATTCATTAAGGCTGTTGCGATATACGTCCCAGTAAGGGTTCTGGAAGGCAGAGGAGTTGGTCCAGTACACAGGGTATGGTTTGCCGGTAGCATCGAAGCCTTCGTAGCGTTTCAGCGAATCGGGGCTGAGGTCGCGCGGCATGATGTAGGCTTCATTGGCCACGCCCTGGTCGCCCACACGTGGCTTATTTTTGATGTCCTGGCTGACGTAGGTCAGCTTCACGTCTGTCGTGAGGCGGGGCAGCACTTCCGCATTCACGCGGAGGTTAAGCGTATTACGTTGCAGCGTGTTTTTAGGATAGATACCGCTGATGGCGTTATTGGCGTAGGAAGCATATCCCCGTATTTTGTCCGTGCCTCCGGAAACATCCACGGCATTATTGACAGCCGTGCCGGTGTTAAAGAACCCGCGTACATTGTTCGCGTAGGTCTGTGCCGGAGCGCCCCAGCTGCCGCCGGAGCGGGCGCCGTACTGGCCGCCGTTGCCACGACCGTAGGTGTTCTGGAATTTCATGAGCAGGTTGGGTTGGTCAACAGACACGCCTCCGTTATAATGCATGGCCAGTTTGCCGCTTTTTCCGCTTTTAGTGGTGATGATAAGGGCCCCGTTGGCAGCGCGGCTGCCATAAAGCGCAGCAGCTGCCGGGCCTTTGAGCACGTTGATCGACTCCACGTCCTGCGGGTTGATGCTTGCTGCGCCGTCGCTGCCGGAATAACCGCTGGCAGGACTTTTCACCTGGGTAGACACCGCATTGGCAGACCCTTTGCCACCGGTTTCGGTGCTCATCGTATTATCGATAGGCACGCCGTCTACTACGATCAGCGCATTGTTATTGCCGCTGATGGAGCGGTTACCGCGAAGCACCACTCTCACCGCGCCGCCGGGACCGGAGGCGGCCGGTGTCACCACCGCGCCGGCCACTTTGCCATTGAGCGTGTTCATGATATTGGCGCCCGGGTCTTTGACAGCATTGATGCTCTCAGTGCCCAGTTGCTGCGTGGCATATCCCAGCGAGCGTGTTTTCCGTTCGATGCCCAGGGCCGTTACCACCACCTCGCTGAGGCTGGAGGAACTTTCGCTGAGCGCCACATCGATAGCCGCTTTGCCGTTTACCGGTATCTCCTGGCGGGCGTACCCCACAAAAGAAAATATCAATGTGGCATTGGCAGGCACAGAAAGCGAATAGGTGCCTGTAGCGCTGGTGGTGACGCCCTGGGTAGTGCCCTTCACCGTGATGGTAACACCGGGAAGCGGTGTTTTGGACACAGCGTCCCTGACAGTGCCCTTAACAGGAGAAGTTTGCGCCATCAGCCGGCATGGCAGTATAAGAAGAAAATACAAGCATAGGTACAGTAACAGTCGGTGGTAATTACAGCTCTTCATACGCGCGAATTTTAATGAGTGATTCCTGGTTGGTTTCATGGCTGAAACAGGGTCTAAAATACACCGCATTAAAACGTTTTGACGGAAATTCACCGGTAACGTTACCGAAAACACCGGTGATTTCTTATATTCGGGCATATGCGCCGACACTATGCTACGATAAAAGATATTGCCCGGGCGTTGAACATCTCCGTATCAACCGTTTCCAGGGCCTTGCGGGACACTTATGATGTGAATGCAGAGACCCGGCAGCTGGTACTGGACAAGGCGGCAGAACTGCATTACCGGCCTAATTTCAATGCCACCGGCCTGGTAAAAAACAGTTCCCATAACCTGGCGGTGCTGTTGCCAGGCATTACCAACTACTACTTCTCCACGGTATTTACCGGTATACAGGAAGTGGCCTATCGCCACGGTTATAACCTCATCCTGCATGTCACCAACGACGATGCGGAACGCGAGCTGAATATTATCCGCAGCCTGTCTTTCAGCAGCCTCGACGGTATGCTGGTGTCTGTATCATCGCAGGCCGACGCCTGCAGCCATTTCCAGGAAATCATCGACGACGGCGTGCCCGTCGTGTTCTTTGATCGTGTAGCCGAACATGTTAGTACCAGTAAGGTGATGCAGGACGATTACAATGGCGCCTTTGAAGCAACGGAGCACCTGATCGCCAAAGGGTACCGCCGCATTGCACATATTGCCGGCCCGCAGGGACTTACCTTCACCGGCAACCGGCAACGGGGCTACCTGGACGCGTTGCGCAAACATAAACTGCCGGTACAGGATTCCTGGATCATCCACTCCGGCTTCTCGCAGGACAGCGGGTACCAGGACTTCCAGCAGCTATGGCAGCTACGCTCAAAGCCGGACGCTATTTTTGCGGTCAACGACCGGAAGGCCGTCGGCGCCATGCTGGCCATGAAAGAAAAGAATATCCTTCCGGGGAAAGAAGTGGGTGTCATCGGCTTCACCAATGACCCCGTATCGGCCATCATCTCCCCTTCTCTCAGCACTATCGCAGAACCGGCCTTTGAGATTGGCAGGGTAAGTTGCCAGTTGCTGCTGAACCACATCCGGAAAAAAAATTTCATTGCGGAAGAAGTGGTGTTACCGGGGAAGCTGATTGAACGGGAATCGACGCAACGCGTTCGTTAAAAGGCAGGAAGCCTTTTTATCTCATCTAACGTTTACGCAAAAACGAAAAGCGTAAAACACAGTCATCGGCCGAAGGCCTGATAAAAAATATTACTCCGCCAGGTCTTTTATCCGGTACTTTATGATCTTGTTGATCAGCGATACCGGCAGCGGCTCGTCCAACGGAAACTGAATAGCGCCTTTGGAGGTCTTATAGCCGGTAAGATCGTCCTGGAAAACGTTGATAGCAGTGCCTCCGGGATAAAAGCCCACATGGCTTTTATAAGCGGCGAACCATACCAGCACCTTATTGAGCTTAAATGCCGGGATATTGTAGCTGATCACCTCTGTAGCTTTAGGTACTGCTTTGCGGATGATCTCACGGATTTCACGCGCCTTTTGCAGGCTTGTTTCCGGCACAGTGGCCAGGTATTCATCGGTGGTTTTGAATTTTGTAGCCATCATACATAATTTATGTCACTACAAACATACAAAGACCGGTGCAACCTAAGGCGGTGTCAACACGACAATTACAAGGGGAGATACCGTCATAAATGACTATTTTGGGAAACCTATTTCAATACGATGACAAACAGTCAACAGCCTAAAATCAGCCTCGTTACCGGTGCCAGCAGTGGCATTGGCCAGGCAATAGCCCGCGCCCTGGCGGCAGAGGGCCATATTGTAGTGATAACCGCCCGCCGGCAGGAGCGATTAACGGCGATGGACGCCGGCAACGTAGTGGTGATGGCCGGAGACCTCACTGACAGTGCTTTCCAGGAACAGGTAGTGCATACTGTTTTTGATACTTACGGCCGGTGTGATCATCTCTTTAACTGTGCCGGCAGTATTGAAACCGGCCCTATTGAAAGCATCGACATCGATAAGATGTCTGCTATGATCAGGCTGAACGTAGAAGCCACTTTCCGGCTGACTTATCTTGTGCTGAAACGCTTCAAAGCGCAGGGCTTCGGACATGTGATCAACCTGTCGAGCGTGATGGGCACGAAAGTGCGGCCTACGGCCGGCGCCTATGCTGCCACCAAATTCGCCATGGAAGCGCTGTCGGAAGCCCTGCGGCTGGAGCTGGCAGGCACGCCGCTCAAGATATCGTGCATAGAGCCGGGGCTGGTGATGACAGAACTGCACAAAGACTGGGCCGTGCATCCCAAAGAAAGCATGGGCATTCATGAGCCGCTTACGGTAGACGATATCGTGGGCACCGTGAAATTTATTTTGCAACAGCCTGAGCATGTGCGTATCCCGAAACTGATGATCCTGCCGGGCCACCATCAGATCTGAGTTACAGCGCCACCACCACTTTACCGCGGGTGCTGTTGCTTTCAATCTGCTGATGTGCTTTTGCCATATCTTCAAAATTAAATACTGCGGACACATGGGATTTAAGCCTTCCGCATTCCAATAGATCGGCCAGCCGGCGCATATCTTTTCCGCTGGAAGCGACCGTAATGAAATACCCTTTTTTGCCCTGTGCAGTGGCTTTTTCCTCCACCGTTTCCCGCAGACCGCTGGGCAGGCTGATGATAGTGCCTTGCGGCCGCAGCACTTTCAGCGACCGGTCAATATATTCGCCGCCCATAGCGTCCAGTACGAGGTCCAGATCATGATAGTGGTCTTCAAATGCGCCGGACTTGTAGTCGAAGTGTTCATCTGCGCCGAGGCCCAGTACAAAATCGCGGTTGGCCGCAGAGGCAGTGCCAATCACATACGCGCCGGCTTCTTTAGCCAGTTGTACCGCATAATGGCCAACACCGCCGGCTGCGGCGTGTATCAGTACTTTATCGCTGGGATTGATCTGCGTGCTGTTAAGTGCCTGCAGGGCTGTCAGCGCAGCCAGTGTGGCCGCAGCAGCCTCCTCATGGGAGATGCCGGCAGGCTTATGCGCCAGCTGATCTGCGGGCGCGGCCACATATTCCGCATAGGCTTTACCATGACCGGGGAAGTTGACCATTCCAAATACTTCATCTCCTTCCTTGAATAATGAAGAACGGGAAGCCGTGACGATGCCGGAGATATCCCAGCCCAGGATAATGGGGCCTTCTGCCACCAGTTTACTGAACTGACCTTTCCCCGCGCGGGTTTTCACATCTACCGGGTTGATGCTGATGGCCTTTACCGCTACCAGTACTTCTCCTTCTTTTATCTCCGGTACCGGTAATGTTGTGTGTATCAGCTTATCGATACCACCGGCCTCTTTTACTATGATCGCTTTCATGGTGTTAAAATTGATTGATTACAAAAGTAAGCCTCCGTTGGTTTGCTTTCCTTGTATAATTCTGATATAAATCTGTAAAAGTAGCGGACGCCCAAAAAAAGCGGCCCGGAGAACCGGGCCGCTGATGGATTTATATTCGTTCACTTAAAACGTTTTGATGTCCTCTCCGAGGTCATAGACGGGCACCTGCCCATCCAGGGCGTCAGCCACGATGCTGCTGCCCGCAGCGCTGCGGTAACCGCCGGCGCAATGTACTACGACAGGCTTGCCGACAGGTATTTCGTTTATCCGTTCCCGTAACTGGTCCAGCGGAATGGCGATGGACCCCGGCAGCAAGGCGCCTGCCTGCACTTCGTTATCCATCCTTACATCCACGATGGTGAAATTTTCCGGATGTGCGCGCAGCTGGTCCAGCGGTACCGGCTTCATTGTTTCGTTGCCGCCGGTATAAACTATAGCCCCGCGTATCATGCTTTCATAGCCGATGCTGGCGGCCCTGCGAACAGCTTCCTGCAACTGCCGCGCATCTGCCGCCAGCAGGTAAAATGGTTCGCCCGGCACCACCACGCTGCCCAGCCACGTTTCAAACTTGCCGTTCAGCTGGAGGTTGATCGCGTGCGGCAGATGGCTTTGTTTGAAAGCCGCAGCCGGACGGGTATCTACGAGCAACACGCCTTTTTGCAATGCTTCAATGGAAGCCGGCATGGGTACTTTCTCCAATGATGGCACGAGGGCTGGCGCCCCTTTCCGGTTGATGTCCACATCATACGGGAAATATTTCGGGATATAGGGCTGCTGTGACAACAGCTCCGCCACAAAAGCATCTTCCGTATAATCCTGCAGGCTCCAGTTGGTCAGTTTCTCTGCACCGATGGTACTGCGGTTGGCAGCGCTCAGCGACTTCCCGCACAACGTACCGGCGCCATGGGCAGGATACACGTGGGTATCGTCCGGCAGTGTCATCAGTTTCTCCCGCAGGGAATGGTACATCTGCCGGGCCAGGTCGGCACGGGTGGCGGTCAGGTTGCCCGCTTTCTCACGCAGGTCCGGACGGCCGCAGTCACCGATGAACAATGTATCGCCGGTAAACACGGCTTTTACAGCCCCTTCTTCCTCCAGCACAATGCTGATACTGTCCGGCGAATGACCGGGCGTATTCAGCGCCCTGAAAGTCAGCTCGCCTGTTTGCAAAATGTTCCCTTCATCAAAAGCGGTATGCGGATAAGCAGCACCCACCAGGGCCGAGCAATAGATAGTGGCGCCGGTGGTCTGGTGCAATTCCAGGTGGCTGCTGACAAAATCCGCATGCGGATGTGTTTCTATCACCCCGGTGATTTTTGCGTTCTTCGACGCTGCATATTCCACATAGGGGGTTATGTCACGGGCAGGGTCTATCAGTATTACTTCTCCTGCCTGTTCACTGTACACAGCATAAGCATAGTGTGACAGCCCCTTATCTTCGAATTGTCTGATCTCCATAACTAAATATTTTTAATGAGGTAATTGATCACGAAAACGGCCATACACCCATGTGCCGGCGATGGCACTCAGTAAAGTAACAGCGACTACGGTAGCGCCTACACCGATCTGGGCGAACAGCGGGCCAGGACACGCGCCAGTTATGGCCCATCCCAGACCAAACAACAATCCGCCATAGATCTGACCCTTGTTGAACTTCTTCGGATGAAACACGACCGTTTCCCCGTCCAGTGTTTTGATATTGAATTTTTTGATTAACCATACGGACAACATGCCCACCATCACGGCAGAGCCAATGACGCCGTACATGTGAAAAGACTGCAGCCGGAACATCTCCTGTATGCGGAACCAGCTGATGACTTCCGCCTTTACAAAAATGATCCCGAACAACGTACCGATCACCAAATATTTTAATTGACTAAACCATGTATTCATAAAAAAGTCAGCATTACAATGAAAGAATAAAAGGCAGTATCAGATTAGCCATCACAAAACCGCCGATCATAAAACAGATAGTCGCCACCAGCGATGGCCACTGCAAAGTAGAGAGGCCCATGATAGCGTGACCGCTGGTACAGCCGCCGGCATAACGGGTGCCGAAGCCCACCAGGAAACCGCCACCGACCATCATCACCAGGCCACGGACAGACAACAGCGCGGGCCAGTTGAACAGTTGGCCGGGCACCAGCGAATGAAAGTCCGTAATACCATATGGCGCGAGGTCTGTCACGAGTTGAGGGTTCACCGCCACCGGCGCCGGATTAGCCAGCACCGCGCCCGCGATGATGCCACCTAACAGGATACCCCCTACGAAAAAGAGGTTCCATGCCTCCTTCTTCCAGTCGTAATGAAAGAAAGGCACTTTAGCCGGCACACAGGCAGCACAGATATGCCGCAGGGATGAACTGATACCAAAAGATTTGTTGCCCACCAGCAGCAGTACCGGCACCGTCAAACCGATCAACGGGCCTGCTATGTACCAGGGCCAGGGCTGTTGTAAAAATTCAAGGATTGTCATCTAGTATGTGTTTATTTTACAAAGTTGTAGCAATACTGTCACGATTACGGTGACAATTGTTACAGAAGAGCATGTTTATTTCAATAATGTTTCCAGCAGGATGATGTAAACGCCCATGGCCAGTACAAACCAGCCGAAGCCTTGTTTCAGCCGCTCGCCCGGTATCCTCCGGGAAAGCAGTCCGCCTGCCAGCACCCCAGCCACCGCGATACCCGTCAGCGTCAGCAACAGCGTCCAGTTGATGGCTGCATGGCCGGTATCGCCCATAAAGCCGATCAGGGTGCTCATGGCCATGATCATCAGGGAGGTGCCGACCGCCGTTTTCATGGGCAGGCCTGCCATCATGATCAGCGCCGGAATAATCAGAAAACCACCTCCGGCGCCCAGCAGGCCTGTCACCAGGCCGATCAGCGTGCCATAGAGCGCCAGCCGCACTTTGCCGGCCATGTCCATTGGTGAAGGGTTCTCTGTTACCACCGCTTTCCCCCGTATCATGGAAAAAGACGCCAGGAGCATGAGCCCCGCGAACAATAACATGACGCCCAGCTCACGGGTGACCACAAAATCGCCGATGCTAAATAATGTCGCCGGAATAGCCGGCATTACAAAATGTCTTGTGAGCCATACCGCCGCAATGGACGGTACACCAAATAACAACGCCACCGGCACATTCACCTTCTTCTTCCGGTAGCTGCCCACCGCGCCTACCAGGCTGGTAGAGCCCACGATAAAGAGTGAGTAGGACGTGGCTGCCGCCGGCGTAATACCAAAAAGGTACACCAGTACCGGCAGCGTCAGCACAGACCCGCCACCACCGATGAGACCCAGTGATATACCTATCAATGCCGCTGCGATATAACCTATAATTTCCATTTGTTACACATTTGCTTTACTGTTCATACAAAAGTACGAACGCTTCAAAGCAAACTCTGTGACTTAGGTTACACAGGCAGTACTTCTATAGAATTCCTGTTGAGTTTGACAAAACCTTTCTGTTCCATTTTTTTAAGCAGGCGGGAAACGACTTCCCTGGACGAGTTGAGGTCGGCAGCGATCTCCTGGTGGGTTAATTTGAGCTCCTGTGTGCCCAGTTTGGTGGCCTGGGAACGGATATAGGATAAAAGACGCTCGTCCATGTTTTTAAATACCGTGCTGTCCAGTACGTTCAGCACCTCTTCGAAGCGGCGGCGGTAAGACTCGATCACGAACTGGTACCAGCTTTTGTAGTCTTTCATCAGCGCCTCCATATATCGCACGGGTATCATCAGTACCACGGAATCTTCTACGGCTTTGGCCATCACCTCACTGGCTTTACCGGAAGCCACGCATACCATGGAAATGGCACAGGCATCGCCCGGTTCGAGGTAATACATAAAAAATTCGCCTATATCTTCTCCCTCCCGGTATAATTTGATCCTGCCTTCCAGCACCAGCACCGTGTATTTGATATATTGGCCCTGCTGCATGAGCACCGTGCCGGCAGGCACTTCCTGCAAGGCCCCGATCTCCGACAGGTGAGCTTTCAAAGCATTGTCCAGGGAAGGAAAATGAGCATTGAGATAGTCCAGAATATCCGATTTAGCATCCATTGTACATGCGATATGGTTACAAGGTACAAAAAAGCCCGCGAACAGGAAGCAGTACAGATATCACCATAAAAAAATATAAAAAAACCTAAAATTATATAACAACCATACCGCTCCTTCCGGTTACTTTTGCTCACATATGAAGAAAGTCCTCACACTCCTGTTACTACTGCTGTACGTTGGCTCCTCCACGGGCGCCACGTTCCACATGCACTACTGCATGGGCAAGCTGGTGGAAGTAACGCTGTGGCATGGGGACAATAAAAAATGCAGTCATTGCGAAACAGACCTGAGCAAGGGATGCCCTAAAAAATGCTGCAAGGACGAACATAAAACGGTCAAACTGGAGAAAGACCAGAAAGTGACCGCTCAGGCCCTGCATTTTTTGCAGATGCCGGTGGCGGAAGTCCCTGTCAGCTACGTGCAGCTGCCCGCTGCCAAGGTAGTGTCGCTGGCAACCATACACCCGGTGGGCCATGCGCCACCCTACAGCAGTAAAGTACAGCCCTATATCCTGCATTGTATTTTCCGCGTGTGATACCCCTTCCTGCAGAACGGTAAGCCTGCCGTTACTGATTTACACCCTTTTATTACTTTTTTTCCGGGAGATAACCGTCCCTTTACGCTACGTGTAACCGATACCGTTATTCGGTTTACTGCTGCGCGTCGCAGTGTACGACAGACTTTGTACCCGCAGCGGTTTCTGTTATCTTCTGGTATCCATTGAATTAAGATATATGGTACATCGAATTATCGAATGGTCGCTGCGCAACCGCTTCATTGTGCTGGTGCTGGCCGCCGCCCTCTTTGCCTGGGGCATCTATGCCGTTAAAAAGAATCCTATCGACGCTATTCCGGACCTGTCGGAGAACCAGGTGATCGTCTTTACAGAATGGATGGGCCGCGGCCCCCAGCTGATAGAAGACCAGATCACCTATCCGCTGGTGACCAACCTCCAGGGATTGCCTAAAATCAAATATGTACGCGGCTCTTCCATGTTCGGCATGAGTTTTATCTATGTTATTTTTCAGGATGATGCAGACATCTACTGGGCACGCGAAAGAGTGCTGGAGAGACTCAGCACCGTGTCCCGCACGCTGCCGGCGGGCGTTTCACCGCAACTGGGGCCTGACGGCACCGGCGTGGGCCACATCCTCTGGTACACGCTCGACGCGCCACAGATGGACCTCGGCGAACAACGCGCACTACAGGACTGGTACGTGAAATTCGCCCTGCAAAATGTGGAGGGCGTGAGTGAAATCGCTTCCTTCGGCGGCTTCCAGAAACAATACCAGATCACGGTAGATCCCAACAAACTGCTGTACTACCGTCTCTCCGTGCCCGAAGTGATCAACGCCATCCGCACCAACAACAATGAATCCGGCGGCCGCAAATTTGAAATCAGCGACATCGGTTATATCATCAAAACTTCCGGCTACCTGAAATCCGCTGAGGAAATCGCCGACATACCCGTCAAAACACAAAACAGCATTCCCATACGCGTGGCCGATGTGGCTACCGTGCAGATGACCGGCGAAACACGCCTCGGCATCTTCGACCAGGACGGACAGGGAGAACGTGTAGGCGGCATCGTGGTCATGCGCTACGGAGAAAACGCAGCGGAAGTGATCGACCGCGTGAAAGCCAAAATGAAAGAAGTGGCCAAAGGTCTCCCGGACCAGGTGAGATTTGATATCGTGTACGACCGCGGACAGCTGATCAAAGAATCGGTGGACTCCATCAAACATACGCTGATAGAAGAAATGATCGTCGTGTCTGTAGTGGTGATCATCTTCCTTTTCCACTGGCGCAGCGCCCTCAGCATCATCATACAGATACCCATTACGCTGGCCGCCAGCTTCCTGCTGCTGAACGCCTTCGGCATCTCCTCCAATATCATGTCGCTCACCGGTATCGCACTGGCCATCGGCGTCATCGTGGACAACGGGATCATCATGAGTGAAAATGCCTACAAACATCTGGCTGAGCGGTACGCCAGCTGGCAGGAACAACAAAAAAACCAATAACATGAACTGGCTGAAAAAGATATTTAAAAAACCACCGCAGTGGATCAGCGAAGAAGAAAGGCTGAAAGTCATTGAGCAGTCAAGCAAACAGGTGTCCCGCGGCGTTTTCTTCGCCACCATCATCATCATCACCTCTTTCCTGCCGGTATTTATGCTGACCGGGCAGGAAGGCAAGCTCTTTCACCCGCTGGCCTATACGAAAACATTTATCATGATCATGGACGCCCTGCTGGTCATCACCCTCGCGCCTGTCCTGATCTCCTTCTTTATGAAAGGCAAGTTCCGGCCGGACAATGCCAATCCGGTCAACAGGTTCCTGGAACGCCTGTACGAACCGGTCATCAAAGGCGTATTAAAATGGCGTAAAACCACCATCGCAGTCAACGTGATAGCCCTGGTGATCACGATACCGCTGCTGAAAAGTCTGGGCAGTGAGTTTATGCCGCCGCTGGACGAACAAAGCATCCTGTTTATGCCCGTCACCCTCCCGGATATCTCCAATGCAGAAGCCAAACGTATCCTGCAGGTACAGGACAAAATCATCAAGTCGGTGCCGGAAGTGGAGAAAGTACTGGGCAAAGCGGGCCGCGCCAGCACCGCTACCGACAACTCCCCTATCAGCATGATTGAAACCATCATAATGCTGAAACCCAAATCGCAATGGCGCGAAGGCAAAACGAAGAAAGACATCATCGATGAGCTGGACGCCAAATTGCAGATACCCGGTGTAGTGAACGGATGGACACAGCCCATCATCAACCGTATCAATATGCTGGCCACGGGTATTCGTACAGACGTAGGCGTGAAAGTATATGGCCAGCAGCTGGACACTATTGCCGCTGTTTCCGAAAAAGTGAGAAAAGCGCTGGAAGGCACCCCCGGTATCACCGACCTGTACGTAGAACCCGTTACCGGCGGCAAATACCTCGACATCACCGTTCGCCGGGCCGACCTGGCCCGTTACGGCCTCAACGTAGACGATGTGAACCAGACCGTAGAAACCGCGCTGGGCGGCGCTCCCATCGGCAATACCATCGAAGGGCGGCAACGTTTCTCTATCAGCGTGCGCCTCGCACAGGATTACCGCAACAGTGTGGAACGTATCCGCCGCATTCCCATTATGTCTGCCACCACAGGCGAAGTTCCCTTGTCCGCCGTGGCCGATGTGAAATTCACCGACGGGCCGCCCATGATCACGTCCGACAACGCCATGCTACGGGGCGCCGTACTGTTCAACGTTCGTGGCCGTGACCTTGGCAGCACCGTACAGGAAGCCATCAACAAAATGGGCCAGGCACAAAACATCCTGCCACAGGGCTATTACCTGGAGTGGAGCGGTCAGTACGAAAACCTGATCCGCGGCCAGCAGACGCTGTTGTGGATTGCGCCCGTAGTGCTGATCATCATTTTCTTTTCGCTCTACTTCGCTTTCCACTCCATCCGCGAAGCTTTCCTGAGCCTGATCACCGTTCCTTTCGCCCTTATCGGTGGTGCCTATATGATTTATTTCTGGGGCGTTAACCTGTCCGTGGCCGTGGCCGTGGGCTTCATCGCCCTCTTTGGTATTGCGGTGGAAACAGGTATTGTGATGGTCATCTACCTCAACGATGCCATGCAGCAATTAGTGAAACAAAAAGGCAACAGCTCAGCGACTATCACGCGGGAAGACCTGCGGGTACACGTGATCTACGGCGCCGCCAAAAGGCTCCGCCCCAAACTGATGACCGTCTGCGTGTCCCTTTTCGGACTGGTACCGGTGCTATGGGCCAACGGTGTAGGCACCGATGTCATGAAACCCATCGTACTGCCGATGATCGGCGGCGTACTCACCTCGTCCACGCATATTTTGCTGGTCACCCCGCTGATCTTCCTCATGACAAAAGAATATGAATTGCGTAAGCACGGAAAACTGGAGATCCATGAAGTACATCACTAAATATAAATATGCGCAGGCAGAAACGCAAAGCAGCAAGGGCGCAAAGCGACTCACCTGGTTACTGATGCCGGTGATGGCTCTGATGATGCATGTGGCCAGCGCGCAGCAGGCGCCGGTATTATCGCTGCAAAATATTCTGCAGAAAATAGACAGCAACAACGTGTTACTGCAATCCTACGACCTGAAGGCGGAAAGTTACCGCCACAGCGCCGAGGCAGCCACCGCCTGGATGGCCCCCATGGTGGGCGCCGGCACCTTTATGACGCCCTATCCCGGCCAGATGATCATGGACGACCGCGACAAAGGCAACCTCATGCTGCAACTGGAACAGGACATTCCCAATCCGGCCAAACTGGCCGCCAAAAAGCGTTACATCGCTTCACAGGGCAATGTGGAAATGGCTACCCGCGGCATTACGCTCAACGAATTAAAAGCGCAGGCAAAGCGGTTGTACTTCACCTGGATAGTAGCACAACAAAAAATCCGCGTGTTGCAGGAGAATGAAAAAATCATGCAGACCATGGAGAAAATTGAAGAAGTGCGGTTTCCCTATAACCAGTCGCAGCTCAGCGGTGTCTATAAAACCGCGGCCAAACTGGAAGACAACCGCAACATGGTCCGCATGCAGGAAGGCACCATTGCCAAAGCGCGCTCCTGGCTCAACAGCCTGATGAACGCCCCCGGCAACCAGTCATTCGATATAGACACTGCTTACCAGCCGGTATTTGAGCAGGCATCGTCCTATGACACCGCGTCGCTGGCAGCCGTGCGGCAGGACATCCTGAAGATGAATGAAAGCATCCGGTCCATGCAGCTCAACGCAGAAGCCATGAAGCGGGACAAAAAACCTGACTTCAGGATACGCTTCGATCATATGCAACCGCTGGGTCCCGCGATGCCAAAAGCTTTCAGCGCCATGGGCATGGTCAGCATACCGATTGTGCCATGGGCATCCAAAATGTACAAGTCAGGCATTAAGTCCATGGAATACAGCGTAGCCGCCATGGAAAAGGAGAAGTCCGCCATGCTACAGGAAACGCAGGGCATGCTGTACGGCATGCAGTACGAAATACGTTCCATGCAACAGCGTATCAGCGCTATGGAAGACAAGATCGTGCCGGCGCTGCGGCAAACGCTGGACGCCGGTTTCCTGAACTACCAGGAAAACAAGCTGTCGCTTTCCGCTGTCATCGACTCGTGGGAGGCGCTGACAATGATGCAGTCCAATATTCTGGACGAGAAACTGAAACTCTATGAAATGATCGTGGATTATGAGAAACAACTATATCGTTAATATAAACATCCTGCCTGTTGCCGCACTGGTGCTGCTGGGCCTCGCAGCCTGCCAGCGTAAACCGGCGCAGACGCATGCTGCCGGTCACGCACAAACGCCGGACAGCAGCATTACCGCGCTGACGCAGCCCGTCAATGCCCGCGTGATTGCCACTATTCCGGTGATCAAAGCCACCAGCGGAACGCGCATCCATACGGCAGAAGTGAGCGGTGTCATCACCTATGATACCCGCCGGCAAACCAGCATCGCCAGCCGTGTAGGCGGCCGTATCGAAAGGCTGCTGGTCAAATACAACTACCAGCCGGTCAGCAAAGGGCAGTTGATCATGGAGATCTACTCCCCTGACCTGGCTGCCGCACAGCGGGAGCTGTTACTCGTAGCCAAACAGGATGGCCCGCTACTTTCCGCTTCCCGTCAACGGTTGCAGCTGCTGGGCATGCAGCCTGCGCAGATAGACCAGGTGTTGAAAACAGGGCGTATCCTTTACCGTATACCGGTATATAGTAACGCCAACGGCTATATCCTGGAGCAAAGCAGTGCCGCAGTGCCTACCGCTACGGCGCCTGCCGCCGCACCTGCCGGTGACGGCATGAGCAGCATGGGCGGCGGCAGCGCTCCCACAGCCGCTACGCCGGCGGCACCCGCCAATACGCCCGTGATGCTGCGGGAGGGGCAATACGTCAACGCAGGGCAGTCGCTGTTCACCATTTACCAGGCAGACAACCTCGTGGCGGAATTCTCTTTTCCTTCCACGCTGGCATCGAAAATAAAAACGCAGCAGCGCCTGTTGCTGTACCCGGTGCATGACAAAAACGCCATGCAACCCGGCACCATCGGGCTGATAGAGCCGGTATACCGCAACGGCCAAAACTTCATGTTGGCAAGGGTATACCTGGGCGCGCACCCTTTCCGCGCGGGCCAGCTGCTGACCGCCAGCATACCGCTGGTATACCACGAAGGATGGTGGCTGCCCGCCAAAGCCGTGTACCGCTCCGGCAATCAGTCGCTCGTGTTCCGGAAAACAGGGGGCGCCTTTACGCCGGTAGCTGTAACCACCGGCGCCACTGTAGCCGGCATGGTACAGGTAACTTCCAACATCGCCGGCTGGGAAGTGGCTTCCAACGCCGCCTACCTGGTAGACAGCGAAAGTTTTATCAAAACCAATCCATAGTGTAAAACATCAAACCATGGAAAGAAAAAATTTCTTACGCAATATATTCCTGGTGTCACTTGCTCCTGCGGTATTGCTGGCGGCCTGCAAGGAAACCGGCAAACCTGCGGCACAAGCAGGGCCACAGCCCACGTTCACCTGTCCTATGCATCCGCAGATCGTGCAGAACAAACCCGGCACCTGCCCTATCTGCGGCATGGACCTGGTACCGTTCGACAAAAACAACAAGGACCATTCACTCACGCTGGACAACAGCCAGATAGCGCTGGCCAATATCACCACCGTCACCATTGGCGCCGGCAACCTGGCAGGTTTTAAACAGCTGAACGGCCGCCTGGCCACCGATCCGGAGAAGACCAATATCATCTCCAGCCGCGTGCCCGGCCGTGTGGAAGTGCTGTACGTACGCGAAACCGGTGTCAAAGTCACCAAAGGACAACCGCTGTACCGCATCTATTCCGAGCAGCTGGCAGCGCTGCAGCAGGAATACCTGCTGGCGGCCGCGCAGGCGCGGCAGTTTCCCGATGATGCCCGTTTTGCGCAGATAGAAAAAGGCGCGCGGCAGAAGCTGTCGCTGTATGACCAGTCCGACGCCGCTATTCAGCAGCTGTTGCAGTCCCAGAAAGTCAATCCCTATGTGACGTATCCCGCCACACAAAGCGGCGTAGTGTCCGAACTGTCTGTCACCGAAGGGCAGTATGTGGCCGAGGGCGGTCCGGTGATGCGCCTCGAAGGCTATCAGCAGTTGTGGGTGGAAGCGGACCTCTACCCTGCGGAAGCCGATGCAGTAAAACCCGGACAGACCGTTAAAGTAATGGTGGCCGGCTGGGAGCAGGAGCCGCAGCAGATGACTGTCCAGTTCATCAACCCTGCGCTGCAAAGCGGCAGTCAGCTGATGCAGCTGCGTGGCACCATCCCCAATCCCGACAACCGCTGGCAGCCGGGCCAGCAGGCCAATATACTCCTGCCTGTTAAAAGTAAAAACGACGTACTGACGTTACCGGTAGATGCCGTTATCCGCGATGGTAAAGGCACGCATGTGTGGATAGAAAAAAGCAAGGGCAAGTTTGAACCGCGCATCGTCACTACCGGCATAGAGAACTACGATGCCGTAGAGATAGCAGACGGGCTGACCGCCGGTGATAAAGTAGTGGTGACCGGCGCCTACCTGCTGTACAGCGAGTATATCCTCAAAAAAGGCGCAGACCCGCTGGCAGCAGCTGCCAGTCATCAACATTAAAAAACCTACTGTTCATCATAAAAATCAACACATGACATCATTCGTTAAAGCGGGCATTCCCGTACTCTCGGCCCTGGTGCTGGCCGCCTGCGGCAACAGCGCCACCACCGGTAACAGCACAGACACGTCCCGTCAGCAGCAGCCGGAACAGGCTATCGCCGCTGCCGCACAGCCGGCAGCCCTTCAGCTGAAAGATGATCAGCTGAACGCCGTGTACCAGCAATACCAGTTGCTGTCGCAGGCGCTTGTCAACGGCGACGCCGGCGCAGCGCGCATTGCAGCCAATGCTATTGAAACAGGCGCCAAAGACCTCGCCGGCGGTACACAGACCGCCAGCACCGCAGCCGCCATCGTGTCGGCAGCAGATATTGAAGCACAGCGCACCGCCTATGCGTTGCTCAGCAATGAGCTGATTGCGCTGGTGAAAAAATCAGGCGTCAGCAGCGGCGCCCTGTATGTGGATTTCTGTCCTATGGCCCTCAACGATAAAGGCGGCTACTGGCTGAGCACTGAGAAAGGTATTCAGAACCCGTATTTCGGTGAACAGATGCTCACCTGCGGAGAAATAAAAGAAACTATTCACTAACACTAACGTATACGTACACACGCATGAAAACGATTATCACCAGCACACTGGCAGTAGCCACACTGGCCTTTGCCGCCTGCAACAACCAAACCGCCACTCATGAGGGCAGTCACACCGACAGCACCGCCACCGCGCATCATCATGATGCCGCACCTGCCACCGCTGCGGACGTAACCACCATACAGCCGCAGTTCACCGATGTGGACCCCGCTATGGCCACCGCCATGAAAGGCATCGTGGACGGCTATCTGCAACTGAAAAACAGCCTCGCCGCCGATGACGATGCCGCCGCTGCCAAAGCCGGCGAAACGATGAGCGCCGCCCTGGCAAAAGCAGACGTCTCCCGCCTCACGGCAGACCAGAAAAAAATCTATCTCAACAATGAAGAAGACCTGAAGGAACACGCCGAACATATCAGCAAAAACGCCGGTAACATCGCGCATCAACGGGAACACTTCGTGATGATGAGCGACGATATGTATGAACTGGCCAAAGCCTTCGGTGGGGGCCAGCCCCTGTACCGCGCCCATTGCCCCATGTATGATCAAAATAAAGGCGCTTACTGGCTGAGTGAATCCGCCACGATTAAAAATCCTTATATGGGCAGTAAAATGGCCGGCTGTGGTGCTGTAAAAGAATTGATAACACCAGGGAAACAATAAACAGGTCCACTTATTTTCTTATATTTGAAACAGCCCCGGGGCCAATGCCCCGGGACACTTACTTATGAAAAAGGGAAAATTAATCGCGGGCATATTGCTGCTCATCTTCGCCGGCATACAGCTTTTCCGGCCGGCTAAAAACCTGGGAAATGACCAGACAGCAGACATTAGCCGGGTAATCCCCACGCCGGACAGCATCCATGCATTATTACAGGCAGCCTGCTATGACTGTCACAGTAACTATACGCACTATCCCTGGTACGCGGAGATACAGCCTGTGAGCTGGTGGCTGGCAAATCATGTCAACGAAGGCAAGAGAGAACTGAATTTCCATGAGTACGGAAAATATACCCCTAAGCGGCAGCTGCATAAGCTGAAAGAAATGAAAGAACAAATCACAGAAGGCGAAATGCCGTTATCTTCCTATACCCTGATCCACAAGGAAGCCATATGGACACCTGCCCAGCAACAGGCGGTCATCACCTGGATAGACAGCGCCATGGCAAAGATGAGCGTCCAGGCACCCGTCAGGTAAATTTCAATACGCCACAAGCAAAAATAGCCAGCAGCAGCAACAGCTGGATAATGTAGAACAGGTTCAGACGGCCTTTCAGCGGTTCAATGGACGCGCTGATGTTCTCGCCCGATGTGGCCGCCTGCAATACCGGCTTCATCTTCAGGCCCAGCCTTCTACCCAGTATCCCGTTGAGGATCACCAACAGAAACATGATCATTTTGATCCTGAACCAGAGCTGTTCCCCATAGGTACCATGTACCAGTGCCATCATCATGGTGCCCGAGAGGAGCAACAATAACATCCCTATGCCCATCGCCACCGGAAAGCGGGCCGTCAGGTCCAGGATAGCCACTGCCCTTACCCTGTCGGACGCATAAATCTTCCAAAACCGCCGGTTCGCCATAAATCCTGCCAGTACGATACCGGACACCATCGCCAGCCCGGTAATATGCACCAATAAACTCAATAAATAGGTGTTCATCTTAACTTGATTTTATACCGACAAAGGTCTGTACCACCGGCCTTTTCCGTTTATATTAAAAGGAGCCTTATTTATATAAAAAGGAATTAGATTTGTAAAAAAAGTACCATGCCGATGGAATGGGACGCCGCCGGAAACGGACGGCAAAAATTCAATGCTGACGAACCGGACATCTATACGCCGCAACTGCATGAAAAGTCATCAGAAGTATCGGCGCCGTTTGGCCAGGGAAAAATTTCCACCTGGCAGTTCGACGGTATCCGCATGATCCGGAGCAACTGGGAGTACAGCAGCCGCAGCCAGTTGACCTGGCAAACCGAAGCTGATATGGTCCACCTGCATTTCATCATGAAAGGGGACCTGCTCATGGAGCCTATTGACGGGAAGACGCCACTGCACTTTACCACCAATACGCACAACATGCTGTATAACAAAATGGTGCCGGGAGTACTGAACATCCAGGAGCTGGAAGCTTCCGCTTTTATACTCCAGTTTTCCAAAGACCTCTTTCTTCAACTGACAGAACATTCCGATGAAGTGCTGCAACGCTTTGCCGATAAAGTAATGAACGGCCAGCGCAGCACGCTTTCTCCCCGTTCCATGCCCATTACGCTTCCCATGCAGCAGACCATCAACGCCATCCTGCATTGCGGCTACCAGGGCGGTATTAAAAAGATGTTCCTTTTTTCCAAAGCCATTGAGATGCTGGTATTGGAAGCTGCTGCCTACCAGGAACACCATCACGCCAAAAACTCCGTGGTACGTACTCCCTATGACCGCGACCGGCTGCACTTTGTCCGTGAGCACCTGTCACAAAACCTGGAGAACCCTCCCACCCTTTCTGCACTGGCCAAACTGGCAGGGCTAAACGAATACAAATTAAAACACGGCTTTAAAGAGATGTTCCATACCACTGCATTTGGCTTTGTAGCCGAACAGCGGCTGGAACTGGCCCGCACCTACCTGCTGGACCAACATAAAACAGTTGGCGAGATTGCGACCATGCTGGGATATTCGTCTATTCAACATTTTAGTGCCGCTTTTAAAAAGAAGTTCGGCTGCTCGCCTAATAAAGCACGATGATATAGCTATGACCTTACGTAGACTATTGCCCTATATACTGATTGTGATATTGTTTGCCGGGACGTACTGGGTGACGATGGTGATTCCTGACAATTGGTTTGATGAAGGATACTATCATATCTATCGACAAAGAATACAACTACAAGTAACCCTTTTGGTAATGCTGATGCCAGTGTTTCTATTCCTGGTAAACTTACTGGAAATACTGACTGTTGATGGTCCCACGTTTCCCGGCAGGCTACTGAAATCCCTTTCTGCAATAACATTGAGTTATCTGGTGATGGCCGGGACCTGGTATCTTTCCTGTCAACCGAATGCCAATTTGTTCGGACACCATCGCGTATCTCCACATTTCAACTGCATCATTTCGATATTGTTTACAGTTTTTCTTATCGTTTGCCTTGAAATATCACAGCGTATAGTGTTTCATTTTATTAAAAAGGCCACCGTTGACCGGTTTATTCCGGGGTGGCTCCGGATGGACGACATCAATCCATAACCCATATATTGTAATATGAAAAGAATCACATTTACCTTATTCCTTGCCAGCATCTTCATTCAAGCGATAGCGCAGACCACTGAAAAGAAGGACGACGCCGGCCAATCCGGCAGTAGTGCCCATCCCGGCTTTTTTGAGACTCTGGCGCCTGTAAACTATCCTTCAGGCGCCTCCGGCTGGTGGCATTTACTGGATGTAAGGCATTCGAACAATGACATTAATTTTTCCATGCAATTCTCCGGCAGTTTTTTTGACCAACAATTGTTTTTCCGAAAAACCAACAACTCACCTACTACGCCTTGGTCAAGAGTATTGCTGGAGTCAGGAGGTAAAGTCGGGCTCAACGGTGTTAGTCCCCGTGCCACCCTCGACATGGGCACAGTTGCCTCAGAGACTCTGACAAGCGTTTTTGGCAGGCTGCCGGAGGGCGATGGCAATGGTGACGGGACCTATCTCGGTATTCGTACTTTCAGGACACAACCCGCCAACGTCGTGTCTTTTGCGTTAGAACATCAGTTTTATGGCGTTCAAAACACCGCCATCAACTTCTACCGGGGAAGTTCCATGGCAGATGGTTACATCACTTTCACCACGCTTACCGGTAAGGAACGAATGCGTATCGATCCTCATGGCAACATCGGTATTGGTACAGCCTCCCCACAGTCGCTGCTGGCGGTTAACGGTACCATTACGGCTCAACGGGTAAAAGTCACTGCCACAGGATGGCCCGATTTCGTGTTCAGTAAAAGCTATGTCCTGCCTTCCCTTGATACCGTAGAAGCCTTTATTTCCCGGCACCAACATCTACCGGACATTCCTTCTGCCGCCACCATCGAGAAAGAGGGAATGGACGTAGCCGCCATCAACACTAAGCTGATGCAGAAAATAGAAGAGCTCACCCTATACCTCATTGAACTTAAAAAGGAAGTGGAAACGCTCAAAAAGAACCAGCAGAAGCCTTAAGTGCCCCTAACTGATTTATCAAGACCGCCTCCACTGGCGGTCTTTTTTCATTCCCCCTATTTTCCGGTTCACCCTCCTTTTTTTCCGGTTCATCCGGATTGTCGGTCTGTACACGCCTGTAATAGCACACATTTGCCCTCTATAAAGAAAAAATGATGGCAATGACACACCCAAAAAGCAACATAAGCAGACATCTGATCCCGGGGCTGATGATAGCCTGCCTGTTGCCGGCCGCCCTCAGCAGCTGCGGCAGCAAAGCCGGAGCAGAAGCTGCCGGAATGGAAGCTCCCGTGCCCGAACTGCCGGTAATGACTTTAGACACCACCACCGCGATGACCACCAACGATTACTCCGCACTGCTGGAAGGAAAGGTGAATGTCGACATCCGTCCACAGGTGGATGGTTATCTCGATAAAATATTTGTCGATGAAGGCAGCTATGTGAAAGCTGGCCAGCCGCTGTTCCAGATCAATGACCAGACCTACCGTGAGCAGCTCAATAAGGACATCGCCAGTCTGCATGCCATGGAATCCGCGCTGAATGCGGCCCAACTGGAAGTGGACAAAGTTAAACCGCTGGTAGACAACAAAGTGATGGCCGAGATGCAGTTAAAAACAGCCCTCGCCACGCTACAAACGGCCAAAGCCAATGTGGAACAGGCCAAAGCAGCGGTAGCCTCCTCCCGTATCAATGTGGGTTTTACTTTGGTGAAAGCGCCGGTAAGTGGTTACATCGGCCGTATCCCCAAAAGAATCGGCAATCTTGTAGGTAAAAGCGATGCAACGCCGCTCACCACCCTGTCTGACATTAGCGAAGTATATGCGTATTTCTCCATGAGTGAAAACGACTTCATGAACTTCAGCAAAGGTGCGTCCGGCGCCACTTTACAGCAGCAGTTGAAACAGCTGCGCCCTGTAACGTTAATCCTCTCCAACGGAGAAGCCTTCGCACATAAAGGACGTATCGAGATGGTAGATGGCCAGTTCAACAAAACCACCGCCGCTATCAGTCTGCGTGCCACTTTCCCTAATCCGGCTTCCCTGCTGCGTTCCGGCAATACCGGCAAAGTGCGGGTAGAACAATTGTACAGTGGCGTGATACAGGTGCCGCAGGCCGCCACCCTGGAATTACAGAACAAAGTGTTTGTTTACCAGGTGGGAGACAGCAATAAAGTGGAACGCCGCATCCTTGATCTGGCTGGCAGAAGCGGAGAAAACTTCATCGTGCACGAAGGGGTGAAAAAAGGCGACAGGATCGTGACTGCCGGTATAGAAACCCTGATGGAAGGCGCCGTGGTGAAACCCGCCGCCAGCAGTAAAGATACCGCTGCCACAGCAGCAGTGAAATAAATCCAAAGCAATACAAGTCATGCTCAATAAAATTATTCAACGACCAGTACTCGCCACCGTGATATCGGTGATCCTGGTGATCCTGGGCATCGTAGGCCTTACCCGCCTGCCGGTGACCCAATTCCCCGACATTGCGCCGCCCAGCGTTATGGTAAGTGCCAGCTTCCCCGGCGGTAACGCAGCCACCGTACTGCGTTCGGTAGTAACACCACTGGAAGAATCCATCAACGGCGTGGAAAACATGACCTATATCCAGTCCACCGCCAGCAACGACGGCACCGGCTCTGTCACCGTTTTCTTCAAACTGGGCACCGATCCTGACCAGGCCGCGGTAAACGTACAAAACCGCGTAGCCCAGGTAACCAGCCAACTGCCTCCTGAAGTAATACAGGCCGGCGTTACCACCACCAAACAACAGAACGGGATGATCATGATCCTCGACCTGGTGAGCGACGATAATAAAAAATACGACGAAGCTTTCCTGCAGAACTATGCCAAGATCAACGTCATCCCCGAGATCAAACGTATTCCGGGCGTAGGCCAGGCGCAGATCTTCGGCGCCAAGGACTACTCCATGCGCGTATGGCTGAAGCCTGAACAGCTGTCGGCCTATAACGTTACGCCTGCCGAGGTGATGAACGCTATCCGTGACCAGAGCCTGGAAGCCGCTCCCGGTAAGTTCGGGGAAGGCTCCGACGAACCACTGTCTTTCGTTATCAACTATAAAGGGAAATTTAATCTCCCTGAACAATATGAAAAGATCGTTATCCGCGTAGCGCCCGACGGTTCTGTGTTGTACCTGAAAGACCTCGCCCGTATAGAGCTGGGGTCCGCCAACTACTCCACCGATAACCGCGTGAACGGCAAAGATGCCGTGACCATGGCCATCTTCCAGACCAACGGGTCCAACGCCAACGCCATCCAGACCAGCATCGGCGAAGTAATGGAAAATGCGTCCAAACTGTTCCCCAAAGGGATACGTTACAATATAACCATGAGCACCAAAGAGCAGCTGGACATCTCCATCAAACAGGTAAAATCCACGCTGATAGAAGCATTCGTGCTGGTGTTTGTGATCGTGTTCCTGTTCTTACAGGATTTCCGTTCCACCCTGATCCCTGCCATCGCGGTACCGGTATCGCTGGTAGGCACCTTCTTCTTCCTGCAGATGATGGGCTTTTCCATCAACATGCTGACGCTCTTTGCATTGGTGCTGGCCATCGGTATCGTGGTGGACGACGCCATCGTGGTAGTGGAGGCCGTGCATAGTAAGATGGAACGATCGCACCTGCCGGCCAAAGCCGCCACCATGTCCGCCATGGGCGAGATCACCGGCGCTATCGTGTCCATCACCCTGGTCATGGCCGCCGTGTTCCTGCCG
Source organism: Chitinophaga varians (assembly GCF_012641275.1). Taxonomy (NCBI): domain Bacteria; kingdom Pseudomonadati; phylum Bacteroidota; class Chitinophagia; order Chitinophagales; family Chitinophagaceae; genus Chitinophaga; species Chitinophaga varians. Next base: position 570,941 of record NZ_JABAIA010000004.1, on the reverse strand, counting down.
GTAGGTTTTATGGAAGGACCAACAGGTGTGTTTTACCGGCAGTTTGCCTTCACGCTGGCCATCGCCATCCTGATCTCCGCGCTGAACGCGCTGACGCTGAGCCCCGCATTGTGTGCCCTCTTCCTGAAGAACACCCACGCCGGCGAAGGCACAGATGATGGCAAAGCCGCCGCCCCAAAAGGATTTGCAGGCCGTTTCTTCACCGCGTTCAACTCCGGTTTTACAGCACTGACCAATAAATACGGCCGCGCGGTAAAATGGCTGATCTCCTATAAATGGGTGGGCCTTGGTTTACTCGGCATCATTACTGCGGCCACCGTATGGCTGATGCAGACCACGCCGAAAGGTTTCATCCCCAACGAGGACGGCAGCTTCGTGGCCTACTCCCTGTCGCTCCCTCCGGGCGCAGGCCTGGACAGGACCACACAGGTACTGCACCGTGCAGACGACATCCTGAAAAAAATGTCCTTCGTAGAATCCGAGACCAGCATCTCCGGTTATAACATTCTGAGCAACGGCGCCAGTCCCGCTTACGCGATGGGCTTTGTGAAACTGAAGCCTATCAAGGAACGCGGCGACACGAGCGATATTAACCACATCGTGGCCGTACTTACCGAACAACTGGCGACCATCAAGGAAGGCACCTTCAGTGTGTTCACCTTCCCGACAGTGCCCGGCTTCGGTTCCTTCAGCGGCCTGGAACTGGTACTGCAGGACCGCACCGGCGGCCCCGTGGAGAAGTTCAGCGAAACAGCCAATAAGTTCATCGGTGAACTGATGCAGACACCCGAGATAGGCGTGGCCTTTACCATGTTCAAGGCGGATTTCCCGCAATACGAACTGATGGTGGACGCCGTAAAAGCCAAACAGCTGGGCGTGAGCGTGAGCGACCTGATGATGACCATGCAGACCTACTATGGTAGTAACCAGGCCAATGACTTCAACCGGTTTGGTAAATATTACCGCGTGATGGTACAGGCGGAGCCTAAGTCCCGCAGCAATCCCGGCAGCCTCGAAGGTATATTCGTGAAGAACGACCAGGGGCAGATGGTGCCGGTGAACAGTATCATTACCCTGAAGAAAGTATATGGCCCGGAGATGATGAACCGTTACAACCTGTTCAACTCCATCGCCATCAATGCCATACCCAAACCGGGTTACAGCACCGGCGACGCCATCAGGGCCGTGGAAAGACTGGCAGCTACCAAACTGCCTACCGGCTTCAGCTACGAATGGACCGGTTTGAGCAAGGAAGAAAAAAGCGCCGGCAACCAGATGGTGTTCATCTTTATCCTGGCGCTGGTGTTCGTATACTTCCTGCTGGCAGCGCAATATGAAAGTTACCTGTTGCCGCTGGCCGTACTGTTGTCCATCCCTACCGGTATTTTAGGCGTATTCCTCGCTATCAACATGGCCGGTATCGATAACAACATTTATGTGCAGGTAGGCCTGGTGATGTTGATCGGCCTGTTGGCCAAGAACGCCATCCTGATCGTTGAATTTGCCGTACAGCGGCGCCGTGCAGGCAAAACGCTCCTGTCGGCCGCCCTGGAGGCTGCCAAGCTGCGTCTCCGTCCGATCATCATGACATCGCTTGCCTTTGTGGCCGGTCTGATACCGCTGATGATCGTAAAAGGTCCGTCAGCCCTGGGTAACCACTCCATCAGTATCGGCACCGCCGGTGGTATGTTGTCCGGTGTTATCCTCGGTGTGTTCATCATCCCGGTATTATTTATCGTGTTCCAGTACCTGCAGGAGAAAGTCTCCGGTAAAAAACCGGTAGCGGTCAAAGAAGCCGTAGCGGTATAAACACTTTTAAAAATTCAGTATACAATGACTACCAATAAATCACTGTTGTTCGCTATTGCCGTGCTTTCCAGCACGGTGATGGCCTGCAGGGTGGGCAAAGAGTTCACCAGACCGGCTACCGCGGTACCCGCCCAATACCGGGACATGGCCGCTCCGGCAGACAGCAGCAATATCGGCCAGCTGTCGTGGAAGACCTTCTTCACTGATCCGGCGCTGCAAACGCTGATCGACAGCGCCATCGCCCACAACTTCGACATACAGACCGCCCTGAAAAATGCGGAGATCTCCGCACAAACGCTCAAAACCGCCAGGCTGGGCAATCTGCCGGACATCAACCTGCAGATACAGGCCAACCGCAGCTACCCGTCCAGGAACAGCCTGAACGGCTCCATGGCCGACCAGTTTATGGGTACCCGTTATATGGACGATTACAACGCTAATGTCAGCCTGAGCTGGGAAGTTGTGGCCTGGGGTAAAATCAGCCGGATGAAAGAAGCCGCCCTGGCTGGTTACCTCGCCAGCAATGAAGCCGCCCGCGCTGTGCAGACCCGCATCGTGAGCGAAGTAGCGCAGGGGTATTACAACCTGTTGATGCTGGACCAGCAACGCGACATTGCCGCCAGAAACCTGGCGCTGAACGACAGCACCCTGTCGATGATGCAGCTGCAGTACCAGTCAGGTATGATCAACAACCTGGCCATCGAACAAACCGCCGCGCAGCGGCAGGTGGCCGCCGCCCTGCTACCCCAGCTGGAGCAGCAGATCATACTTCAGGAAAATGCGTTGAGCATCCTTACCGGCACGCTGCCCGCCAGCGTAAGCCGCAGCAACCGGCCTTCATCCGTTGTCACCGGCAGCCCCCTGCAGGCAGGCGTTCCTGCCAGTCTGCTCAGTCAACGCCCCGACGTACAGGCAGCCGAAATGGCCGTAAAAGTGGCCAATGCCAAAGCAGGCATCGCGCAGGCCAGCATGTACCCGGCCCTGAACATTACCGCCACTGCCGGCCTTAACACGTTTAAAGCCAGTAACTGGTTCAGCATACCAGGCAGCCTTTTTGAAACAGTAGCCGGCAGCATCACGCAGCCGATCTTCCAACGGAAGAAGTTAAAGACAGATTGGGAAATAGCTAAAATTGAATGGGAAAAAGCAGCCATCGACTTCAGAAAATCGGTATTGACAGCCGTTGGAGAAGTATCAGACGCCCTCGTGAAGATCGACAAACTCAAAGCGCAACAGGAGATGACGCAACTGAGGGTGGACAAGCTGCATAGCGCGACCAAAAACGCCGGCTTACTGTTTCAAAGTGGCATGGCCACCTACCTGGAAGTCATCACCGCCCAGAGCAATGTACTGCAAAGTGAGCTGGACCTCGCTTCCGTACAACGTGCCCAACAAAGCGCCGTAGTGGAACTTTACCGCTCCCTTGGCGGCGGCTGGAAATAGGTATCATATGATTACTTTATATTTAGGCCCAGTTGAAGCACTAAAAACAAGCAATGACCAAAAATAACAGAGCAGAAAAAATGTTCAACAGGTATTACCGGATATTTATCATTCCGATGATATTTCTCCTGTATTACCTGTTGTCCTACCTGGTAAATCCTTACAGCGAGTCATGGACCAAGATGTTCAAACAGAGCTGGAAGGACTGGATGACAGAGATCACCATTATGATGATCTTCTGCTGGCTGATCACGGAGCTGAGCCTGATCACCGCCCGGTGGATGGACCGGTGGATTCCCTGGGAGCGATGGCCTATCCGGCGTTTCATTGCTCAGCTCTGTGGCCAGATCATCTCCGTAGGTGTATTGCTGAGTATTTTTTACGTGATCCTCTCACTTATATTCGGGCCGAGGGAGAACGAGCCGGTCACCGTACCGGAAAAGCTGGAAGAGTGGCAGTTCGTCTTTGTGTGTGTCATGTTATCGATTTTGATCAGCGCCGTACATACCGGCAACTATTTTCTGCAACGCTGGAAAACCTCCATGCTGGAGGCTTCTGAGCTGGAACTCAAAGCTGCCGATTTACGGCAGATAGCCATGCAGTCGCAGCTGCAGTCCCTCAAACTACAGCTCGACCCGCATTTTATGTTCAATAATTTCAGTACGCTGTCTGCATTGATAGAAGAAGATAAAACCACAGCGTTGTCTTTCCTCGAAAACCTTTCGCGTGTGTACCGGTATATGATCGTCAATCTTCCCAATGATATTATCACGCTGAAAGAAGAGCTGCGTTTCATACAGGCCTACATCTACCTGATCCGCATACGGCATGGTGACAATGTGGACATCCGGATTGACGTGCCGGATGATATTACCGGCCGGGGCATCCCTCCTATCACGCTGCAGCTGCTGATAGAGAATGCCATCAAACATAATGTGGCCACCGGGGACCATCCATTGCACATTCATATTTATCAGAACGAAGAAGGAAAATTAACTGTCAGCAATAACACGCAGCGTATCCCCAATGTGATACCCTCAACCAAACTGGGCCTGGAAAATATCCGGAACCGTTATGCCCTGCTTTCCGACCAGGCACCCGATATCAAAGAAGAAAACGGGATGTTTATGGTGATGCTGCCCTTACTGGACTTTTAAAATTAACTGTATGAGAATTGTGATCGTAGAAGACGAAAAACCCAATGCAACCCGCTTAAAGAACCTGGTGCAGGACATCTGTCCCGATGCAGAGGTGGACGCCCTGCTGGACACCGTGACCGGCAGCGTGGCCTGGTTCCGGGAGCACACTCACCCAGACGTGGTCCTGATGGACATCCGGCTGGCCGATGGCTTGTCATTTGACATCTTCCAGCAGGTGCCGCTTCAATGCCCTGTTATCTTCACTACCGCTTATGACGAATACGCCATCCGGGCATTCAAGGTGAATAGTATTGATTACCTGTTGAAACCGATTGAGAAAGAAGACCTGCGGCAGGCGCTGGACAAGATCAGAAAAGAACCGGTGCAGGCTGGTCCGACCGAGATGGTACAACAGCTACTTGAATTTTTCAAACAAAAGGAAGTTTCCTATCGTACCCGTTTCATGCTCCCGTTCCGGGATGGGTACCGCACTGTGCTGGTAGAGGATGTTGATTTTGTATTTTATGCTGCCAATGTCACCCATCTGGTATTGAAGGACAAGTCGCATGTGGTGGTCACCCAGACGATGGACGAACTGGAAGAGCAGTTAAACCCTATTCAGTTTTTCCGTGCCAACCGGCAGCATATCATCGGAGTACACAGTATAGACCGTATACTCCACTCTTTTAACGGCAAACTGCAGATACGGCTGAAGCGGGACCCCGAGCGGGAAGTGCTGGTCAGCAAAGAAAAAGTGCCGCTGTTTAAACAGTGGTTGGACAAATGATTCTTATTTAAAATGCAGGCGTCCGTTTTTATCGAAATAATAATCTACGGCTGTTGTTGATTTCAGGTTTTCCAGGAATGTGTTGATGGACTGGCTCCGCTCCAGGCTTCCGGTGAAGGTTTCGCCGGCGATGTGATTGTTGTCCATGATCACGGGGATACCGAACCAGCGGGGAAGCACGCGGGCTATTTCCGACAGGGAGGTATTGGAGAAATAGAAGACGCCCTGGCGCCAGGAGAGTTCTTCTGATTCGTCGAAGGGATGGATACTGATGCCCGAATTTGTTGTAACGGCCTGCTCGCCAGGTTTCAATATTACATTTTTCACTTTTACGGCACCTTCAACAAGTGAAATTTTAACATTGTTGCTGTCATAGCTATTGACGTTAAATGCGGTTCCAAGTACCTGCACCGTTCCTTGTGGTGTGTGTACCAGAAATGGATGCCTGGAATCTTTTGCCACCGTCAGGAAAGCCTCTCCTGAAATATATATCTCGCGGTTGTCAGCAGAGAAGGGTACCGGAAAACGGAGTATTGAGGCCGAATTAAGAGTGACCTGTGTTCCATCAGATAACTTTATCGTATAATATTTACTAACCGGCACTGCCAATGTTAAGCTTTCATTATTCATATGTGCCGGTATGGTACTTACGGGCAGCACGAGCGTTTTATTATTGTTGATTGCCTGTAAGGTGCCTGTATGAAGGAGACCGCTGTCCTTAGACAGATTTAAAATTTTCCCGTTACCTAGCTGCAGCTGAACGCCGGCATGCGCATCGGTCAGTGAAAGCGCGGGAGCAGTGATTGCAGGGGAGCGGAACAGCCACCATGCTGCCAATAGCAGCATTAAGAGGGAGGCTGCGGCTGCCCATATGACCGGACGTATGCGTATTGATGCTTTATGCCGCAGGACAGGCAGAGGAAGGAGCTCGGCACAGACGGCTTTGTCTGTCTGGAAGGGCATTTTTTGCCATAGTAGATTATCAAAGCGGCAGAAGTTATCATTCACATCTTCTTCGCCAAATAGTTGTTTCGTTTCATCCCACGCAGCCGCCACCACGCCGTCCGTTTCGATCAGGTGGTCAAGATAAGCTTCATCGGCGGCGCTGATGATGCCTCCGATTTTCTCCGTCATCAGCTGTTGTATATCCAGATTTCTTCTCATTACTTAAATAAAGACACGTTTTTTGACATAGCGGGCTAATGTCAATGCACATTTTTTTTCAACAGGTTCCGTAGATCTTTTAAGGCAAGCGCCATGTGTGTTTTTACTGTGGCTTCGCTGACCCCTAGTCTTTCAGCTATTTGTTGTCGTGAGAGCTGGTACAGGTACCCCAGTTTAAAGACCCGCGCCCTGACAGTCGGCAGTAGGGACATGGCATCTGACAATTGTTGTTGCAGCTCCTTATTTTCTAAAATATTGACAGGCGCTTCAAATGTTTCGGGCAACTGGATTTGAGCAAACCGCTTGCGTTGGATTTCACTGGCACGTACATGGTTGAGGCTACGGTTGCGAATACTGATAAACAAGAAATTCCTGATAGGTCCTGTCAGATCACCTGTTTTTTTCCAGTCCATTTGCCAGAGGTCCACAAAGAACTTCTGCACCAGGTCCTGCGCTTCCGTTTCATCCTGCACAATACCATAAGCGACCACCATCAACCATTTCCGGTAGGTAGTATAGATATAGGCAAATGCATCCGGATCTTGTTCCCTTAGCTTTTGCCACAATATCATATCGTTTTCGTATGTGTTCATTACGGTTTATTCAGCTCATAATAACGTAATGCAATGGCTGCACTGGAAACATTCGACAAAGGGATAAACAGGGCCAGCCGGTAAAGCCGGGCACAGTTCACAAAAACGGCAAAGGTTATTGAGAGCAGGTGCGGGATATTTCCGTTAAACAGCCAGTGTAGCGTATTATAGCTATGATTGTTATTGTTACATGAAAATAAGGCTTAGATGGAGTTTACGGCAGAACAGATGAAAAGAAATTTGTTAATCGGTTGTTATGAAATTTCCATATGCAAATAAAGTGGTCAAATCCGAATTAATAAAATTCTGCATGTTAACTTTCTGTAACCCACATAACATTAAGTTAATATGAAAAACCTTTGCGGTTCTTAGGCCGTGATAAAATAAATGTTGTCTTTATTATAGAGGTACCTGAATTTATACAACAAATTTTATCCAAACCTATCAACACATTGTCATGATCCATATGCTACTCCTTCATGCAAGAAGATTTCGAAGATTGCTGCCGCTGCTACTTTTAGGAGGCACGCTGACAACCTCTCTTCCCGTATTGGCCTGGAGCCAGGGAGACCAGAAGGTAACGCTCTATTTCAAAGAAGCCCCCCTGTCGCTTATTTTCAAGGGAATTGAAAAGCAGACAGGACTGGTATTTATGTATAACACCAACCAGGTAAAAGACAACTATCGGGTAAGTATATACGTAAAAAAAGTATCGTTGGAAGATGTGTTAAAAGAATTACTTTCTCCTAAAGGCATTGCCTGGGAGTACAGGATGAAAACGGTAATATTAAAACCTGAAAAACTCACATCTCCTATCAGCGCTGTGCCTGCCGATTCTGCCGGCAATGTAATAACGGGAGAAATCAGGGATCCAAACGGAGCACCGTTGCAGGGTGCATTCATCATCGTCAAATCCACACAAAAAGGCACGGTTAGCAATGAGAAAGGCAAGTTCTCGCTGAGAAACGTTCCTGTAGGGGCAATTCTACAGATTAGCTATACCGGCTTTACCCCACGTCAGGTGACCGCCTCCGGCAATGCTCCAATTCAGGTTAAGCTTGATGTGGCCAACAATCGACTGGATGAAACTGTCGTAATGGCCTATGGCACTACTTCACGTAGGTTAAACACTGGCTCCATCAGTAAGGTTACCACAGAGGAAATAAGCAGGCAGCCAGTGTCTAATCCTTTGGTGGCCCTGGAAGGCAGGGTACCTGGAGTTCTCATTACGCAAAGCAGCGGTGCTCCCGGAGCTTCTGTAAAGGTACAGGTACGTGGACAAAACTCTCTCATTAATGGATCAGAACCATTGTATATTATTGACGGGATACCTTTTGCCCCTAACAACAATAATGTCAACTATCTGACATCAATACTCAGCCAGGGCGATGCGGGCCTTAGTCCCTTTAGTATGATTAACCCAAGTGATATTGAGAGTATAGAGGTGTTAAAAGATGCGGACGCCACCGCCATTTATGGAAGCAGAGGAGCCAACGGGGTAGTTCTCATCACCACCAAAAAAGCAAAATCTGGTAAGACTACTGTTACCGCAAACATAAATACAGGAGCCAGCACAACAACCAGAGGACTGCAAATGATGGACACACGGCAATACCTTTCGATGCGCCGGGAAGCGTTCAAAAACGATGGTATAACGCCAAGTTCTTCTGCCACCTCTCCATTTTTCGCTCCGGATCTTACCATTTGGGACACCACACGATACACCAACATTCAAAAATTGCTTTACGGTGGAACTGCGAGGACACTGAATGCAGGCATATCTGTTTCAGGAGGAAGTCAGCAAACCCAGTTTTCAATTAGTGGCAATCTTCATCGGGAAACCTCTGTATTGCCAACCGATGCATCAGATAACAGCTCCTCTATAAAGTTATATTTACATCATACTAATCCGAGTGGGAAACTAAACATATCTTTTACCTCCCTGACTAATTTTGATAACAACAAATTAATTGCCGGAAACGCCTTAAATGTACTACTGCCACCAAACATACCTGAGCTCTATGATTCATCCGGGGGACTCAGCTGGGCAAAAGGTGGCGCATCATTTGTCAACCCATTAGGAGACTTTCTAAGAAAGTACAAAGTTCAAACTAGCAACCTTATTAACAATCTGACACTCGAATATAAAATAATTGATGGTTTGTCGTTCAGGGTAAGCACAGGATTTAACTTATTGCATCTTAAAGAAACCCAACTATTCCCGATGGCGTCCTATGATCCGGCTACTACTCCAACCGGCTCATCTGCATTCTCAAACACCAATGTTAGCAGTTGGATCATCGAACCTCAACTGGAGTATACAAGACCTTTGCTGCATGGAAAAATAGATCTGCTAGCCGGAGGTACCTGGCAGGAAAATAAGAGAGATAATACTTCCTTTTCTTTAACGGGTTATACCAACGATAATCTACTTTCATCAGTGGATGCAGCCCCGCTCACAGGAAACAGATCCTCTGAAGATATCAAATACCGTTATGAGGCGTTGTTTGCTCGCATTAACTACACATACAATAATAAATATATATTAAACCTAACAGGCAGACGGGATGGTTCTTCACGATTTGGAACTGGAAAACGATTCTCTAATTTTGGCGCAGCTGGTATAGCTTGGATCTTTACCAATGAGGTCTTTTTCTCTCCCCTTTCCGGTTTCCTGAGTTTTGGAAAACTAAGAGGCAGCTACGGCATCACAGGAAACGACCAAATTGGAGATTATAAATATCTTCCTACCTGGACCCCAATAGGTGCTTATCAGGCAGGAACCAGCATCCGACCTGACAATCTGTTTAATCCGGCGTTCAATTGGGAAAAAAACCAAAAAAGTGAAATTGCCCTTGATTTAGGTTTCTTGCATGATAAAGCACTTTTCACTGTAGCATACTATCGAAACAAATGTAGTAACCAACTAGTAAGCTACTCCCTTCCTGCTCAAACAGGCTTTTTAAACATCACTCAAAACCTCCCTGCTGTTATTGTCAATAAGGGTTGGGAATTTGAACTTGTTTTAAAGGTAATCAATACAAAGGTGCTTAGATGGAATATCCTGTCTAATCTGACATTACCTTCAAATATTCTTGTCAGCTTCCCGGGGCTGAGCAGTTCTCCCTACGTCAGCACCTATGAGATTGGAAAATCCGTCAATATGATAAAACAATACAGGTATACCGGTGTTGATCCCAAATCCGGTATCTATACATTCGAAGATTTAAACCATGACAATATAATTAATCCACTCGACTTCCAATATGTGGGGAAAACCGATCCTGACTTTTTTGGCTCTGTAGGGAGTGACGTCAACTATAAAGGCATCCAGCTAAATTTCCTATTTAGTTTTAGAAAGCAGCTAGGAAGAAACACCCAATACTCTATTTATACCAACAGAAGCTATCCAGGTCTTATGTACAATCAGCCAACCGCTGTACTTGACAGGTGGCAACAGCCCGGCAGTACCGCCACCTATGAAAAGTTCACCGCCATCACCAGCAGCGACGCATCAAAACAAGGCGGCCTATTCACCAGATCTAGCGGAATGTATAGCGATGCATCTTTTATCAGGCTGAAAAATATCTCTGTCAGTTATGACATACCAGAAAAATACCTTAAAACAATTGGACTAAAAAGTGGTAAAGTATTCGTCCAAGGACAAAACCTCGTCACAATAACAAACTTCTTAGGCGATCCTGAGACGCAAAGCCTTTATGGAATCCCACCTTTAAAAACAATCGCAGGTGGTTTATCAATCATATTATAAAACGACGAAAAAATCTTCATAGAATAAAGCTAACTTATTTATGAAAAAACAATTTTCTACATCTGCGCGATGCACCTTTGTCGGCATCGCCATCCAATATACTAAGGAATACACAGCTAACACAATACTTTTCTGCGTTACCACTATACTCTTGTTCACGTCATGCAAAAAATTTGTTGACGTCGGAAGTCCTTCCAACAAAATAACTACTGCAGAAGCTTTTAAGGATGATGCCAATGCCACTTCAGCGGTGCGGGGATTGTATTCTCAAATTCTCGCTACAGGCTTGAGCCCCGCTAATGGGGGAATAACTATCTACACCGGGCTCGCTTCAGATGAATTAAGGTATACGGGAACGTCGATAGATCTCAACGAGTTCAATTCAAACGCGATTTCCTCTACCAACTCCACTAATCGGCTTTCCATTTGGTATTTAGCATACCAAGCCATATATCAAGCCAATTCTTGTATAGAAGGAATAACCGGTAGCACAGGAATATCTGCTAATCTTAAAGATCAACTTTTAGGAGAAAGTAAATTCATGAGAGGATTTTGGTATTTCTACCTGACTCAACTATATGGAGATGTTCCTCTTATCACAACATCCGACTATAATCTTTCAGGATCACAGGGGAGATCCCCCTCTCAGGAAGTCTACAAACTAATGCTATCGGATTTAGACGATGCTCAAAAACTACTACGAACAACGTATCCTTCCGATGGACGACTCAGACCCAATCGTTTCACAGCAAATGCACTGCTATCAAGGATATACCTCTACATTGGCAATTGGAAATTGGCCGAAGATCAAGCCAATAGTGTTATTAACTCCGCTACATATACACTGACACCAGATCTTTCCAAAGTATTTCTTGCCGGGAGCACAGAAGCTATATGGCAACTATCTCCCACTTCCGTAGGAGCTAACACGCGTGAAGGCGCCACTTTTCTACCCACTAATTCAGGAACTATCCCGACCTATGTTATTAGCGAAAGCTTAATGAATACTTTAGATACGAGTGACCCAAGAAAAAAAGCCTGGATTGGAAGCAAAATCATTGGCACAAAAACCTACTACTTCCCCTTTAAATACAAAGCCAATATACTCAGCACCATAACGACAGAACACTATATGATGTTTCGCCTGGCCGAACAATACCTGATTCGTGCCGAAGCACGGATCAGACAAGGCAATATTGAAGGCGGCATAAGCGATCTGAATGTACTCAGAAGTAGAGCAAGAGGAAACAATAACAGTATACTACCTGACTATCCCAAAAATGCAACCGTAAATCAAGCGCTCTCCTATGTTCTGGCTGAAAGGCAAATTGAACTAATAACAGAGTGGGGCAACAGGTGGTTCGACTTGAAACGATTTCATCTTTCTGGAATCGTCCTGAAACCGCTAAAATTAAACTGGAAGGAGACTGACACCTTACTTCCGATCCCAGCACAAGAAATACTACTCAATAAAAATCTGACTCAAAATAACGGATACAACTAACGAACTCGTTTATTGACATTTTAAACTTGTCAAACTTCAAAAATGAAATCGCTTCGATCACTACCCATCATTATAGCAGGCACGTTGCTGTTACATTTTTTCGCCAGTGCTCAAAGAATCAATGTAGGTGAAAAATGTCCTAACATTAAACTAACAACCATATTGAATAGACAGTCCCCTAATGCAGAACTACTTACCGCCTTCAACGACAAGCCTCTTATAATCGACTTCTGGTTTATTGGTTGCGCGCCCTGTTATGAATTTATTCCCAAATTAGACTCTCTTCAAAAGGCCTACCACAATCAATTTAACATCCTACTTGCCAGCAAGAATAAGGAAGAAGAAATACGGAATTTTATGGGCAAGAAAAATCTATTCAAAAACATCGACGCACCCATTGTACACTCTGCCATCAGCAAAACCGACTTATTTAAGTTATTCCCCCATTACTCAGAACCGCACGAAGTCTGGATCGACAAAAAGGGAATCGTTCAGGCAATCACCAGTCATCAGTGGGTTACTCCTGATAATATTGATCGGTTCCTACGGGGCGAGCCGTTAAATCTTCCTGAAAAACAGGATATGCTGGATGAAGAAAGAGCTTTGGGAGGGCAACCCTTATTTATCACAGACGAAAAATACTGTTCAGGAAAACGGAAATTATACTATTCATGGATAGGATCGGCAGACCCCAAAGTCCCGGGCCTGACCATTCATAAGATCCAAAAAGAAGAGGGATCCAGAAGGATAGTATGCCAAAATACTAGCATAGTAAAATTATATCAAATTGCCTACAGCGCCGTCCCCAGCTATGGATTATTGAAGATTGTTATGACACCGAAAGATTCTCTAAAATATGCTACAAACGAGAAAACATTTAAGAATATATTCTGCTATGAAATCTTTCTTAAAGATACCACTGAAAGCAAAATAAAAAAAATGATGCAAAAAGAGCTGGATTACTTTTTCCAGATGAAAAGTACAATACAACAAGAAAAAAGCTCCTACCTAGTTCTCTCCAGATTAAAGGGAACAGAAAGCGTCTTTAGGGCAAAGGAAGACGCCCAGCCGTCCAACAGTATTGTGAATGATAGCATCGTAATTAAGAATATAAAGTTAGACTACATAGTCCAAAACAATTTTTTCAAAAAATTACCCTATAATGTCATTAACGAAACCAACTACGACGGAAAAGTGGATATCACTATTCCCAATTCAAAGGATCTTAAAGATCTTAAACAATGTCTGAACAAATACGGTTTTGACATCAATCTCGAGATAAGAAATACCAACGTAGTGGTACTACAAGACATATAACTATTTCAGATTGCACGCATACCCTTTACAAAAGGAGTTTTTTCCCTTCTCCTTTTGTAAAGTACTTTTTCTCGGACGATCAATCACTTCAATAATGTTTAAATAGTGTTATGTGTGCCAAATCCGTATGAGTACCGCGAAGGCAAGTTATGTTAGTAGCGCCATGACAATCACTAATTTCCATTGCAACACCAACGGTTGCATGCGCAGTTAATAAATTTCCGTCCGGATCATACCAGTTGTAAGTCTGTCGGAATCCGAATTCACCTTCCTTGTGCATTGCGGCATAGGCACCTCCAATGCCGGCAATAGCAGCGAGAGCTGTAACTACAGCCTTGAACTTTTTCAAATTTCTAACTTTAACAGTTATTGTATAATTTTCGATAACTTATCAGGAGCCCCTACACCTCAGAATCAAGGATCTCCTGTATATTAGGGTCCCCAAAATAATGTAATGGACTGCATTCCGGTGGCCGTACCTCTCAGACAGGTTTTTAATACTCCCGCAGGACAGATCGCTTTTGCAACTGTAACAACGGCAATGAAGGCGAGCTCACCGGAAGGAAGGTACCAATTGTAGGTAACTCCAATTGTCTTTTCAATCTCGGAATGTCCGTTAGCATAAGCCCCTCCCACTCCGATCAACGCTCCCAAAGTCGCACATATAACACTGACCTTTTTCATGGCTTTCTCATTTACGTCCAGTAATTCTAAATGTACAAGGAGACAGCAAGTAGCCGTCTCCTTGTACACCATATGATCACAATGGTTTGAACAGAGTAAAATTAGACAAACCGGCGTGAGTACCACGTAGACAGGTTATCTGAGCAGGAGCACCGCAACCACCAGCAACTTGTGCTGCACCAATAGTTGCATGGGCAGTCAACAGTTTACCAGATGGAGTGTACCAGTTGTAAGTCTGAGCAAACCTTCTTTCAGTTTCCTGATGAGTTGCAGCATAGGCACCACCAATACCTGCAACGGCTGCAAGAGCAGCAAAAGCAACTTGAATCTTTTTCATAAATCTGATTTTTAAAGGTTATTATGTAAATTTCAGCCGTTTCAACTAAACAGGACGGCTAACTCCTGTACTATGCGCATAAGTATCTTAACTAAGCTTGAACCATCTTCTACTTGCGGGAATAATAAAAGGCAACAACCCAATTATCAAAAATATCAGGTTAAACCACAAATGCTGTGTCCATGTCAGCTTACTGATAACACCGCCACAACTACACGGAATATACTTAAACACTCCTGATTTAGCGACCAATATGTATGCAGTGAACACAATCATCAAACCAATAGCCGCATATAAACCTTTCAATCTGTATTTGGGAAGTATTAGCAACAATACAACCAATAGCTCTACAGTAGGTATTGCCCATACCATGAAAGGCACCCAGGAAAGATTAAAAGGTTGCAATCTCAATTGTCTGGTAAATAATTTCACGTCGAACAACTTGCTTGCTGCAGCATAGGAAAACATCAAAATATAAGCTAATGCAGCAACTTCTAACAACGATTGTCTCTTCATATTCCTTTTTTTAGCTAATGAATATTTCTACTGCAGCTCTTACCTCCACAATATCCGGCCGCTTATCCGGATCTAGGTCCAGACATCTCAGTATAATGTTTCTTAATATATCCGAATGAACATTTTGGGTTATTTCCTCAGTATCCACTACGCTTTCCCTGTTAACAAAACAAGAAGGATGTTTGCCAGTTAAAATGTGTAGCAATAACGCCCCCATTGAATAGACATCTTCTTTGATTGTTGGCGTCATCACCTTTAACTGTTGTGGTGAAGCATAACCAAAGACCCCCAATGTGTATGGCGGGTTGGGTTCATTCGTATGTAAATTATATGCAAGCTCTAGGTCTATAGCATATATTTCGCCAGATGCAAGAACCATAAAATTGGTCGCTGTCGCATCTCTGTGAACATATCCCAGCTGATGAAGTCTGTCGATAATGAACAACACCATCAGAAAATAGTTGAACAACAAAGATTTTGATTCAGCAGGCAAATCCTCCCATAGACAATTCTTATATATCGCTTCTATTCTTCGATGCAAGTCTACTCCTTCCAAAAATTCCATAACCAGATAACTTTCCTCTCCTCGTTCAAAATAATCAATAAACTCAGGCACAGGCACCTCTCCATGCAGTTCTTTTAGCACCTTTGCCTGCCATTGTAATCGATCTTTTATATACCTTCCTTTTCCATCATTAAAAACATGATATTTCCCTTCTTTGATAAAGCACCATCCGAACCTTAACCCTTTTAGGTCAACCGCTTTAAGCAAATCACCTTTTGGCGACCTACTAATCATCACGAGGGGAACATAACGTCCCTTTAGCAATCGTTTTCTCTTCCAATACTGGTATTTTCGATCAACCTTAAAAGGTATATTCTTAAAATCCGGATTCTCAGTTTTGGCAATCCGAATCACATTTCCATTTTCATCCTGTTGTTTCACATAGTTAATTCTGGCAACATAAATAATCTCTCCAAGGCGTATTGACCTGTTTACTTCCGGCCCCCAAAACATATTCGTCAGCGGGCTTAACAGATGTACCATTTGTGTGGTGGTTTTCTCATCTATTGAAAAAATCGAAACGATCTTTCCCACTTCATTGGCTCCGTACCAGAAATCGTTCCGTTGCGTCGCCATTTCCATACACTTTACAACGCTGAAGGGTACTCCTGCCTTATAAATAACAGGACACACTTTTAATATAAGATCAACAATCAGATCGTTAGTTGCAGATAAAAACAACACCCAACCAGCATCGCTTGTAACCTCTCCTATATTTAACCTGTCGTTATCCTCCCGGTACGGTATCTTCATTTCATCAAGCAGGTGGTGGAAACCATTTTGCTGATCAACATTCTGGTTGTGTGTTTCCTTCAATTCGTTTATCATATTGAATCTTTTATGCAATACAAGGCCACTGCCATGCATACATATGGCATGTCTTATTCAGGCATAGTTATTAAATATCGCTTATCAAGGACTACTTGATGCATCCATTGGCATAGCAAACCTGTAAAGATCAGGAGATCTTTTCAGGTATTTGTTCTCCGCATTTTCATCCTGATTATTGGATCATGTCTTTAATGGTACTATTCTCCGAAAAATGCAAACGGTTATTTTGATAATGTTGTCAGGTTCTTCTTGTCGGGCTTTCTGATGTTTTCCGGAGATAACGTTAACGATATAAAGTTCCTTAATAAAAAAATAACAAAATATTCATTTTGGAAATGGTACCTTATCATTTTAGTCATTTTGGAAAAGTTAACATTGGAAGCTTAACGGGTAGCACCCGGAAGCTTGCCATGATATTTCTTGTACTCTCTTGTAAAATTAGCCGGGTAACCATATCCCAGCATGTAGGCTATCTTATTCAGGCTCAACTCGGACTCTCTGATTAGCCGTTCTGCAGTTTCCATTCTTTGTTTAACAAGATACTTGCTGATCGGTATTTGATAATACCTGGAGAAACCTTTCTTAATCCTGGACTCACTGATATTATACATGTGGGCCAATTCACCAATAGTATGAGGGATATCAAGATTTTGATCAATATAGGACTTAATGCCGGCGAACAGCATAAAATCGTTATTCTCTGTGTCCGGACTTTGCTCACCTTCAAAATAGGTAACGATCAGAATCAGCACCTCGAATATTTTATTCTGGGTCCAGGTGGACTTTAGCTTGTCTAGCACATTCATTTTCTTCAACTCTCTAAACCGCCCTCCGAGGCCTTCCTGGATCACGCCAGCATGTTTACTAACAACCATCGACTTAACCCCGTCTGCGATAGCCATCCATTTATTCATCATGGGAGATACCCCTGCCAGGTCATTAATTTGTTTTATGGAAAAATTGATCCCGTGCCACTCATAAGTCCCTGGTTCAAAATACAACAACAACTTATCCGGCTTCACTTCCAAAAGACTGAACTGTCCCTGATAAAAAATCACCTTCCCGATATCCTTAACAAATACTTCGGCAGTCCCCTGCAACATACATGAACACACGTGAAATGCACGCTTCACCTGTGTTTCAACAATAGTTTTTTCCTTAACAAAGAAAATCACATTGATCATCGATGTTTCATACCTGTGCAAAAGAATATCAACTTTGGAAGACTTTAAAAAATATGGACTGGCGAAATCATGTACGTATTGCCTGTATTCCTCTGGAATAACACTTGACGGGACAACACGGATATTAGGGGCGTTGGCAATAACAAACTCAATAGCGTGAATAGAGGACATTTCAAAAGTGGTTTTAAAGCATTCAACAAAAATCGTATCTTACAATTTAGATAATCGCACTGCTAATACGCGACAGATCACCATCCCTTAAAACCCTTTACAGAAAAGAGACACATCCAATGTTAAGTTTTTATTACTGCGGCCATATCAACAGTTTGGGATCATAACTTAATAGTTATTTTTCGTCCATACTTCAAAATATCTACTCTATGATACTACGTATTGCTGAAACCGAACCTGATTTATATACCCGTGAAAAGGTAGTTCCTTTTTACTACTGCGGATACGTCAAACCATTCTCAAGTCCATATTTTTTGCATTTCAAAGACGTCGGCATCCTCTTTCAGGATAAACAATATAACGGTATTTCCTTACGCTGGATGGTCTGTTTCACAGAAAAAAGAAGGACCCTGCTCATCAGCGAAGAAAAAAACAAGCTGGTCTTCGAAACCTCTCCCAACCGAACTTTATACACGCGTTTCATAGAACAAGGCAAAGTACTCCTCGAACCGGATGAATATGGCATCACTCACGGCAGCAATGAATATTCATCAATCATCCTGGACAAAGGCCGGCAGGAAATCATACGCCTGGAATTCACCGCAGAGGCCCTAAAGCAGAAAAAACTATCAGACGCCGCCAAACACTGGCACGACAGCTTCGAACAGGAAAAATCCTGGCTGTACGGCCGCGGTAAAATCGACAGCACACTACAACAACTATTTAATGATATCATCAACACGCCGGCCAATACTCCGGAAGAAGAAGCCGTTTTCGGCGCCAGATGCCAGGACATCCTCCTCCACGTAGCAGCGGAGCATATCCCGGCATAATTCACTACCTTCACGCACATGACCATCAGACCATACACCGCTGCCGACAAACTCGCCTGCCTCGATGCCTTTCACAGCAATATGCCGCAGTTCTTCGCGCCGGAAGAGCTCAAAGACTTCGACGCATGGCTGGACGCGCAGGCGCAATACAATCCGGACAACAAGGAGGAATGCTACTTCGTTATTGAAGTAAATGGACAGGTAATAGGCTGCGGCGGCTACTACGTCCGCGCGGATAAAACCACGGCGGTGATGACCTGGGGAATGCTGCACCGGCAATACCACAAGCAGGGATGGGGACAAAAGCTGTTACTGTACAGGATAGACCTCATTAAAACAAACTGCCCCGCATGTACCATCCTGCTGGACACGACACAGCACTCCGCTCCTTTCTTCACGAAAATGGGATTTGCAGTGACGAAAGTCACGCCTGACTTTTACGGACCGGGATTGGACCGCTATGATATGGAACTGAAAAACTAACCGTTGAACCGGGGATGGTTCAACCCATACAACATCACATATACATCGTCACCTTCTGCATTAAACTCATTGATCAGGCCGATGCCCAGGATCTTATGGTCCATGTAATCCGACAGGCTGTCGGTTTCAGCATCGAAATTAGGTGTAAAATAAAGGCAGATGCCCAGGAAATTAGGGCTCATCAGTCCGCCGGGAGGAGAATAACAGCTAAAGCCTGCATCCACCTGCAGCACTTCACGCACTGTCATGCCTACACGAAGCACGCCGTTAACCGTGCCCTGATACCCTTTTGTAGCAATGATATTGGCAATTCTTCCATCATAAATATCTACTTTCAGACGGATAATACCACCCATATACCAGTATTCTATATATCGCAAGGAAGGCGTTGTCACGAGGCTGATCTTCTTATCACGGGCAAAGTACTGGTCTGTCCGAAACATCTTCTCCAGTCCCTTTACCTCCATCCCCTGCTGAATACCACCAAGACTTACGCCGGGAATGATCGGTGCTTCAATGTCAAAATATTGCTCCTTCTCCATTTATTCTTTTAGTCAGGCGTCAAAAATAAGGGAATTCCTGTACAATCAGGTAATACTACCTGCACAGATACAAAAAAGCCTTGCTGGCAAACATACGTGCAAGGCTAAAAAACCTGCAACACAAATATGTAAAACATTAAATATCAATTAATTATAAAACCAAAAAGAACCTGAAAGATACTTTATATCCTGCATAGTGAAGATAAAGACCACACTACATATAAAATACATTGAACCGATGTCCATCAGGATCCGCGAACACAAAACCATAATACCCCTTTCCAAATTCTTCCGGCCGGGAAACGATGGTCCCTCCCGCTTCCTGTACCTCTTTTGCCCAGGCATCCACCTCTTCCTTACTATCAGCCGAAAGCGTAAAAATAATTTCATTGCCTTCTTTCGTGTCTGTAATAGGGCCTTTCATTCCCGGTCCGAGCGCGTCCTTCAAAAAGAAATGAATGATAAAGCTGTCTTCGCCAAAGAAAAAACTCGTCAGTTGGTCAGACGCGCCGTTGTGTTTAAAACCCAGCTGTTGGTAGAATGCGGTGGTACGAGGCAAATCCTGTACCCCGAAATTAGCCCAGATCTTTTTTGTCTTCATATACCAGCGTTTTTAAAAGAGAATATTATTTATCAGCAGGTTCCCACAGCTCTATTTTATTGCCCTCTACATCCAGGATATGAACGAACTTGCCGTAGTCGTAGGTTTCGATATTGTCCAACACTGTTACCCCTTCTTTTTTCAGTTCCACGACCAGCGCTTCCAGGTCCTCCACCCGGTAGTTGATCATAAAGTCTTTGGTCGAAGGTTCAAAGTATTTGGTCTTTTCGGCGAAAGGGGTCCACAGGGTGTATCCTTCCTGTGCGGAGCCTTCTTTTTGCGCCCAGTCAAACTTCGCACCATATTCGTTGGTATCAAATCCAAGATGGGTTTTATACCATTGTCTTACTTTTTCGGGGTCATTGCACTTGAAAAAGATACCCCCTATTCCTGTTACGCGTTTCATGTTGATATGTTTTGAGATTATTCACACTTTATCTCCTGTTTGTCTGTATACAGGTACCGCCAGGCGAAATAAGAACGGTTACCCATCTTATAGCAGGTCACGCTCCGGTGATTCTCCTTTCCTTTTTCATTATAAATCGTTCTCTCCAGTCTTAACACGCCATTCTTCATCAGCATTTTCTGGATGACCGAGCCCGACGCCTGCGCTTTCATCCTGTCCACAATTGTTACATCAGGTTTGATGGCAAGGCCCCTCCCCATCAGAAAATTTTCTTCCTCCCATTTTTTAAATACAGCGATCTCCCTTAGATAGCTGACTTTCGTTTTAACATGGTTCCAATAGTTCAGCCTGACAATTTTATCCGGCATGATATATTCGTATATATATTCCCGGGAGGTATCACCCGTCTCACTGTATACCGTCATCCAATAGTTACCTGTTTTTCTATAGTGATAACTTTTAACAGTTTTGTTGTCTGTATGATAGGAAATGTCTTTCTCATTATTACGCGTTTTTATAGTCACGTACGGATATACGAAAGGAGGCTTTAGCGGCTTAATGCCTTCCAGTGTGAACATATCCATATCTCCAAAAACCGCTTCGGTTTGCTGACCGTATCCACGCAGTGTACAAAAAAAGTATAAAACGAATAAACTAAATAGCCGGACCATTGAGATTTTAACTTGTTATCTTCTCAAATATAAAGCATCTGCAACACGCCTGCAATATTTAAACAGTTGTTAACCCTAGCTTTGAACACAGTGGCCCTTTACTGTAAGCACCTTTTCCCATACAATTCACCATTAAACACTTTCCCATGAAAACCAAATTTTACCCGCTCAAACCAGTTTTACTCCTCGCCTGGGTAATGGCCTGCATACTCTCTGTCCGGGCACAGGCACAAACTTACGCCAACACCCAAACGAACGGTGTGACCGGACTTTGTATACTGTGTGGCGTTCTCAACCCCGCCAACGCCGTCAATGCCAATCACGATGACTATTCCAGCTTTGCCATCACTGCCGGGCTGCTGGGCGTAACTGTACAGCAAACGCTGATATTTCCGACGGCCAGCACCAGCGGCTGCGACTCCCTCGTCATCAGCATCGGCAGTGGCAGCACCCTGCTGTCGGCCAATCTGCTGAAGGCCGTGACCGTACAGACGTTCAACGGCAATACGGCCAATAACGACGCTGTGGTCGTAGACAGCAGCAGCCTGCGGCTGTTACAGGGCGATACCCGGGCACAGGTACTGCTGCATCCCAAACAAACGTTCGACCGGGTCAGGATTACGCTGAGCAGCAGCTTGCTGGGCTTACTGGACGATTTCCGGGTCTACTACGCCTACTACCACAACGGCACTCCGGCGCGTCCTGTTTACACAGTGCCGCAGGGGCAGGTATGCGGCACACAGCTACTGCCAGTGTTAAACCACCAGCCGGGAAATGACTACCGCGTGAACGCAAAGTATACTTCCATTAGTGGAACGCTCATGAAAGACACTTCCTGGACGGTGAAAAACACTAACACCATCACCGTGCCCGGCATTGTGGCCTTTATGGGCGCTACCGTCAATGTAGCGGTGCAAGCCGTAAACCCCTTCACCGGCTGCACCTCCGACAGCGTAAAACAGCTTTATCATATCGGCGGCAGCGGAGGACTGCCCAGCGTGAGCTTCGACAGCATCACTATCTGCAAAGGAGCCTATGTGTTTTTACACGCCTTCAGTAATCAGTCTGCCGATATGGTGGTCCGTTGGTATGACGCACCTGTTGGCGGCAAGTGGCTCGGCGCCGGCAACGACTTCCTGGTATTCCCTGACACCACCACGACCTACTACGCCGCAGGCGCTTTCATCTGTGAATACCCGCAGCGCAAACCGGTAAAAGTAATCGTACGACGGATATCAGCCCCGGTATTTTCCGTTCCGCAGGAAGCCGTCTGTGATACCCAGGTAATATCCATACAGAACCATCAACCAGGGAATGGCTATAAAGTGCGGGCACTGTATTCCAGCTTCCTGGGACCGGTAGCAGATACCACCTGGTACCTCGTCAACGACAACCGGATAGTGGCCCCTCCGCATATCGCTTACTCACAGCTGGAAGTGGAGCTGTACGTGCAGACAATCGCCGATGGCTGTATTTCAGATACCGTGCGCCAGGTATTCCTGCAGGGCGGCTTTGCCGGCCCGGTAACCGTTGACAGGGACAGCGCCGCTGTTTGCCAGGGGGACAGTGTCACGCTGCATGCGGCAGACCCACGTTCCGCCTATTCCGCCATCCGCTGGTACGACGCCCCTTCCGGAGGCAATCTGCTCTTTACCGGGAAGGATTACACGGTACGTCCGGCCGCTACTGCCACGTATTATGTTACTGCCGGATTTGAGTGCGACTATCCGCAGCGGCATCCGGTGAAAATCACGGTGAATACGTGTGCACAGCAACAAAACGCATTGACTGCCTCCCGGAACGGGAAACCGGTCACCCTGCGGTTATTTCCCAACCCTACCAGTGGCGAGGTAAAAATCGATATAAAAGAAGACCTTAGCGGGGCAATGTTTTTCCTGTACGACCTGCAAGGCAGGGCCATAAAGAGAAGCAGGCTGAACAACAATATCATCCGCATAGAAGGTACCAACGGATGGTATCATGTTAAAATCATTTCGCGCAGCGGAACAGTATACCAAAGCGCAGTGCTGTTACAAAAATAATTTTTCCGGGAATCCGCCATCAATGGCCGGTCAACGTACTGGCCGGCCATTGATTTTCTTACCACGATAATAACCGTTCCCCTACAGGAATGAATAAAATGAATAGCCTTCTTTTCCCTCATCCTCTTTAACTTCAATTTCAAAACAACCCATCCTATGATCAAGGAAAACCTGACGCTCTTCACCTGGATCACCCTCTGTAGCTGGATACTGTTTGGCTGCTGCTGGCTTACGCTCCGAAACCGCACCAAAGAAAACATTCAACACAGGACCACCCGCCAGCGCTGGATGGCCGCTATTGGCTATATGATTATCTTTTCAGCTTTATACTACCCTTTGTTTACAGGCACCCGGCTCCTCCCCGCTTCACCGTTATTGCAGGGCCTTGGCGCACTATTATGTGTGACCGGCGTTTGCCTTTCTGTCTGGTCACGCCTGCTGCTGGGCACCAACTGGAGTGGCGGTGTGGCCGCCAAAAGAAACCATGAGCTTATCGTCAAAGGGCCTTACCGCCTGGTGAGGCATCCCATCTATACCGGCTTCCTTACCGCACTGGCAGGCACCAGTCTTGTGGTAGGCGGAGGTGCCGCCATCTTTGTAACGATTATCTGTGCCCTGTCGCTCTACCTGAAAATAGGGCAGGAAGAAATATTGCTGAATGAACTTTTTCCCGGCGCCTATGCCGCGTACCAGCGGCAGACCCGTAAACTGATCCCGTTCATCCTGTGACGTTAACAACCGGAATTCGTACCTTCAGGGCTTGCTCAATATCTTTTATCTATGCTACAACTCATCAGAACCGATTCCGGCAACCCCGATTTTGTATCGTTGGTAAAGCTGCTGGACCAGGACCTTGCTATCCGTGATGGAGGAGACCATACCTTTTATGCACAGTTCAACAAAATCGATCTTATCAAACACGCAGTGGTAGGCTATCTCGACCAGCGCCCCGTGGCCTGCGGCGCTATCAAACCCTTTTCTGAAGGCCAAATGGAAGTGAAACGCATGTACGTGCATCCCGACTACCGTGGCAAAGGCCTTGCCAGCGAGGTATTGCAGGAACTGGAAAAATGGGCCGGCGAACTTGGCTCCCGGGCTTGCGTACTGGAAACCGGCAAACGGCAGCCCGAAGCGATTGCCCTCTATCAGAAAGCCGGTTATGCCGTCACGGAAAATTACGGTCAGTATATCGGCGTAGACAACAGCGTATGTATGCGCAAGGACCTGCCGCAATAAAAAACGGGCGCTTCACAGAAGCACCCGTTTGATAAGCAAAGCCCTGCTGCAATCAGGGTAATGTGTTCAGGTTCACTGTAGGCGCCACCCCTGTTGCGGTGCGCGTAAAAGTAGTATTGTAGTTTACATAGTTGGCGAAGAAGCCCCCATTTTTCAGGAAGAACCGGCCGGTACTATTGTCTACGCCACCGGCATAATCCCTGCGCTGATCACTGGTGGCAGTGGCATCTGCGGTGAATTTGGCGCTGGTGATCTCTGTCCACACGCCGGCAGTGGAGCGTACCCATTGATTATTGTATTGTCCGCTCCGGCCCATATAGCCGTTTTTGTCATTGAAGTTTTCCAGGAAAGAATACAGTCCTGCATGATAAGTAGTGGTGTTAGGCCGTTTCCAGGTGGCAATAAAGCGCCATGACGCTGTCTCCGGCGTATATATCCAGGCAGAAAAATCAGTAGCTCCTGCACCATCGGGCACAATACGTGTCAGGAATTTATACGTGGTGCCGGCCTGCCAGTTGAATACAAGGTAGCTCTGTCCGCCGGTACCTTCGCCCCCGAAAGCGTTGTCCACCACGTCCGGGCCTTTCCGCACCAGCGTGGTCTTGCCGGTGGTAGGGTCCCAGATGGAAAACAGTACCCTCCTTTCGGTAGCGCTGTTCACCTGTATACCGAAATAGCCGCCGTTAAAACCATTACTCATAAAATAAGATCCGATCTTGTCTTCCCCTGCCGGTACGGTGACTTCATTGTAGAACCATTCAGCGTTGATGCCGGAGGGAACAGGGTAGTTGAGGTGTACGGAGGGGCCACGCCTGGACCAGTAGTAGTTCGTGGAATCGTTGGCGTATACCACGTTGCTGGTGGTGGCGCTGCCGCTGATAACGATATGGGACACGTCGCCGAAGTAACTGCCTGTTTTGCTGACACCCTGCAGGTCCACTTTAACGTAGCCCGCAGCGGTGATGTTCACCGTGCCGATACTGAAGTCCGTATAGGCGGTACCGGTAACCGTTTTGGTGAAGGCCGTACCATTGACGGTCACTTTAATATCGCTGCTGCCGGAAGGCACTTTCATGCGGACAGCCACATTGAGCTGACCGGTTTGCCCCAGCCGGAACCAGGTACTGGTGATGCTGTTGGCGTTGGTCCAGTTGCCCAGGCCATTGTTGGTGATCACTTCTGCACCACCGGCAGGAAGCGTGGTCACAAAACCATTTCCGGCCAGCGCTACCGCGTAACTGGAAGCGGGAGGAACGAGGGAAGCCTTCCCGCCGGCGGATGAGTCATTGGCGGGAAGCGCGTCCTGCATGCCTTTACCGCAGGACACAATGGCAATGGCAGCCATTAACATAAAGATAAGGTGTGCTTTTTTCATTGGATGCGATTTGATGGTTGCAGACTAACAGCTTTGCTTATACGATTTTCTACAGCACAAAAAATACCTCGAAGGCCCGCATAGCGGCCAGTCAGGATATATGCTGATGGTAAAACCCAATAAAGGTTAACAGCAACTATTGCCCATTCCATTGTTCACGCCGGTAATGTTTGCACGGGAATATGATTCACTGTTGGTAGTAAAGGTCCAGCTATTTTGGTTGTTTTGATGATTATCTAATTTAAGACAGGATCGCCAAATAAAATAATTTTTCTTGCACTATGCAGGACCGGTTTTATCCGGCAAACAATATAACGTGGCCGCCACCACGAACAAACAGGCCATTGCCGCTCCCAGTCCGTAACGCAGCGCCTCCGTATAGTCGTTGGCGTGTATGTCCGATTGCAGCACTGCAAAAAATACACCTCCGATAATACTGATCCCCAGCCCTGAAGCGGTCTGCTGGAAAGTGGAGAAAATACCGGAGGCCGCGCCGGCATCTTCCACCGGTACTTTGTCCAGCACGATGTTCAGCAGGAAAGGCAATACCATGCCGTTGCCCAGCCCATATAAAGCTATCAGCGCCACCGTCCCTGCAGGCCCGTTGACACCGCTCAACTGCACCCCAAAAGCAATAAAGATGAGCAGCAGCCCTGCCTGTAACACCTTCTTGCCATGCTTCACCAACAAACGGGACGCCACCACAGACGACAACATAAACAACAGGGCATGCGGGATGAAACTGGCGCCACAGGCCAGCGCCGACAGGCCAAGGCCGCTCTGCAGGTAAACGGCCATCATCAGCAGGTAGGCCGTATGCAACATAAAATGAAAGAGCACAGCCAGCAGTCCGATGTTGAACGCAGGCTGCCTGAACAACGCCAGATTAATGAGCGCACCTTTATTGCCACCCTGCTTTATCTGCTGTATACGTACAAACACCGCCGCCAGTACCACGAACAACGCCAGCAGCCCAAAGCTCCACAGCGGCCAGTGTTGCTCCCGCCCTTCTGTGATGGCGTATATCAGGCAACCCAATGCCAGTGTAAGCACCGTTGCGCCGGAGTAGTCAAACTTCACGCCGGTAGTGGCAGCCGTTTCCGGCAGATAACGATAAATAGCCCACATCGCCGCAGCGCCTACCGGCAGGTTGATGAAGAATATCAACCGCCAGCCTTCAACAGCACCGTGCGTTTCCGCGAGATAACCACCCAGCATCTGCCCGATGATGGCGGCCACGCTCAGCGTGATACCGTACCAGCCAATGGCTTTGGCCCGCTCTTCCGCCACCGGGAACAGCACCTGTATCAGCGCAATGGACTGCGTTACCATAAAAGCGGAACTAACCCCCTGAAAGAAACGTGCGATATTCAGCTGCAAAGGTGTCTGACATAGTCCGCAGATGCAGGAAGTAAGCGTAAACCATCCCATCCCCTGAAAAAACACTTTTTTCCTGCCGAGGTAATCGCCTGCCCTGCCGCCGGTGATCAGAAAACAGGCGCTGCCCAGCAGGTAAGCGGCAATGACCAGCTGTACTTCACCATCTGTGGCATGCAGACTGCTTTTAATAGTCGGAATAGCGATGTTAATGATAAAGATGTCTATAACGTACAACAGTGGCGCGGTGAGGACAATAAGCAGCGCATACCACCTGTTGACGGTGGAAGTAGTTACAATCATAAAAAAAGGAAATGTTGTTAGCGGAGGTTGTTCTTTTCAAAATCCAGCAGCCATTGTTTGCGCCAGATGCCGCCACCATAGCCGGTCAGAGAGCCGTCAGCACCAATGATGCGGTGACAGGGAACAAGGATAGAGATTTTATTCATGCCGTTGGCATTGGCCACCGCGCGGACAGCATCCGGCTTCCCAAGGGCCACCGCCTGGTCTTTATAGGAACGGGTAGCGCCATAGGGCACCTGCTGCAACACCTGCCATACCGACTGCTGGAACGCAGACCCGGGCATATACAGCGGCACGGAGAACGTTGTCCTTTGCCCGTTGAAATAGGCTTTCAGCTGGGTTTCCAGCGTAGCGAAGTGGGGATTGTCGCCTTGTATGATGGTGGCGTTCAGCACGCGCGACAAATACCGGAATTCTGTTTCCAGCATCTTGCGGTCGGTGAACTCGAGCAGGCATACGCCTTCTTCCACCGCACAGGCGTACATAGTGCCCAACGGGGTTTCCAGCCGTTTCAGGTCAATGATCCGCTGTTGCCTGCTTTTTTTGGGTGACACCCCGAAGATGTTTTTGAAAGAGTCCCCGAAGCCGCTCAGGGATTCGAAGCCGGCGTCAAAGGCGGCGCCGCTGACCGACTCCCCCTGCTGTATTTTCTTAAAGGCGGAATTGATGCGGAACATACGCTGGTAGGCATGGAAAGTGATGCCATGGTTCTTCAGGAACCAGCGCCGTACCTGATGTGGTTCTATCCCACGGCGTAGCAGGTCGGTGTCTTTTATCTTTAGTCCCGGGTCGTCTGTAAGGTCCTGCAGCAGCTGCCGGATATCGTCCGGCGTCTGGTTCAGCTGTTCCAGCGGATGACATACTTTACAGGGGCGATACCCTTTCAGGATACATTCTTTGGTGGTGGAGAAGAATTCGATGTTCTCCGGCTTCGGTTTCCGGGCGCGGCAGGAAGGCCGGCAGAAAATGCCGGTCGTTTTTACCGCTGTGAAAAACACCCCTTCAAAAGCCACGTCTTTCTCCAGCGAAGCCTGGTACATCCTGTCAAAGCTCAATTGCATGGTCTGTCTGATTGATTTCCCTACAAAAGTAGGATGACGGTGCCCGCCGGACAACCGAAAAATTGACAACTATTTTTTCAGGTACAATTTTACGGAATAATGCCGGACCTATCAGCGGATGAGCTTCCAAACCGTGCAATGCCATTATCTTTGCAGCATATGCATGATTTTACCGATATCAGTTACCTTCAGCGCGGGCCTGCCATCCACCGTAAAGTATATGATCTGCTGACCCGCCACCAGCTACTTTCGCAACTGCACGCCTACTCCCCTGCGTTCGTGGGCAGCATCCCCATACTGGTGCATACCGCTGACAGCGATATCGATATCATCTGCTCTTTTGATCATCAGGAGATGTTTATGTCAACTGTAAAACAGTTGTTCGGGCATTGTCCCGGATTTATAGCCCGGGAAATATTGATCAGGGACGTAGCTTCCGTGGTGGCTAATTTCAGGATAGACGAACAACCAGTAGAGATATTTGGCCAGGCCACGCCTACCCGGCAACAGATGGCTTACCGGCATCTGCTGATAGAAGCGGTCATTCTCGAACAGAAGGGAGACAACTTCCGGCAGCAGGTGGTGGCTTTAAAAGAAAAAGGATACCATACCGAAGCTGCTTTTTGCGAACTGCTGGGCATAGATGGCGACCCTTTTTTGGAACTGTTGGACCTGGAAAACTAAAAAAGGCCCCTGCCGGGAGCCTTTCCTTTAAAATAGTTCTTCGGGGACGCGTTGCTTAAAAAGTGCAAAAGTATCCGTGAGTGTTTGCAGGAAAACCTTACACTGAGTTTCATCCAGCCAGAGGCTCCGTTCCAGCGCATCTACGTCATCCATCGTGCCGTTGTCATACAGCTCCTGTCGTTGCTCCGCTTTACCGGCCACTTTAATATACAGGGTTTTAATATAGATGTTTATTTTCTTATCGCCGGGCAGCGTGATCGTACTGCTGCGTGCGATCTTAAACAAAAAAGAGACCAGCTCCGGATCATCAACCACCTGCGTGTCCCAGATGTGGTTTTTCAGATATCTCCCGGTAAAATCCACCAACGCAGCATGATCTACGCTCAGGGGCTCACGGTAGACATCTTCCGGTAATACCAGGTAACGGTTGTCAAACAACCATTTCACCAGCAACGGGTAAGCCTGTTTGATCGTGTTCAGCTGACTCGTCTGGTTAAAATCGTACCGGGAAAAGATTTCACGGTCTTCTTTCAAACGCAGTTCCATATCGGTAATCCGGGACTTGTCCTGCGACAGCCACAACACTACTTCTGCCACATCGCTCACGGGCTTTCTCAAAATATTCTTCCCGTTTTTCTCCAGAGAAAAAAAAGCGAGACAATCTTCGTAAGTGGCAAGGGGATGGATAAACCCTTCCCAGAAGACGGCCGGTTTAGGGTCCGGCGTTTTCTTCCGGTCTTCACTGTACAATACCACTGAGCTCAGATGGCTTTCAAAATTGTAGTCA
Source organism: Chitinophaga varians (assembly GCF_012641275.1). Taxonomy (NCBI): domain Bacteria; kingdom Pseudomonadati; phylum Bacteroidota; class Chitinophagia; order Chitinophagales; family Chitinophagaceae; genus Chitinophaga; species Chitinophaga varians. Next base: position 540,724 of record NZ_JABAIA010000004.1, on the reverse strand, counting down.
TCTTTTTTAGGGCTCACCGGCGGATAGAAGCGGTCATTGGTAATATCGAACTTAAAGGTAAAGGAAAGGTTTTGCTGCTTGTCTTTAAAACCTTTGCTGCCCTGGTTGGCATTCACGGTCTTAGGTGGCTTGCCTAATCCGTAGGTTTCAAACAACTGGCTGATGGCGGGGTCTGTGCTTTTTGCTCCCATCAGACTGATAAGGTCATGGACTGTCATAAAAAGGCTTTTAATTTTCTGGCCTTCGCAAAGATATATCAAACACCGGGCTGTGCAAAAATGATTGGCGACTTGCGTAATAAGTCTTCCTGAATCACCGGTAAAAACCCACCGTTCACCGACCCTGCGCTGCGTCCTGCGTATATGCCCTTTCCTGCAAAGCCTTTATGGTGTTGCTTTGCAGACAAAATAAACAGCATGAACATCCGCGAACTGGCACCTATGCTTATTAATCCATATAACCATCAGTCGTTACACGCAGTTGAAGATCAGTACCTGGAAGATGTGTCCGGCAACCGGATTCCTGTTGTCAATGGTGTCCCGGATTTCCTGGCGCTTGAAAAGATTGGTGGCATGAACAAAAAGTATCAGCGCCTGTATGACAGCATCAGCCCTTTTAATGATATCGCAGAGAAGGTGATGTCTTACTTTATGGACCTGGACAAACTTCGCCGTGAATGGATGGCCGATGTGGAAGTAAAACCGGGTTATAAGGTACTGGAGACTTCTGTGGGCACCGGCTGGAACATCAGGGTGTTACCGGATTTCGCGGAATACTACGGACTGGATATTTCCGGTGGTATGTTACGGCAGGCAGTCCGCAATATGGAAAAGTGGCGCCGGCACATACAGCTTTTCAGGGGCAATGCCGAATATCTCCCCTTCAGAGACCATACTTTCGACACTGTATTTCATGTAGGCGGCATCAATTTTTTCGACAACCGTGTGCGGGCCATCCGGGAGATGATCCGTGTAGCCAGGCCCGGCAGCCGCATTGTCATCATCGATGAAACAGCCGTCCATATTCAGAAACGGTACCGCAAAATCCCTTTCGTGAAAGGCTATTTCAACAACGGCGCAACGGATGAAATGCGTGCGTTGGCACCGGTAGAACTGGTGCCGGGCAATATGCGGGAGCTGGAAGTGAAGCTATTGGAACATGGCAGGATGTACCAGCTGAGCTTCAGGACGGTATAACGTTATACCGTCCGCAACGATTTTATGGGATTGGACAAAGCCGCTTTCACTGCCTGGAAGCTGACCGTGAATACGGCTATCAGCACGGCTATCACGCCGGACAGGGCAAACATCCACCATTCAATTTTTATGCTGTAGGCAAAGCCGCGCAACCAGCGGTCCATCCCCCACCAGGCAATAGGTGTGGCAATGACGAAGGCGATCGTTACCAGTTTTACGAAATCTGACATCAGCAATTGTACAATGCCGGTCACGGTGGCGCCCAGTACTTTCCGGATGCCTATTTCCTTGGTGCGCTGGAAAGCTACCAGTACGGCCAGTCCGAACAAACCAAGGCAGCTGATCACAATGGCCACTCCCGTGGCGAGGTTCACCAGCCTGGAATCGGCACGGTCCTGTTTATACAGTGCCTCAAGGGTTTGATCATAAAACTGCCCTTTCCATTCTTCGTCGGGGTACATGGCATGCCATTTCTTTTCAATCATTTTCAGCGTGGCCTGCCACTGCGCCGGGTCATTGCCGGCCAGCCGGATATTGAGGCCGTTGGAGACGTCCTTCAGGGCCATCAGCGCCACCGGGTCTATGGAAGCATGGAAATCACGCACGTGAAAATCCTTCACCACGCCCACAATGGGAAACTGCGTCTGGGACACCTGCCCAATCATTTTCCCGATGGCTTCCTGCGGAGAAGCAAAACCGAAGGCTTTCACAGCCGTTTCATTGATCACAAATTCATTGGTGGTGTCGGACGGACTGATATTACGGCCAGCCAACAGTTGCATGTTGTAGGTACGTATATACGCTGTGTCGATGAATTTTTTAAAGATCTGCCGACGTACCGGGTCCTGTTTTTTACCATTAAAATATTCGTACATGCTCGAATTGTAACCGTTCGACAGCGGCGCCCGCGCTACCGATACCGCCGCGATGCCGGTTTCGTTTCTCAGCGCGTCGGCCAGCACATATTGTTTATTGCCATAAACGGGGCTCTTTGCCAGCTTCCAGGGTATATCCACGAGTATGACCGCATCTTTGCTGAAACCCAGTTCCTTCTTTAGGGTATAATTCATTTGCGCGCCCATGATCAGCGTACCGGCGATAAACACCTGCGCAATAACAAACTGAAATACGATGAGCACCTTGCGAAGGGCCAGCCGGCGGTTGCTACCGGTATTCAGCACGCCCTGCCCCTGGATGATACCGGCGGGTTGTACGCGGGTCATCAGCCATGCCGGATAACTGCCTGCCAGCAGGGTGATGCCGGTCAGCAAGACAGCCAGGAACAACACAAAATCCCATCCTGCCGTATAATTCAACATACCCTCCGGAATGATATCTCCCAGAAAACGATAAGCGACGGTAGTAAGCGGGAAAGCCACTACTATGGCCAGCAGCACAATCAAAAATGTTTCACCCATGATGATACGCATCAGCTGGCGGTTACTGCTGCCCAATACTTTTCTGACACCGATGCTCAGCGACCGTTGGGGCAACTGCGCGGTGGTCAGGTTCACAAAATTGATACAGGCCACGATGACCAGCAGCACGCCCAATCCTATCAATCCCCGCATGACAGACCGGTTGGCCTTGTGCCCGTTTCCTTCAGAAATATACGTAGAGAAGTGAGAGTCTCCAAAAGGCATCAGCTTAAACCAGCGTTTAACGGTTGATGGTAAACTCCAGTGCTTCGTTTGTTCCGCCCATTTATCTGCCCCAATCCTGCTGATCTGCGTCATGATCCTGCCAGTGTCTGCACCCGTCGCCACCTGCAGATATACCTTGTCAGAGCCGCTGGTGTTGGTCCATTCCGCCAGCGGGTATTCCACCTGCTGCAACCTGAAAAATTCCTTTGCGGTAAACTCAGACGGATACCCGAGGTCTTTCACCACACCGGTCACCGTACGTGTTTTTTCCTTGTTATAGGTGATCACCCTTCCCAGCACCGCTTCCGGTGACGCCGCACCAAAATAGCTCCTGGCACGGCTTTCCGTGAGCACCACGCTCTCCGGCGTTTGCAGCGCCGTGGCCGGATTACCGGCCAGCCAGGTATAAGGCACCATCATAAAATACGATGAATCCGTAGCCACAATGTCCTGGGCATTTTCCACCAACACAGGCCGCTGTCGCACGTCTTTCGTTTCCACGGTGTTCACCCATTGTCCGAAAACAGGCACTACGCGCTTCAGTCCCGGCACCTGCTCCCGCATCGCCTGGTACATAGGCTTGGAAACACCGCCGTTGTAATCTCCTTTTTCATCAAATATCAATCCTGTCACCAGCCGGTAGGTATTGGCCCGGTCGGGCAACTGGCTGTCAAAGCTGTACTCATAACTCACAATACGGTAAATCACCCAGCAGGCACTCACGCTGATGGCTATACCAGCGATATTCAGAAAAGAAAAAAGCCGTTGACGCCACAGCCGACGGAACATGGATTTGACAGATAGGTTCATAAAAAAGTATTGTCACACCGGACCGGTGTGACAATGTTGCACAACATTTTCATGCCGTGTTTATAATACAATAAAATTCAATACATTATTTATTTAAAACATCTATCAAATGTCCGGATGTGTACAGACAGTGTCCGTATTCGTACAGGCGTTACTGTTCGATCACACGCAATACATAGTTGAGCCATTCCGCATCAGGAATGCTTTTGTCGATATAATAATCCGGCATAATGCCTTTCCCGTCAATAGCCAGGTCAGGTATACGCAGGCTTTTGGAAAGAGAGTATCCCAGCTTGAATTGTTTATCAGGCGATTCCACCACGTAGGTATTGGAGATATCGAGCACGCCGAACGTTGTGATACCAAATAGCTTGACCTTCTTGCTTTGTCGGGCCGCCAGCAGGAACTCTTCAGCTGTGCTGCCGTTTTTATCATTGATGATGATCGCTACATTTTTCGGGTAAGGGAAAATGGTGTCCAGTTTTTCTATGTTAACGGTTTTTCCCTTATTCAGGTTAACGAACTTGCCTGGATTGTCCTTCAGTGTTTGTATGGCTTCCGTTAATTCCTTCCTTTCAGCATCTGAGATACCAGGCGTAGCCAGGAACCCTTCCATCCTGCTGTTGTTCAGCGGGGTGGACAAAAACGTGGTATTAATGGTACGAATAGGATTGGTATAGAGCAACGGGATGATCCCGTAATAGCTGACATCTGATCCGCCGCCGTTGTTCCTGATATCGATGACCAGGTTTTCAGTACGTTTCAGCAATGCGTCGTTGAGTTTCAGCAAACTGTCGATATCATGTTTGGCGTAGTCTTCGAAAGTGGGTATGCGGAACAGGATGGTCTTATCAGACAACTGCTGCATAAAAGGCACGCTGGTAGTCATTTCCTTCGCAAACAGAACGGCAGCATTATCATCTCCGGAAAACACGGGGTACTCGCGCTTTAAGAACACTGTTCCCAGTTGCAGCGTATTTTTTCCGATCATTATCGCCTTATCAAACTTATTGGCAGAGAAATCACCCATATAAAAAACGCCGGCGCTGTCGGCAGCGATGTTCAGCTTTACATAACCGGGCTTCCATGCCGGATTGCCGGAGGCTAGTATAACGCCTTTGTAACCCTTGTCTTTTTTGATGATGCCTATTTTATAGGAAGAGGTTGTCCAGATGCCTTCCAGTAAAGGAGTTGAAGCGTTGGGGATTCCCTGTTTCACCTGGTCTTCTGAAAGCGCCAGCATTTCAGGAGCGCCGGTGGCGGCCTTCGCGGCCGGGGCTGCGTCGTTTACCGGAATAATGGCATGATGCCCTTTGCGGAAGAACAACAACCATTCCCGCATAGCGGCGGTACACTGCTCCTTGTCTGTCGCCTTTTTTATTTTTGCCAGGATGTCTTTGTTGTGCTGTTGGTAGGCGGCCATTCCCTTTTGTTGAAGGGCGTACTCAAAGCCGGCGTCATTTTTTTCGAAGGTTTCTTTTACCCATTTGAAATTAGCTTCGCAATGACAATCTTTTTGGGCCTGGAGGAAGATCGGGCTAAGCAGTAAAAGCAGGATAAACGATGAAAGTTTGTTGACAATCATAGGTAACAACGGTTTGATTTTGGTATCTCCAAATGTATATTTTTCGGAGGAATAACCGTTAATAATTCTATGACCGGTGAAACGGCAGGCATCCGTGTAAGCCGGATGCCTGCCGTCGCTTTATTTTCTGAGCAGTTTCACTTTTGAGTCCATGCCATCAGCCTTCTGATTGGCGGCATCTGCGGTGACAGCGTTATTGCAGGCCCATTCCAGCAGGGCGGTATCCTGTTTGGCTGCCGCCAGTTGCGCCATACGGTAATAGGTATACGCTAACAGTTCCCTGTTACGGCTAACACTTTGCAACGCGTGCTGGTACCAGCCTATCGCCTCTTCTGTTTTGTTCTGTGCGGCGGCAATACGGCCCATCTGGTAGTACAGCGAAAACTCCACGCCATACTGATCATCAGGGATACCTGCCTGTATATAGGATTTCGCCAGCGCCAGCGCTTCATTGGGCTTTTGTTGTATCCGCAGGTTCAGCACTTTCACCACTTTCGACTGTGCCTGTGCAATGGGCGTCAGCGCTTCGTCCCAGTGCAATACCTTAAAGTAGGGATCTACCTGCACTGTCGCCACCGGGCCGTTCACGGGCAATTGCAGCTGACTGGCCCTGTCCTTTATGGTGATATGCTGCAGGGAAGTGGCGCCATTGCGATAGGTAACCAGCACTTCCAGGGGTAACCGGTAAATACTGTCCTGCTGGGTGATGCTGAGCTGAAGGGTATTGCCCTGTTGCTGCCAGGTGCTTTGCCATGCAGGCGCGCCGGTGCGGTCAAACCATTGCTGATAAAACCAGTCGAGGCTGCTGCCGTGCGCTTTGGACACTTCCTGTAAGAAGTCGCTCCAGGTAAGGCCGTCGTGACTGTACTTTTCACCGATGGTTTGCAGTGCCTTATGAAATACTGGTTTGCCTACTACTGTCGCCAGCAGTTCCAGCGCCAGAAAGCCTTTACTGTCGCCAAGGATATGGCCGTTGTTACTGCTGAGCGTAGCCAGGGGTTCATCATTGCCGGCAGCGGCGTTTTTAAGGTATCCCACTCCGCTCTGATCGGACAAATAGCCGGGATATCCTGTCTTCCGGTAGTTGATGGCCCTTGCGCTGTCAAAATGCTCCACCACCTGCAACGAGCCGTATTGCGCCATGGCTTCGGAGAGCATTTCAGCGCCGGTGCTTCCCCGGGTGAGTATTTTGTTGCCCCACCACTGGTGCCCTATCTCATGACCGAAAAGCGCATAGTTAAATTCCCGTAATGCGCCGGTAGGCATCACTACGCCGCCGAAGATACTGGCGCCGCCGATGCCGGTTTTTTCGGCCACGGCTTCCGGGAATTCGATGATAGAGAAATTAGGGATTAGCAACGGCCCGAATTCGGAAGTCAGGAAATCAAGTACCGATGCGGCCTTCCGGGAGATGTCATTTCCATTGATCGCTTTACTGAGACAGTAGGTGTAAAACGGCATCTTGCCCTGATAGTCCTGCCGGGTATAATTTCCGATATAAAGGGAGAAGATGTCGGGCTGGGCATAGTGGAACTCGTAAGTGTTGGTACCGGCTCCTTTTGTGGCCTTGATGGTGCATGCGGCCATAACGGCCATCAGCGGCTCGGGAAGGGTCACCCGCAGGGTGCCGGTGCCGCGGAGGTAGTCATCTGTTCCGTCGGCTGCCCGGGCCATCACTTGGGGGTACCACGCGGAACCGTATCCGCCGGCCATACAAAAACTGCTGTCGAGGTAGTACTGAAAAGCGGGGGCGTCTCCCCGTTCGTAGGCATAGGTAAAATGTAAGCGGGACCCCACCGGTTGCGGACGTTGAAAACGCCAGTGGTAAAGCACATCGCCGGAACTGCTAAGACTGGTGTCTACCGTGGCGGCGATGCCCCCCTGTAGTTGCAGTTTGGCAGGGCCTCTCCCCTTACTGATCATTATTTTAACAGAATCAGTGGTAGCGGCGGTAGTTTCAAAAGAGAGATCTCCCTGTACGGCAAAGGTCTTTTTCACCAGGTCGGCCTGTACCTGCAAGTGGTAATCCGGTTTCTGCTGGGCGACCAGCCACACCGGTGAAAGTAAATATAAAAGGGCGATAAGTCGGCGCATACTTTTTTTTCACAAAGTAACACCTGCATACACACAAAAAATAGTATCAGATTAACTATTCAGCTGACGCCGGAATTGATGTGGCGTGCAGCGGTAGAATGCCCGGAACACTCTTATCAGATGGGAAGTATCGGAGAATCCGGCGGAAAAGGCAATATCCGTTACCGGCAGGCGGGTGGTAAAAAGCAGTTCCATCGCCCTTTGCACCCGCATCTTCAGCTGGTAGCCTCCCACGGTCATGCCTTCTTTTTCCTTAAAAGCCCTCGCCAGGTAAATGGGATGTACGAACACCCTGCCGGCGATGGACTGAATGGTATGATGCGTATCGAATTCGTTTTGCAGGATTTCCTTTGCCTGTATGAACCAGGGCAGGCGGCTGGCTATTTTCACGTCCGTCACCTCCGACAGCCAGTTGACGATATGCTCCTCCGGCAGGCAGTTGGCGGGCTCTTTCAAAAAGGCGTACAGCAGTTGGTACAAGTCACTGAAAGCACCGGGTTTGTAAATGATCAGCTGCTGCGGAAGGGAACCCTTCAACGTCAGCGCTTCTATCCCTGATTGTTTGAATTCTATGTTCAGGCAGCGTCCGGGTAGCTCCAGGAAACGGTTGGCATGCGTGTAGCCGGCCGGACGGAACAGCAATTGCCCGGGGCTCACCTGATCGTCTGTACGACGGTTCATTTCATGATAACCACCGTTGACGAGCAGGCTCAGATACGCATTTTCGTGGTAGTGCGCACCAATATGCGTATCCGGCTGGTAAGCCGTGATGTTCAGCCTGAAGAAAGCATTTTCGTTGAACTGCTGCTCCTTGCCAAAATAATGCCCGGGTGAAAGAATGATACTCATAAAAACCGTCAGTAAATATACGATTTATCACAGGAAGATAACCATCAGGCCTTCGGCCCGATGATCAAAAAAGGTATACCTTGCAGGGAGCAATGATTTAATAACCCAATGACGAAATATGAACCTAATTAAACCTTCCCGGCTGGCCGCGGGCGATAAAGTCGCCACTATTTCCCTCTCCTGGGGCGGAGCGGGAGAATTGCCACACCGGTACCGGAAAGGCAAAGAGCAGTTACAACAACAGTTTGGCCTTGAAGTCACCGAAACAAAAAACGCCCTGAAGCCTGCGCAATGGCTGTACGAAAATCCGCAGGCAAGGGCGGAAGACCTGATGGAGGCCTTCGCCGACAAATCGGTGAAAGCGATCATTTCCAATATAGGCGGTGAAGAGAGTGCGCGGATATTGAAGTATGTGGATATAAATATTATCCGGAACAATCCTAAAATATTCCTGGGCTTCTCTGATACCACCACCACACACCTGCTCTGCCTGAAAGCGGGTCTCACCTCCTTCTATGGCACCTCCCTGCTGACAGGCTTCGCGGAAAACGGCGGCATGCACCGTTACCAGATAGAAGACATCAACAATACTTTCTTTACAGCACCGCCGGTGCGCCGGATCATGCCCAATACCGAAGGATGGACATCTGAAAGGCTCGAATGGTTCGACCCCTCCCTACAGGATGTCAAAAGAAAGCTGGAACCCAATACCGGATGGAAGTTCCTGCAAGGCAGCGGAACAGTGCAGGGCAGGCTCATTGGCGGATGCATAGACGTACTGGAGTTTCTCAAAGGCACGCCCTACTGGCCGGAAGATAGTTATTGGCAAGACAGCATCCTGTTCTTTGAAACATCAGAAGAAACGGCACGGCCAGAACTGATACGCTACTGGATGAGGAACTATGCCCTGCTGGGCATTCTCCGCAAAGCAAAAGCTATCCTGTGGGGACGGCCGTATGATAATCAATACGCTGCGGAATATGAAACAGAGATACTGAAAGTGTTGAAGGAAGAAGGCCTGACGGACATGGTGGTAGTTACCCAAATGGACTTCGGCCATACCTGCCCTGCGTTTACACTTCCCTATGGCGTGCTGGCAGAAGTCAACTGCACGGAGAAAACGTTTACACTGCTGGAAGCCGGTGTTCAGTAATAGCAATAAATAACAAAACGTATGAAGGATGAGTAACCGCTAGTTAATCAGCCGACTATTGATCAGCCGTAGTACTTCCTCCTTGTACGTAGGACCAACAGGGACCAGTTGCCCGCCGGACAACACGATGGCGCCGCCTTTCAGGCCTGTAATATGTTTTATCGCCACAATGCTGGACTTCTGTACCCGGCAGAAATCCCGGGCCGGCAGGCGGGCTTCCAGGTCTTTCAGGTTCAGCAGTGTCATCGTTTTCGTATGCCCATGCCAGATAGTAACATAATTTTTTGCGCCTTCTATCTGGATGATATCTGCGATGTTGATTTTCTCCAGACACCCTTTCACGCCGGTTTTCACAAAAAAATGATCTTCTTCCGCGTGGACGTTTTGTTCCCTGTACTTATTGACCGCCTGTAAAAAACGTTCGTACCGGACAGGCTTCACCAGGTAGTCCACCACGTTCAGGTTAAAGGCTTCTACCGCGTAGTGGGTATACGCTGTAACAAAAACGATGGCCGTCTTCCCTTTCTGCTGACCGGCAACTTCCAGTCCGTTCAGCAGCGGCATTTCTATATCACAAAAAATGAGGTCAACCTGCTGCTGCATACAGTAGCGCACCGCCTCTCCGCTGTCTGAAAAAGCAGCCAGTAAATCCAGCGACGGCGTCATGTTGATATAATATTTCAGCACGTCTATCGCAGCAGGTTCATCGTCGATCACAACAACTTTAATGGCCATTACGCAGTGTTAGTTTAATAAAATAAGTGTCTGCCGTATCGTGTATCAGCAGCTCGTGGTGATGGCCATAGGCCATCCGGAGCCGTTCTTTCATATTGTGTATACCTACTTTGGTTGAAGGAACGGCCATGTTATGGGCCTTTTTCTGATTCTCACAGCTGAATACCAGCTGCTCTTCTGTCACCTCCAGCAGGACGCGGATAGGCAGCCTGGCATCGCTGGCATCCGCATGTTTGACGGCGTTTTCCACCATAGTAATTAACACAAAGGGAATAATCCGCCTGCTTCCTATCACGCCGGTTTTCCCGAAGGTGGCATAAAACCCCACTCCAAAGCGCAGCTCATTCATCTTTAAAAACTTCCCGATATATTCCACTTCGTCTTTCAGCAACACCATCCCGTCCTTCGCCAGATCATGCGTATCAAAGGCATACCGCATAATTTCAGACAGCGTCAGAATACCTTCGGAGAGCTCTTTTGAATAAGGGAGCGACCGGGCATACAGATAGTTCAGCGAGTTAAACAGGAAGTGGGGATTCACCTGCGCCTTCAACAGTTCGTATTCCGCTTCCCGCTTGTCCAGTTCCAGTTGTTTATTTCTTTTGTTGATATCGTTGGAAATGGCCACTTTGACGATGACCACCGTTAACACAGTAATGATCGTCACTCCCAGCAACACGTCCGATGTAAGCGCCAGCGGGTCTGTAATAAAAACCTTGAAGGTATCCGGGTAAAAAAAATAATTGATCCCCTGGTCTATCATCAGGTACAGTGCAAACAACAACCCACCGGCAACCAGGAACACGGGCAGCCGGGCTTTGCGGGCCGACAGGTTATAAAACAGGTTGAAGACCAAAAAACAGAGCGATGACACCAGCACACAGGAAAGCAATTGCTGCAACAGGTATGTCCAGCTGGATATCCAACTGAGAAACCCGGCTCTTAACACCGGGTCTTTCAGATGACTATTGACATAATAGGTTTTGGCATTAATCACGATCAGCACTACCGCCAGCCAGCCGGCAATTTTCCAGTACGAAATTCTGGGGTGTTTGATGATCTCTTTTAAAAGTCGGGCAATGGCTATCCCTGGCATACTCGTTTTTTATTTACCTGTCGTGAACCACCTGATGGCAGCCTGCACACTTTTATCGTTGTCCAGGTGCTCAAAATCGGCCCCGTCAGGGACTACTACATCAGGAGCCACGTCCACCATGTACCTCCGGCCGGCTTTGTCTTCAGCCCAGGCGGTTGACAGGCTTAAAGTAACATCTTTTCTTATAAAAATGGTTTCATTTCCGGAAATCTGTCCCCTGGTGGGGCTTCCAAAGAAGCGGGCACGGTGGCTGCCCTTCAGTGCGATGGCCGCATGTTCACCGGCGCTGGTGGTATAACCGCTGATCAGCACCGCTACTTTCACTGCTTTTTTCAATGGGCAGGTCTTTTTCAGTTTTATGATCTGCAGGGTGTCATAAAACAGGTTGCCATCTTTTAAACGCATCTCTTCCCGGTCATTATTTTTTTTGGCAAAGGCGAAACAAAGGCCGTTATCCAATACAGGAGACAAACCGCCGATGAGCGCCGGTGAGCTGCCGCCGCCATTCAGCCGCAGGTCAATGATGAGGCCTTTAAGGGATTTGGTTTGCAGCACACACAGGGAATCTGATATACCTTGCGCAATGGCCGACATTTTTTCAATCGCCGCCTGCATGTCTTCCGTTGGTTTTATACCGGCAGCCGGTATGCTGATATAACCATACCCGCCAGGCAGCATGGCCGTACGTAAACGGCTATATCCTTTGTTGGCGGCATCCCGCATTTCAGGGGTGATTTTACTGTCCACAAATGCCCACGCGTCGGGATTGCCATTTACCTTGTCTTTCCAGGACATGCTGCTGTGCATGTCTTTCAGGGCCTGCATCAGCGGACCGAAGGCCTCCAGCACCGCCGCCACGCTGTCTGCTTTTGTGACGTCCATTTTTTGATAGACAAAAGGCGTTAAAGAATCCCAGTTAACCTGCTGCGCATAGACGGACTTCGTTTTCACCAGGGTAAAAACAGTATCAAACAAGGTTTTCTGCGCGTACAGGGAGGTAGCGCTCATGGATAACAGTACACAAAAAAACAATTTTCTCATCCGGTGTTTTTTTTAGGCGCTAAACTATTCAGCGCCGTGCCTTCCGGCAATTTATTTACACCAAATGAAGGATTCGCGGTACCAAAAGCTTACCCCAGCGACTGCCTGAATGCCAGTGGAGAAAGGTTGGTCTTCGCCTTAAAAAGTTTACTGAAAGACTGGGAGTGCTCAAAGCCCAGCTCATAGGCAATTTCACTGACGGTCAACGTTGTGCCGATCAGTTTCTCTTTTGCTTTTTCAATGAGTTTTTCATGGATATGTTGTTGGGTGTTTAATCCGGTGGTGACCTTCAACAGCGAACTGAGATAGTCGGCAGACAGGTTCAGCTGCGCGGCCAGGTAGTTGACGGTAGGCAGGCCTTCTTTGTGCGTATTTTCAAAATAGTCCTCCAGCAGGGTTTCCAGCTTTTCCAGCACCTGGTGGTTGGCCACCTCCCGCGTAATGAACTGCCGTTGATAGAAACGTTCCGCATAACTGAGCAGCACCTCTATCTGGGAGGTAATGATCTGCTGGCTGAATTTATCGATGCTGGTCTGATACTCCCGCTGGATATTCTGTACAATGCCGGTCATCACGGCTTCTTCCTTCTCGGAAAGAAACAGTGCCTCCCGGACAGAATAACTAAAGTATTTGTATTTTTTAATGTTTTGTGCCAGTGGCAGGTTTCTGAAAAAATCCGGGTGGATGAGCAGCATCCATCCGGATTTCCCCGGCGCGTCCTGTTTTATTTCTATCCTGAACACCTGTCCCGGCGCTATGAAAAACATGGTGCCCTCATCAAAATCATATTGCAGTTGCCCGTAGTTAAATTTGGCGTCAAACCCTCTTTTCAGCGCTATAAAGTAGAAGTCATATACCCAGCTGATATCGTTGATCCCCGGGGGGAGTTTGACATCATTATAATCCACCAGGCTTACCAGCGGATGTTCCGGGGGCGGCAAGCCACGGGTGCGGTGATAATCGCTGACAGACCTTAACCGTTGAATATTGTTGTTTGTCATGAGCCAAAATTTAGCGGCGGTCACCAGGACACTTCTCCGCTGTCGTTAAAGAATTTGCCGGTCGCTGTTCTGTCTGCGGACATTGCCAGCTCCACGATGGGTTTCGCCCCTTCCGCCGCCGTTTTAAAGCCCTGGAATCCGTTCAGATCGGTAGCGGTGTAGCCGGGCGTAACGCTGTTGACCGTAAAGCGCTCGTCCCGCAGTTCGTTGGCCAGCATCACCGTAAAAGCGTTTACGGCTGTTTTGGTAGCGCCGTATGCGGAATAGAGCGTCCAGTTAGCGCGTCTGTCGGAAGCGGTATTCATCGTCAAAGACCCAACCTCGCTGGATACATTGATGATGGATGGTGCAGCAGACTGCTTCAACAAGGGTAACATGATCTGGGTGGTCTGTACCATGCCAAAGAAATTCGTCTCAAACAGGTCCCGCAGGTTTTGCATACTGTCGCCGGCCAGCTGCTGGGGCTGCGCTCCTGCGATGCCGGCGTTGTTGATCAGCACGTCCAATGAGCCGGTCTGCCGGCTGATGGCATCCTTTGCCTGGCTGATGGAATCCGCGTCCGTCACGTCCAGCTGAACAGCTGCCACATTGGACAGGCCGGCGGCTGTCAGCGCTTCAACAGCTTTTTGTCCATTTCCCAGGTCCCTGCTGCCGATATATACAAAACACCCCTGTTGTGCCAGCTGCCTGGCTGTTTCCAGTCCGATGCCCTTGTTGGCGCCGGTAATCAAAACGGTCTTCATATTACACTATAAAATTAAAAAATCCGATGGAACTATTTCCTTTTGCAAATATCCGAAGGCCTGTAGGCAGGCATGTAGCCTAATCCTGTTAGTTTGTAGTCAAATACCGGGGACAGGTGAAATACCGTCAGCCTGGCCTATGTTACGTGTTCCCTGATATTTTCCGCAGGATTTACCGAAACCGCATTAAATTACAGGCCTGTGTAAATCATCAGCACATATGAAGTGGATCACCCGTGAGCGCCCTAAGATTGACCGGATTGCCAGTCCATGGCTCATAAAGAGATTTGTGGACGCTACGGCGGAGTTTATGTATGTGCCCTTTGACCAGGTAATTCCTTTGGCGGAAGCGGAAGGCGCCATCCCTTTTGACGTAGTGGGTGTGGAGTATACGCATTACGAAGACCAGTGTACATTTGATTACATTATCAAAAAACATGGCATCGATGACCCTGCAGTGCTGATCATGGCGCCTATTGTCCGTGGCGCGGACACCGACCGTCACGATTTTGCCGCCCAGGCTTCCGGCCTGTGGGCCATATCTGCCGGGCTGGCCTACAACGAATCTGATGATCAGGCTTTGCTCGAAAAAGGGATGATGCTATATGACGCTCTTTACAGCTGGGCCAAATACCTCCAACACGTTAAGCACACCCAGCAGCCGTTTGAGCAACAACTGATGGATATTTTCAACAAATATCTCCAACAGGAAAAAGACAGCAGGAAGGTGCCAGGGTGGGCCAAAGAACTAAAAGAGATCATCCAGGACCAGATAGACACCAACCTCAACCTCAGCCTGAAAGGCTTGTCAGAAACACTCCAGGTACATCCGGCATACTTATCGCGGGAGTTTTCCAAGTATTTTGATGATCTGTCATTTGGTGACTATATCCGTAAACTGCGGATCGATAAGGCAGTCCAATTGTTGAGCACTACCAGCCATTCCCTGACTGAAATAGCTTATCTCACCGGGTTTTCAGACCAGAGCCATTTTACCCGGGTCTTCAGGAAGTTTACCGGTAAAAGCCCATCTGTCTACAAAAAGGGGCTGACAAAAAAGTAAAAAACAGGCCAAAGCTTATTATTCGTTCTATTTTTTGGATATCCATAGTATGAACTTGCAGGTGTAAACCAACATCTCCAAAAATGGACAACAGCAAATCAACCATACCATACAGCCTGCGGGACCTCGTCATTTATTTTTTAAAACTGGGCACCTGGGGCTTCGGCGGCCCGGTAGCGCTGGCGGGGTACATGCACCGTGACCTCGTTGAAAACAAACAATGGATCAGTGAAGAGGACTACAAAGAAGGACTGACACTGGCCCAACTGGCTCCCGGCCCGTTGGCCGCCCAGCTGGGTATATACATGGGATATGTTCATTACCGGTTGCTGGGCGCCACGCTGGCCGGCCTGGCATTTGTGCTCCCTTCCTTCCTGATGGTAGTGGTCCTTGGGTTCATCTATGTCCACTGGCAGGGCATCCCCTGGATGCAGGCCGTTTTTTATGGTGTAGGCGCTGCCGTTATCGGCATCATTGGTGTGAGCGCATGGAAACTGACCCGTAAATCTGTGGGAGGTAACAAGTTATTGATTGTTATTTACATCACTGCAGCAGCTTACACGGTATGGCAGGAAAACGAAAACATCTGGTTGTTCCTCGGTTCCGGAGTGTTCTACTGGCTGTTAAAAGCCCCTCCCACCCGGTTAACCTTCCCCCGGAAAGGAACGGTGATGACTAAATTACTGGCCCCTGCCACCTTACTGAATATCACTAATAGCACTTCCGGGAAAACACTTTGGCAAATACTTTTGTATTTTACCAAGGCGGGGGCTTTTGTGTTTGGCAGCGGGCTCGCTATTGTGCCTTTCCTCTATGGCGGCGTTGTAAAGGAATATGGCTGGCTGAATGAGCAGCAGTTCGTAGATGCCGTAGCAGTGGCGATGATTACGCCCGGCCCGGTGGTGATCACCGTAGGGTTTATCGGGTATCTTACCGCCGGCCTTTCGGGTGCGGGCGTGGCCGCCTTCGGGACTTTTTTCCCCTGTTACCTTTTCACCGTGCTGCCTGCCCCCTATTTCAGGAAGTATGGCAAACACCCCGGGATCAGGGCTTTTGTGGACGGTGTGACAGCTGCCGCTATCGGCGCTATTACAGGCGCCGTCATTGTGTTGGCGAAACGATCGCTCGTTGACGGCTATACGATAGCCATTGCTGTACTAACAGCATTTATCCTGTGGCGGTCCAAAAAAATACCGGAACCGGTCATCATCGTTGCGGCTGCCGGTATCGGTCTGCTGGTGAAAACGATTTCTTAATATAAATACAGATCGTTATATAAATATATTTGATGAATGAATGCTTCCTATAGAAAGATCGTCTCCCTGAGCAGTATCGTGTTATTCACCCTTCATGCCTATGCGCAACCCAAACCGCTACACATAAAGGACATGCTTTCCCTGGTACAGTCCGCACAGCCGCAGATGAAGGCATATGCGGCACAGGCGCAGAGCACTCAGTATGGTGTCGGTCTTGCGAAGAACACCCTGCTGCCGGACATCAACATCGGCTATCAGGCAGGATATGCCACCTACAACAATGTCACCGGGATGAGTTATCCGGGATTGATACTCCCTATCAGCGGGCCTCCTGTTGCCGGCAATATCTATGATCCTGTGCCAGGTACCGCCGCGGGCGCGATACTGAAGTGGAACCCGCTCACTTTCGGTCAACGTAGTGCCGCAGTCGAAAAAGCCAGTGCCCAGTACAAGCTGGCCAACAGCACCTATAACGATGCGCTGTTCCGTCAGCAGTACGCAGCCGTAGCCACCTACCTGGACGCCGTGTACCTGCAAAAACTCATACAAACCTACCAGGCTAATATCGACAGGACCAAAGCAGGACTGGAACAATCGCTGGTGTTTACGCGGCAGGGACTACGCCCGGGAATAGACACCACACAGTTCCAGGCAGCCCTGGCGCAGGCCACCACGGACCTGCTGATCGTGCAGCGCCAATACTATGCGCAGATCACAGAACTCACCCGGCTGACGGGACTGCCCGACGCGCCAACAAACATATTGCTGGCAGACACCTCACTGCTCAGCCAACTGCCGCTGATAGCCGACACCACTGCTGGTCCGGCAGGAAATCCTGTTTACCAGTATTACCAGATGAGAAAGGAAGTAACAGCATCCGCTCTGAAAGAAGTGGAACGTATATGGCGACCTAAGCTGGACCTGTGGGCCAATGCCTATGCAAGAGGCTCCGGCGTAAAAGCCGATGGCACCATCGATAAAGCGGACGGCTGGTCGCTTTCCCATAAGAACTACGGCGCAGGCATTCAGCTCAGTTTCCCTATCCTTCAGTTTTCTGAAGTCCACCTGAAAAAGAAACAATACCAGGCTATGGTTAAAGCCGACGAGGCGCAGCTGGACCAGGTGGCGTTAAACCTGCAAAAGCAGAAAGAAGCGGCCCGGTACAACTATAGTCAGAACATGCTGATCACGAAACAGGCAGTAGTGCAGTCGCAGGCCGCCCGTTTTGCTTTTGACGGCCTGCAACTCAGTTACAACAGCGGTCTGATCGACTTCACACGGCTGATACAAGGTCAGTACGACCTGCTGAAGGCGGAAACCGGAGAAGCCGCCGCCTTCCTGCAGGCATGGCGCTCCCTGTTGGACATCGCCGTAGCAAACGGCCAGCTGACAACCTTTACAGACAATCTGAAATAAAGCTATAAGCAAATACTATGAAGCTAATCCGTTCGGCATTGCGGCATCCTGTTACCATCCTGGTGGCAGTTCTGGCTATTGTGTTTTTCGCGTACCTCTCCATCCGGCAAACCAAGGTGGATATTTTCCCCCGTCTCGGCCTACCGGTGGTTTACGTGGCGCAGCCCTATGGGGGCTTGTCACCGGAACAGATGGAAGGTTTCGTCACCTCTTACTACGAATATCACTTCCTATACATCACAGGTGTAAAATCAGTCGACTCCAGGAACATCCAGGGGGCGGCCATTATTAAAATCGAATTTAATGAGGGCACCGATATGAGCCAGGCCATGGCGGAAGTGGTGGGATACGTGAACCGCGCCCGGGCATTTATGCCGCCTGGCACCGTTCCTCCTTTCATTACCCGTTTTGACGCCGGCAGTGTGCCGGTAGGACAGCTGGTGTTCAGTTCAGACAGCCGGTCCCTGAGCGAGATATCCGACCTTGCCCTGTTCCGCGTACGCCCTATGTTCTCGACATTGCCCGGCGTGTCTGCGCCCCCGCCGTTCGGCGGTAACCAGAAAACAGTGCTGATCACGGTGGACCCGGACAAACTGCGCAGCTATAACCTCTCACCCGACCAGGTAGTACAGGCCATCGCAAAATCCAACACCATCTCCCCTGCCGGTAACGTGCGCATCGGGGATTCGACTTACATCACCCCGCAGAACAGTGTGATCGAATCTTTGCAGGACCTTCAGAACACGCCACTGCAGCCCGGCGCAGGTGCAACGGTATACATCAGGGACATCGCCAATGTCAGTTTAGGCGCTGACGTTACTACCAGCTATGCGCTGGTCAACGGCAAACGTTCCGTATATATCCCCGTCACCAAAAGGGCAGACGCCTCCACGTGGGACGTGGTGCAGCGCGTGAAAGCAGCCCTGCCCGACATGCAGGCCGCCATACCTTCCGATATAAAAGTCACCTACGCGTTTGACCAGTCCGGCTATGTCATTAATTCATTAAAGAGCCTGTTGTTTGAAGGTGGACTGGGCGCGGTCCTTACCGGTCTGATGGTACTGCTTTTCCTCGGTGACAGGCGCAGCGCGCTGATTGTGATCATGACTATTCCGCTGGCCTTACTGTCGTCTGCCATCCTCTTATACCTGACGGGGCAAACGATCAATATTATGACATTGGGCGGTTTGGCATTGTCTGTTGGCATATTGGTGGACGAAGCCACTGTTACGATAGAGAACATCCACCGGCATATGGAAACCGGGAAAACCAAAGCCCGCGCCATTGCAGACGCCAGTATGGAAATTGCCGGCCCCAAGCTGCTGATCCTGCTGAGCATTCTGGCCGTATTTGTTCCGTCGATGTTTATGAACGGCGTGCCCAGAGCGATGTTCATGCCACTGTCGCTGGCAGTGGGCTTTGCTATGATCGCCTCCTTTATCCTGTCGCAGACATTTGTTCCGGTAGCAGCTAACTGGTTGTTCAAAACAACGCTGCAGGAAAAGGAAAAAAAGGAACGTGGATTCTTTGAAACGTTGAAGCAGCGTTATGTTACCGCCGGAGAACGCCGGAAAACGGCCTTCAGGGGCAGCTCCCTGTTGTTTCTCCTTGTTTCCGCAGCCCTGGTGGTACTGCTCTTTATCTTTACCGGCACCGAACTTTTCCCGCAAACAGACAGTGGTCAGGCCCAGGTACGGCTACGGTTGCCCGTAGGCACCCGCTTTGAGCGGACAGAAGATGCCACCAGGAAATTATTGTCACTGACAGACAGTATCGCCGGAAAACAAAACGTGGAAATCACCTCTGCTTTTATCGGCACACAACCTTCGAGTTACCCGGTGAACTATATCCATCTGTGGACCAGCGGTCCACAGGAAGCTGTGGTGAAAATAAAACTTAAACGGGGCGTGATACCGATAGCCTCCTTCCGGGAAAAGCTGCGGGCAGCTGCTACTGCCGCCATCCCCGGCGCTAAATTGTCTTTTGAGCCGGGAGACATCGTGGAACAGGTATTGAACCTCGGCAGCAGCAATCCGATAGAGATTGCCGTTGTCAATAAAAACCTGGCGGAAGGTAAAAAGACAGCCACGCAGTTAATCAAAAAGCTGTCATCCATCTCCGCTCTCCGCGATCTTCAGATAGCCACACCGCTCGACTATCCCGTTATCCGGCTGGAGCTGGACCGTGTAAAAGCGGGTCAGCTGGGGCTTACCAGCGAACAGATCACCCGTTCTGTTGTTGCCGCCACTTCCTCCAGTCGTTTCACCACGCCCAACTATTGGCTGGACAAAGCCACCGGCACGGCTTACCAGGTGCAGGTACAGTATCCCGAGTTCAGGATGAACAGCACCAGTCAACTGGAAGCCATACCCGTTTCCGGCGGCAATGGCACCACCCATTATCTCAGTGAAGCAGCCTCGTGGAAACGTACTTCCATGCCCGGCGAATACGACCGGCTCAATCAGCAGCGTTACATCACCATCACCGCAAACATCCACCAGCAGGACCCGGGCACGGTTTTCAAACAGGTAAAACATGCTATCGGCAGCATGGGCCAGTTGCCCAACGGTGCTAAAATCATCCTGCGTGGCCAGCCTTCCCTGCTGCAGGACACCTTGTCCAGTCTTCAGTTTGGCTTATTGATCGCCATACTGGTCATCTTCCTGGTGATGGCCGTATACTTTCAATCGTTCCGGGTGGCCGTCACCACGTTAGCGGTCATACCAGCTGTGGTAGCAGGCTCCCTGTTGTTTTTATACCTGACAGGCAACACCCTGAACATACAATCATATATGGGCACTATTATGGCGGTGGGCGTAGCCATTGCCAACGCAGTGTTGTTTATCACCAACGCAGAACATTACCGGAAAAACAATATTGACCATCCGCAGTTGCTGGCAGCGGAGCATCGCCTCCGTCCTATCCTGATGACCAGCGCCGCCATGATCGCCGGGATGCTCCCTATGGCGCTGGGGCTGTCTGAAGGCGGTGATCAGACGGCACCGCTGGGCATCGCCGTGATCGGCGGCCTGTTATTCTCCTCCATCAGCGTACTGTTTTTCCTCCCTTCCCTCTATCAGTGGACAGTTGGAAGAACACCGTACAAATATGTATCCCTTGACCCTGACGATGAAAAAAGTATTTACTATGACAAAAACATGCAATAACAATATGCGGATAATCGCCTCCATCTCTTCACTGCTCATTCTTTCAGCCTGCGGCCATCATTCACCGGCACCGGCCGCCGGTGCCGATACGCCGGCATCAGACACCGTGCCTGTATTTATCCTGAAACAGGACACGCTGAAGAAAACAGCAGAATTTCCCGCAGAACTGGTGCCTTATGAAAATGCGGAACTCTTTGCCAAAGTACAGGGCTTTGTAAAGGAGATGAAAGTGGATATGGGCGACCGTGTTAAGAAAGGACAGGTATTGGCCGTAATTGAAGCGCCGGAGGTGAACAGCCGGCTGGCAGAATCAGAAGCCGCTGTGCAGGCAGCCAAAGCTAAATGGACATCCAGCAAAGACCAGTACGAGCGGTTATACCGTGCATCACAGGCCAATACGCCCGGCATCGTGGCGCCGGTGGACCTGGAGCGCAGCCGCAACCAGATGCAGGCCGACAGCGCCACTTTCGTGGCCGCCGGCAGACAGGCACAATCCTACAAAGCGGTATCAGGGTATTTATATATCATAGCGCCCTTTGACGGCGTTGTTACCGCCCGTAAAGCCGATCCGGGTTCGCTGGTCGGCACCAACGCCATGCTGCTCACCGTGCAGAACAACAACGTGCTGCGTTTACGCGCCGCCGTACCTGAGATATATGTGGCCACCGCGGACAAGCTTCAACATATCGACTTCCGTGTAGATGCCTATCCGACTGAACGTTTTAAGGCAGTCCTCACCCGCAAGTCAGAAACCATCGACCCCAATACCCGCACCGAATTATGGGAATTTAAAGTAGACAACAGCGATCACCGGCTGAAAGCAGGCGCTTTTTGTTATGTAAAAGTTCCGCTGGAAAGAAACACGCCATCCTTCGTGGTGCCCTTTGCAGCAGTGGCCACCACGCAGGAAAAGAAATTCGTCATCCGTGTGAAAGATGGAAAAGCCGAATGGGTGGACGTCCGCCCGGGCATGACGGTAGACGCAGGCGTGGAGATATTTGGCAATATCGCCGCAGGGGACACTTTGCTGAGTAAGGCCACAGACGAAAGGAAGCCAGGCAGCACCGGCCTGTGGACAATAAAAAAATAACTTCGTCACCTATATCAGTTTGATGACAGGCGTTCAATAGTTATATTTACAGCTACCCCCGGTCAAACTGATTGTGTATGGAATACCATAAAGACTCAACAACCCAACGACTGAAAGAAGTGGCTTTTTCCACGTTCAAGCTGGGCTGTATTGGTTTTGGCGGTATCGCCGGGATGGTGGCCACCATCGAAAATGAAATGGTGGTGAAGCGAAAGTGGATAGACCATCAGCATTTTATGGATGTGCTCAGCACCTCTTACATCATACCCGGCCCTAACGCCGTAGAGGTGATCATGCATTGCGGCAAAGAGCGGGCCGGTCGACTGGGGCTCATCGTGGCCGGTGTATGTTACATCTTTCCCGCTATGGTGATCTGCCTGTTGTTTGGATACTTCTATCAAAAATACAGTGCGCTGCCGGACGTGCAGGGCTTTATTTACGGCCTGCGCCCGGCCACTACGGCACTGGTCATCGCCACTGTGTTCCGCTTGTCTGCTACCACCCTCAAACGGAACACCACGCTGATAGTTTTGTGTGTACTGGTCTTTGCAGGCTCCTGGTTTGGACTCAATGAAGTGTTGTTGATATTAGGCGCAGGGGCATTAAATTATTTCGCTCACAGGATGAAAAATAAAATGGCGTCCTGGAGCGGGTGGTTGCTGGTACCGGCAACACAGGGCAGTGCCGGCGCTTTCTCCAGCTTAAAACTGTTTTCCATCTTCCTGAAAATCGGAGCGGTATTATACGGCAGCGGGTACGTATTGTTTGCTTACATGGATGAATCGCTGGTCAGGAAAAACCACTGGCTTACCCGGCAACAGCTGATGGACGCCATTGCCGTTGGACAGATAACGCCAGGCCCTATCCTCTCCAGTGCCACCTTTGCCGGTTATCTGATCCATGGCCTTTCCGGTGGAGTGCTGGCTACCATTGGCATATTCCTGCCTTCCTTTTTTATCTCTTTCTTTCTGCATAGGCTGCTGTCGTCCGCCCGCAAAAGCGACCGGCTCCGGGTATTCCTGGACGGGCTTAGTGCTGCTTCAGTGTCCGTTATAGCAGTAGTGGGGCTGCACCTGCTGCTCGCCTCTGCTGCGGAGTGGCGCAGCGCCGTGATACTGGCCGTCTGCCTGGGAATCACGCTGGTATGGAAAAAACTGAGCACGGTGTATGTGATATTGATCGGCAGCCTGGGTGGATTTTTATTGTTGCACTTATAACAAACAAGCGCCTGTTTTCCAGACGAAACGTTTTCCTCATACAGCTTTTTCAACAGGAAGATATATCTTTAGGAATATTTTACGACCTACACCTATGAATAAGATCACCTTCAACACAGCCGCTTTTTTAAAGACCGTCATCTTCTTTTTGATATTGACCGTTCTCTGGACCGTCATCTGCCATTCTATGAGCGATCCGTTCGGCTCCGGCCCCGTTTTCCTCACCGGCCTGGGATTCCTGGTGCTTTTTCCGGTGTCCATCTATGCTGGCATCGGCAGAAAAAAACTACAGGCGTTAGTGACGAGCCTGATTGCCACCATTGTAGTGTTTGCAGTGGCGTCATTTATTATCTTACCGCTGACAACCCTGATCACAAACGCCACGATCCTGTATGCGGTGATCAGCTCCTGCTTCGTGGCCATCGCCATGACACTCGTATTTGACAGATGTTACGGGGTTAGGTTCAGGTATTTCACTATCGGTTTGACCTTTGTGGCGCTGCTACTGGCTTATTACCTGTTCAGCCAATACAGGGATGCCACAGATTTGCCGTTTGGCATTCATCCACGGCTCATGATGTTTAATGTTTTCCAGGGATTGATGCTCGTTCCGTTGTTGTTGGGCATCGTCACAGGCAGCACGGAACAAGCATAGTTCCATTTATCAAGTGATCAGAAATCAAAGAAGAAAAAGATCAACGCCGCCCACTCCTTTTTAACGCCGGACGCAGACCCGAGGCTGCTCCGGCTCCAGTTCTGCACATCGCCATTGTCCTTGATGTAACCGATCGTACTGTGGCTGTAGTTCTTTACGGTACCGTCTTTTTTTATATACCCAACGGTAGAATGATTACTGTCTTCTATGCGCTCTCCCCTGACATAACCGATGATCTTATAGTTTGCCGCTTCCACCGTGCCGTCGCTTTTGATACGGCCAACTACGCTGTAGCTGCTGTTTTTGATCACACCGTCGCTGTTTACCATGAACCGGGTGCTGCCGCCGGTGGACTTGACCGTCTGGGCATTTACCCATCCGCTACAGCACAAAATACTTATCGTGACAATTAACTTTTTCATCTGGTGTTACGGGATTTGCTATCATTACAACATCAAAGTAAGGCAATTTGCGATAAAAATACCGGTCCTAACTGTGTTCATACAAAAACGTAAAACTGATACCGTGATCATCTGTACAGGGTCACTAATTTTGTGATCTCAATTTTAAATGAATATCAGTATGTCAAAAGGAAGTAATAGTGGAGGCTGGCTCAATGGTTTTATAGGCGTGGTATTGTTCAGCGGGTCGTTGCCCGCTACCAGGGTGGCCGTCCTGGAGCTGAACCCTGTTTTCCTGACGGTAGCCCGCGCCTCCAATGCGGGCATACTGGCCGCTGTTGCGTTACTGATTTTCAGGCAAAAAAGGCCGGCCCGTGAACATATTTTTCCATTGGTGATGGTAGCGCTTGGGGTGGTCGTGGGATTTCCGTTGTTAACGGCCATGGCGTTACAATACATTACCTCGGCGCATTCTATCGTTTTTTTAGGGCTGCTGCCCCTTTCGACAGCCATCTTCGGCATCATTCGTGGTGGAGAAAGGCCCCGGCCTGTATTCTGGGTATTCTCTGTTGCCGGCAGCCTGCTGGTAACAGGTTACGCGGTAGCGCAGGGACTAACGGCATCGCCTATAGGTGATTTGCTCATGATAGCAGCGATCATCGTCTGTGGACTGGGTTATGCGGAAGGAGCCAAACTGACCAAGGTGCTGGGCGGCTGGCAGGTGATTTCCTGGGCGCTTGTACTGGCTTTGCCGGTCATGCTGCCGCTGGCGTTTATCTATATGCCGCCGTCTTTCGAAGGTATTCATGCTGATACCTGGATAAGCCTCGCCTATGTGTCCATCATCAGTATGTTCGTCGGCTTTATTTTCTGGTACCGTGGACTGGCGCAAGGCGGTACTGCTACAGTAGGACAGCTGCAATTGTTACAGCCGTTTTTCGGACTGGCGCTGGCCGCCTCCTTCCTGCATGAAAAAGTGAGCATCGGCATGTTGGGCGTTACAGTGGGCGTGATCCTTTGCGTGGCGGGAACAAGGAAATTTGCAAAGTAAAGATAATGCTATAACAAAAAGGCTTGTAAGTGTTACTTACAAGCCTTTTTGTTTGTCTTTTAGAGATGTCCTCACGGATCAATCCTCGTTTCCAGGCTGTCCTGCAGCGATGGGCGCAGATTGGACAGCAAATTATAACCTGTTGCGCTTTCGATGTCGCGAACAGTTGTTTTATACTGGGTCCAGTCGGTATTGATATCATTACTGTTGGGCGTATTGATGGCAATTACGCGGGTGTTGCCGTTGATCCTGTTCAGGTCATTGCTGCCATCAGGGATTACTACCACTACTTTCCAGATATTGGAAGGAACGGTCACACGGCCGTTGTCGATGGTGGTGGTGACACCGCCCAGTGAGCCGGTACCGCCCTGGCCGTAGGAACCGCAGATAACGAATACTTCGTTGCCGGCCTTCACGAGGTCGCGGGTATAGTTTTCCAGGTTGGCCCAGGTTTTCTGGTTATTGTTAGGCGCCTGTGGCATCATATTGGTCATCAGGAAGGTGGCGGAGTTGGCGTCTGCAGTAGCTGTCCTGTCGGCTGACGGGCAGTTGTGGCCACGGTCAAACCCGGAACCGGAATAGCTGCTGTTCTGCACCTGGTACCAGCCTGCGGGCAGGTCGGTGTCGGCGCGGAAGTCGTTGGTCCTGGAGATGCTGCCGAGATCAGATGACTGGATATGCCAGCTTACCCAGTTAGGGGTAGCACGGCCACGGCTATATGATAAAGTATAATAAGGTTTCACCATCAGGTAGTTGTTCTCCGAAGCCACGTCGGCCAGCGCATTGCTGGGGTTGCCCAGCAACAGGTTGTTGTCATCGCCGGGATTGGTGCCACCGCCGCCACCGCCGGTGCTGCCGGCTGTGATGTTCACATCGTCGATGTTGATCCTGTTGGTACTGCCGGATGTTTTACGGATGGAGATGCGCAGGTTGCCGGTTGACTGGAAGCTGAAAGTAGCTGTTTGCAGACTGTTGGAAGTGGTGATGGTATTTCCTTGCTGTGTCCAGGTGGCGCCGTTGTCGGCGGATGTCCAGAGTTGCCAGCTGCTGTTAGCATCGGTGCCGTAGGTGCCGTGTTTAACAGTCACAGTAACGGTGCCGGCTGCACTGCTGGTACTGAAATTGGTGGTGATGCTACCGGTGTTTCTGATACGAACGGATTTAGTTCCGTTTTTCAGGTCGGCAGCCAGATTGCCGATCAAAGCGTCGTCCAGGGTCCAGGAGCCGCTGCTCAGGGTTACATTGCCGATGGCATAAGCTGTTTTACTGCCCGATTCAAAGTCTTCATTAAGGACCACTACGGATTCTGTAATGGTGGAACGTGGTTGTTCCATTTCCCGGGGCTGGATGTCTGCCTCTTTTTTACAGGCAGAAAACAATAAACCGCCCAGGCAAATGATCATACAATGCCTGATGAATTGTTTCATAATTCAGGTTTTTTTTAAGGGTTTCTGTAATATGTGGAGATTAGGCTTACGACTCTATCGCTGTGGTCACCAGCGCTACGCAGGTGTCATCCGGCTGATGGCAAACGATGTACACCGGAATACTGGTGCCGTCTTCCACCCGGACTACCTGTATGCCGGTAAAATGTTCTTTCAGGAATTGATGCAGGGCTTTGAATCTTTGTGCGTTTTCTACAATGGGGGCGTCGTTCGGGTCTGGTGCTCTCTCTACTTCGTTGAAAAAATCTGCTGAACTGATGGTTTTTACTACGTTGGGCGCAACCTGATGCCGGGTGGCGATCTTACCGGTTATTTCAGCTGCCGGAACATGCCCCCATGACTCGATGGTCAATGGGTTCTCCGATTCACTGTAATATAAAATGCCGGTGGTCCTGGTGGTTAGGTTCTCTAATAAAGTATTTTGGCTCATATGATGAAATTAGCGATTCCGGGTAAACTTTTTCTACTGGATAAGAATGGTAACAATACTTTAATGTGCGGCTGCGACAAACACTGCGGTGTGGCAACAGGATTTAACAAGTATAAAAATAAGGAAAAGGCCGGAAAAATCCGGTCTTTTCCTTACATGCCGCGAAGAGATAATTGTCCGTTCAACAGGCATATCATCACCCCTGTTTTTGAATTAAAGACGGAATGCTTCCCATCCCGATATGGTGGCCCTGTTACAGGTCATCGGCTGCGTTCCGTTTTCACTGGAAACATACAACCCGTTATTGCCGCGTAGCGAGAAAGTGCCATCAGCGTTTGCTATCCAGTCAAACTTCTCCCAGTCGCTGGCAGTAGCACGGTTACACGTAATAGGTTGTGTCCCGTTTTCAGAGGACACATACTTCCCCATGCTTTTCAGGGCTATCTTTCCGCCGCCGGCATCTTCCACGGTGAACTGTTCCCATGCCTGTGCGTCAGGACGGTTGCAGGTCATGGCCTGTGTACCGTTTTCACCGCTGACATAAGCGTTGTTAAACCCTTTCATGGAAATGGTGGAGCCAATAGGCGCACTGCCGCTGTTATTGGTCATGGCGTATACCCGCACATAGTCAACGTACATGCTGGCGGGCAACTTGCTTTCGTCGATGGTCTGTCCGGGGAAATCGCCGCCCACCGCCAGATTAAGGATGATAAAGAAAGGATTGTGGAATGCACCGGTATTGTTGATGTTATTAAGGATATTGCCCTCGTGGTACTTGACACCGTCCACATACCAGCGGATGGCGCCTGCATCCCACTCTACCGCATATACGTGATAGTCCGTAAAGGAGGTGGTGGTAGTGCCGCCATAAGAGGCGTGACCGCCGGAGAACCAGTGCATGGTGCCGTAGATGGTGTTGCTGGTATTGACCTGTTCCATAATATCAATTTCACCGCATTGGGGCCAGCCTACGGAACCGATGTTATTGCCCAGCATCCAGAAGGCAGGCCACAGTCCCTGTCCGGAGGCCAGCTTGATACGGGCTTCTATGCGCCCGTATTTGGTGGTAAAGCGACCAGCGGTGTTGAGCCTGGCCGACGTATAGGGCCATCCGTTGACAGACTGCTTCCGCGCTGTGATCACCAGGTTGCCGTTGCTGACCGTTGCGTTGGCAGCCTGGTAATATTGTTTTTCGTTGTTGCTGGTATTAGGTCCTGTTTCAAACTGCCATTTACTGCCGTCTACACTGCTGCCGTTGAACTCATCGGACCACACCAGCTGGTAAGCCTCTGTAACAGCTGTTTTGCTGTTCGATGGCGGCTGGGCGCCATTGTCTTTCATGTCTTTTTTACAGGAGGTTAAAGCGGCCAGCAGGAGCGCGCTAACGTGGAATAATAAACGTTTTGTTTTCATGGAATTTACAATTATGATGAACAATACAGGGTGATGCTGTGGGTTACATATTTGCTCAAAATCTTCCGGGACCGGGTTGCTTGCTATAACAATTTAACTATTTCAAATGCGCTGCTAATGCATTCCCCTATTTTGTGCGCTCTCATAATTTTTTTACTTTTAACGATCAATCAGAGGATATGTCAGGTTCTATTCCGGTTCAGCTTGCAACAGGCACTTACGTTGGCACGAAGGTGAAAGAGCGCGTTTTTGGCGCTGTCATCACCAGCGAGACCTCCTTTGTGCCCAATATGGCGTCCGACTGGCACTTTCATTCCAACCCGCATTTCTCCCATATCCTGGAAGGCGGAAGCAAGGAAGTAAGAAAAGGCGGAAGCGACAGGCAATATGCAGGCACTGGCCTCTATTACTATCCCGGCGTGGCGCACCAGAATATTGACTATCTCCCCGGCACCCGTATTTTTAATATAGAGCTGACTGGTAATTTCTTTGAGACCTTCGGGCTG
Source organism: Chitinophaga varians (assembly GCF_012641275.1). Taxonomy (NCBI): domain Bacteria; kingdom Pseudomonadati; phylum Bacteroidota; class Chitinophagia; order Chitinophagales; family Chitinophagaceae; genus Chitinophaga; species Chitinophaga varians. Next base: position 511,668 of record NZ_JABAIA010000004.1, on the reverse strand, counting down.
TCTCATCCTCCACCGTCGCTGATGTTCGGCGACAAGTGCCAGCTGAACACCAGCGGACTTGTCCGGATCATGAAGGAACATTACCTCAACGACGCAGCGTCCGCCATTGCGATGGACCAGCTGTGCGTGGACCTTATCGCGCCCTGCCAGGAAGATTTCCGCTGCTATCCGGAATGGACAGAGAAGATCAGGGATATCATGTACGACCACTGGGACACACCGCTGTCATTGCCATTCCTGGCGGCACAGCTGGACCTTCACCCGGTGACCATCTCCCGCTATTTCTCCCGTTATTTCGGATGCTCCGCAGGTGAATATCTCCGGAAAATAAAAGTGGAACGCGCTATCTCCCTCATCAAAAAAGAACAGGTAACCCTCACTGATATAGCCTATGAATGCGGGTTTACCGATCAGGCCCACTTCACAAAGACCTTCCGGCGCATCACCGGCATGCTGCCCAACCAGTACAGAAAAATCTGACAACAACATCAAAAGGTTAATCCCGTACAATTTTAGCTGCCACCGGCTGGGTAGCTTTGCGGCATGACAGCGATCAGTAAAATCAGGCCACTGCAACCGGACGACAATCAGCAGCTGGGCACTATTATACGACAGGTGCTGGAGGAATTCCATGCCAACAAACCCGGCACCGCCTATTTCGACAATAACCTTTATGAACTATACAGCGCTTTCGCCATCCCCAATGCCGCTTACTGGATTGTAGAAGTAGACGGCAGCGTGGCTGGCGGCGCCGGTATCTTCCCGGTACCCGGACTGCCGCCCGCACACTGCGAGCTGGTGAAACTTTACCTGTTACCCGAAGCCAGGGGCCTCGGCCTGGGCAAACAGCTCATCGCGCGATGCCTGCAATCCGCCAGGTCTTTCGGATACACCCACGTATACCTGGAAACACTGCCCGAACTGGAACAGGCCATCCCCCTCTATGAAAAAATGGGATTTACCTATTTGCCTGCGCCGCTGGGCAACGCCGTTCATTTTGGCTGCAGCATATGGATGATAAAAGCACTCGCATTATGAAGAAGAAACTAACGACCAGCCTGCTGGTAATCGCCGCCCTGTTATGTACGACCACTATCCGGGCACAACAAAACAACCAACAACTGCAGCAGTTATTTGATGATTACTACGCAGAACGGATGCAACTGTTTCCTTCCGAAGCCACCGCCGCCGGCTTTCACCAGTACGACGACCGGCTGGCCATCGAAGGCGCTGCGCCTTACCTCGCCGCTACAGAAACATTTTACCGGAAATACCTTCGGGAACTGAAAAAATATGACAACGCCACATTAAACACCGGTGACCGGATCTCCTGCGACATTCTCACATACACGTTGCAATCCGCCCTGGAAGGCATGTCCCTCCATTTGGAATACCTGCCGATGAACCAGTTTGTCTCCACGCCGCTGGAACTGGCCTCTTTTGGCTCCGGCGACGGCGACCAGCCGTTTAACACCGTGAAAGACTATGAGAACTGGGCCAAACGCATGACCGCCTTCATGGACTGGGCAGACACCTGCATCGCCAATTTCAACAAAGGCATACAGGCAGGCGTAGTGTTACCCAAAGCGCTGGTGACACGGATGATTCCCCAGATGGAAGCCCTGGCGGAAAAAGACACCGCCAAAAATATCTTCTACAAACCGTTGTCAAAATTCCCGGCGTCCTTTACTACCGCCGACAAACAACGGCTAACAACGTTATACCACCATGTCATCGCAGAAAAAATGCGCCCGGCCTACGCCAAACTGGCCAGCTACCTGAAAGAAAAATACCTGCCCGCAGCGCAGGACAAGGCAGGGTTATTCGCCATCAAAGGCGGCGATCGCATCTATAACTATTACGTACATACGTTTACCACCACGCCGGACCTCACACCGGAGAAAGTATACCGGACAGGGCTATCCGAAGTGGCCAGGATAAGGGCGGAGATGGAAAAAATAAAGACGCAGACGGGCTTTACCGGCAGCTTGTCCGGGTTCTTTGACTATCTGAAAACCAATCCCCGCCTGATGCCCTTCAAAACGCCGGAAGAAGTACTGGAAGCCTACCGGGCCATCTACCGGAAAGTACTGCCACACATACCGCAGTTATTTGGGCACCAGCCACAAACGCCCATGGACGTACGCAGAGTGGAAGCATACCGCGAAGCCGCCAGCGGCGGCCCATTCTATATCAAGGGAAATATCGCGGAAAAACGGGCGGCCATCCTGTATGTGCCGGTACCGGATGCCAGCAAGGTGAACGTCACCTTTTATGGCATGGAAGCCACCTTTATCCATGAAGGCATACCAGGACATCACTTTCAGATAGCCCTGCAACAGGAAAACAAAGCCATACCGGCCTTCCGGCGGCAGCCAACTTTCAGCGCCTACTTTGAAGGCTGGGCGTTGTACGTGGAATCATTGGGAGAGCAACTGGGCTGCTACACCGACGCCTATCAGAAAATGGGGGCGCTCAACAACGAGGTCCACCGCGCTATCCGGCTGGTGCTGGACGTGGCCATCCATACCGGCAAAATGACCCGCGAAGAAGCCATCGACTATATGATGGCCAATGAATCCGTCAGCAAGACCATCGCCACCGCTGAAGTAGAACGTTATATGGCCATGCCCGGACAGGCATTATCTTATAAAACGGGCGAAATAAGATTAAAAGCATTACGGGATAAACTGGCAGCGCGACTGGGCGCAGGATTCAATCTGCGCGACTTCCACGACGCCCTGCTGGCATATGGTGATATGCCACTGCAGGTGTTGGAAAAATATATGGACGACTGGGCAGCGCATTACCAAAGATAGTTTTAGCAAAAGTCAAGCAAAGCTGATAACAAGGCGGGAAGCTATCTTCCCGCCTTTCCTGTTTTTATGCTGTGTCCCTCGCATCACCCGCTTTCGCCAGTTCATCATCTTTTGATAAATACAGAATATTGGTAGAAACCAGTATCAGTTGCCTTAGTATCCAGAACAGCAACAATACAATCGATATAATAAAGAACGCAGATAACATGGGTGATTATTTAACAGATAAAATATAGTCGGTCAATATCGTCAGTTCCTGTTCAGAGAGTTGTGGAAAGCCCGGCATCTGCGGATATCCTTCCCGCTTCTTTCCTGGTTGGCGTATCCATTTTTTCAGCCCCGGCTGGTCGCCCTGGTAAATGCTGACCATTTCCGTTACCGGCGGACCTACCAGCCGTCCTTCTTTTTTATGGCAGGAAGCGCAATTAGCCTGGAAAACGGCCGCACCGGGAGGCATGGGCCCACCTGCTGTTGCAGCTGCGGATGCGCCCTCCTCCTCCGGATGTGCCCTCGCCTCCGCAGACAACCGCTCAAACGCTTTTGTCTTTTCGGCCATCAGCTTTTTATGGGGCGCCAGCGCGTTAGACCGGTACACATGCCGGCCACTGGCCATCAGCAACACGGTCAACGTCATGGCTGTCACTACCTTTCCAAAATTGGCGCTTATCTCTTCGGGTTTGCCGGTGATCCCTTTCCACATCCAGTACATGGCAGGCAAAGCGGCCGTGGCCCCGCACAAAATAACAATGATCAGGTTCCATTGCACTCCCTTGGCCGGCAATGTCATTAACACCAGTGGCCCCAGCACAAACTGGAACACGGAAACACCCAACGTCAGGCTGTACATGCGTTTCCGGATATCATAACGGGTAATGGCACTGAAACGTGTTTCAAAAGCATAGCGTTTTCTCCCCAGGTACCAGAACAGGAACAAGCCCGTGATGGCCAGTGAGGCGCCCAAAAAATGTAAGTACCGCGGAAACACGTTCGGCAGCGTCAGCGCGCTCATAAATCCCTTGACGGTGCCCCATTTCTCCGGGAACAACATGAGATTGATATTCGTCAGGAAAATCAGCGGAATAAAAAGGAAGATCAGCACCGCCAGGGCAAGAATAGAAATATGCAGCCCTTTACTGTTCTCCAGCTTGTGCCAGGCGTATTTATGCAGGTACGTGAGCAGAAAAGCGGCCGTCACCAACGGTATGATCGCAATCCACATCAGGCCGGTCAACGCATTGGCGGAATAAAAATAAACGGTATAGAGTACATTGATGCTCAGCAGCGGGGCCACGCCCAGCACTACCGCCAAACTTTTATTGACGGTAATGGTTTTGGCGATTTCATAGGCCAGCGTATCATACTCTTTCTCTTTCAGTCCCTTCACCTGTGCCCATAAAGTGAGTAAAGAACCTCCCAGCATCAGGTTCACAAAAAGGATATGGGCCAGAAATGAAACAACCAGCAATATCACCAGCAGCCATTCCGGCAATGGAAGCGGCAATGGAATATCCCTCGGAACAGGGGTCGCGGACTGCAATAACGTTAACATGTGATTCATGGAATAATTGTAAGACATCAGTGATTATTATTTCGATTGTGCCGAATCAGCTGTTTGCTCAATGCGGTCGGTAGTGTTTTCAGGGTTAATGCTGACTCCTGCTGCCTGGGCGCCTTCCAGGGCTTCGCCTGTCAGCTGAAGATGTTTGATATAGGCTACCAGCGCGCCGAGTTCTTCTTTATTCCCCGGAAAGGGAGGCATATAAGTCCGGCCGTTATGCATATTGGGAATATATGCCGCCATAGAGTTTTCATCCAGCGGTTTACCAGCGCCATAAAGCCTTTCAAAAACATACACGATGGAATTGATGCCGTTGGTGGTATGGCAACGGCTGCAGGACAGCATAAATACGTCCCTCCCGGCACTCAGCCTGTTTTCCGGCGTTACCCTGCCTGCCGTGGCGTAGGTGGCGTATTTGAGCAGCCCGTCGCGTTTAAACAAGGGATAGTCCTCTTCCCTTAACAGATTGGAATACATGTACCCCCCGATGACATAAGGCTTACGAATAAACTCCCGTACCCGCTCAAAAATCCCCAGAAAACCAAAAGCTGCCACACAGGGCACCAGTACCATCCACATGCGGACAGAACGCGGACGGAACAGCGTCCATATGCCCAGTATCACCACCAGCGACACCGCTCCCGGAATGATGTACTGCAGCAGGTCATAATATTGCGCGAACTCCATAGTGCCTACGGCCGTACTCATATTCTCGCGCATGGCAGCAGGCATTGCTTTGTAATATATAATGGCGGCCACCAGTGAAACCGGCGCCCAGCACAATACCCACCGTGCGCCATACTTCAACGCTGCGCTTCGCCAGGTGGCATTCCGGTTTGCAAAAATGGTGGTGAGCAACATACCGAACACACCGCCCAGCACCATGGCCGTGGGCGTACGGAAAAACAACTGCGGCAGGTAAATAGGATTGGTGAAACCACTGATCAGCGAATGGTCGGTGTTCCAGTTGCCCGGGTCCATCATAAACCCAAGTATGGAAACGATAATACACATCGTGATCCAGGAGAAAATGGACAGGAACCAACCGAAACGGATATGCCTGATTTTGGCTTTCAACGATTGATTGCTCTGTTTCCAGGTAAGAAAATATATCATGATCAATACCACCTCCGTCACAAACGTCAGCCACTCCACAAACCAGGCAAAATAAAACACCCGGATAAGACTGCCGATAGACGAAGGACTGATCAAACCGGCGGAAAACCAGATGCCTACGCCTGTCATAGCCCCTAAGGTGGTGGTGATAATAAAGGCGACTTTCATTTTACGGTACACCAAGTGGTCCCATTCCGCATCGGTAATGGCAGACGGGCCCGCCATCTTCACCCCTTTCTGCTCCAGCCAGGTGATATACGGAATAAACCCGACCGCCAATCCATGATTGATAAATACGTGCACAATAGCGATCATCGCTATCAGAAACCGGTCATTGAGCCAGTCCAGATGAAACATTGGAAAATCCATGTAGCAATACTTTTAATACGCTGCAAAGCTAGACTGGTAGCGGCTAAAAGCAAAGAAACAGAAAAGCCGGAAGTTTCAGGAAACAAGCCGGCTTTTGCTGATTTAATAAATAAAAGATTAGAAAAAAGATAGTGCCGATACGGATTTTAATGACAACAATATCAATTTCCGGCACTATCGGGAACGGCTATATGCGGACCAGCAGCAGTACCAGGCAACAAAACAGCAGCACCAGCGCTATCCTGTTGGTCCATATCACCGCATCGATCACATTCCTGTTCTCAGGGTCAATATATCTCGATAAAAAATGTGTAAGTTTCATAGCACAAAAAGCATTTAAAGAATATTTTTCAGCAAGACTGTGAGATGGTCAAACTGCAATATGACGATCAGCAAAATCAACAATAATAACACCGCCTTCAGCATCCTTCTGCTGAGGTTGAATTTCCGTTCGTTACTTTTCAGCACCTCATTGGTATCTTTCAGCATACATGAAGTTTTTTTAGTTAATGGTTCTTTCGAAAATTTTCCGGCGTGGTGCCCACGCTTCTTTTAAAAAAAGTAATAAAGTAAGATACACTTTCAAATTCCAGCTGCTTGGCGATATCTGCAATAGGCAGTACCGTATAATGCAAGAGCCGCTGGGCTTCAATCGTGATCCGCTTTCTTATCAGTTCCCCAGTGGACACGCCATGGTATTTTCCGCATAGCTTGTTCAGGTAGTTGGTCGTGATATTTAACCTGGAAGCGTAAAAAGCAGGTGTTTTGTGCGCTACAAAATGTTCGTCCAGCAATGATCTGAACTGTTTGATCTTTTCTTCGTAAGTGTTTTTCTTCATCAGCGGCACTACGTGGGAAAACTCACGGTCCAGCTTACACAACATAATATTCAGAAAAGACCTGAGCACACTGTCTGCCCCTTTCTGCTGCCCGGTATATTCGCCTTTCATAAAGGCAGACAGCTGTTCCCACTCCCGGGCTTTTTCTTCCGTCAGCCTCACGTAACTGCCATATTCCCTTTCCAGGAAGGTGAAGTTGGACAGGGCGTTATTGTTATACCTGATAGAGAAAAAGTCTTCTGTAAAACACAGCATCGTCCCTTTTGCCTTACGGTTTATTTCCAGGCTGAATATGCTTCCGGGATTGATACAGATAATCTTTGGGTGGTCGAGCCGCAGGCTGTTGCCATCAATAACAGCAGTGCCCTGGGCGCTTTCTATGATCATCAATACATAAAAACGTCGTTTGTTGGGAAATTCCAGCAGGGGAAATTTTTCCAGCAGATGTTCGAGATCGCCCACCCAGCAATATTCACTACCTCCCTGAAACATGCCCACGGACAAAACAGCTATTTCTTCTGTTTTCATAAGCACATAAAAAGATGGATAATGTTAATCGGGCGTTTAGTCGTGATGTTAACAGACGGGGGGTTTAAAGACCTCGTGCAGGTGGACGGTGGGGAAATAGGGAGAGAGATACCTACAGGATGGCCGCTGGTGGTCAGCTGACAGCCCGATGACCGACGTGGCCACCGGTTCAAAAAACAGCAGTACTTCCTTGTGTTTTAATTCAGGCGCCTGTTCCGGCTGATGTTCATTTTCCGTTAGTTTCTGTTGCAGGTAACAAATGCCGCGGCAAACCGGTATCTGTTCAAACCTGTTGATACACAGGTCCCGGGCAATGCGGTTCCTGTTCAGGTAAAATGCCGCGATGATCCAGCAGTTGCCTGTACTTTGGACCAGTATGATCCCCAGCAGCCATATGGTCAGTATCTTCTTCAACCTTCTTTTAACAGGGTTTCAATGTCACGGACCAGATGTTGCATCGCTTCCTTGTCGGTGCCGTTGTACATACCCCGGATATGCCGTTGTTTATCGATCAGGAAGAAACCTCCGCTATGAATGTAGTTGCCCGGCGCGGTACTGTCTTTGGCCGCGGCGGCATAATAGCCTTTTTCCGCCAGCCGGAAAACCGTATCCTGGTTGCCGGTCACGAACCGCCATTTGTTGTCAGTGATATGCAGGCTTTTCGCATAGGCTTTCAGCCGGAGGATGGTATCGTTCTTCGGATCAATGCTATGCGAGAGGAAATTTACCCGGTCTTCGTTTTTAAAATGATGATACACCTGCAACATGTTGTCGTTCATGGTGGGGCAGATAGTAGGGCATGACAGGAAGATAAAGTCCGCCACATATATTTTCCCGTTGAATGTTTGCTGTGTTACGGTCAGGCTGTCCTGGTCTGTCAGCGAAAAAGCCGGTATGACCGGATAGGCGGAGTCGTAAACGGTATGGCCGTTCACGAAATGTTCGGTTACGATGGGCGTGCCCAGGTAAGGCAGTCTTTTTTCTGTCTGCCGGCAGGCGCTGATCAGCAGCATGCACAACAGCAACGACATAACAACTCTCATACGCTCAACATATTTTTACGCTTTGCCCGGTGATATATCGCCGGTGCTGCAAAGTTATATGCTAAGCCATAAAAGTATTGCAAATAGAGCGGACAATAATTTAGAATAAGGTGACTGTTAAACAATTACAGATAAAGTATAATATAACAACCCGGTTAACGCCCCGCATATTAAGATGTTGTTAGCATTTTAATTAAAAAAGGATGCTTACCTTTATCGATATGTTACGGACAATCTTATTAGCGGCTGTTTTAATGTCGGGCATGGCTGCCAAAGCGCAGATGGCTCCGGCTTTCGGGCCCGGGCAGGGCGCCGGCCCCGCTTTCGGGTATCCTCAACGGGTAACCGACACCAGCAACATCCATAAGAAATGGTTCACTACAAAATATGCCGGCGTTTCCACCGGCTTTATCGCCTTTAACGGCGGCAGCAGCTCTTTTATGTCGGTGCCGCTGGGCTTACAGCTCAACCGTCAGCTGACCAACAACCTGTTTGCTTTTGGCGGCGTATCAGTGACGCCTTCCGTTTTCCGGTATAACAATGTTCCGTATCAACCCGCCATCAACAAGAACAGTGGCTTCACGCAGACAAATCACTTCGGGGCTTATTCAGATGCGAAAATAGGCGTCATGTATATCAACAATGACAGGACGTTTTCTATCTCAGGCAGCATTGGCGTAGGCAGAGGCAGCTATCCCGGCTATTCACCCCTTTATTCGCCAATGTATGCCCCCATGCGATAAGCTGTAGAGCGTCATCCATAAAACAAGCCGGCCATGTATAACTACCAGTTTGCAAAACCGCATCATCCGCTGTTAGAGCCTTATGTTGAGTACTTCGCTCAACTGGATGGTACCGGCGTATTGTTTAAATCCATCTATTCCCGGTTAAGCACTTCTTTCCTGATGGATTTTGATCAGGCCACCTTTTACGACGGGCAGCCTTTGAAAACGGGATTGCTGGGCGTAAAAGACAAGATGGTCCGCTTCAGTCCTGTTGCCAGTCACTCCGCTTCCGCAGATAAATTTTTCGCCAGCTTCACCCCGTACGGCTTAAGTGTGTTCACCCGGCAGTCCATGCAGGAGCTGAGCAGCGGCCCCGTGGCAGGGGAAGATATTTTCGGAAGCAGCCTACACCACTTATATGAACAGTTGCAGCCGTTGCCTTTTGCCGCGCGGGTGAATATGTTTGAAACGTTTTTATTGCAGCGGTTCACCGCCCCACATGCATCGCATCAGCTTATTTTTGATCTGGCCGACAGTATCAGAAATGAGGTGGACGGGTCTCCGTTCCGGCAGCTGAAAGCACTTCCGCTGAGCGAACGGCAGATAGAACGGAATTTCAAGCGGTACATCGGCATCAGCATCAGCCGTTTTCTGCGCGTGTCCCGTTTTGAAAGGGCCAAAACACTTATTGCCGCCCATCCCTCCCGGCGGCTGACAGACATCGCGCTTCTCGCGGGTTATTTTGACCAGTCCCATTTTATTTCCGACTTTAAACGGCTTACCGGCGTCAGTCCCAAAAACTTCCGGCTGTGCTGTTCCCCGCAGCAGAAGATGTCGGTATGATACAATTCCAAACCCTGCGCCCGCGATAGTTTTGCCAATAAACAAGATTGTTTGTATGCAAAACAGGAAACGTATTTTGGTAGTCGGCGCCACAGGCCAGCAGGGCGGCGCCGTAGCCCGTGTATTACTGGCCCAAGGATGGCTGGTACGTGGCTTTACCCGCGATACCGCCAGCGCCGCCGCACAGGAACTGACGGCGCTGGGCGTGGAAATGAAAAAAGGCGATCTGGCCGACCGGGTATCTGTAGACCGGGCCATGGAAGATGTCTACGGCGTATTTAACGTACATCCGGGGCCGTTAGCCATGGACCAGGACGAAGCACAGGCCGGGAAAAATATCGCCGATGCAGCAAAAGCGCACCAGGTGGCGCACCTGGTCTATAGCTCCGCCATCGGGACAGACCAGGCAGCGCTAACCGGCATGCAAACGGAAAAGGCCATCGTGGAAAAGTATATCCGGGAGCTCGGCGTGTCTTATACCATACTGCGGCCTGCCTCTTTCATGGAAAACTTCCTGGACCCGCGATTCGGGCTGAAAGGCACTACCTTTACCACCGCAGCGCTGCCTACCACGCAAATGCAGCTGATTGCGCTGGAAGATATCGGCCAACTGGCGGCCATGGCCTTCAGGCAACCAGAGACATTCAATCACAACATCCTTGAACTGTCCGGCGACACCTTAACGCCCGTACAAATGGCAGCCGCCATGAGCTCGGCCACCGGCCTGAACATCACCTACCAACTGCTTCCCATGGAAACGCTGCGGCAACTCAATCCACGGTTTGCCCGGGGCTATGAGTTCCTCAACTCCGGTAAAGCCACCAAAGCTGACGAGGAAAGCCTGCGGCGCATACATCCCGCCCTGCTCACGTTTGAAGCATGGCTGAAAAAGACGGGCGCGAAAAAAATCAGGCAGTAGACAGCATTAAACTATAAAGCACAGCGCCCGGCATAGTACCGGGCGCTGTGCTTTATTTATATCTCTTTCAGGCAGGCTTATTTTGAATCGAAACTATCAATGAGCCAATCGTTATTGACTTTGACCAGTTTGTAAACCAGCTTGTAACCAGGAATGCTTTTAAAACGCAGCGTAATAGTGGCTGTATTGCCGGTCACCACCGGTGCTGTTTTTTGCAGGGCGGCCAGTATTTCCTTATACTCCGGCGGGTCCTGGCTGGCGGTATATTCGTCACAATCCCTTCCAGTGGCATATCCATCCTTTGCAATGTCCTTTTCCATTTGCTGGTAGTATTTTTCCTTTTCCGACAGATAAGCGGATGAAAACAGCCCGGTATTTTTAAGATTGTTTAAATACACCCTGATATACGGTTTATTCAACTTCAGGATATCCAGGCCGTCCACCTCTTTGAAACATTCGTCTTCCTTGTTGATCAGGCTTTTGGGGTTGTCCAGCAAGGTAAACAGTTTTTTTACGGTTAAAGAAGGGCCGCTTTGCTGCGCGGACAAAGGATGGAAAGCAAACAAGGCGACCAGCATGGTGGTGCAAAGAACGAATAATTTCATGTTTCTACTGATGGTTTTAGCATTCGGATGCCAAAGATAGGCCATAGCACATACATAATACATCTTCCTTTAAAACAATGCTGCAGGTCAGCAGGAACGTTGTAACCGGAAAAAAGGCTAGTAAGTACACCTTGCAAGCCTTTCATTTTCCATATCAATCATCTCTTTAAAACAAATCATACGAAGGCCAATAGCCAATGGCGTTTTTGATGGTCCACATCAGGGCGTCCATATCTCCGCCGATATTGCCGGTACGTGTATTGACCAGCACCGACCAGCAAAATCCGTCATTGGTGCGTACCATGAGGGCTTGTTCACCAGGCAGCGATCCGTTATGCCAGTAATTGGGCACCTTGTTTACGACCCAGCCTTTTGCATATTCCGGGTTAGTGGTGCTGGGGGCGTACATCAGGCTAAGCGTTGCCGGCTGTAAGATATCCGGCTTGGTAGTAAAATCATCCACGCGGACCAGAAAACGGACCAGGTCCGTGGGCGTAGCGATCCATGCACCGTGTGAATCCATACGGGAAATCTTCATACTGTACGGGTTTTCGCCACCCTGGCCGTAGTACTTCACTTCATTGACTTTCCTGTCAGCTTCCGTATCGCCGCCTATTTCCATGTTATTAATGCCTGCCGGGGCCAGTATCTGGCTTTTCACGTAGCTGTCATAGTTTTGGCCTGATAATTTTTCAATAACGCGGCCCAGCACGCAGAAGCCAAAATTGGAATAATGATATTCTGTTCCGGGAGTTTTCTGCAATGGTTGATCGTTCAATACTTTAGAGATCAGTTCTGCCTTGTTTAAGTTGGTATAGTTAAACATGGGATCAAAATCCAGGTCTGCCGACCAGCCGCCACAGTTGTGGTTCAGAAAATTCTGGACCGTTATTTTATCAACGTCCTTTTTATAGGGTAAGGTGCCGTAGGTTGTTCCCAACAGGGCGCCACTGCCGAACACCTTATCGGTCATTTTCAGTTTGTTCTGTTCATATAGCTTCATGATAGCCGTTGCCGTGATAGGTTTGCTGACGCTGGCAATGCGGAAGCGGTGCCGTGGCGCCACTGCTTCGCCGGTTTCTTTGTTGGCATAACCATATGTTTTCACCAGCACCAAACGGCCGTCTTTCGCGATAGCGAAGGATAGTCCCGGCACATGATAGTCGTTCATAAATTTAGCAACGGCCGCATCTACTTTTTGCATATCAGACTGGCGAAAAGTGTCTTTAGCGTCCCATATTGCCGCATAGGAATCGTTGCCGTTGATATTGGCACCGTTCACCCAAACAGGCCGGAAGCCCTGGTAAAACAGGCGGTCAAATTCATCCTGGTATTGCTGGCTGTTTAAGCCATGGCGTGCCTGCCATGCTGTGTTGCCTGTTTTCTCCCATACGGCGGTATAACGTCCGGCACTGGTCGCGGTGACCATAGTGAGGCGGTACCCCTGCCCTGCCCATTTATTAAATTCGTTCTGATAGTCAGTAGCAGAAAGGTCATTACGCGCTACCCATGCGGGGCTGTTGACGATTTTATCGAAGATAACGGTATACAAATCCTGACCGTTTACCGTATAGGCGCTGACGTCAGTAGGTTTGTAACCCTGTTGTGTCCACCGGGTAAATTCGGCTTGATAATCATTTGCCGTGAGGCCATGCCGGGCCACCCATGCGGGGCTGTCTGGCCTTTTCTCAAACAGCGCTGCATAGAGCGCCTGGCCGCCTGCCGTATAACCACATACCCGCACGGGCCGGTAGCCTTGCTGCACCAGCTTGTTAAATTCCGTTTGGTAGTCCGCAGCTGATAAACCAAGACGCGCCTGCCAGGCAGGCGCATTATTCTGTTTTTCAAAAATCACGGAAAACCGGCCGTTGTAAGCACTTTGATTGACAGGCCGGTAGCCCTGCTGCACCCATTTATTAAATTCAGTTTGATAATCTGCGGCGGATAATCCAGTACGTGCCACCCAGGGTTGTGCAGATAACGCATTAAAAAGGAAAACAAAAAGAACCTGAAACGTACATGATAAACGAGACACTTTCATTTTAACGGATTTGATTTTGATGATAGTTTGAGGACACAAAACACAGCTGCATTGCAGATTTGGGGTGGCTTTAAATTTTCTTCCGTGGAATAAAGGCATTCCGCCGGTTTATGTAAACAGATGAGTGAATATAGGAAATATTTTTTACTAACTATTTACGCAGCCACGTAGCTGGTAAGTTGACTTACAAGCCACGTGGCTGCGTAAACTTTGCTATAGTTCCTTCCATTTTGTCACGTACATTGCGCGGTGATTCCAACCGTCTCTCGTGGAAGTACCGAACACATATATTTCACCGGTAGTGTTATTAACGAAAATATATTCTCCCCGGCTGTTAAAAGCTGTTGCCGGAAATGTATAGCTCCAGGCATAATAACCTTGTGCATTTACTTTCAGGATATAGGCAGCAGAAGATTTGTAATCAACAGACTGGGCACTGCCGGTAATGTAGTACTGGTCATCCTTCCCCATAGTGATGCCGGACGGATATACCGCATCATATTGAGGATTTGTATAGGTGTACTCCCACAGTGAATTACCATGGGCGTTGTCCACCTGGAACAGCCATAGTCTTGTCTTGCGGTTGTCCAGCAAGGTATACCCGAGAATGGAGAAATTGCCGGTGGCCGTTACCGTTACATTGACGGGCAGATCGTAGCCGGTTTTACCGTATGTTCTCTCCCACCGGAGTTGATTATCCTTTTCAAAATAATGGAGCTTTGCATTTTCCCTGGAAGTGGTAGGACTGGGATCATAATAGTAATACTGGTAAGCGACCAGGAAACTGGAATCGGCGGCAGTCACCGTTTTATGTACCGACAGTCCGTTAATGAATTGATCATAACGAACACCATTGGGATTGGAAAGCTGATTACCATCCTTGTCAAACCAGCAGTCTGTCAACGTTGGGTTGGCAGGATTAGGCGTATACCCGGAAACCGTTCTCACAGTTACCTTGATAACATCATCCTTTAATAGCTGAAACCGGATAAACTCCTGTTTGAACACGATGTCAAGTTTTCTTTCCCACGACAGGTTTCCGTTCAGGTCCAGCTTGGTGATGGCCACACTGGAGGCGTTCAGGCTGGTGTAGTTGGCAGCCAGCAGGTAGCCGTCCTTTACTTTCGTCATACCTGCCGCCGTCCAGTGTTCCTGCTCATGGTATTGTTTGTCCCACAGGATGTTACCGGCAGTATCCATTTTAATAAGCCTGGGCCAGCTGGAGGAACCGCCGCCAAACATATTCGCCAGGATAACAAAGGCGTTATCATCTGTTGGCAATACCTGTTCAGTCTGTATAGCGCTGATGCCGTTATATTCTTTTTCCCAGGTTTTCACCAGTCCGCTGGTAGCGGTTTTTTCTGTTTTACTTTCAAAGGTCTTTGTCGGTAAACCGTCATCAGGCCGCCGGGTGGCGCCAACAACAATAAAAGCTTTAAAATAAACAGTTTTCCCTTGTCCAACTTTATCTAGTGTTGCCTTGAAGGTAGTTGGCGAGGATAAAACCTGCCGGTTAGACGTAGATAAATCAGGGCTGTATCCCCAGTAAAAACCGCAGGACCGCACCGTTGCGGTGTCAATTCCCTGGAAGGAAGCCTGAATGACGACGTTGTCGAAATCCTGAACTAAAACAGTACTGATGCTTACAATAGAGGTGTCCGTCGGCACCTTGGGCGGCGTTGGTGTGTCCGATTTGTTACAGGAGAAAAGAGCCAGTAGTACAGAACTCATCAACGTCCACAATGGGAGTTTCATGATAGGAGAATTTTGGGGGCCGAAGATAATAGATTTTTAAATCCAGGAATGGCTGCCATCAGACAAAAACAAGCCGCCTTATCTTGTATTATCACCTCGTAATGATACCTTGATAATATTCGATCCTGTTGGACAGTCTGACAGATAACAAGAAAAAAACCGCGCCTTCACAGGGCGCGGTTTTTTTCTTGTTATTTCAACAGCTATTACCTGATCTTCAACACTGCCGCATAAGGAAAAGCAGTCTTGTTTTCCGGCAATACGACCTCCAAGGCATCTGCCTGTTGCTGAAAACTCAACTCACCACCGCCCAGCAAATCAATACGGTTGATTTTTTCAGGCCTTAATGAACTTCCGGCCGCGAGGCTTTTTATTTTCATCTTTCCGTCGTCAGGCCAGCCCAGTAAAATGGCGTACAGCACATCGCCTTTGGTAGTGAAGCGAATATCGCCGGCGGCATACGGTTTGCCTTTGCCTTCGTTGAAACCCTGTGCGGCAATAGGTGCTACATTTTCCAGTGCAGGGCCTTCTCCCAGTACCTTCCACGGCCTGGTATCAAATATACATTCCGCATTGACGGCCATCCAGGCGGCTATTTCTTCCAGGATGGCTTTCTCCTGATCATCGATGGTGCCGTTGCCTTTCACCGGGATATTGAGCAGGAGGTTCCCGTTTTTGCTTACTATGTCTGCCAGCGTCTGGATAACGGTTTTGCCGGACTTATACCATTTGCCTTCATAAAACCGCTTGTCATAATGCCATCCGCCGATACAGGTATCTGTTTGCCAGGTAAAAGGTTCAATGACATTGCTCTGTCCTCGTTCGATGTCCCACACCATGCATTTACGCTGCATTTCGTTCAATACTTTGCCGTTGAGTACCGCGTGCAGTTTGCCTTTATTACGTTTGATGCTTTTGTTGTAATGATAGGCGGCTATTTGCAGTCCTACGTCGCTGACCGGGTACAGTGGCAGCACGGTGTCATCAAAATAAACCAGCTCTGGTTCGTAGCGGTCTATCAGGTCTATGGTCCTTTTCAGGAACTGGTCGCAGTATGCCTTTGAAGGCGCTGCGGCTCCATTGCTCCAGTCCCACTGGCGGAAGATGGCGTTATTATCTTCGCTGTCTTTGCCCAGCGGATGGTCCTGTGCATAGAGTAACTGCGGGTCCAGTCCTTCCCACCAGGCGCCTTTGCCGTCTGCCTTCGTTAGTTTGCCATCATATGGCACTCCGGCAAGCGGACCGTTTTTATCTGCCCTCCGCGACACTTCGAGCCATGTCCAGGCATGGGCCGCATGTATGCTCACACCGAAAGGCAGGCCGTTATTGCGCGCGGCTTTCGCCCAGCCACCGATAAGATCTTTTTTAGGTCCTACGTTCACCGCGTTCCAGGCATGGTGACGGGAGTTCCAGAGATCGAGGTTATCGTGGTGGTTGGCCATGGCAAAAAAGTATTTTGCCCCTGCCCTTTTGTATAATGACACCAAATGTTCCGGGTCCCACTGTTCGGCTTTCCACTGATGGATCACATCCTTAAAACCAAATTTGGAAGGATGCCCATATTTTTGGAGGTGGTATTTGTACTGGTCGCTTCCTTCCATATACATGTTACGTGCGTACCAGTCGCCATACTCCGGCTCACATTGCGGGCCCCAGTGGGCCCATATGCCGAACTTGGCATTGCGGTACCATTCCGGCACGGTGTACTGCTGCAGCGAATCCCAGCTGGCGGTAAAAGGCCCGGGGGCTGCATACGGGGCCGGCTGTCCGATCATTGATGCGCCTGCCTGTTTAGACAACAAATAAGCCGGGACAGTCATTCCCAGGTATTTGATAAGATCTCTCCTATTCATGATGACAAAGTTTTCTCTGTTTTAAAAGTTTCCGTTATTTGATGATTTTGACCACCTTACTTTTTTTGGTCCATCCCCGTCCTTTTGCCACTACGATGTAACTGCCTGTTTTTAGCGTGGCGCCCATAGACAAAAGGTCCGAAGCCGACGGATGGGCTTTTGTCTCCACTATTTTTCCGGAAGCATCGATAATAGTGATACTCTCTATTTTATCCTGTTTGTCCGCCTTCACGCTGAAAGTGGCGGTAAACGGGTTCGGATATACGTTCAGGTCATTTGCCTGTGAAGGCGCAATACTGGCGGATGTAGTGGTTGCGGCCATCGCTGCTGCGGGCAATGCGACTGCCGTCATGGTCCATTGCTGGTTGTTGCTGCTGCTGCCGGACCACTGTGCCAGGTCAGCCCCGTTGGCCGTTTGTCCCAGGCCGTCGAGGTACAGCCCTGTAGCACGGTTTTTCAGTTTGATGTAACTGCCTGTCGATTCCAGCTTCCACTGCTGGTTGTAGCTGCTGCTGAAGGCCCACTGCCCTGCCACAGATCCGTCAGCCGTTCTGCCCATGCCATCGAGGTACAGGCCGGTAGCGCGGTTTTTCAGGCGTACGTAGCCATCGGCCGCCTCTACGGTCCACTGCTGCGCATCGCTGCCGCTGTTGGCCCATTGCCCTGCGTTGGCGCCGTTGGTGTTTCTGTAGATGCCGTCTGCCAGCAGGCCGGTAGCGCGGTTTGCCAGCCTCACGTAACCGGGGGTATTGCCGGCGGCCTGCATGAGCGTGGAAATGGTTTCCTGGTCCAGTATCACCCCAGTGGCCCGGTCGTACAACTGTTTGTTGATGTCCCAGTAAATAGGTATAAGCCCCTTGGCCCTTGCGGAACGTACGAGGTAATCGTAGAAATGCTGCCGGGAAGCCTCGTGCAGCAACTGGTCGGACGGTGGGCCGAGCGTTCTTTTCACGGCGGCGAACTCCCCGATGATCACGGGTATCCCTTTATCAATGAATTTCGTTTTCATGAGGCTCAGCTCCGAGTCCATATAACTCTCCTCTCCCCAGGTGGCGTTCCGGTAGGTGTCTGTAGAGGAATGGTAGTTGGCGCCCCAGTAGTAGAACATTTTGCCCCAGGATTCATCCTGTGTGATGATCGCAAACTGGGAAGGATCGTAGTAGTGTATCTCCATCATCAGCCGGTTGGCGATGGGGTCAGTAGGCAGGGTGTTCATCAGCGTGTTCGTCTTGTCGATGTTGGTACTGGGCCCCTGGACGATCAGCGTACGGGAACTGTTGTTGCCGCCGGTGGCCCGTACGGCGTTGACAAATGTCTGATGGTAAGACAACAATACAGACATGCCTGTGGCATCGTTGACAGCCGGCTCATTGGCACTGGCAAACAACAGATGTTCATTATAGTTTTTAAAAGTGTTGGCGATCTGCGTCCAATAGTTCTGCTGTTTGGCATTTACCTGTTGCTGTGCCGCCGGGGTGACGTTATTTTCCAGCCAGCCGTTGTCCCAATGGATGTTGACGATGACATACAGGCTGTCGCGCATGCAGTAGTCCACCACCTCTTTTACGCGGGCCATCCAGGCCGGATCTATCACACCGTTGGTGCTGTGGCAGTCCCAGGAAACGGGCAGCCGGACGGTATTAAATCCGGACGCTTTCACGGCGTCGATAGTGGCTTGTGTGACAGCGCCGCCCCATGCGTTTTCCCCGCAAATGGCTTCCAGCGTGTTCCCCAGGTTCCAGCCCATTTTCATTTTACTGGCAATAGACTGTGCCGTGGGCAATTGGGCCGATAGTTGCAGGCCCGCAAAAAGAAGTAGCAGCAGTTGCATCGCTATGCGCATGCAACTTTTAATGTAGTGTTTAACATTTGAACGTGGCATAATAAAACGGTTATAGTTTGAGGATATTGATTAGAAAGACATCGTTTTCACGGATGTCAATTGTTTTTGTAAATGCCTCATTTTCCTTCACCGATATAATGGCGCGCGATACCGGCGCGCCGTTATTCTGCTGCTTTATCAGCTCCACCTGCTGCCTGTTGAGCTGCGCAGGGCTGCCCATCGACAGGTAGGAGGTATAAGCGTCGTTGCTGTTGTATCCCACTTTATACAGTTCTACCGCATATTGCCCGGCTGCCATGCCGGCAATATTCAGCTGTAGTTTTCCTTTTGCTTTTGAAGGAAGGTCACGGATATAGTATCGCTGGTTATGCACGGAGTCACCCGGATGGGTATTGGTAAAGTCCCACACCAACGCCTGTACGTTGCCGGAACTGTCGCGGCATACCCAGGATGAAGTATCTTTGTTGACCAGTTCCGTGCTGCCCAGCCGGTGCAAAAACTGGTAGGCATAAAACACCGGTTTGTTGATACCCTGAATGGTAAGCATTCCAAAACCGCCATGGAAGGGCGTAAACCGTGGTCCGGGTTCTTCGAAAATATCCGTGAACACCCAATAGGACATGGAGTTGGCGGCATTGCCCACCTGCTTCAGTTTTTGCAGCACATACGCCGCTTCATGGTAACTGTCATGGATAGGATCTGCCGGCGTATAGGAAGCGCTCCATTCCGTATAATGCAGTTCCAGTCCCGGCATTTTCGACGCAGCAATTTCCGCGCGCGATTGCAATACATCGCCACTGACGCTTGCGGGATTTTTATCGAGCACCGTACCGGAACGGCCAAATTCATCAAGGTATCCCTGTTTTACGCCGTAGGCATGTGTGCTGATAAAATCCAGCGGCACTTTATGTTGATAACAATAGTCGATCATCTCAGGCTCCCAGGCTGCTCCTGCCGTACCGGGACCGCCTACACGATAAGCGGGGTTCACATTTTTTATGCCTCTTGCGGCATGTGTGTACAGTTTAAAATAATCCGCCTGGCTGCCCGCCCAGAAACCATCCAGGTTAGGTTCATTCCACACTTCAAAGTACCAGCACTTCACTTCCTCTGCTCCATACCGCTCTGTAAAATGCGCCACCAGGTTTTGAATCAGCTTCTCCCATTTGTCATAGTCGCGTGGCGGCGTTACATTGCCGCGCCACCAGAAAATGGTCTTAGGCCCGCTGGCCAGCGCGGAAGGCATAAAGCCCAGCTCCACAAAAGGTTTCATACCGATGCTGTGCAGAAAATCAAACAGCACGTCTATGTACATATAGTTGTATTGCGGATTACCTTTTTCGTCCTGGGTGTAAACGGCCATTTCATCGCCCAACAGGCCATGCATCCGGATATAGCGGAAACCGCATTCTTTCCTGACATAAGCCAGTTGCTGCTGCCAGTCGGCACGAAGCCCTTCCGCAGCGCGGCCTGCGCCCACACATGCATTGAGCATGGCGGGCAGCGGTCCGGCTGTTTTTCTGAGGTCAACATTTATTGCTCGATCCTGATTATGGTCCTTTTGTGCAGTAGCCGTTTCCGCAATCAGCAGAAACGCTGCCATCATCACATACCAGTGTTTCTTCATGTCTTTATTTTTGTTCAACAGTTTATTCTTTCCAGACAAGCACCCCGCCTGGCTTTATGTTTTTTTCGCCGATCAGTATTTTGGCAGATGCGCCCGTATTCATGTTATAATCATCAGAAGAATAGTTCACCGCTACATAAAAACCATCTCTCCAATAAACAAATACCCCGGGCGGGTAATCCTCTGTGGTGGCTCCGGCAGCGGTATAAATATCCCGCAGCACGTCTTTTCCCAGCTTTGCATCGTCGGTGTCTACCCCGATGTAGGTAACAGTGCCTTTGCCCAGTCTGCGTTTTACCACAGCGGCTGCGCCTTTGTAAAACTGATCGTTATAGACAGCCAGCGCCTCCGTGTTTTTATCCGGCTGAAGCAGGTCGCCCCAGTTGTTCCAGTTGTAATGACCGGACTTCGTTTGTATGTCCCCGTAATACTGGTCGGGCAGCATATCGAAGGAACTGATGCGGGCGCCTATCAGGCCCGACAGCGGCGCGGCCCAACCGGCTTCCCAGAGATTGCCTGCGCGGGTTTTAGTCGCTGTACGGCAGGTAATGATCAGCTGCCCGCCATTGGCCGCATAGGCCTGCCATTTTTTGATCAGGCCACTGTCTACCAGTTCATAGGCCGGTACGATCACCACCTTGTATTTAGATAAATCAGCTGTTTCCGGCACCACATCTGCCTGTGCGCCGAAGGATTTCGCTATCTGTAAAAATTTGACCGGGTAATTCCAGGTGTCCCATTGCCTGGTTTGGCGCTGTTGATCGAAAGACCAGTAGTTTTCCAGGTTCCAGAGCACGGCAGTGGACCGCTTCGCCAGTTTCTCCGGCAACGCCGCTTTGATATCGGCTTCCTTCCGCAGGATATCCATCTCCTTCATGAACTGCATATAGTCGTGGCCACCAGGTGATGGCGTCACACCGTCTGTTTCCATAATTCCGGAATGATATTGTTCCGCGCCATAGTTGATCTGGCGGAAACGATAGGAACAGGCGAGCTTTCCGCCGGCAGCAAAAATGTGGTACAGCCACATACGCACCGTACCGGGCAACGGCTGCGGCGTGAAGTTGCCCCAGTTAACCGTTCCGGGTTGTATTTCCATGGCGCCGGTAACACCGCCCACAGATTTATAGTACTCCGCAGCAAAAAGGATCACATTGCTGTTGCCCAACCGGAAGCCCTGCTTCCCGATATTGTACGTACCACCGTTGGGATAAGCTGTATACGTGGCGAAGTCCAGCAGCTTCGTACGCCGCGGATCTGCGCCAGGCGATACGGCGGTATAGTTGGTAGTAACAAACTGCTGTTGCGAAATATTGTTGCGTAACGTGCGCGCCTGGAAATCGAGGTATTCCGCCTGCGCATCTGCCATATAACGTTTAAAATCGAGCACGGCATGCGGGTTACTGCCCCACCAGCCCACCAGGTCCACATTGGGAATAATGACCTGGTCAAAACTGTTGTACCACTGGCTCCAGAAAGCAGTACCCCACACGGCATTCAGCGTATCGATGGAATGGTATTTATTTTTCAGCCATTGCCGGAAAGCATCCTGCGAAGCGGGACTGAAATCGGGTTTTGCATCAGGTTCATTGTCCAGCTGCCAGCCGATCACGTTTTCATTGTTGCCGTAACGTTGCGCCATTTGGGTGACGATGGTTTCCACCAGGCGATGGTACACCGGGCTCACCACAGAGCCCAGGCCGCGGGTGCCATGTTCACCGCGGATATAGCGGCTGTTCATCTGGAACGTTTCAGGGTACTGGTAACGAAGCCATGCCGGCGGTGTGGCTGAAGGCGTACACATCACCACTTTCAGGTGATACTTTGCACAAAGGCCCATCACTTTATCCAACCAAACGAAGTCAAACTTCCCCTCTTCCGGTTCCATTCTGCTCCATGCGAATTCCGCGAGGTGTACAAATTCAAAACCCATCTCCGAAATTCTTTTGATATCCCGTTCCCAGAGATTCGGGTCCCAGTGTTCGGGATAATAATAAATACCTGTCGTGATCAGGCGCTTAGCAGGAAAAAAGGGATGGTCCTGTTGGGAGAAAGCCTGTGACACCGTGAGTACCACCAATAGCCACAACAAAATGCATTGCTTCATTTACCAGATTTTATAATTAAACGATCATTTTATTTTGACGACCCTGATATTGTCGATGGCCGCATACAGCCCGGTGGCCGTAGGACCAGCGGAGAAATTGGCCGTTTGGATATTTACCGGGCCGGCGCCGGTGTTGGTCAACAGCGCCGTCAGATCGGTAGCACTGGTGCCTTTGCCGTCATTGGACCGGAAACTGCTGAATGGAATGGTCACTGTGCGCCAGCCTTTGGTCACATAGCTGGCAGTAGTGCCGGTAGCGGTCAGCCACGGCTCATAACGCGCCATGAAATCCCGGGAATCCCGGATCACATAGATGGTGGTGCCATTCCAGGCGGTGGGCACGTTGATTTCAAATTTAAAGGCATACGTGTCCGGCGAGGCCTGTAAGCTGTCCTTAGGCACCCACTGAACTTCGTTGGTATTAATACTGCGCTGGTTGCCCCACCAGACGCCATCGCCGCCGGTGAGCACGCCGTTCTTCAGCACGGCGTAGGTGCCTCTGTTGCCCGGAAAGTCAGTTCCCGTACTTTCCAGGTTAGTGCCCCAGCTGAACGGGTTGATATCATCGAAGTTGCAGAGCATGCCGGTGGTCAGGTCATTGACATTGTATTTTGTGGAATCTGCGCCGGACTTTGTCACCACTGCTGCTTTACCGCTATGGGCCAGCTGCGGCAGCACAAAACCGATGGACGTTCCGTCACTGGCCGCAGTGAAGTCTTTGATCTCTGTCCCGGCAAACGTTACGTGTTGTGTAAAAAAGAAATTGGTGCCATACAGGTACACAGAATCGCCGGCGAGGGCGTTTTCATTGGAGATACTGGTGATGGCCGGCGGCGGCGCTACGATGTTGAAGGAGAAAGTGGCCGTGCCATGCGGCGTGATGCAACGGATAACGTTCAAATTGTCTGCCGTCACATCCGGGAAAGGTATCACCGCCGGTATCTGCATCACGGCGCTGGTATCGGAAAACATCACGCTCTTGATGCTGGCAGGCACCCCGTTGAACGTTACCTGCAGGGCATCCTGCAGGCCGCGGCCGGACAGCACCACCCATTGGCCGGGCAGTGCTGCGGTTAACAAGGTATCATCCGGCGAAGCCGCATAATTTCTAACGTGTGTGATAACAGGTCCGCTTCCGTCCCTGTCTTTTTTACAGCCGGTTTGCACCATCGCCGTTATTCCCGGGAGCAACCATAACAGTAACCTGCTGCATGTATGTGAGATGAATTTATTCACTGGAATACGTTTTAATGCTTAGTAATAGGATACCGGAGGCTCCAGCAGTTTCGGATTGGCAGTCACTTCGGAAGAAGGTACCGGGAACGAAAAGCTGTGAATTGTAGCCGGAGTGATCACTCCATAAGGACTGGCAGGCGTCACCACATTGTCGGTGTAGGTGAAAGTCACGCGCGCCTCGCCGTTCAATTTGCTGATGGCTTTTGTGGGATTGTAATACGACAAACGCACCAGGTCCGTCCAGTACTGCCCTTCTGCCGCCAGTTCAATCCTGCGTTCTATCAGCACGCTGTCGGCATCTATGGAGGGAGCAGGGCTCACGCCCGCCCTTTCGCGTACTTTATTAAAATACAGGAGCGCATCCGCATCGCTGGTGGACGCATTGTTGCCCAGCACGGCCTCTGCATAGATGAGGTACACGTCTGCCAGCCTTAGTAAGGCGTTATGTTCCGTAGAAGACGACAGTGTCATCGTGGGAGCATTGTTGTCCTTGTTGGTCCCGATGATATGCTTCTTCAGCCCGCAGTCACCGGTAAAATGATAACCGCCACCGGCTGCATTCAACTCTGCATAATAATCCCCTTTCAGCATGAAGGTGGCCTTACGCCTCACGGAATCCTGCGTGACATAACTTTTAAACAGGTCTACCGTAGGACGGATACTAAACCATCCCGGCTGTCCGTTGGCCGATATCTCTGCTCCTCCCGGAGAATAGATCTGCAGCATATTCCCTTCCAGCCATGCGCCGCCGGGCGCCCATTGCAGGGCGAACAAAGATTCGGGGTTGTCATTGAACTGCGTTTTAAAAAGGTCCGCGTAGTTGCGCAACAGTGATAAACCACTGTTTTTACACACATTGCCCGCATATTTTTTCGCACTGTCCAGCAGCGCCTGGTCGCGGTTACCTGAGTGGTTAAGGCCTGCCGCCGTCAGGTATACCTTGCCTAACATGCCCTGCGCCGACCAGGTGGTGAGCCGTCCCGCCACATCGGCTGATGGCAGGTTTTGCGCCGCAAAGGTCAGGTCGTTGATCACAAAGCGGAATACGTCCTCCGTCTTGATGCGGTTGACCAACGGAGAGATGACCAGTTTACTGTTGTCTTCGATCACCGGCACCGCGCCCCAATGCACCGCCAGGTTGTAGTACGCGAAACCGCGTATGAAGCGGGCCTCTGCGATCGCCGCATTTTTGTTGACAGCTGCAATACTGTCCGGCGCCTTCTGTTTGATAGCATTGATGGTAATATTGCAGTGCGCAATGATGTTATACATTGCCTTCCAGTTGGACACCATTATGCCGTTCAACCCGGTAACGGAAAACGTATTCAGCTGCACCGCATCTCCCCAGTAACCAACGGCCAGGTTGCCGCTCAGCACATCGCCTACCGGCAGGTAACAGGTGTAGTTCCAGTCGCCCCAGGGTGAACCGGCATACAACGCGGCCGTGGCCAGCCGCAGGTCGTTCGTGGACTGGTAGAAATTGTCCGCGCTGATCTGTGACAATGGCGGACGGTCCAGAAAACTTTTTGAACATCCTGCCAGCACTGTCACCATTATCTGGCAGAACAATATTTTTATGATAGACTTCATGATAATCTCCTGTTAAAGTGAATTACATTATTTGGTCAGCTTCACATTGGCGCCTATGGTAAATACCCTTGGCTGAGGGTAAAACCCATTGTCAATACCAGCGCTCAACGGGTCCCAGGAGCCGATTTCAGGGTCCATACCAGAGTAATTGGTTATGATAAACGCATTGGAAACATTGACATAGAGCCGCAGGTAGTGAACACGGATTTTACTGAGCAGCTTCTCCGGCACAGCATAACCCAGCGAGATGTTCTTGCACCGCAGGAACGTGCCGCTTTCCACAAACTTGTCGGAGTTGCGGTTGTTATCGTTGGTGTTGTCATTTCTGAGACCAACGGTCCTCGTGTCCGGATTTTTAACATACACGTTCTTAATATCCGTTGAAGAACCGGCCGGATCAATCAGTCCCAGCTGCGCATAGTCCATGAGCGAACGGAGATAACCGAAGCTGGTGCCTGGGTAGTCACCGTTTATCCGTAGCTGGTTAAACACCTTGCTGCCGATGTTGGCATTGAAGAAAATATTGAGATCGAAATTTTTATAGGAGAAGGTGTTATTGAGTCCGATCTGATATTTGGGAATGGGCGACCCCAGAAAGGT
The DNA here is from genome assembly GCF_012641275.1 of Chitinophaga varians. Taxonomy (NCBI): domain Bacteria; kingdom Pseudomonadati; phylum Bacteroidota; class Chitinophagia; order Chitinophagales; family Chitinophagaceae; genus Chitinophaga; species Chitinophaga varians. The sequence goes on along the minus strand of NZ_JABAIA010000004.1, from coordinate 485,652 downwards.
CTGGTCATACTCATTGATGATGCCATCGCCATTAATATCTTTGAACTTCAAATCGCCGTACCAGATGCTGCCGCCGGCCGCGCCCACCGGCAGGCGCACGCCGTTCTTCACCGGCAATGCATGGGTTTCAAAATCTTTCGGGCTGGCAAATACACCGCCATCAATGACGTACCCGTAGAACTCTCCAATGGAGCGGCCTACCACCGTTTTGCTGTATGGCCTGTCCAGCGATGCACCGTCGGTATTCAGTTTGATCACCTCATTGATATTGCGCGACACCGTGACGTCCGTTTTCCAGGTGAAGTTTTTACGCTGGATGTTGGTGGAGCTGATCCTGAAATCGAAACCTTTGTTATTGACTGTTCCGACGTTAACAAAGGGAGCGTCCAGGGAGCCGGGCGCCCAGCCGATGGCTGTTCCGGAATACAGCGGCAATGGGATCTGCATCACCAGTCCGTCTGTTCTGCGGTTGTAAAAATCAACCGCGAAATTCAGCCGCCAGTTAAACAATGTTCCATCCAGCCCTATGTTCGTGTACTTGGTTTTCTCCCACTGTACATAAGGATTGCCTACGTTGACAGTAAGCTGCGCCACGCCGGTGAGGCCCGTTGCCACGGTGGTCAGCGTGGAAGTGTAGGCATAGTCCCTGATGTTCTGGTTGTTGGTCAGGCCATATCCCAGTCTCAGTTTCAGGTCGTTGACCTGTTTGGCAGACTGCAAAAACGCCTCGTTTTTCAGTTTCCATGCAAACGCGCCGGACCAGGTAGTTACCCAACGGTTCTCCGGCGCGAACTTGGAAGAGCCGTCAGCACGGACGTTGGCGGTGAACAGGTATTTGTCATTGACCCCCACATTGAGCCGGCCGAAGTAGGACTCCTGCGCGTTCTGCCCTTTAATGCCGGTGTTGGCCGCCGTGGTAGGATCGCCGCTGCTGATGACCTGTACGTTATTAGAGGGAAAATTGGAGCGGGTAGCGCTGGTCGCTTCGTTGGTACTTAACTGCGCCTCATGGCCCAGTAACAAATTCACATTGTATTTCTTTTCAAACAGGTGTGAATAGGTAAGAAAATTCCTGACCGTAGTGAACTGGTTCTGATTGTAGATATAGGCGCCACTGTTATTCGTATTTTTTACCAGTCCAAAGACATAGGTCGGATTGAAGCGGTCTTCCGTGGCCATGGAGAAGTTCATGGTGGCTTCGTTCCTGAGCACAAAGTCTTTCAGAAAAGAGATCTCCGCGTACAGGTTCCCGAAGACCTGGTTCCTGTTTACCTCGTCTTTATTGATCAGCGCGATGGCATAGGGATTCACGGTACTGTTGACCCAGCCGTTGGGATTATAGGCGCCTCCCCAGCTGCCGTCTGTATTTTTCACGGCGATGTCCGGCGTTTGGCTCAACGCCGTATTGATCACATTGGAGCTGGTGGAGTTCACCTTTTCCTTGATATTGATCAATTGCAGGCTGGTGCCGATTTTCAGCCAGTCGGTCGTTTTATTGTCGAGGTTCAGTCTTACCGACAGTCGTTTAAAGTCGGACCCGAGGGCAATACCTTCCTGTTTAAAATAGGAGCCGGACAAGAGATATTGTGTTCTGGCATCGCCGCCGTTCACCGTCAGCGAATGGTTGTACATGGGAGCGTTTCTGAAAAGCTCCTTCTGCCAGTCGGTACCTTTGCCAAGGTATTGCGGGTTGGCGAACTCCTCACGGGTATCAAATCCCCATCCCAGGCCTTTGTTGCGCTCGTTGATGAAAGTGGCATATTCCCGCAGGTCCATCAGCGGCAGCCTTTTAGGCAGCTGTTGAAAGCCGGTGTACATATCATACATGATAGTAGGCGGAGCGATCAGCCCTCTCCTGGTGGTGATGACGATCACGCCATTGGTGGCCTGAGAGCCGTAGATGGCAGTGGCCGAGGCGTCTTTCAGGACATCGATGGATTCAATTTCGGAAGGATTGATACCGGCGAGCGGGTTGGTGCCGGCGCCCGGTGAGGCCGTGCCACCGATGATCACCCCATCGATGACGTACATAGGCGCGGAGGCCCCGAACGAAGAAATACCGCGGATCTGCACAGATACAGCACCACCAGGCTGACCGGAGATTTGTTGTGCCACCAGTCCTGGCACCTTTCCCTGCAAAGCCTGGTCGAAAGTGACCGGCTGCGTTTTCCGGATCTCATCTCCCGTAATAGAGGAGATGGCCCCGGTAACATCCTTGCGTTTTGTTTTACCATATCCGATCACCACCACATCTTCCAGCTGGGAAATATTTTCTGCCAGTTCCACTTTGACGGTGGCAGCGTTGGTGAGCGTTATTTCTTTCTTTTGGAAGCCCATCATGGAGACGACCAATATATTGCCGGCCGACGCTTCGATGACAAACCTTCCGGCAGCATCGGTGACAGCATGACGGCTGGTATTTTTCACAGTGACAGACGCACCCGGCACTGGGGTCGCGTTTTTCGGATTAGTGACAATCCCGTTTATTCTGGAAGTTTGGGCGAAGCCATGGAAGCTGAAGAGTATGCCCCATAGCAGCCATGCAGACAGCATTGCCCGAAAGCGATTTATTTTGGTTGAGTACATAATGTTTTCTTTTTGATGGCGAAAATTCCTGTTATTCACCTGCAGGGGCCCCAAAGCAATCGGATGGAAATCCGATTGCATAGTGTTGAATACATAAAGGGGTATTACTGATTGTGCAGCATGTGAGGGTCATTAAATGAGCATCGCCGGCGGCGTGTCGGTTGTTCCCGGTGAACCGCATCTTCACCAGGAACGAAACACCATCCGGCGATATCTTTAGAAAACAGGAACGGGATAAATAGAATATCCGGTACAGGCAAAGGGACAGTAAATGCTTTCAATAGAGCAATAAGTTTTCGCAGGCCGTTGCGGCCCTGTAACAGTTGAAATTTCATATACGTGGATTAAGTGTTGTAAAAATAGGATGCTGTGTCCGTATTGATGGTACCCTATTGTTTCAATCAGAGGGCTGATTTGTTACAAACACCTGTTTTTATGACCTTGCTGCGCCCGTTTCCATGTCTTCATTATATCGTTAATCCGGCGGCCTGCATTTGTTGCCAGAACGCAGGCGGGATAATTTTGTCTGTCATCTTGAAATTTTCACTGACCCGGGCAGCCTTCGTTGTATTGACCGCCACGCTCCTTACCCCCGGTACATGCAGGCCAAAATTCAGACAGGCCTCCGCCGGCGTAATTTGATGTTCTGCACATATCCGGTTAAAACAATCGCGCCATTCAAAGTAGGACGCATCTTCCGGGTCACTGCTGTCCAGCTTCCGGTAATCGAAGTAATCACTGCCGAGCAGAAACCCGGAATGATACACCGCTGAATTGATAACATGCACGCCTTTGCTGTCCTGTTCTGCTATAAAGGATATCAGCTCCGGCGGATGCGTGAACACCGTCAGGCTGTTGGCCACCATCATCCAGTCCAGCAGGATGTCCTGCGCTATTTGTTGCAGCACGCGCCAGTCTTTGGCACCCACTCCCACCGCGGCCACCAGTCCTTTTTCCTTCAGGTCGAAAAGCGCCTGGTAAGCCTGCAGGATATCATCGTATAGCCGTACACGATGCCGGTCGTCTTTTGCTTTGGCGAGGTATTCATCCGGATCATGCACCGAAACCATTTGCGGTATAATACCTCCCAATAACTCGTTGCCCTGTTCAAAACATTCGATGATGCCGTTGTAACTGATGCGTTGCACCGCATCATGTTGCAGGTCTTTCCACACGCCCGGTTCGAAGGTGGGCTCCGGTGTTTTCAGTTCAGTGCGGTACCATCCCAGTTTGTTACTGATGATTACCGCAGACAGGTCTGCCGCTGTCTCTTTCAACGCAACGCCCAGCATCTCCAAAGCCAGTCCTGCGCCGTATTTGCCAGCGGAGTCAAATACCGTGACGTCCCGGGAATGGCGAATGCATTCGTTTACAATATTGATTTTCTCCTGTCGGCTGATACTGACAAAAAGATTCCCCAGGCCGCTGGTACCGAAAACCAGTTCCGGTAACTGCCGCCCGTTTATTAGCAGTGGTGAGCGCATGAATTATCTTTTAATCGAGGCTGATAACAGCCTTTACAATATTTCCGTCGCTAATCAGCGAAGGAAATTCTTCCACTATATCATTAAAGTGACTGTGGTGGGTGATGTATTTTTCCGGTGTGATTTTTCCGATACGGATATTTTCCAGCACCCAGTCAAAATCCTGCTTTGTTGCATTACGGCTGCTCATCAGCGTACCTTCCCGTTTATGGAACTCGGGGTGACTGAAAGTGATGTCGCCTTTCTGCAGTCCTATCAGCACATATCTTCCGGCGTGCGACATATAGCGGAACGCGTTGTTGATAGCGTTCAGGTTACCGGTCGCATCAATCACCACCGTGGGCATATCGCCCTGTGTGGCCTCTTTCAGCTGCTCTGCCAGGTATTCTTCCGTTGCATGGAAGGCAGCTTTTACGCCGGTGATTTTTTTTGCCCAGGAGAGCCGGTAGGCGCTTACGTCGATGGCCAGCACATTGGCCCCGGCGATGGCGGCCATTTCCATGGTGGCCAGGCCGATAGGCCCCGCTCCTACCACCAGTACGTTTTCACCATGCGATATGGCCGCACGGCGCACACCATGCGCAGCAATGGCAAAAGGCTCCACCAGCGCAAGGCGGTCGGACTCCAGTCCCGCGGCCGGCAGCAGCAGGTGCGAAGGCACCATGAGGCGTTCCGCCATGCCGCCATCGCAATGCACACCTATCACCTGCATATGCTGGCAACAATTCGTGTGGCCGCTGCGGCAGGCAATACATTTACCGCAATGCTGGTAAGGAATAACAGTGACGATATCACCTTTGCGCAACCGTGGCGCATCGCCCTCCACAAACTCGGCAGCCAGCTCATGCCCCAGCACACGGGGATAGCTGAAATAGGGCTGCGTGCCGCCAAAAGCATGGATATCGGTGCCGCACACACCGATACGCCGGATTTTTATGATGGAATAACCGGGTAAACATACCGGCTCCGGAACCTCACGGTATTCCAACATCCCCGGCTTAATACAAGAAATTATCCGCATGGACCTCTGTTTAAAAAGCGACATTGTTCCGGGACGGTAGTTGTCGGCATAGATGACTAAAGACATCAGACCAAGACCTACAGGTCAGTCCCTTACCGGAAAACAGCGTTTATACTTCTCCCAAAAATACCTATCCTATTATTCCGGGACTTTACTTATATCGATAAAAAATTGTACTTTATCGATATTTTGAACTTTCAGGTTTATCGGATATGAGCAGAGAACAAACACAGCCCAATTTTATATTGCTGAACATCGGCCACGCCATACATAACGCCGACTGGAACTGGCAGAAAGTAAGCAGTCCTTTCATCAGGGTACATTTTGTGGAAAGCGGCACTGCCAGGCTTATCCGCGAGGACAAAACATATGACCTGAAAAAAAACCACCTGTATCTCACTCCGGCCTATACCACTCACGGGTACAGGTGCGAAGGACATTTGTCTTTGTATTACCTCCACATTTATGAGGAGCAGGGCCACCACAGCAGCCTCTTCGATCTGCTGGACGTGCCGGTGGAGATGAAAGCCGACGCGTTGACCATCCAGCTGATCAAACGCCTTGCCCGTGTGCATCCTGAGCGAAAGCTGCCACATTTCGATCCCTGGTCTTATGACAACCTTCCTACACTGGCCCGCAACATTGCCCGCCAGCATGCGGCTCCCCTCGGTTATGAAATGGAAGCGCAGGGCATCATCAGGCAGATCATATCCAGGTTCCTGGTACATGCCACCGATAAAAACCTGCATATCGACAAACGTATACTGCAATCGTTGCATTACATCCGCACCCACCTGCACAAACCCATCAGCGTGGACATGCTGGCAGAGAACAGCTTCCTCACCAAAGACCATTTTATCCGGCTGTTCAAAAAAGATATGGGCTGTACACCCGGGAAATATATCAACGCGCAGAAACTGGAAAAGGCACAACGGATCATGATGAGCCGGGACATCGCGATCAAAGACCTGGCTTACAGCCTCGGATTTGAGAACGACGCGTATTTCAACCGTTTCTTCAAAAAACAGACAGGGGAAAATCCCGGAAACTATAAAAAGAGAGTCCGGCTGCTGGCAGCGGATAATATTCCGCAATGACCTGCACAAAAGAAAAACACAGCAGAGAACTGCTGTGTTTCACTAATTGACCTATATTATGAAGTGTGTGTTTATTGCACTTAAGCGATACTGTTATTAATCAGGTTCTCCAGCCATTCCTGTTTTCCGCTGATCAGCGCAGGCGCATTGCCTGCTATGGCCAGTTGGCGGAGGTCTTCCAGTGACAACTTCCCTTCTTCAAACTCCCGGCCTTTTCCAGTATCGAAGGAGCTGTAGCGTTCCTGACGGAATTTTTTGTACGGCGTTTGTGTCAATACTTTTTCCGCGATCACGGCAGCCCGCGCAAAAGTATCAATGCCGCCGATATGCGCATGGAATATATCTTCCAGGTCGGTGGAGTTGCGCCGGGTTTTGGCGTCGAAATTCACACCGCCGCCGGAGAACCCGCCCGCTTCCAGGATGATGAGCATACTTTCCACCAGCTCATTCAGGTTGGTGGGGAACTGGTCAGTGTCCCAGCCATTCTGCGCATCTCCGCGGTTAGCATCGATGCTGCCCAGCATACCGGCATCGGCAGCTACCTGCAGTTCATGCTGGAAAGTATGTCCTGCCAGGGTGGCGTGGTTTACCTCAATGTTTAGCTTAAAGTCTTTTTCCAGTCCGTAGCGGTGCAGGAAACCAATTACCGTGGCGCTGTCGAAATCGTACTGGTGTTTGGTAGGCTCACAGGGTTTGGGCTCAATAAAGAACGTGCCTTTAAAGCCCTGCTTCCTCGCATAATCGCGGGCCATGCCCAGGAAACGCGCCAGGTGTTCCTGTTCCCGCTTCATATCTGTGTTCAGCAGGGTCATGTAGCCTTCACGGCCTCCCCAGAAGACGTAATTCTCCCCTCCCAGCGCCAGGGTGGCGTCCAGTGAATTTTTCACCTGCGTGCCTGCATAGGTCACCACGGTGAAATCAGGATTGGTGGCCGCCCCGTTCATATATCTGGGGTGGCTGAACACATTGGCCGTGCCCCACAGCAGTTTAACGCCGCTGGCGGCCTGCTTCTGACGCGCATAGTCCACGATCAGCTGCATCCGTTTTTCATACGTGGCCAGGTCCGTTCCTTCGTCTATCAGGTCCACGTCATGGAAACAGTAGTAAGGCAACCCCAGTTTGGTGATGAACTCAAACGCCGCGTCCATCTTGTCTTTAGCGCTTTGTTCCGCATCCGTGGAGGCAAGCCAGGGAAAGCTTTTGGTGCCTGGGCCGAAAGGATCGCCGCCGGTGCCACAGAAGGTGTGCCAGTAGCTGACAGCAAAGCGGAAAAGCTCTTTCATGGATTTACCTGCAATGATCCGGTTCTCGTCATACCACTTGTAGGCAAGGGGATTATCAGACTGCGGGCCTTCGTAGCTGATCTTCCCTATGCCTTTAAAATACTCGTGGTCTCCTAATGTAATGCTCATAAAAGTGGAATTTTAAAATGAAAATATTGTCTATATATGCGTACTATAGTTTCGAACGTAACTCCGTGAGCCATTTGCTGTAGGCATCCCGGTACTGCGCCTGGCGGACCGGCTCCGGTTCAATCACCATCAGGCGCTCCATTCCGCGGAATGCCTCTTCCATATTCACATATCCAGCCCCGATAGCGGCGCCGCGCGCCGCGCCCTGTGCGCCATCGGTATTGTATAATTCAATGACAGCATCCGCAGTGTCCGCGAATATTTCTCGGAAGAGCGGGCTGAGAAACATATTGGCATTGCCGGCCCTTACCTTGTTAATTTTGAGTCCCATGCCGGACATGATGTCCATGCCATAGTTGAGACCAAACACGATTCCCTCCTGCACTGCCCGCAGCATATGCCTGCGGCCATGCCGGTTAAAATCGAGGTACCTGATGGAAGCACCTGTATGCCTGTTGCCCAGTATCCTTTCCGCACCGTTGCCAAAAGGAAATACCATCAGTCCGTCTGCGCCGGGAGCGCATAACGCAGCTTCACTGTTCATGGCGGTATAGTCGATATCGCCCAGCATATTTTTCAGCCAGCTGTTGGCGATACCGGTACCGTTAAGGCACATCAGTACGCCGTTACGCGGCTGTTCCGGGCTGTTGCTGACATGCACGAACGTGTTGACACGGCTTTGCTGGTCAGACGCATGCTGGTCATGCACCGCATACACTACGCCGGACGTGCCGGCGGTAGTTGCCGCTTCTCCCGGCCGCAGCACGTTGAGCGACAAGGCATTATTAGGCTGATCACCCGCCCGGTAAGTGACCGGGATGCCGGGACGCAGCTGTAATGTTTCCGCAGCTGCGGCAGTAAGCATTCCCTGCTGGCCGAAAGTGGGCACTATGGCAGGTAACAGGCTTTCATCAATATTATAGTAATCCAATAATTTGCTGCTGACCGCATTGGCCTTGAAATCCCAGAAGACGCCTTCCGAAAGACCGGAAACAGTGGTACGCGCCTCCCCTGTCAGCTTCATGGCAATAAAATCCCCGGGCAACAAAATCTTGTCAATACGTCCATAGATATCCGGTTCATTTTCAGCTACCCAGCGCAATTTAGAAGCGGTGAAGTTTCCGGGGGAATTCAGCAGATGGTCCAGGCAATATTCCTTTCCCAGCGCATTGAACGCCTTGTTACCAACATGCACCGCACGGCTGTCGCACCAGATAATAGCCGGGCGCAACACCTCCTGGTGCTTGTCTACACATACCAGGCCATGCATCTGATAGGCGATGCCGATACCGCCGATAGTGGAAGGGTCTATCTGCACCTGCTGCCTTAACAGGCCTGTAGCTGTGACAACTTCCTGCCACCAGCGCTCCGGGTCCTGCTCTGCCCATCCTTTGTTGGGAACCTGCATGGGCATTTCCCGGGACGGACTGATAGCAGATGCCACGCATCTGCCACTGTCTGCGTCCAGTAAAGCAGCTTTTATAGAAGAGGAACCAATATCGTAACCAATAAAATACATACCTGTTAATTATATTTATCCGGCAGAAACCCGACGCAATAAAGGTAAGACGCGGCATTTCCCGCCACCACTCCTATTATCTTAAAAACCTAAACTATTTTACACGCGATTATGAACTCACCCCGGGGCAAATGGCCTCAACTTGCTGAGAATTCATATCTTAGCAACCGCCGAAAATCTGTTTTGCCATGAAGCCGCTCATAGAGAAACTTACTTTATCAGAGAACACATCCTTTGTAGCGAGGACCTACCGTACTCCGCACTTTGAGGTGCCCTGGCATCAACACCATGAATATGAGCTTATTCTGATCCTGGAAGGCGGAGGGACCGCTTTTGTGGGTGACTATATCGGGGATTTCAAACCGGGAGACATCTTTTTCCTTGGCTCCAACCTGCCCCATACCTTTCAGAAGTCCGGAGACATGATCACCAGTGCAGTGGTCGTTCAGTTCCTCGACAGCCTTTGGGGAAACGAGCTGCTTAATTTACCGGAAGGAGTGTATATGAAAAACCTCCTGCTGGCAGCAGCACAGGGCTTAAAGATACCGGAAAGCTACAGGGAGAAAATGGCGGACATTATCCAGGGACTGGAAAACCAGCAGCGTTTTGGCCGCATCATCAGCCTCTTTCAGTGCCTGAACATGATGGCAGAGTCAGGGGATTACATCACCCTCTCTTCACAAACACCGGATGCCAACTACCGCATCAAACAAGCGGAGATTGATTTAATCCTTCAATATACCAACCGGAACTTCCGGAATAAAATCAGTCTCCGGGAAGTATCAGCAGTGGTCAATATGAGCGTGGCCGCCTTCTGTAAATACTTCCGGAGAAGCACTAAAAAGACCTATGTCGATTATCTCAACGAAATGAGAATAGGTTATGCCTGTAAACTATTGAAAGATACCAACAGCAGCGTGATTGAAATATGCTTCGAAAGCGGCTTCAATACCCTCGCCAATTTTAATAAACAGTTCCTGAAATATAAGTCGATCACCCCCTCTGCCTTCAGAAAGAAGGTAAAACACCCGTCCACCCATTTTGCCGTAGACTACGATTACAGAATATTGTCTGAAAAGTAGCGGCTTTGTTTTTTATTTTAACATTTTTGTCTAACAAAAATGAATATTTAATGCCATCTTTGTCCTGGCAGGAAGTATTATTATTTAAAATAAAAAATACCGTGGGCTTAATTATAAGATCATTGCAATATGTTCACCCGGATAATGAGGAACTGTTCCACGACCTGGACCTTATTTTAAACGATGGAGAAAAGGCAGCACTGGTGGGAATAAACGGCGCCGGCAAATCAACCCTGCTGCGCATCGTTTCGGGCAAACTGGACGTAACATCGGGCGAAATTATCCATTCGGAAACGCCCTGGTACGTACCACAACACCTGGGAGAATTTGACACCTGGACCGTTGCCAAGGCATTAGGGGCGGACAAAAAACTGGACGCCCTGCACGCTATCTTACAGGGAGACACGGACACCCGGCACTTTACAGCGCTGGAGGACGACTGGGACATCGAAAATAAAGTGGCACGGGCCCTTGAAAAATGGGACCTCGGCAATATCCATGAAAACCGGTTACTGGGAAGCCTGAGCGGCGGCCAGAAGACCCGCCTTTTCCTGGCAGCCATGGATATGAACAGCCCCCATCTCGTTCTGCTGGACGAGCCCTCCAACCATCTGGACGTCAAAACCAGGGCAAAGCTCTACGCCATGGTGCTACAGAGCAAAGCTACCATGCTGATCGTGAGCCACGACAGGACACTGTTGAACCTCATGAACAAAACCCTGGAACTCAGCGAAAAAGGCATAGAAGTATTTGGCGGAAATTTTGATTTTTACCAGCAGAAAAAACAGGAAAAAGTAAGCGCCCTGCGTGCGCGGCTGAACGAACAGTCCAAAGCACTGAAAGAATACGGAAAAAAAGCCACCGACATGGCCGGCCAAAGGGCGCAACTGGAGCTCAAAGGCCGATCGGCAGGATTGAGCAACTCCATACCCCGCATTATTGCCGGCGGCTTAAAGAACAAAGCGGAGCGCAGCACCGCGAGAATGCTAAATGCCCATGAAGAAAAGATAAGCAACCTGTTGCTGGGCATAGAAGAGACCAAAGCCCAAATCCAGGAGTACGAAACGCTTAAAATCGACATCAGGTCGCCGGAAATCAATCCGGGAGAGCCAGTGATCGATATGGCGGCCGTTAACTTTAAGTACGGCGACCGGTTGTTGTGGAATAATCTTAGCTTTCAGATCAAATCCGGCGAACGGGTACAGATCGAAGGCGAGAACGGGAGCGGTAAGACCACCCTGTTGAAAATTATTACCAGGGAACTGCAACCTGTCGAAGGCAGCTATAACAGTTCAGCCTTCTCTTTCTTTTATCTTGATCAAAACTACTCCATGCTCGATCCGAAACTAAGCGTTTACGATCAGCTACTGGAGTATAATAACCGCAGGCTGGAAGAAGATGAATTAAAAGAATTATTAGTTTACGCGCAGTTCAATCCAGCGGCTTTTGACAAAAAATGCGCAGCATTAAGCGGTGGTGAACGAATGAAGCTATCACTGAGTTGTCTGTTGGTCAATCATCAGGCGCCGGATGTACTGATCCTGGACGAACCGACCAACAACCTCGACATACTGAGCCTGGAAGTGCTGACATTGGCAGTAAAAAACTTCAGGGGCACGCTGTTGGTGATTTCGCATGACGACTATTTTATCAATGAAATCGGCATTGACTATCGTATCAGTTTAATTTAAAAAACATATGCCTTTAAAAAATACAGGAACGGAACAGCTTATCAAAGACACGGCCAAACGGTTGCTTTTTGCAGAAGGGAAACTCCATGCCACCACGCAGGAGATAGCAGATGCCGCCGGCGTCAACAGAACTGCGCTACATTATTACTTCCGCTCCAGGGACCTGCTGATTGCCGCCATATTCCAGGATGCCATGCAGGACCTCAGCCAGCGGCTCAACGAGTGCATGACGGCTGACCAACCGTTTAAAGCCAAGACAGAAAATATCATTGCTGTGTTCCTGCGGGACATGATCGCCTTTCCCTACCAGGAAACATTCCTGGTTACAGAGATCAACACATTAGGCAAGCAGCTTATCTCCGACATCCAAGCCGGCCCTGTCAAACACTACCTGGACGAAGCCGCTATTGAAATGAAGAAAGGCAACATTGAGAAAATGCAGCCGGCCCATTTTCTGATGAACTTATTTTCATTGTTGTCCTATCCCTTAATCATGGCCCCTCTCTACAAAAAGCTGTTCCAGGTCTCTGACAAAGGCTTTAAGGAGTTGATCAACGAACGTGGAAAAATTATTATCAGTTTGTTGTTTAAAAAATAAGAGCCATTTTTAATCTTTTATTGACACCGGGAACGTTTCATTGATACCATGTGTGCCTTCTTTAATCGACACTTCAGGCCTGTTGTCCATTATTTTAAAATCGATCAGGAATTTATTAATCTTTGATAACCAGTTAAATTCGATTTCAAATTCATCGACGCTCTTCCAATACGCTCTTAGCGCATACAGATGCCCCGAACCGGCATCCTGATAGAACTGATAGGCATTGCCAAATCCTAACGGATAGATGACCGTTTGTTGGCCGGCCTGTTTTAACAAAAGGGACAAACGCCCTTCTTTCCGGATAATTTTGGCATTCTCAATAGCTAAACTATTTTCCGGGAAAACGAGCGTCCTGTTAAACAGCTTTTCGCTACCGGCAGTAATGGGAATGCGGCCCGGAGGACCGGTTACCGGCTTTGCCGCCTGAAGCGTCATCCTTTTCAGATTGTTATAAGCTACCGGATTACTTTTTATTTTTTTATCAGAAAGCAGTGATTTACCAATCATACTGCCTATCCGCTCTTTCTGATCTTCAGTCAGTCCTCCTCCTGTTTCGACAACAATAGCCTGGTGTATGGAATCGATATGCACCCTTTGCCTGCCCCTGCCTTCCATATTCCAGCTACCGCCCTTGTCAATCCAAAAGCCGTAACCGTAGCCGTTTCCGTTTGGAAATACCGTATACATTGATTTGGCTTTTCTTACCCATTCTGCGGAGATAACGGACCGATGGTCCCACTGGCCACCATCTAACAACAGCTGGCCGATTTTAGCGAGATCGCGTGGTTGCAGGGCCAGATCACCCCAACCGTAATTAATACCATGATTATTTTTAGACCAATAAACAGACGTTATACCTAAATCATGAAAGAGATACTTTTTAGCAAAGTCTTCAGGAGACAGTTTAGTGGCGCGGTAAATAATTTCACCCAGCAGGTAATAATTACAGCTGCAATAAGAGAACTGCTGACCGGGAGGTGCCTCAAAAGGAATTTCAAAAATGAACTTAGCCCAGTTGTTTGAAGGGAATAATGCATGAAACAGGCTGTCTTCATTGGAAAATCCACACGCAAACCCCGATTTCATAGTGAGCAGGTCTTTGATGGACAATGTCTCAAAGCCTTTCCCTGTGGGTTTGATTTCCGGGAAGAAGGAGGCCACCAGCTGGTCTTCATTCTTTATATAACCTTTGTCGATAGCGATGCCAATCAGCAGGGATGTTACCGATTTGGTGCAGGAAGCGATGTCATGTCGTAAGCCCGGCCGAAAAGGATAAAAAGACGCGTCAAATATGATCTTCTTATTACGTACAATTAAAAGGCTGTGAGTATTGATGTTATTTTCTTTTACATAAGTAAATATATCACTGAGGCCTTTGGAGGAAAACCCTTCGTCTTCCGGCGTAGCGGGCGCAAATACTTTGTCGGGGGGCCTTGTTGTCTGGGAAAAAACAAGCACTGTTTTAACCAGTAACAGCAGCAATAAAATAATCCTTTGAAAATGGAAGCTGTACATAGTGGAATTTGTATAGGAACCAAGATAAAGAATTTCCCCGGACAGTAGATTTTATTTCTGATGTCGGGAGGTGACTGTTGTGTTCTGTTCAGGAAGAAAAAGCCGCCTCACTATGATGAGGCGGCCCGCTGTTTAATGATAGTGATATGCCAACATCTGAATGGCCGTATCGCAATTTATCTTTCCTGTTTTTTTTCCACCGCTTCCATCCTCTTTTTCAGGTCATCGTTCTCTTTTTTCATTTCAATCAGATACAGCGTCAGTTCTTCTACTTTCTGCAACAACTTCTTATTGATCTCTCCAATGTCCAGTCCATCTCTTTCGACGTCCTTTTGCGATGGGATCTCGGGCAAATGCCTGTGCTCCTTAACGAATTGCTCTACGTCCTGTAATGCCGGCAGTTTATAGTCCGGATGAAATACGAAATCCGCCCATCCGGTTTGGGTGACTTTTATCTTTAAGGCAAAGACGTCCCCTTTTACAGCCAGTTTAGCCTGAGGCACCGAGGTGCCAATTCCGACATTGCCGTCTCCCCTTACAAACAACAGGGGCTTGCCACCGCCGGGTGCGCTGGAACCATCAGGGTTCGCATTATTCAGGACAGCAAATGCATAATTGGCGGCCGTGGCGTTAAGGGTTCCGATGGCGGTGCCATAATTTTCGCCCCAGAGATAGGCTGCCGCCCTGTTGGTATTACCAGGCGATACAGTATGGAGCGCATAGTTGGGTACCACTCCTGCGCCTATATTACCGGCAACAGCCAGGTTGCCTTTTGTGTCCTGGTAAGGAAGCTGATAGAATTTATTATTGTCAAAATCACATTTTAAACCATAGGTACCGGTTGTGGCCAGGAACCCGACCGGCGCAGTAGTGGTTTGAGCAAAAGGGGCAGCCACAAGAGGCGATCCGTGAAACTGCGCAACCGTGCGGTAACTGATAAGCCCCCACTTGTAGTTAGACCTCAGCCACAATGCATCATTAAAAACATAAAAAGTGGCGGCAGCCGGATTTCCTGATATACAGCGGACCTCCAGGCCATCAAACCTGTTTGCCGTTCCCTCATACTTATCTACCCGGACCTGGTAAGTCGCCTGCTGGTCAAAATAATTCTCATCAGCATTTACTGCCAGCTCAATAGTAGTCCCATAACGAGCTGTACTGCCATTCACCTGCACCAACTTGTAGTAATACTGGTCATAGGGGCTGACTGCTGTCTGGGTAGGCCCCATCGTCACCCAGCCTGTATCTACAGGGACGGCCCCTTTGACATAGGCAATGTGGGCCATGGTAACAAGCAACAGGCAGATCGTAATTTTCCTGCATAGACGAAAAATTGATTTCATAGATAAGTGTTATTTTAAAAGTTTACCGGGAAAAACGCTACAGACAGTTATTTCAGTGTGACCAAACGCCAACAGTACTCAGTCAACAACATGATAATATTTTTATTGGTGCAAACAGTTTTGAAACGGGCCAAAGGTTAAAACAATTACGGGACATTAAACCATTACAGATAAAGATAATATCAAAACTTGTATTTGTCTAACCTGCATGCAGAATTAATGTTCAAGATAAGCAGTATCGGCGGGCGGCGCACACGTGCAGATAAATAGTATATTTGTCAGAAAGACAATTTATATTTACGCCATTGGATTTTTGCATAATCTGCTATTCTTATTTTCATGCGCGACGATATCCCCGAATTGCAAAACAGAATATACAACGGTGATACAAAGGCATTTAAAGAATTATACGATTGCTACTGTGCGCCATTGCTGCAGGTGGCCCTGGCCATAGCCCGCCACAGGGAAATGGCCGAGGAAATAGTAGCCGATGTATTTATTGCCGTATGGCGGCATAGGAAAGATCTCCGTGAGATCACTAATTTGAAATGGTACCTCTATGCGGCCACCCGTAATATCGCGCTCAACCATCTCCGCAAATATGCCCATCACAAAACCTGGCATCTCGACGAGGCCAGTTTGCCGGAATATGAGATAAACCCGGAAGCCCAGCTCATCAGCAATGAAATGATGCAACACATTAACCTGGCCATCAATGCGCTGCCGCCGCAGTGCCGCCTCATTTTTAAACTGGTAAAAGAAGACGGCCTTAAATACAGGGAGGTGGCCGATCTGCTCAACATCTCCATAAAAACAGTGGAAAACCAGGTGGGCATCGCCCTTAAAAAACTCGCGAGTGTGAGAGCATTTCTTCTTGTGTCTCCTCCCACCATCAATCATCAGTAGTCCTGCCCTAAAAAAAATTCCGGTACCCTTTGGGGGCATTTCCTGTTTTATGGTGTCTTATAACACCAGACACTCATCATTCCATCATTTTCATTCGGTTATGGACAACGATCGCATATGGACATTACTCGGCAAACAACTGAGCGGCGACATCTCCCCTTCTGAACTGTCAGAGCTGGACGCGCTGGTGGACGACCATCCGGAGGGAACTGCTTTCCGGGATGTTTCCGCGGCTGTCTGGCAAACACCTATACAGGAAGTGGCAGACCGCCATGACAGCTACAAACGCATCTGGGGCGCAGTAGCACCACAACTGCAACAGCCCCGCCGGCATCGTCCTGTACGCAGACTGCTGGCCACGGCCGCAGCGGCAGCGGTGTTGACAGCCACCTGGGCCGCCTGGCATTTTTTACGTCCACCCGGCCCCGCATTACAACAAATCAGTTCCTCTCCCGGCGGCAAATCCAGGGTGCCGCTTCCCGATGGCTCCATCGTATGGCTCAACAGCAACACACAACTTCACTATGAAAAAAACGGCTTCGGCAAACAACACCGCGAAATCACCCTCACCGGAGAAGCCTTCTTTGATATTGCCCAAAGCGAGGGCATTCCTTTTATTATCCACGCCGGCAAAGTCAACATCCGTGTGCTCGGCACCGCCTTTAACGTAAAAGCCTATAGCAGCGACAGCGCTGTATCTGCCACATTGGTACGCGGTAAAATTGCCGTATCGTTCCAGGATAAAACCGTAGTACTGCGCCCTGATGAAAAACTGACAGTACCGGTATCCCGCCAGCCTGCCGTTCTCCAGCCCAAACACCTGGAAAAAGACAGCAGCGGCCTGCCCGCAGAAATATCCTGGTTAAACCATAAACTGACATTCGACAACAACACATTTGCTGAACTGGCCGATAAAATGAACCGGTGGTACGGCATCACTTTTTATTTTGACTCGCCCGGCCTGCAACAGCTGCGGTTTTCCGGCATCATCGATACAGAATCGGCAGACGAAGCGCTGAAAATGCTTCAGCTGTCACGCCCCTTTCACTACCGGATTGACGGGAAAGCGGTGCATATCAGTAATTAATCCATTTTTCATCTTCAAAAAATAATTTTTTATGACCTAAAAAACGTTACACATTCACCCGCTTTACTTTCCTTCACCCTTTACATTCCATGTTATGAAACTAATGTTCCTATGGGCTTTCAATAAAAGCCTCCATGGCGGGCTGCGGGCCATATTTGCTGTGTCTTTGCTGTTCATCGCCAGCATACCCGTATCTGCCACCTCTGCCAGCCAGGAAAAGATCAGCATCTCCCTGGAGAAAGTCAGCATTAAAACAGTACTGAAAACCATTCAACAAAAAAGCCGGTACCGGCTTATCTACAACGACGACATCCTGCCGGAAAAACCTCCGGTATCTATCCATGCGGAAAATGCCTCCGTGGAACAACTGCTTTCCCAGACTTTCGCCGGCACCACACTGCACTACACCGTGATGGACAACGATGCTATCGTGATAGCATCCGGGACCGCCGCTGCCAAAATAAGCGGCACCGTTAAAAACGAACGCGGTGAACCACTCATCGGCGTGTCCGTAAAAGTAAAAGGCACCACTACCGGTACCATGACCAACGAAACCGGCCACTTTGAACTACAGGCCGGCACCGGCGTCACATTGGTATTCAGTTACGTAGGCTACGAACAAACAGAAATCATCAGTACCGCCGATCCGATCACTGTCATCCTGAAAGAAAGCGCCAGCGGCCTGAACGAAGTCGTGGTAGTGGGCTACGGCACACAGAAAAAAACCTCCTCTACCGCCTCTGTGGCAGCAGTGCAGGGAAAAGAACTGGCCAAGGCACCCGTCACCAATATCTCCAATTCACTGGCCGGAAATGTTTCCGGCATCAGCATGCGCCCCAACGGAGGCCAGCCGGGAAGAGACAACCCCGATATACATATCAGGGGTATTGCCACCACCGGCAACAACTCGCCGCTGATCGTAGTGGACGGTATCATCCGTAACAACATCAACGAAATTTCTCCCAGCTCCATCGCTTCTGTTACCGTGTTAAAAGATGCCGCCGCAGTAGCGCCATATGGGTTAGGCGGCGCCAACGGCGTAATACTGATCACCACTAAACGCGGGCAGACAGGTATGCCGTCATTGTCACTCAACGCCTATTACGGCTGGCAAACGCCCACCTACTACCCTAAAATGCTGAACGCACAGGACTATATGCGCCTGCGCAATGAAGCCTACCGGAATGAAAACCCCGGCGGCACACAGCAACCTTTTGCTGATGATTTCATCAACTCATATGCAGACCTGAACGCCAAAGACCCGGACAAATATCCTATCAGCAACACCAAAGACCTGGTACGGATGCATGCGCCCATTCAAAACTACAACCTGCAGTTAAGCGGCGGCACCAAAGTAGTACGGTACTATGCCGGCATCGGCTTCCTTAAACAGGACGGGATGTTTGACCCGATAAACTACAGGCGTTATGATTATAACGTCAACATGGAAGTCAGCGCCACTCCTACCACCACTGTATCACTGTCACTGATAGGGGCCGTTCAGCAGACCAACAGCGTGGACGCGGCCACTACGCCGGGGCAGTTGTTCCGCAGTGCCTACAAGCTGATCCCCATCACCAACCTTTACTATAGCAACGGCCTCTGGGGCGAATTTGCCGGCAACTCGCCGGTAGGTATTCTCAATGCGGGATACTCCCGCCGCGATGCAACGTCCCTCCTTACCACGCTTGCCGTGGAACAACAACTGCCGTTCATCAAAGGGCTGAGCATTAAAGGAACTTTCAGCTATGACCCGAATGACTTTACGGTTAAAGGATGGCATACGCCGTTTTATTTTTACTCGCAGAATACTGCCACTACCCCTTACAGCTATACGAAACAGATATCCACCTCCGAAGGAAGCGCCGCACCATATACCTGGCTAAACCAGGAGTATTCCAAAAACCGGTACTTCACCTACCAGGGATATCTCAACTATCACAATAACTTCGGGAAACACGACATCACCGGCCTTGTGGTGGCAGAAGCCCGCAGGAACGATTCTACCGGCTTCTCCGCACGGCGGAATAATTTTGCGGTAAACATCGACGAGCTGGGCATGGGCAGCTCCAACAAAAATGATTTCGACAACAATGGCTCTACGGTCACCGGCAGTCAGCTTGGATTTGTGTACCGCCTGGGTTATGTCTACGACCATAAATATCTTTTTGAAGCAGCCGGCCGGTACGACGGGCATTACTACTTCGCTCCCGGTAAACGCTGGGGCTATTTTCCGGCCTTCTCCGCCGGGTGGATCATCTCGGAAGAAAACTTCATGGCAGGCCTTGGCTCTACCCTGAGCTACCTCAAACTCAGGGCCTCCTGGGGTAAATCAGGTAATCTCGCCGGTGCCGCATATCAGTACCTGAACGGCTATAACCTGTACGGTAACGCCTATGCTTTCGGCAACGGCAGTATGGTACAAGGCTCCAACATCACCCGGGAACCTAATCCCAATATCACCTGGGAGATATCCACCAAAACTGATATCGGCCTGGACGCTACCTTCTGGCATGGACTGCTCACCATAGAAGCTGATTATTTCCACGAACGAAGAACAGGCATGCTGCTGCCTCCGGCCGTGACCGTACCCGTGGAATATGGACTGAACCTCTCTGATGAAAACGCAGGCATCATGGAAAACCGGGGCATCGAAGTTTCCGTTGGCACCAGCCGCCGCTTTTCCAACGGCCTGCAGGTAAACCTGAACGGTAATTTCAGCTACGCCAAAAATAAAATGGTCCAGGTGTTTGAAACCGCCGCTACGCGCGACAATCCCAACCGCAGCAGAACAGGCAGGCCTACCGGCACACAGTTCGGCTATCATGCGCTGGGACTGTTCACCGCGGCAGATGATAAAAACAATGATGGCATTATCAACGCCGAAGACGGCTACAACGTTACCCAGTTTGGCGTGCTTCATCCCGGCGACATCCGCTATGCTGATATCAGCGGCCCCAATGGCAAGCCTGACGGTAAAATAGATTCCTACGATGAAGTAGTGATCGGTAATCCGGTATATCCTTTCATCACTTACGGTTTTACGCCCAGCGCCTCCTGGAAAGGGTTTGACCTTAGCCTGTTCTTCCAGGGATCTGCGCTGGCCAGCCTGAATATCCGGGGGTTTCAGACGGTCCCCTTCAACAACAACAACAGTAATTCCGCGTATGAATATTATAACAACCACTGGACACCTCAAACACCCGATGGTAAATACCCTCGCGCCAACCAGTCGCCCTACGCCAACAACACCCAGAACTCTGATTTCTGGATGATGAAAACAGGATATCTCCGTTTAAAAACAGCCGTGCTCGGATATACGCTTCCTGCCGGCATTTCCAAAGCGATGAAGATGCAGCGCCTCCGCTGTTATTTCTCCGGACAAAACCTTCTCACCATCAGCAAGATGAAATTCATGGACCCGGAAGTAGGTTACACCGACCTGGAAACAGCCTATCCTAACCAGAAGGTATTTGTATTTGGGCTCAATGCCACTTTTTAGATTCATCCTGTCAAACAAAATGATTATGAAGCGATATATCATTCTTTTGCCCATAGTACTATTGTTGCTCAGCGTCCTGTCGTGCAAAAAGGATTTCCTGGAAAATACAGATAAGACCAAGCTCACAGACGACATCCAGTGGAGCAACGAAGGCAATGCGGACCTTTTCCTTAACGATATCTACAGCGCATTGCCCAACTATTGGAACCAGCCGGAAAACCTGGACAATTTTACCGACGACAACGATGCCGGC
This sequence comes from Chitinophaga varians, assembly GCF_012641275.1. Classification (NCBI taxonomy): domain Bacteria; kingdom Pseudomonadati; phylum Bacteroidota; class Chitinophagia; order Chitinophagales; family Chitinophagaceae; genus Chitinophaga; species Chitinophaga varians. The sequence goes on along the minus strand of NZ_JABAIA010000004.1, from coordinate 464,553 downwards.
TTCTACTATACTTCCTATAACTGGAAGCAGGGCATCGTGGAAGCCTCCTCCAACGACTATACGATATGGGGCGGTATCACCGGCTCCGGCGACCTTACCAACTGGCCGGCCATCTTTACCAATATCCGCAAATGCAACACGTTCATTGCCGCTGTGCGTAAAAACGCCCAAAACTTCTCCCCGGAGTGGTTGAACAAACGGCTCGACGAAGCCCGGTTTATCCGCGCTTTTTTCTACAGTGAATTGTGGATGCATATTGGCGGGCTGCCTATCATTACGGCGCCCGCAGAAAGGCGGACGATGGACAGCGCCGCTATCTATACGCCCAGGAGCAGCTTTGCGGAGACAGTGGATTTTATCACGTCGCAACTGGATTCCGTCGTTAAAGACGGTCACCTCCCGCCCAAATACAACAAGGGCGATGCAAACGCCGGCAGGGCCACCCTGGGCGCCGCGCTTGCACTGAAAGGATGGGTGGAGCTGTACGCCGCCAGCCCCGCCTTCAATGACGCGCAACCCGCCGCAGGCAACGACCCCTATAAAGTAGCCGGCTACAATAACTATGACCTCCAGCGCTGGGCTAAGGCCGCCGCCACTTTTAAACAGTTCATCGACGACTATGGCAATGGCAAGGCCTACGACCTATTCCCTGATCCCTCCGCCATCTGGTACGAAGCCAACGAATATCATTCAGAAGTGGTATGGGACCGGCAGGTAGTGGCCAACACAATGGGATCGTCTTTTGAACAATACGGCGGCCCCGTATGGATCAATGGCGCCTACTACACCTGGGGCAACTACTGCCCCACCCAGGAGCTGGTGGACCAGTTTTTTATGGCCAACGGAAAACCCATCACCGATCCCGCTTCCGGCTATGATCCGCAACACCCGTACGTTGGCCGGGAGAAACGCTTTTACGACTGGATCGTTTACGATGGCGCCCCCTATAAAATGACCTGGATGGACAAAGGCGATACTATATACACCCGCATAGACAAAGTACATCCCTCCAAAAACCAGATCGATTTTGGAACAGACGATGTGACAAATACCGGCTACTACTTCAAAAAGCGGCTTAACCCACTGGTACGGCCCGGCGGCGGCGCAGTAAGCGGCGCCAACTTCATCTACTACCGCTATGCGGAAGTGCTGCTGGGATACGCAGAAGCACAAAACGAAGCCACCGGCCCCGACGCCTCCGTATATGCCGCTATTAATCAAATCCGTAAAAGAGCCGGCCTGCCCGACCTTTCCCCGGGCCTGTCACAGGCGGACATGCGGGCGGCCATCTACCAGGAAAGAAGAGTGGAGCTCTGCTTTGAAAACAAACGTTTTTATGATATCATTCGCTGGAAAACAGCTAATACCGTGATGAACGTCGACAAACACGCGATGAAAATCAGCAATACCGTACCTGATAACAACTCCGGTGTGTGGAAGTACGAAATTGTGCCGCTGAACCACCCGCATGTGTTCACCCGGAAAATGTACCTGAACCCGGTGCCACAGGATGTAATAGACCGGAACCCGAAGATGGTGCAAAACCCTGGCTACTGAGAAAGCATTACAACCACAAAAAAGTTGCAGGGATGCCCTGCAACTTTTTTGTACCGGCACCATCAAAACCTTCTGAAAACCAGTATCTGCAACATTTTCTGTCGTAATCTGCAACATTTGAATACCCTGTTTTCAGGAACATCTCATTAGTTTTACCACCATCTTGTCAAGAGAAAGAATTCCCGTTATGAAAAAACGTCTGCTGGTCCCGGCTTCAGGAGCCTTGTCACTACCATCAAAATATGAATACTGCTGTAGCAGCCGATGAGGCGGCGCCGGTACAGGCGTAATTATACGGCGCAAGATCAATGGACCGTTGATACCAGGCCGGATTTACCTAAACCACTTAACCTTTATGAAAACCAATTTACCCACACCATTTGAACAAAAGTTTACAATGCTTTTTGTTTTCAGACAATGTATGTCCTTTAAAGCCCTTTCCCGGCTCAGGCAAAAGACATCTGCCTTCTTCTGTTTACTGTCCGTATGTATTGCATTACAGCACTATGAAGCAAAAGCGCAAAACGCGGCCGGCTACACCTGGAAGAGCGTAGCTATTGGCGGCGGCGGATTTGTTTCCGCCATCATTCCCAGTAAGACCGAACAAAACCTGGTGTATGCCCGTACAGACGTAGGAGGCGCCTACCGCTGGAACGCCTCCACTTCGAGCTGGGTCCCCTTGTTGGACTGGGTATCGGACAATGAAGTCGGTTTCCTCGGCGTAGAGTCGTTGGCGATAGACCCGCAAAAACCAAACAGGGTCTACATGCTGGTAGGCATTTCCTATTTCAACAACGGCAGAACGGCCATTCTCCGGTCTGACGATTATGGCAACACTTTTACTCAGACCGATGTCTCCTCACAATTCAAGGCACATGGCAACGGCATGGGACGGCAGGCAGGTGAAAAGCTGGTAGTAGATCCCAACAACAGCAACATCCTGTACTGCGGCACCCGGTGGAACGGATTATTCAGAAGCACCGACGCCGGTGCTACCTGGAGCAGGCTAAGCTCACTGGACGTAACCACCACTCCCAATGAAAACGGGATAAGTTTTGTGGTCCTGGACGGCAGCAGCGCCGCGGGCGGCGCCACCCAAAGAATCATTGTCGGCGTTTCACGCAGCGGCAGTACAAACCTGTACCGAAGCGACAACGGCGGACAGTCTTTTGCTGCCGTTTCCGGCGCTACCACCAGCTTTATGCCGCATCGGGCAGTTCTGTCCGGTAACGGAAACCTTTATCTCACTTATGGCAACGGTGCAGGACCGAGCGGGCATTGGTCGCTACCGGAGCCTATGGACAACGGACAGATCTGGAAGTATAATATTTCCACAGGCGCGTGGACAAACATCACACCTTCCGGATTCAACAAGGCGTTCGGTGGCATCAGCGTTGATCCCGGTAATCCTAACAGGATCGTGGCTTCCACGATCAACACCTATATGAACCAAAACGGCGCCTGGGGCGACAGAATGTTCCTGAGCACCAACGGAGGTGCAAGTTGGGTAGACGTGGTGGACCGCGGATTCTCCCTGGACCCCGACGGTATCACCTGGGTGAGCGGGCATGCCATCCATTGGGCGGGTTCAATAGAGTTTGATCCTTTTAACACAGAAAGAGTGTGGGTCACTTCGGGCAATGGCATTTTCAGAAACGATAACATCAGCAGCAGCGGTACCTGGCGGTTCGCCGTAAAAGGACTGGAGGAAACAGTGCCGCTCGGCCTGGAAAGTATTCCCAATGGCCCTGCCTTATCTGTTATTGGTGACTATGATGGGTTCAGGCACTCCACTAATCTCAGCCAGTACGCCCCTATTCACAATCCGCAAATGGGCACCACCAGCGGATTGGCAGTAGCCGCTCAAAATACAAACAAAATCGTCCGGGTAGGCAATGCGATGTATTACTCCAATAATATGGGAGTGACCTGGACCCAAAACAGCATGAATGGCTCTCACGGGCAGGTGGCACTATCTGCCAATGGCAATACTGTTTTGCATTCCCCGAAGGAGTCGTCTGTTACTTACCGGTCCACCAATAACGGTGCTTCCTGGGCGGCGGTAAGTGGTTTAAGTTTTAATGAAGCACGGCCGGTAGGCGATCCTGTCAACTCCAATAAATTCTATGCATATAACCCGGGAAACGGAGCCGTCATGGTAAGTACCAACGGCGGATCTTCCTTTTCTCAGGCCGGTTCCGTTGCGGGCGGCGGCTCCAAAATCATCCGGCTGGCGCCGGGCATGGAAGGGCATGTCTGGATAGCCTTGAATAATGGAGGGCTGGTCCGTTCAACCAACTCAGCCCAATCGTTTTCAACCATCAGCGGCGTCAGCAACTGCGGGGCCGTTGGTTTTGGAGTGGCTGCTCCCGGAACAAACTATCCGGCGATCTACATTTGGGGCACCATCAATAATGTCAGAGGAGTATATCGCTCAACAGACCAGGGCGCGTCATGGGTCCGTGTAAATGATGATGCGCATGAATATGGAGGTCCGGGCAACGGGCAATTTGTGCAGGGCGATATGAATGTCTTCGGAAGAGTATACATGAGCACAGCAGGCAGAGGTATTGTTTACGGAGATCCCTCCACGGCCTGCACGCCTACTGCCATCACACCATACACACAAGTGAATGGTGGCACCTGGCAGCAGACAGCCAATGCATCTTTATCCGCAGGCGGCACAGTGCAGTTTGGCCCTCAGCCTGTACAGGGAGGATCATGGAGCTGGAGCGGACCGAATAATTTCAGCGCAGGCACACGCGAAATATACATTTCAAACGTCCAGTCCAGCCAGGCAGGAAATTATGTGGCTACCTATACCAATAGCGGAGGATGCCAAAGCACACAGAACTTTACTATCACCGTGAACAGTTCTGCCAAAGTATCATCCACGGCCAATATCACCGAAGATGCCATCAGCGTGTATCCTAATCCCGCCAATGCAGGCAGGTTTACCATTACGCTTCCGGAACTTTCGGACAATGTGGTCGTAAACATTTCCGATGACCAGGGCAGAATACTCTACGAAAAGAAAGCTTACGGCGGGAAAAAGATAGAGGTCGACTCAGGGCTGAAGGCAGGATTCTACCTGGTGAGGATTAATTCAAAAACATTCAGTGTTACCAAAAAGGTGATCATTCATTGATAAACACTTCATCAGTTATCGGGAATGCTTCGCAGGAAGCATTCCCGATTTTCTTTACTGTAACCGTACCCGGACGGTAGTGGTAGCAGCAATATTTGAAGCGGCAGCTATGCCTGTCAGCGCCCTTTTTCCGGCAGGCCAGCGGACCGTCCCCAGCGGTTCCCATTTAATCCCGTCGTAAGACCCGAAACCAGTTATGGTATCGCCCGACCGGGCCACTTTCAACCAGCAAGGCCCTGTTAAACGGCCGTATGTTACCGCAGGCTGCTCCAATGGTTGCTGTGCTAAAACAGATACGGTTGCTCCTTGATTTCCCCGTTGTATCAACTGCATCGCCCATCGGGGAGCTTCTATTTCCTTTGTTTTAGCCGGGTAAAGCATCAGTGCAACGAACGGACTGCCCGGTTGCAGATCAGACCTGATCATCAGGCCAACTGCCGTAAACTGGGAACTGGGTTGCGGGCATACCTGGATCGTCATCGCTGTATTGCTCATCAGTTCCCGGTAAGTGTAATTTACAGCCTCCGGCAACGTATCCGCGAACACGCCACCAGCTTCTATCCGCATCAGGCCACCATCGTGCAGCGCATAGCCGGGCGTCCCGGTATTTCCAATATCGCTGTTGCGCCACCCTGCAGGCAGTCCGCCACCAGCCAGCGATACCGGCAAAGACGCTTCCGATTCTCTTCCATCCCGCACCCCGGTGACTGTATAGTAAGATATAACGCCTCTTTTCATACTGCTGTCACGGAAAGAATTTCCGGCAGCAACGCCGATTTTTCTATATGGACCTTCTTTGTTTTCCGCGCGTTTGATGAGATAGGACGAAACACCACGAAGTGTTACCCATGTCAGTATGCCTGTATCACGCTTTGCTGTCAAAACCAGGCCGGCAGGTATTTCCACGGAGAGAGGAAGGGTATCCGCCCTGTCAGTGGCCGGGCTGACTGTATAAAACAGGGTGCCATAGCCCGGGTGGTCCGCACCAGGCATCCCCGGTCCTTCCGGCCGCAGCCTGTCTGCGGCCGCTTTTGTAAATGGCGCCGGAAGGCCTACCCTGTGCACATAGTGGTTATATACCTGCTCGTACACCGCGCGCAGATTGCCACGCGCTATTTCCGAAGGATGTGTATGGCGGTATTTACCGGTACGGTCAAGCATTGGCGTATAGGGGATATCGTTATAGCCCAGGTTATATTTCGCGGTGTATTCAAATCCTTTCAGCAGGCGGTTGTTGGCGTAGGCATAGAGATTTAATCCCTGGTGCCAGGCCATTTCACAGCATTCTGCCAGCATGCCGATACCGAGCTGCGTATGCGCCTGGTCCCGCCCTGTTTCCTGCACCTGGCCGGTATCATTGATAACATAATGGGTAAGGCTGCCATTGCCCCAGCCATTTACGTAGTAGCGAACAGCGCTCTCAAAAATTTCCCGGTCATTACAGAAAATACCGATGGCCATCACTGTTTTAAGTGCTGCATCGTCCCAGTTACCATTTGCAAAAGGTGCAAACTCCGCAAGAACGGGATAGATCGCCCGGAGAAAATGTTGTTCCGCATGCTTTACGGCCACATCAGGCCATCCCGCATCGCTGTACCGGATGATCTCCGCAGCATTCACCATTTTAAAGGGACCAAGGCCCGCCATCAGCACGGCATCCCTCCCGGTTACCGACAGCAGTGTATTACTCCAGGCATCAATAATGCGAATGGCTGTTTGCGCATATCGCTTATCTCCTGTGATGGCCCACATGATCGCGTTCTGATAGGCGGCATTGGCATCGCTGTCGTAATCAGCCTGGCCTACCGTAGGATTTCTTCCTACTGAGGCCAGCGGTCCTTTCATTTGATAATCAGCGTGAGAAAAAGGACTTTTCTCAAAAACCGTGTAACCTTCGTATATGGGTGACCGTTTCCCCGCAACGGCTATCTTCATTCGTTGCAGGTCAGCATTGCTGTGCAGCAGGCCGGGGTGCGCAAATCCAGGCGCCTGCGCCAATACACGCATGGCCACACCGGAAAAAATCATCATCAACAGCCATAAAATATACGCCTTACTCATGGCCTGCCGGTCTGAAAATGAATGCCTGTCCGCCTTTGGCAGCAATTTTTACCGGCAGCTTATCAACGTTGGTGAGCCGCAGTGTTCTCTTCCTGATGGATTGGTGATCGTCATCTTCATAAACAGTCACCGTGTAGGAAATACCGGGACGTAGAAAGGACAGGTCAAGCGTGGACTGCCAATCCTGTAAACCGGCAGCACAGCCCACATACCAGGTATCTGCCTTCCTTCTGGCCACCGCTATGCCCTTGCCGATATCTCCCGCCAGGTAATGCGATTCACTCCAGGTGGTTGGCACATAATTATAGAATTCTATCTCCTCCTCATTGGTGTAATCATTCGGCTGACCATACCAGAATATTGCCTGCAGCGGGCTGTAATAAACTACGCTCAGCGCCAGCTGCTGCCCTTTTGAAACTTTGATATGCTTTGAAAAGCTGTTTTTCGGATTAGGAAAACAATAGGTAAAATCTGCGGCGCCTGCAAGGTAACGGGTGAAGGGAAGCGTAGTGTTATGCAATGCGTCAGGACTGTTTTCATTGCCCCTGATGCCTTCCTGTGTCAACAGTACGGGGTAGGTCCTGCTGAGGCCCGTCGGTTTATAATTATCGTGGATGTTCAGCACAAAGCCGTATTGCTGCACCTTTTGCACTGCCTGCAACAGCCAGGTAAGGCCTGATTGCGTAAGCCCGTCCACAAAGCCGAATTTAAGACCCGCCACCCCCCACTGCTTATAAAGCGGAAGAATTTCGTCCAGCCTGGCTTTCAGCCCTATATAGTTTACGTACAGGATAACACCGATATTGTGCTGCTTACCATATGCAATCACTTTCGGCAAATCAATTGCCGGGATTACCTGCGTGGGATCGGATGAAGAGCGGAACTCTGCGCCATACCACCCCGCGTCAAACATGATATACTGAAAATGATGCTTCACGGCAAAATCGATGCAATCCAGGCCGCTCTGTGTATTTAGCTGGGCACGGATAAGTTTTCCGGGCCTGATCCATGACCAGTCTCCCGGCGCAGGCGCCCCCGCCAGTTTCAGGTCCAGGCTGCGGCAGTGCGCAAGCGCGATGGCTGAACCGGCCACGCTCACGGTCCTCCAGGGTGTTTCAAGATGCCGTTGAAACAGTACGGCGGTGTCTTGCGGAAATTTTACCGCCAGCGTATTTCCATCTGCGCCACGCGCCAATTCGGCTTTCGTATAGTTAAAGTTCACCGCTTCCCCTACCTGGCAATACATTCCATCCGATTCCATGGTCACCGGCAGGTCCGTTGTAGCACTGAAGGTGTCCACGCTTGTTGGCGTGAAAACGGACTCCTGGTTGTATTGGTAGATGAGCGGGGAAGCAGGAAAGGCGAACGTGGTGAACTCACGGAGTGCATGTGGCGCAGCATCCGTAGCAGTGACAGCGTAACGGAATGCCACGCTGCTGTCCATCACGCGGAAATCAATGGTCACAGAAAGACTGGCAGTGGTTTGAAGGTATAACCTCGCCTGCTGGTAAACACTATGCAGGGAGTCCTGCTCTCCCAGCGGACTGGCAAAAGATTCCCGGTGCAGTACCGGCTTATCATAGCGGGTAATTTTAGCGTTGCGCAGTGAAACACCATCAACAGCGATATCGAGTGCTGACCAGCCAGTAATTTTTTTCCCTTTGAAAGATAGCTGATAGCCCGGTTTCCCATCAGGAGCACCTGTTGTTAAAACCGTCGTGCGGCCGGGAGATACGATGGAATAACTCCTTTGTGCTGAAAGCTGTCCGCACAGCAACAGGCACATGAGCGCCGGCATAATACCCGACTTTAACCCAAAAAACATTTTACTCATTTCCAAATTTTATCGGTCAATAATTTCGGACTGTCCGGGAGAAGCCCGGCTCCGGCGGCAAACGGGCCTTCACCTGAACAAAGGCTGCCGCCGAGGTACAAAATAAATACCCGCAGCCTCCAATTATAAGGGGAGTACTCGCATAAAAAGGGGGGTGAAACATGAATTCCGGAAAGTATATGCCCCTTTTGCCGGTGGATTCACAGTAACCGATATCAGACTTTCTTCCGGTGCGCCCCTTTTTTACGCGCCTCTATTTTTTCCAGTTTATATTTATCTTCAAACACTTTCCGGTAACGTCGTATATACTCGGAGGGGTTCATCCCAAACAGCTTGTTGAACTGCTCCCGGAAGTATTTAACATCATTGATGCCCACCTGGAAACCTATTTCATTAATATTGAGACTTGTGTTGATCATCAGTTCAGCCGCTTTTCTCAGGCGGATGAAGCGGACAAACCCCCGCAGCGATTCTCCCGACACCTGCCGTATCTTTTTATATACCGAAGAATAACTCATCCCTATTTCCCTGGCCAGCACCTTAATCGTAAAATCTTCATTGTCAAGATTGGCTTCCACAATAGCCATGCATTTTTCCACGAACTGTTTGTACTCGCCTGAAACCCTTAAATCATTTTTACGGAGGGTCACTTCATTCAGAAAATAGTTACGCAGGTTGTCTCTCGTTTGCAGTATGCTGTGTACTGTTGCTGCCAACAGTTCCCTTTCAAACGGTTTCGTGATATAATAGTCGCTGCCTACTTCAGCGCTTGCCAGCTTTCCTTCTTCCGCAGAAGAGCCTGTGAGCAGGATGACCGGGATATGGTTCAGCAGCGTATTCTGTTTGATTTCTTTACAAAGCTCCAGCCCCGACATGGTTTCCATCCGGATATCACTGATGACCACATCAGGCAGCGTGGTCATGGCTTTTTCCAGTCCTTCCTTTCCATCGCCGGCTTCCTCAATATGAAAAGTTGACCGGAACATGCCGGAAATATACTGTCGTATCTGTATATCATCATCTACGATCAGCATCGTCTGCTTAGATGTGATCAGCGTGCTGATTTCCTCTCCGTCCGGCTCTTCCGGCGAAGCAACTTCCAGTTTCTCTTCCGCCATAGCTTCCAGGAAACCGGTTTTGTCTGCAGGAGCGGCATTGTCCTGTTCATGGTCCGGCTGATCTGTGCAGCAAGGTAAAACAACTGTGAAGAGGGTGCCCTTACTTTCTTCACTTTCAAAACTCACTGTTCCATGGTGCAGTTCAACAAACTTTTTTACCAGGTACAGCCCGATGCCGAATCCTGATTTTCCGGCAGATGCGCTCCCTTCCGAGCGATAGAATTTCTCAAATACATGACGGCTGCTCTCCGCCGGAATACCATATCCTGTATCGGCGATGGTTATCTCCACCTGATCGTCGGCATGATGCAGCTTCATTGCCACACTGCCGCCGGCAGGTGTATATTTAAAAGCATTCGATAACAGATTAAAAAGCGCTGTTTCCAGTTTCTCCCTGTCTCCGATGATCCACAATTCTCCCCCGCCATCGTCAAAGGAATATGCCTGGCTGGCTGACTGTGCCTGTTGTTCAAACGACAGAAACACATCCCTGCAGAGTTCAGTGAGGTTAACGCGGGCCGGTTTCATTTTATCGATGTCACTGTCTGCCCTTCTGAACAGCAGCAACTGGTCCAGCAAACGCAGCAAGCGCCGTGCATTGCGATATATTGTAGTAAACTCCCGCTGATGTTTTCCATCAGGGCCCTGTTCCTGCATCAGGTCTTTCACCGGGTTGATGATCAGCGTGAGAGGTGTACGAAATTCATGCGATACGTTGGTAAAGAAAGCTATTTTCTTTTCATTGAGTTCTCTTTCCTTTTCGGCATTCATATTGGCCATGGCCACCTGGTACCTGAGCTTTCGTTGTTTTGTTTTATAGGTGATGTACACTATCGCCAGGGCCATGACTATCAGCAGGTATAAAAAGAAGGCCCACCAGGAGGCATACCAGGGAGGCAACACGGTTATCTCCAGGCTGATTTCGTTGTTTATCCATTGTCCTTCCGCATTGGTGCTTTTTACCCGGAACGTGTAATGTCCGGCGGCGAGATGCGTGTAAGTGGCTGTTCTGCTGTTGCCGCTCTGGTTCCAGTCTTTGTCCCAGCCGTCCATATAATAGGCATAGGATATTTTATCAGCGGTGGAATAATCCAGCGCGGCGAAGTCGAAGGTAAAAACGGCCTCGCGGAATGGTACTTTGATTTTACGAATGTTATCGCCCTGTTGTTCATCAATATAACCCGCCTTTTTCCCGATGGGCATATTGTTGACATGAATATCCGTGAACAACATTTTAAGTTTTTCACCGGATGCCAGGATATTGGAAGGCCGGAACAGGTCCACTCCCTTGATCCCACCGAACATCAATTCTCCGGATTGAAGCCTCAGGGCTGCATTGTAGCTGAATTGATTACTGGACAGCCCGTCTCCCTGATAAAAATTGGTAAAAATTTCCCGGTCGGGGTTAAACCTGGAGATTCCGTAAAAAGTACTGATCCAGAGATCGCCAGTTTCGTCTTCCAGGATATTCAGCACGGCATTGTTACACAATCCCTCTGCCGCCGTATAGCGCTTTAGCAATGTTCCCTGTGCGCGGTCAAACAGCAGCAACCCACCGCCTTCCGTGCCCACCCAGAAACGGCCTTTGCGGTCTTCGTGAATGGCCCTTACCGGATTACCGAGCATGTAGCTGATATTGTTATGATGCTGCGGGTCAATTTTTATCAGACTGCGAAGATCACCTGCCCACAGCTGTCCGGAGCGGTCTTCTTTCATGGTGAAGAGATCTGTCAGCTTGTCGTCTGTGAGCTTAAACGTATCCTGCCGCCGGTCATACTGGTACAGTGCTCCCCTGTACAACGCGCCTCTGCCGAATGTTCCGGCCCATAAGGTATTGTGGCTGTCTTTATAAAGCAGGTACACGGTTTTACTCTCGTTCCGGTTATTTGGGTAAGCCAGCCTGTAATGCCGGAAGGAATTTGTTTTCCGGTCGAACCTGTTGATACCACCCCAGAACGTGGAGACCCAGATGTTCTGTTCATGATCGCATTGCACGTTCGTTACAAAGTTATCGCTGAGAGATGCCGGCACTCCCGGGCGGTGACTAAAATTGGTAAACTGTCCGGTTTTCCTTTGCCACCGGCTTAGACCGCCACCATCTGTTCCTACCCAGATGGTACTATCGTTTTCTTCACAAAATGCAAAAATGAAATTACTGACAAGGCTGTTGCTGTTCAGCGGATCATGCAGCACAGACCGAAACCTGTCTTTCTTGGGATCTATGATATTGATCCCGCCCCTCAGTGTCCCGATCCATTTGCGGCCGTCCGTATCTTCGTAAACCGCGCTGACGGAGCCACTCGCCAGGGTGTAGTTGCTATTGCCGGCCGGAATGTTTTCTTCCCTGGCCCCGTTTTCCGTACGGATGATGTCTATGCCCCCACCGTTAGTGGCCACCCAAAGCCTTCCGCTTTTGTCGAGATACAGGCCTGACACCTTATTATAAGACAGTTTTCCGTTTTCTTCTGTAAATGACTCCAGGTACTGATTGGAGGACACGGCGTATTTCAATAATCCGTTGGGCGTGCCTATCCATAACAGATCTCTGTCAGCCTTCATACAGTCTGCCGTCGGGAAAGCAGCGTTCACTATCTGAATGGCGGTAATATTGCCGTTTGCCCTGCATAGTCCCCTGCCCTGTACAAAGCACCACACCGCTCCATTGCCGGTTATCTCAATACCTCCTGCATCGTAGAATGCCAGCCGCTGGCCGTTAGCATACAATGGCACCTGGACGGCGGTATATGTTCCTGCGGCACAAAACAACAGGCCCAGGTTCTCTGTTCCGATCAACATGTTTCCTTTCGCATCTCTCTTAATGTCCCGCACCACGGCAGTTATCCGCTCCAACCGGGTGGTACCTGCCACCTGGTACTGTACGCTGCTGAATTTCCCGGAAACATGATCATAGATATTAATTCCCTGTCTTGTGCCGATCCATAATTTGTATTGTAAATCTTCATTGATCGTAAAAACCCAGTTATTTACCAGGGAACTGCTGTCATTGAACCTGTTGCGGAACACCTTAAACACATTGCCATCGTACCTGTTCAGGCCGTCATAGGTACCAAACCACATAAATCCTTTATGGTCCTGGAACACACAACGGACCGCATTATTTGACAACCCCTGCTCTATGCCCAGGTATGAAATAACATGATAAGGGTTATCGCCGGCGGAGAAACCGGATACGTGGAACGCTGCAGCAAATAGTAACATGCAGCACATTACAAGTTTTTTCATCCCGTGAAATTGAAAAATACTGTTCTACTTTGGTTGATCGGCCGAATTACGAATTCACCCCCTGTCCTTTGTTACAATTTACTCCGGGAAAAACGGGCAGCGAGGGGGGACAGTCTCATAATTCAGGGTGTATAATAGTAATTTTTGTCTAAACGACAATTTTTAATTCATTCCGCTGTATTTTGGTCGGGAAAGCCAACAGGAAGGATCTGGGCACAGCAAACGTATCAACCCGCCGCTGTTGGAAAACGATCAATGAACCAGCCAGGCTTTTATAGCAGAGATATGCTTTCGGGGACTATACCTGTAATAAGCACCAAAATCAAATTTTCATGTTAAGAGTCAATTTGACATTTAAAATACTTATTGTCATTTTTTTGGTACTGACGGTCCCACGGAGCATTTCGGGGCAAAAACATCCGCTTTCACTTTGGTACAGGTATCCCGCAAAAGAATGGATCGAAGCACTGCCGGTGGGTAACGGCACATTGGGCGCTATGGTGTTTGGCGGTACGGGCCATGACCGCCTGCAGCTAAACGACATTACTGTCTGGTCCGGCAGTCCGCAACCCGACGCTGACAGAAAAGACGCCTATAAATTCCTGGATACCATCCGGACGGCTATACGACAAGAGCAATATAAAAAAGCGCAGGAGCTTACCGCCCGGTATATGACCTCCCCGGCGCCCTACTATTCTTCCTATCAGACCCTGGGGGATATTTTTCTTCATTATGAATCTGCAGCGCCCACCAGCTCATACAGGCGGTGGCTGGACATAGAACAGGCGATTTCGGGAGTAAGTTTCAATCAATCAGGGACCACCTATACACGGGAAACATTTTCAAGTGCTGCGGACAGTGTGCTGGTCCATCACATCAAAGCCGACGGCAACACGCCGATGGCAGTCAGCATTTTCCTTCACCGGAAAGAAAAGTCGCAGACCAGGTTCGAAGCGCCCAATAAACTGATCATGACAGGCAATACCGGTCCTGCACTTGATTTTGAAGTACAACTGGCAGCTGTTACCGACGGCCTTATCGAGGGCGGCAGCGACAGCATCACTGTCAGGAACGCCCGGGAACTCACCCTTTATGTATCAGCCGGCACTTCCTACGTTCTGGATTATGACAAAGGCTTCAAAGGAGAGCATCCGCACCGGAAAACAACCTTGCGGCTGCAACAAGCCATCAGTAAAGGATATAGCCGGTTAAAAGCAACTCATACCGCCGATTATGAAAGATTGTTCAACAGGGTCAGCATCGATCTGGGCGCCGCGGCAGACTCGCTCCCGACAGATGAGCGGCTTCGCAATTACGGCGATGGAAAAAAAGATCCGGGATTTGCCGCGCTGTTCTATCAATATGGCCGGTACCTGCTGATATCTTCCAGTCGCCCCGCCAATCAGCTGCCTTCCAATTCACAGGGTCTGTGGGGCGACGGGTTCGATCTGCCCTGGAAATGTGACTATAAGTCCAACATCAATTACCAGATGAATTACTGGCCGGCGGAGCCTACGAACCTGAGCGAACTGCATGGACCCATGATCCGGCTTACCACCGCCCTCGTGGCTCCCGGCAGCAAAACAGCCAAAGCGTATTTCGGGCCCGACACCCCTGGTTGGTGCTATGGCTATACGACCAACGGCTGGGGATGGACAAGCCCCGGAGCCGCCCTGCCATGGGGCGTGTTTGCCGGTGGCAGCGGCTGGGCATGCCAGCATCTGTGGGAGCACTATGCCTTCGGCAGGGATATCCGCTATCTGGAAAAAATTTACCCGGTACTGAAAGGCGCCGCAGCATTCTATCTGGCCACCATGATCAAAGATGCGGCAGGGCACCTGGTCACCTCTCCTTCCACATCTCCCGAAAATAATTTTATCACAGACGACAAACAAAAAGGCAGTGTTACGGAAGGCGCCACTATGGAAAAAGCAATCGTCTGGGACCTGTTCGATAATGTGGCCGTGGCCTGCCGTATACTCCATACCGACGAAGCGTTCAGAAAAAAACTGATAGCAGCCAGGGACAACATAAGCCCTCTGAGAACAGGCAAGGGAGGCCAGCTGGAAGAATGGAACAAGGACTGGGACCTTAACACCGATGATCCGCACCACAGGCACGTGTCGCATCTGTTCCCGCTCCATCCCGGCCATCAGGTAACTGTTTTCCAGACACCGGAACTGGCCGCTGCTGCCAAACGTACACTCGAACTGCGGGGCGATGACGGCACCGGGTGGTCCATCGCCTGGAAGGAGAATTTTTGGGCCAGGCTGCGCAACGGCGATCATGCCCACCGGCTGCTGTCCTATCAGCTTCGACCCACCACACAGCTGAAAACTGTGATGGCCGATGCCGGCGGTACCTATCCCAACCTCTTTGACGCGCATCCTCCCTTTCAGATCGATGGCAATTTCGGTGCCGTCAGCGGCATCACCGAAATGCTGTTGCAGAGCCATGAAACATACACCACCCGGGATGGCACATATGCTTATGTAATTGATATCCTGCCAGCCCTTCCGGCCGCATGGCCTGATGGCTCCGTGAGCGGATTGCGCGCCCGGGGAGGATTTGAGGCAGACATTAACTGGCGCAACGGCCGGTTGACAAGTTTCACCATCAGGTCCGCCAACGGAGAACCCTGTAAAATTCGTACAGCCGTTCCGGTGACAGCAGCCGGAAGCCCGGTAAAAAGCACAGCGAAGCAAGGTTATTATATATACGAACTACAAACACAAAGCGGTAAAACCTACAAGATGCAAAGCATGGAAAAACTATAATGCGTTTGCAACCTGCTGACGCAAACAAAACAGGATACCGGAAAAACTTCTATGCGAAAAGAAAACTGTTCAATCACTTCGTCCACTATGAAAAAGAATTAACTGATCAGATAATCCATCAAAAATTCCAATTGTAATGATCAGGGCTAAAAGCGGTTTTGGCCCTGACAGAGAACTTCTTGTCTTTATAAACTTCCACTATGAAAAGAAATCTAACCGCAGGTGTGCTGCTACCTTCTGGTATAGGAAGGCAAGTGTGCTGTAAGGTCCGCCTGGTCCTTCCGGCTATGCTGTTGCTGTTTTCTTCCGCCAGGGCGCAATTGGCCGATACAACGAAGGCTGATACAAAAACGGCGGCTGTCACAGAAACCACCACCGTTCCGGTCCTCTATGGAGAACAAGCCAAAAACAGATTGCTCCAGTCTGCCGTAACAGTGTATACCAACCAGTTAGTCACCACGCCAAGTCCTCAGTTTTTACAGGCATTGCCTGGCCGCATACCAGGTTTAAATATCTATTTCAGCAGTGGTGGCCCGGGCCTGGACGGCAATGGAATGGGCTTCAACATCCGCGGGGCAAGAGCGCAAATAATACTGATTGACGGAGTTGAACGGGGATACCAGTCCATTGATCCGGAACAAATTGAATCCATTACCGTATTAAAGGACGCACTATCGACGGTAATGTTCGGACAACGCTCTTCGTACGGTATCATCTCCATCAGAACCAAAAAAGGAGATATCGGCAAACCCCGCATTTCATTTACCGCCCAATCGGGCTTTGAAACGCCGACCGCCATGCCCAAACCATTGCCGGCCTGGCAATATGCCACGCTGTATAATGAAGCCAGGCAAAATGATGCAGGCAACGTCGCCATCCCGCCACAATATACACAGGCCCAAATTGATGCCTATCAACATCATACAGACCCTTATACATATCCCGATGTAGACTGGTACAATACCGTTCTCCGGAAAAGAGCCGGCATATCCCGTTATAATCTTAACCTCCAGGGCAGTGGAAAAGGCTTCAGGTATTTCGTTGACCTGGACAATGTGCGGGAAAATGGTATTATCAGGACCAGCGACGATAATAAGTACAATACAAACGCCCAGTTGAACAGGTACGCGCTGCGTTCAAATGTAGGCGTTGATGTAACACCGGTGACTTTTGTGCAGCTGAACCTCTTCGGCCGCTTTCAGCGTTACAACCAACCCGGCGGAGGCGTGTCAAATATTTTTTCATCTTTATTAAACACGCCCCAACTCGCCTATCCTGTTTTCAATCCCGACGGCTCCTTCGGGGGCAGCGACAAATACCAGGGCAATGCCAACATATGGGGACAGGCCGTCGCCAGGGGATATCAGTTCCAGGATGTAAGAGATATGGCGGTTGACCTGGAGGTCACGCAGAAACTTGATGTATTGACAAAAGGTCTTGTTCTCACAGCAAAAGCCTCCAATAACAATACAGCCTATTATTCAACTATACGGGATAAAAACTTTGAAGTATACCAGTACCTGAATGGAGCCTATACGAAGTATGGATCAACAACAGAACAAACAACCAGGGGCAGTCTGAATGAAAGGTCCCGCATCGTGTACCTGGAAGGAGCACTGGCTTATGACCGGGCTTTTAAAAAGCACGCTCTTTCCATATTGACAGTTGCCAACCAGCAAAGCAAACTGGCATTCAACACCACGAACCTGCCGGAAAACTACACCGCTTATTCAGGTAAACTGAACTATAGTTTTGATGATAAATACGTGGCCGAAGGCGCGGTCAGCTATGGAGGCTACAACTGGCTGGCGCCATCAAAACGCTGGGCAACATACTGGGCCGGAGGTATTGGCTGGAACCTGCATAAGGAAGCGTTCATCAGCCGCAACCTGCCTTTCATCAGCCTTCTCAAACTGAGAGCGAACTATGGATTGACCGGCCAGGTAAATGCCGGTTACTTTTCCTATATACAGACCTATTTCAACGCCAACGGCTATTGGTTCGGCTCCGGCTCTTCTCTCGACAAAAGCTCCGGAGAAAATGCGATCGCCAATACAGGCCTGAGCCCTGAAAAAGCGAAAAAACTGAACGCTGGAATTGATCTTGGTCTCTGGAACAACAAACTGACAATAACAGCAGATTACTTCTTCAACAAGTTCTACGATCTTGTTGCCGCCCCCACCTTCACAACTGCCATTTTTGGCGCAGGCTATCCAACACAGAATTACCAGCGGTTCAACTACTGGGGCGCAGATATTTCAGTCAAATGGCAGCAGCGCATAAAAGCGTTCAGTTATTTTGTTTCCGGTAATTTTTCTGTTGTGCAGTCGAAGGTGGTTTATAATGGAGAACTACCTAAAAACTACGATTATCAGGTCACGACCGGGATGCCGGTAGGACTGCAATATGGCTATACCGCAACCGGCCTGTTTAAATCCTATGACGAAATCAATGACCCCGCTACCGCAGTAATGCCTTCCTCACCTAAATCATCGCTGAGGCCCGGCGATATACGTTACCTGGACCGCAACGGCGACGGTCAGATCACAGTTGACGACCAGGGACCGATTGGCAATGCAAAACCCACGATATACTATGGTCTCTATACCGGCTTTAGCTTTAAAGGCCTTGATCTTTCGGTACTTATCCAGGGTACGCTCAATCGTCAGAGTACCTTAAACGGCGATTTCATGAACGGCTTTGGAAACAGCGGACAGAATAATGCCTATGAATATAACCTGGGCCGGTTTACAACAGCTACCGCCGAAACGGCTAAACAACCGAGGCTATGGCTGGGCAACAATACCAATAATACCCAGCCCTCCTCTTTTTGGTTGAAGGATAACGATTTTGTACGCCTCAAAAACGTAGAGATAGGCTACACTTTCCCTGAAAAACTATCCCGCAGGATTGGCCTTCCTTCCGTACGACTGTTTGCCAATGGGTTGAACCTGCTTACCTGGGCGGAAATTTATGATGTCAGGAAAGACCTCGACCCCGAGGCCTGGGGAGGAGCTTATCCCATTATGAAGATTTTCAATTTCGGTATCAACATTAAATTTTAACCGGCAATGCATTGTTGTATGAAAAAGAATTATAGCTGGACCTGTCTTGTTTTTATGGCTGTTGTCTTTACCGTATCATCCTGTAAAAAAGCGTTTGAAGACAAGCCGCTTGAACTGCTTACGATAGATTATATTTTCGATGAGAACGACCCTACCGGGGACCAGGCATACAAATGGGTCACAAACATATACACGAAAATCCCTTCCGGGTATAACCGGATGTTGGGCGGTTCCAGCTGGGGCCTCAATGGAGGACAGCGAAGCAACATTTCTCTGGTACCATTAGAATGTTTTTCAGATGACGCTGTTCCAAGCGCAGATGGTAATGAAGGATGGAATATCATTCGCGGCGGCTACAGTCCCGTTACCACATTTGACGACAACTGGGGGAACTGTTACAGCGCCATCAGGGCAGCCAATATTTTTTTAATGAATTACCAGCGGGTCCCCTGGGCCGATTCATCCCGCAGAGTATGGCTTCCCAACGAGGCCCGGGCCCTCAGGACTTATTTTTATTACGAATTGATAAGAAGATATGGAGGCGTACCGTTGATAGGCGACAAAATTTTCGACTCCAACGATGCAGGATTATTAAATCTTAAACGCAACAGCTTTCAGGAGTGTGTAAACTACATCGTATCAGAACTGGACATAGCGAAAGACAGCCTGCGCCCCGACGCCTCCCTGGCTGGCAGGACCACCGATGCCGATTTCGGGAAAATGCGCAAAAGCATTGTAATGGCTATCAAGGCAAAAGTATTGCTCCTCGCCGCAAGCCCCTTGTTTAACCCATCGTCTACCCCCGGCAGGTCATATACCGGCTACGCATCCTACAACGCAGAAAGATGGAAAGCCGCTGCTGATGCAGCAAAAGCGGTGATGGACCTGGGCATCTATGACCTGGAGCCCAATCGTTACACCCTCATGCTGGCCAGAGCGAACAAGGAACATATTTTCTTCAGAATGAGTGATCCCCGTATTGACAATTCCTATTCCTATTATATGTCGCCACCCGGCTACAAACCGGCAAACCGTAACAGTGAAGGACGTGTAAGCCCCACACAGGAATTCGTTGACGCCTTCCCGATGAAAAACGGAAAGGCGGTTACCGATGCTTCATCCGGCTATAACCTATCAAATCCTTACACCAACCGCGATCCTCGCTTAGACCAAACGGTATTTTACAATGGCGCTAAATGGCTGCAAAGGCCAGTGGAAATTTTTGAAGGCGGCAAAGACAAGCCAAACGATGCAATACTTGCCCCTGTACAGACACAAACGGGTTATTATGCTAAAAAATTCTGTGCAAATGACAGCAGCAGTGCCAACTATACCAATACCTTTTTCCGGGATGGCGGCTTCGTTCCGCCATGGTGCATTATCCGATATGCAGACATTCTTTTAATGTACGCCGAAGCACAGAATGAATATTCAGGGCCTGATGCGTCCGTGTATGCGGCTATTGAGAAAATCCGCCAGCGGGCCGGACTGTCTCCCTATGCGCTGCCTCCGGGATTGTCTCAGGGACAGATGCGTGAGGTTGTCCGCAACGAACGCCGTATTGAACTGGCATTTGAAGAACAAAGATTCTGGGACATACGCAGGTGGAAAATCGCGAAAGCCGTTTACGGGACCACGCTTCATGGCGTCACCATCACCAAAAACGCAAATGGTACATTCAACTATTCCCCCAAGGTGGTCACCACGCCCTATTTCACGGATGCTATGTACCTGTTCCCCATTGCCATAAAAGAAACGCAGGTAAACGGCGGAATGGAACAAAACCCCGGCTATTAACCTTTTTGTTACAATAAACAGCATAAAATGAAAATAAAGATATTCATGTTGATGTGGTTTTCGCTGATATCCACGGTGGCGTGGGCTCAAAACATCATCATCAGAGGGCGTGTGGTAAATGATAAAAATGAAGCCATTATCGGTGCTACCGTTTCAGAAACAGACAACCGGAAAAACGGGGTCGTTTCTGATGAACAGGGGAATTATACCATCTCACTCAAGCCAGGCGGTGTAAAAAAACTGGTGATCACATGCATCGGTTATCTGCCCCAAACCGTTACGGCAGTAGCAGGCAGCCCTATGCTGGTCCACCTCACGCCGGACGTAAAAGGGCTGGAAGATGTGGTGGTAGTTGGTTTTGGACGTCAGAAAAGAATCACCAGCACCGGGGCTGTCAGCTCTGTAAAAGGAGAAGAGATCAGGTCGGTCCCCACTGCCAATATTCAAAATACGCTTATCGGCCGCCTACCCGGCTTCTTCAGCCAGCAAAGGAGCGGCCAGCCCGGGGCAGACGCCGCCGACTTCTTTATCAGAGGCGTTAATTCCCTCACCGGAGACAACAAACCGCTGATCATTGTGGACGATATCGAGTACGACTATACGCAGCTCTCGCAGTTGAACGTAAATGAAGTGGAATCTGTTTCCATCCTCAAAGATGCGGCCACCACATCCATCTATGGATTAAAAGGCGCCAACGGCGTATTGGTGGTTACCACTACCAGGGGACGTATCGGAAAACCCCGGATCAATCTCACGGCCGAAAGCGGAATTAACCAAACGATCAGGATGCCGACTTTCCTGGACGCATACACCACGGCACTGCTTCGGAACGAGGCAACCATCAATGATGCATACGGCCAGTCCCAGGCCCCGGTCCTGCCTTTCACCCCGGACGACCTGCAGAAGTTTAAAGATGGCTCCGATCCCTATGGCCATCCGAATGTGAACTGGGCAGATGTTCTATTCAAAAAAGCGTCTACCCAATCCCGTTATAATGTAGATGTAAGCGGAGGCAATTCCCTCGTAAGATATTTTACCTCACTGGGATATTTTTCCCAAAATGGTATTTTAAAAGACTTTAAGCCGGTAGGAGATTATGTCAACACCAACTACTTCTACAGGCGCTTTAACTATCGCTCCAATCTTGATATTACACCTACAAAAACGCTGAAGATCCGGTTTGACGTCAATGGCCGCTTTGAAACGGTCAATAACCCCAGCGGCACCGTGGAAAACGCCGGACTCTTTTATGAACTGGGAGCATTTCGTTACATGGCCCCGTATGCCATGCCGGTAACAAACCCCAATGGCAGTTCCAGCTATGCATCACACCAGGGCGCTATCACCAATAACGGCGCTATCAACCCGGCTTTCCGGCTGGCCAACGGCGGATACATCAGAAGTTTCAGGAATAACTATAACATTATTGTAGGGGCAGACCAGCAACTTGATTTTATAACTCCCGGTTTATCTGCCAGGGTAAATATCTCTTATGCCGGTAATAACAATGAGGGCCGCAATCTTAACCGCAGTGGCCTGCCCGCCTATAAATATGACGTTGCCACGAATTCCTATTCCATCAGGGACGCGGGTCAATACCGTATGCTTCCCTATGTAGTTGCTTCTACCAATAGCGCCTTTAATTCTACCACCATCCTTCAGGCCTCTCTTAATTATGACCGCACCATCGGGAGCCATCACTTCACCGGGCTTTTGCTGTTAAATCAGCGGAATTATATAAATGGCGCCGTAATCCCCGTCAACTACCGGGGCACCACCGCGAGGCTGGATTATGATTTCAGGCGTAAATATCTCCTGGGCGTTACCGTTGCCCGTAATGGCAATGACCTCTTCCAGGAAAACAAACGGTATGGCATATTCCCGGCGGTATCATGGGGCTATAACCTGGCAGAAGAACGTTTTTTCAAAAACACGTTCCCGTTTTTCGACATGTTTAAAATCAGGGGCTCCTATGGCCTGGTAGGATCAGACGCCAACTATCCGGGCACAGTGACTTCTGTAATTCAGTATGGCACAACAGGCTCAAACTATTATGGAAATACCACAGTAGAAGGAGCGCTGGTAAATCCCGACGTCACCTGGGAGAAAGAAAAGAAAACAGACCTGGGCCTGGAGTTGAACATGTTCCAGGGCAAGGTGACACTGAGCGGCAGTTATTTTTATAATTACCGCTATGACCAGGTGATTGAACAGCGGGATATTCCTTTGTTGATTGGACAGGACCTTCCCAAAAAAAATGTGGGCATATCAGAGAACCAGGGATTTGACGGGGTGGTCACCTACAGGAACGACAAGGGAAAGATCAACTATTCGATCAGTGCCAATGCTTCTTATGCCGTTAACCGGATTATTTATATCAGTGAGGCGCCGGACTATCCCTACCAGGCAAGAACGGGTACCAGGCTTGGTTTGATCATGGGGTATCATAATATCGGGTTCTACCAGCCCGATGATTTTGATGCGAACGGGAAAGTAAAGAAGGGCGTGGCCGCACCCACCTGGAGCGTTATACAGCCGGGAGATCTTAAGTACGCCGATATGAACGGGGATGGCATCATTAGCGATGCCGATAAAGTCAACCTGTCAAAACCAAATTTACCCACTACCGTTCTGGGTGCTGAATTCACCATCGGTTACAAGGGACTAACATTAAGAGCATTGCTGCAGGGGTCTTTTGGTTATGCCGTACAGGTAACGGCAGAAGGCGCCGGTGATGCGTTCAATGGTAATCTCCGGCCCTGGAACCTGGAGCGCTGGACACCCTCAACTGCTGCTACCGCCACTTATCCGCGCATTGGACTGAACACCAACATCAATAATATCTCTTATCTGACAGTCTCTGATTTCTGGTATGCCGATACCTGGTATGTCCGGTTAAAATCACTGGAGCTGGCTTACCAGATTCCGCGGGGATGGCTGAAAAGCACGAAAGTAGTTCAAAATGCGAGGGTCTATCTCTCAGGGTATAACCTGGTGAATATACAGAACATGGGCAAGTTCCAGCAGGACGCTGAAATTGCCAGCGGCCCCGGTGGCGCCTACCCTAATACCGCAAACTTCAACTTCGGATTGCAACTAAGCTTCTAACGCTAAAAAATCACCTATGATCAGTCATAAAATATACCGCAGAATACTATTGGCAGGGTTGGTTCCAGCCTTCTTTATCACGGCCTGCAAAAAAGACTTCCTGGACCAGAAGACCTTGTCCGCGATTGACGAAAGGGCGGTCTTCCAGGACAGTACCCGGTCACTGGGCGTCATTAATAACCTGTATTCAAACCTGGGATTATCTTTTAACCCGAGAAGATTCAGCAATACAGGACTGGACGCGGCCTGCGACGAATCGGAACCAATCGGCGATCCTACTATTTACACATACAAAATTTCAAGTGGTGGCGTTAATGCCAACAATGCCGACGGAGGGCTATGGAAAACTACGTTTCAAATGGTCAGGGCGGCAAATATATTCATGAAGAACAAAGACAGCATTCCGGTATCGAATGCCACCAAAGACTACTGGACGGGGCAGGTACGGTTTTTAAGGGCATGGTATCTTTTCACGCTGTTGAAACACTATGGCGGCATACCATTGATTGGCAACAAGATATTTGACGGCAATGAAAAAATAGATGTGGCACGCAGCTCGTACGAGGACTGCATCAAATACCTGACCAGTGAGCTGGACGCAGCCGCTGCTTTACTTCCGCTCTCCTATCGCCCGGGAGATGCGAACCAGTTGAAAGTAACGAAGGGCGCTGCTTTAGCCGTAAAAGCCAGGATGCTTTTATACGCAGCCAGCCCGTTGGTCAACAGCGGGCCAAGGGCAAATGACCCTGAACATCTGCTCACATTCCCCGGCGCCGATCCGGAACGCTGGAAACAGGCCTCCGACGCCGCCAAAGCGGTGATCAGCCTGGGCGTGTACAGCCTGTATACCGCTTCCGCCACGCCGCTTTATACACTCTTCCTGCAAAATACGCCGCAAGCAGAACATGTTCTCGTTTACTGGCAACCATGGACGACCGGCAACAATTTTTACGTTGAAGCCAGCGCCAATCCTACTTCCAGAGGAGGCATGAACGGTTGGACAGGAACAAAGTATTTTCCAACGCAGGAGCTGGTAGATGAATTTGATATGATCAACGGGCTTCGGATAACGGACCCTGCTTCCGGTTACCCGGGCATCGGCAATAATATGTATAAAAACAGGGACCCGCGGCTTACCTGTACCGTCCACTATAACGGCGCTATCCGCATTATGGGATCTTTTGGCGATCAACCGGTCAATACCTATACAGGCGTCATCCCGACAGGGAATGCAGCAGTGACCAGTGCGAGCGTTGACGGCATCTATACATCCACCGGCACATTAACAGGATATTTCAGGTATAAGATGTGCAACGGCGGCGGTGGTGAGCTGTACCGGCCGTGGGTAGTGATGCGCTATGCAGAAGTACTGTTAAACGCCGCCGAAGCCACCAACGAATACTATGGCCCCACCGCGGAAATATACGACTGGTTAAAGATGATACGCGCCCGGGCAGGCATCCTCGCCGGCGAAAACGGCCTGTATGGCCTGAAAGCGGGTATGACCAAAGAGGAAATGCGCGAAGCTATCCGGCATGAACGTCGTGTGGAACTGGCTTTTGAGGAACACCGCTTCTGGGACATACGCCGCTGGAAAATTGCGCCCCAGACGGAAAATGCCGAAACACACGGCATGGAGATCACAAGGGCCGCAAACGGAAGTTTCTCCTACCGTGTAATACCGGTACGCAGACATGTGTTTACCGAGGCAATGTATTTCTGGCCCATCCCACAAAGTGAACTGACGAAGTCGCCCGCCTTAAAACAAACACCAGGTTACTGAAAACAGTTTAAAACAATTTTAACAAGCAGCTTATGAAAAGCATGATAACCACGCTTACCTTTATTGCCACACTTTCCATCCTTGCCTGCACAAAAGGCGGATCACTGGAAAGAATAAGTGGTGATCAATATACGATTACCTCCACTGCAAGCGCCCAGCAACTGGTACCGGCAATTGACACCACTTTCGCCGGGACATTTAAAGGCTTTTATGACGAGCAGTTAAACATCCTCACCTTCACCCTGACATGGAAAGACTTGTGGAGAACGGACAAAGACACCATCATTTCAGTAAACTTCTACGGCCCTGCCGGTGCGGCGGAAAACGGCGCCTTAGTGCGTTCCCTCCCCTTTGTCAGCGCAAACAGCGAAGCAACTGTCAATCTCGGATTGGCAGGCTTAAACGGCTTCGGAATGAAAGAGAAAAAAGACTTCCTGGCAGGGGCCTGCTATTTTACCATCAACACCAAAAAGTATCCCAATGGCATCATCAGGGGCCAGTTGGCAGCGATAAAACAATAAAAAAACATACTCATTTAATTCGATTCATCTACATATGCAGAAGTTTATATTCCTTATCTTTTTTGTCTGTATTTATACTTTAAAAACAAATGCGCAGGAACTCATTACCTATCCGGCTCCGAAGGCGGTCGTATACTCCATGCACAATGATGATTACACGGTAAAAGTGCGCAAGCCCGGCGGGGAATGGCAGGACCTGTATGAATACAATGTAAAAGTGGACCTGGACAAACCACAGGATGCGTCTATGGTCTATTTCGATTTTTCCGGCTCTGTAGAAGTATTCGTACAAAAGAATAACGGCAATGTACAGTCAGTGAAGGTACGTCCATCCTCCTATGAAATAAAACCGGTCCTCCATGGGAACAGTATTACGTTTACCTTGACCGGACCCCGGAAACTCTCTATAGAGTTCGACGGCGACAAGCTGCACAACCTCCATGTATTTGCCAATCCTGTTGAAACGTACCGTCCCGATCCCAACGACCCGAACGTGGTTTACTTCGGGCCCGGCGTACACCTGCCCAAAGACCTCCCCGGTGAAGCATTTAACATTCCATCGGGTAAAACGGTTTATATAGCCGGAGGAGCTATCGTGAGAGGGAAACTACTGTGTGACAAAGTGGAAAATGTCCGTATTCTCGGGCGTGGAATCATAGATCAGCCGCAGCGTGGCGTTGAGGTGCGGCACTCCAGCAATGTAACCGTTGACGGGATCATAGTCCTCAATCCGAAGCACTATACCGTCTTCGCAGGCGGATCGGACCACCTTACCATCCGCAACCTGAAATCATTCAGCGCCAGTTCCTGGAGCGATGGGCTGGATTTTATGAGTTGCAGCGACGTTACGGTGGATGATGTGTTCATGCGCAATTCCGATGATTGTATCGCGGTATACGGGCATCGCTGGGAGTTTTACGGTGACGCCAAAAACTACTCCGTTACCAATTCCATTCTCTGGGCGGACGTAGCACACACCATCAATATCGGCGTTCACGGAAACACGGAAAAAACAGGGGACGTCATCGAAAAATTATTATTTAAAAACATTGAAATATTAGAGTTAGATGAAGACGATCCCATTTCCGAAGGATGTATGGCCATCCAGGCAGGCGACATGAACCTGGTCCGTGACGTCCGTTTTGAAGATATACGTGTAGATGACTTCCAGGAAGGGAAACTCCTGCAACTGCGGGTGGCGTTCTATGACAAATACAATGCGGCGCCCGGCAGAGGAATAGAAAATATCTACTTCAAAAACATCAGCTACAACGGCAACAACATCTCCCCTTCTATTATCAATGGCCTGGACAAAACACATCTTGTAAAAAATATAACGTTCGAAAACCTTCGTATCAACGGAAAGCAGGTCACCAACGTCGAAGAGGCCAATATCCAACAGGGGGAGTACACACAAAATATAACGTTTAAAAAATCCGTGAAATGATCAATAGTGATAAAACAAATCTTGTTATGAAATACCCGTTATTCCTGCTGTTGCTTTTTTTTAGCACGGCAGCAGCAGCACAAACTTTTATTCATCCCGGCGGTTTACACACCCAAACCGATTTAGACCGGATGAGAACACAGGTAGCAGCCGGAGCGCATCCCTGGATTGACAGCTGGAACGCCCTGACAGCTCATCCCAAGGCACAAAACACCTACACCGCCGCGGCACAGGCCAATATGGGCGTCAGCCGCCAGCGCGCATCAGCCGATGCTGTCGCCGCCTATCTCAATGCCCTGCGCTGGTATATTTCAGGCGACACCTCCTATGCAGCCTGTTCGCGGAAAATCCTGAACGCATGGGCCTACGCCGTAAACCAGGTCCCCAGCGGACAAGACATCCCCGGGCTGATGGGGATCGCGGTTTATGAATTTGCTGTGGCAGCAGAGATACTGCGTCTTTATCCCAATTGGTCACAGGCAGATTTTAATCAATTTAAAAAAATGATGACCACCTACCTCTATCCGAACTGCCATGATTTTTTAACCCGCCACAACAATGCCTGCATCAGCCATTATTGGGCGAACTGGGATATCTGCAACATCACGGCCATTTTAAGCATCGGCGTATTGTGCGACGACACGGCCAAATTCAATGAGGCCATTACCTACTTTAAATCCGGTGCGGGCAATGGCAATATCACGAAGGCCATTCCTTTTTTACATCCGGGAGGATTGGGACAGTGGCAGGAAACAGGCCGCGACCAGGAACATGCATTGCTGGGCGTGGGCATGCTGGCCACCTTCTGCCAGATAGCGTGGAACCAGGGCCAGGACATGTATGGCTATGACAATAACCGCCTGCTGGCAGGCGCAGAATACACCGCCAAATACAACCTGTGGCAGGACGTTCCGTACTCCACCTATAACAACTGCGATAACGTCCTTAATTTCTGGGCGTCGGAACAAAACAGCGGCGGCAGGGGAAGATTGCAACGCCCCATCTGGGAAATGATTTACAACCACTATGTGGTAAGAAAAGGACTGAGCGCCCCTTACGTAAAAGCCATGGCGGAAGTGAACAGGCCGGAAGGCTTTGAGCACGACGACAACCTTGGCTTCGGCACCTTATGTTATACATTAAATGCAAGTGCGTCACCTTATCCCTCCTCCCCTGCGCCATCGATACCAACAGGGCTGAAAGCAACCGCAAGTGTAGGAAAAGTATGGTTAAGATGGCCCCCGGTGGCTACAGCCAACGGCTATAATGTACTGCGTTCAACAACAAGCGGTGGCCCCTATACCCAGATAGCAACCTTCAGAGGGACTTTTCCGTTATATGAGGACGCGGGTGTGGCCAACGGCACCCGGTACTACTATGTCGTATCTGCCATAAACCAGGCAGGGACCAGCAGTAATTCCCCGGAAGTGAATGCCACTCCGGCCGCTACAGGCACATTGCCTGCCGGCTGGAGCAGACAGGATATTGGAACAGCGGCCACCGCAGGCACTGCCGGATATGCCAACGTAAACAACGGGACTTTCGTGGTAGGTGGTTCCGGCGCCGGCATCGGCGGCACCGCAGATGGATTGGGTTATGTGTATAAAAGTGTAACCGGCGACGTTACAATCACAGCCCGGGTCGCAGAAAGCACGTGGAAGGGCGGCGGTTCGCAGAAAACAGGCATCATGGTCAGGGAATCCCTTTCTGCCAATGCCATTGCTTTTAGCATGACCTCCGGAGACGGAGGTGTCCGTGAAGCCAGATTTGGCAGCCGCACTTCCACAGGCGGCACGATGGGCTTTCAAACCGGTAACGCCTACACGCGCACTCCCACCTGGTTCCGCTTGCGGAAAGCAGGGAACACCATCACCGCCTATCAGTCAACCGACGGGACCACATGGTTTGCCGTAGGTAATCCGGTTACGGTATCAATGGCCAACGCCTATTATGTTGGATTGGCGGTTTCATCAAACAGCTCCAATTTAAACACAGCGACATTCGATAGTATAACGGTAGATTAAATCGGTAGTAAGTGAAAAAAGATTTTTCAAATAGTAAAAGACATTTTCAGCAAGATGTAATGATAACCATTTTAAACCCTCAAAAAACAACACCCTATGACAGACTTTTTTACCAGAAAGACCAACTGCTTCTGGGCAGCAATTTTTATCTTTTTGCTTTCCTCAAATGCAGGGGCCCAAACCTTTGTGCATCCGGGCATTCCTCTTTCCGCGTCGGACCTGAGTGTGTTAAAGGCCCATATACAGGCCGGCGATTATCCATGGAAACAGGCATATGACATCATGGCTGCAGATGGCAAGTCACAGTTGACATATAAGATGCAGGGGCCGTTCGCCACCGTCAGTCGTAGTCCGGACGTTAATCGCGGCCAATGGATGAACGACATGACCGCTGCTTTTTATCAATCCCTTATGTGGTATTTTACGGACAATGAAGCTTATGCCATAAAAGCGAGGGATATTTTAGTGGCATGGGCCAATACCCAAACTCAATTTACCGGACAGTTGGGAAACCTCGACCTGGGAGATTTCGCGTTTGCCTATGGAGGCGCCGCCTCCATACTCCGCGGCACCTGGGGCGGCTGGACGCCAGCCAACACCACCGCGGTACAGAACCTGTTCAATAACGTTTACTGGCCTCCTTCTGGTTGTAATGGTTATGCCCTGGGGCCGGCCAACAAAGGCACATTAAGCATAGCTGCAGGAGCGGTGATCGCCGCATTTTCCGATGACCCGGAAAAAGTGGCGCACATCGTTCACCTGATGAGATACATCGGCGCTACCGGACTAAAAAATACGCTGCCAAGCGGGGAGAATGGCGAAAGCGCAAGAGATCAGGGGCATGCACATGGCATGTGGGGCAACCTGGCTTTTGCCGCTGAAGTGCTATGGAAGCAAGGATTGGACCTCTATTCCGAATTGGATAACCGGCTTCTTGCAACAGGGGAATACTTTTCAAGGAAAAATACCGGCGACTCCATTGGATATATACCTTATGGCACTACTGATGCGCATTATTTAACCGACGAAAGCGGTGTCTGGGACGGCGGAAGATGGGGACTGACCCTGATACACGGGGCCTACATGGTACGTAAAAATCTGGGCTCCGCTTATGTCTCAAAGCGGCTTACCGACATTCCAAGACGGTTTGATCCTGTCTATACCTGGTTTTATAAATCAGAAGACCATTCCACCGCTGTCGTTCCTCCGCAAACCCAAATCGTTCCCGACCCCGGAAAAGCGGGAACAGGCGACTTGACAGATCTGGATATCGGAACGGTTTCCCCCGCAGGAAACAGCGCTTACAATAATAATGTATGGACAGTAACTGGAAGCGGAACGGACATATTAACGCATGCTGCAGATGGCCTGCACCTCGTTTACAAAGAAGTGACCGGAAACTGCTCTATTATAGCCAAAGTAGAAACAATCGGAAAAAGCAGCCCTAATTCAAGAGCAGGGCTCTTGATCCGCTCTGATCTGACGGCGGCCTCCGCGCAAAGAGCATGGATCGCCATTAAATCAGGAAAAAGAGCGGAGGCTTTTATGCATGGATGGACAGAGGTAAGAGGCGGCTCCAACTGGGAAAAAGCGGAAAGACCTGTCCCACAGGATGCTTACTGGGTCAAGATTGAAAGGATCGGAGATGTGATAGGAATGTATTACTCCGCCGATGGCACAAGCTGGGCTTCCGAAGTGCAGGGAAGGTTTGCAGGCTTCACCGGTAAAGCATATATAGGCCTGCTTGTTTGTTCCAATACCAACGGGTCTTTGGATACAGCGACTTTTAGCAATGTAAGTGTGACTGGCGGACAGGGAGGAATCGTTACCCAACCTGAAGCGCCGTATTTCGTATATGCATACCCGGGGGACAACCAGGTGCGCGTAAGGTGGCTTTCATCATTTGGCGCAACAGGCTATACACTTAAACGGGCCAGTTCACCAAACGGAACATATACAACCATCGCGTCCAACCTTCCGGGCAACAGCTTTATGGACAATAACGCCACTAACGGGCAAACCTATTATTACAAAGTATGCGCCACAAACGCCGCCGGCACCAGCGCCGACTCCCCCGCCGATGCGGGCACGCCCCGGGCACCATACGTACCACAAACACTCAATGGCCTGTACCGCATTATAGCCACCCATAGCGGTAAAGCAGTGGAAGTTAAAAACAGTTCCCTTGCTGACAGTGCTCTGCTGGGACAAAAGACCTATTCTTTCTCCAGTAACCAACATTGGACCATTACCCGTAAATCCGGTACCGATTATAAGATCATTAACCTGTTGAGCGGAAAAGCGATGGATGTTACCGGTAATGCCGTCACCAACGGTGCAAGCGTAGAACAGCGGACCTACTCAGACACTGATGACGCCCAGGTCTGGACGATTAAAGACCGGGAAAACGGTACTTTTAGCATCATCGGAAAATCCAGCCAGAAATCGTTGGAAGTACCAGGTTCAAATACCGCGGACGGCGTTGTGATGAATATCAACAGATGGCTTGACGGTGCCAACCAGATCTTCAGGATAGAACCGGTCACCGCATCGGAAATGGACTCCGTGTACCTTCAAAAACTGGCTGAAGCCAAAAAACTCCGCGATACGACAGCTGTCAGCACCACGAATGAGCTGGGTAAATTCCCGGTAGCGGCCAAAGCTCAGTTAAATGACAGCATTACCTATGTGCAGGCGGCCTATAACTCACAGTCAACTGTTACAGAAGTTTGCAGCTATGTGGCCATACTGGAAAATGCCATTAAACGGTATAAAGCTTCCATGTACTATGGAATGAATACCCTTGCTGACGGAAACTACTATCTTCAGCCGCTCCGCAGCGATTCATTCTGGACAAAGAACGAAACCAATACACCATTATTCGGCCTGGCAGATTCCGATCCCCTGCTTCAGATCTGGCATGTCACGAAGCAGGGCAACGGCAGGTATAAAATTGTCTGCCTCAGCGCACCCGCTTCTTTCAGCAATTATATCAATGAGAGCGCACAGTTTGGCCGTAGTGTCACGCCTTACTCGGATGCATGGAATTCCATGAATATTTACTTTAACGGGACGTCTTATGCGGTGCAAAGAGCGCAATCAGCCGGGAACGGTTATTGGTACATTAACGGAAATCAAATAAACTATATCGTTGGAAGCGATAATGATCCCGTTCCCTATAACTTCCCATTCCGTTTTGTGCCCGTGGGAACGGTGCCCATCAATCTGACCGTTGCTGCCGGTGACGCCCAAAACATCTTGGAATGGAGCCCTGTTTTCAATTCCACCTACAACATACAGCGCTCAACCACACCAGGTGGCCCGTACACCACTCTTGCCAACCAGACCGCCACAAGCTTCACGGATACTGCAGTGAGTAACGGAACGGTCTACTACTATATAGTGGCGTCTACAGACAGCACTGCCTTAAGCCCGGAGGTGACGGCATCACCCAATACAGGCCAGATGACTTACCTGAAATTTGATGAAACCAGCGGAATACGCGCTATCGATAGCTGGGGAGCGAAACACGGTACATTGGCAGCTGCAGCAACAAGAGCTGCCGGCAAAGCCGGAAGCGCGCTTAAACTTAATGGTAACGCCAACGCCTATGCGACGTTGCCGGCCGGAATCGTCAGCACCTTGTCCGATTTTACCGTTTCCTCCTGGGTAAAAATGGACGCAATGGCCAACTGGATGAGGGTGTTTGATTTTGGGAACAGTACTACACAATATATGTTCCTCTCTGTTCAGGCGGGAACGACCACGGTAAACAACGTAAGCTCATCCATCGTACGGTACGCCATTAAAAACAATGGCACAGAACTCAATGTGAGCTTCCCCTATGTTTTCCCGTTGAACACCTGGGTACACCTGGCTGTAACACAGTCAGGCGATACTGCCCGACTGTATATTAACGGCAATCTGGTATCTTCCAATACAGCGATCAACATCAAGCCGCAGCAACTCACCCCTGCAGGTACTGCTACAGGCACCTCGTTGAACTACCTGGGGAAATCACAGTTCTCTGATCCCCTCTTCAATGGCGCTATCGATGAATTTAAGATATACAAAAGAGCTTTAAGCGCCGCGGAGATCGCATTTACAGCCTATACGCCCCCCATCGCGCCTGCCAATCTGTTCTACTGTTACAGTCAGTCAGGGACCTACAGCGTTCCCCCGTTAACGATAGCCGATGACTACAGCGCCGCTTCGATAACCTATACTGTGCAAGGAGCCACCTCCCGGAATGGAAACGGCGCAGACGCCAGCGGCACATTCAATGCAGGAAAATCAGTCATTACCTGGACGGT
Organism: Chitinophaga varians; assembly: GCF_012641275.1. Classification (NCBI taxonomy): domain Bacteria; kingdom Pseudomonadati; phylum Bacteroidota; class Chitinophagia; order Chitinophagales; family Chitinophagaceae; genus Chitinophaga; species Chitinophaga varians. The sequence goes on along the minus strand of NZ_JABAIA010000004.1, from coordinate 430,757 downwards.
CACGGGCATACATGGTAATGTGAATACCACATCCACCGCTGTAACGGTAAATGCGGCAGTCACCACAAGTATCCCGGATGTGTATGCCATGAATTCGCAGGTAGATCAGAAGAACACTATTTACGCCGGTTACGGGCCTACATCGCTGGAACTGACGGCCAATGCTACCGGCGGAACCGCGCCTTACAGTTATCAGTGGAGCAACGGGCAAACCACTCCGTCCATCAACGTAAATACAGCCGCAGCCTGTACAGTGATCGTTACCGATAACAAGGGATGTTCCTCCACCGCCGCCGTTACCGTTAAAACACTGGACGTCCGTTGTGGCAACAATAACAACAAGATAATGATCTGCCACAATAACAAAACCATTTGTATTTCTTCAGACGCTGTAAAGGACCATCTCGCTCATGGCGACCGGCTTGGTGATTGTACTGCTACCGGTAGCGTGACCGGCAAAGGAAATGAATCACCGGCAACAAACCATCAGCAGGTTACTGTCTATCCTAATCCCGTCGCCGATGTGTTGAATATACAGGTAAGCGGAGTTGAAACCGGATCAGTGATGAGGATATACAACCAGCACGGGACAGAGGTGAAAAACCTGGTAATCACCGGAAAATCCCAGTTTATGTCAGTCCGCGGACTGGCCGCGGGCACTTATTATTTACAGATAAACAACCGCGGAACGCTCATTACCAAAAAAATCATGAAACTATAATTCAGATAACTTCCGGACACAAGGGTGGTGGCGTTCCTGCCACTGCCCCTGTACCCGGAAACTTTTTTGAAGTATGTACCTGTCTTATATCATAACGCTGTACAACTTTTTTATCTTTAAAAAAACAACATGAATGAAAATTGTAAAAACGCTTATTCCTATCGCCATTCTTTTGTTTATATCAGTCGCTTATGCTGTTGCTAAAGACACTACCGGCATTTTACATCAACATAAAATTGACCTGAAAGCCAAACAGTTTTTTCTCTTTTCCTATTTTACAGGACAAGCGGGAGGAGCGCATCTGGCTTTGAGCACTGATGGCCTGCATTGGACACAATTGAATGCCGGACGGCCTGTTATCACTCCACAGGTAGGTTCAGAAAAACTAATGCGTGATCCCAGCATTCATCATGGCAGGGACGGCGTTTACAGGATGGTGTGGACATCCGGCTGGAAAGGAAAAGACATCGGCTATGCAGCGTCGTCTGACCTCATCCACTGGAGCGAACAAAAAACCATCGAGGTTGGCAAAGGTATTGACAGCATCAACAATTGTTGGGCACCTGAGATTTATTTCAATGAACTAAAAGGCGAGTACATGGTTTACTTGTCTTCGAATATCGGGCCATGGAAAAAAGCAGGCTCCGAAGGCAGGATATATTATGTCACTACTAAAGATTTCAAAATATTCAGCGAACCCAAAATATTATTCAGGAATGGTTTCCCTGCAGGTGGCGCGCCCGGGAACAACGGGCCGATAGACGCATTTATCTTCAGGGACAAAAATAAATATCTCCTGTTTTATAAGAAAGATGACAACAGCCGCGTCCCTAATGTATACTACCGTACCGGGAAAACGCCGGAAGGCGGCTGGGGGAAAGAATCCGGCCCTATACGGCCATCAACGGGCGATGAAGGGCCATCAGTTGTAAAAATAGGCGACCGGTACTGCATGTTCACAGACCCCTTTGAAAGTGACTACGCGTACGTATTTATCAGTAAGGATTTAAAGGACTGGCAAAGGGAGGTTACAGATCTGAAAATGTCTCATGGCACCGTACTGGAAATATCCAGGGAAACAGCTATCCAACTACTCCGGCACGACAGTACCGTGAATGATGATACAAATTCAAAAGCCCTTTTGCAGCGGCAGAACCCCTTTGGCCATGCGCTGGTCCCTGATATGATTGCCGATGCCAGCATCCAGGAAATAAACGGCACCTTCTACTGTTACGCGACAACAGATGGATATGACCAGGGACTGAAGACATCGGGGCCGCCGGTAGTATGGAAGTCGAAAGATTTTGTTCACTGGCGTTTTTCCGGCACTTACTTTCCCGCTGCCGTGGGACAGAAATATTGGGCGCCCAGCAAGGCTATTGCCGCCGATGGCGTTTACTATATCTATCCAACAGTGAATGGTTTTATTTATCCGGCCGTTGCCGCCTCTCCGGACGGACCGTTTAAACTGGCAAAAGGCGTTGACAGCTTTTCCGCGACTTTCACGCCGGCCACCCTGTTACAATCCAAAGATCCCAGAGGCCCTGCCGGTATCGATGCGGAGGTTTTTATTGACGATAACGGGCAGCCCTATATTTTCTGGCAACGCCGGTTTGCTGCAAAGCTGCAACGGAGCATGACAGCTATTGATACGGCTTCCGTCATTCAGATTGCCACAAAGCGGCCTGGTTATTCCGAAGGCCCCATCTTCTTTAAACGCAAAGGAATCTATTACTACCTGTATACGCTTGGCGGCGATGAAAAATACCAATATGCCTACGGAATGAGCAGAACATCTCCGCTGGGACCGTTTGAATTTCCTGCAAATGATATTATAGCCACTACCAGTTATGAACGGCAGATCTTCGGCCCCGGCCATGGCTGCGTGTTTAATGTGCCCGGCACAGATAATTACTATTTTGCCTATCTGGAATTTGGCAGAGGAAGCACTAACCGGCAGACCTATGTAAACAAGCTGGAATTTAATGAAGACGGGACTATCCGACCTGTTGACCTGACACTCGACGGGACAGGCGCGCTCCATCCCTTGCCTCCTGAGAAAGAGATCGATGTCATCAGCTCAAAAGCATCCAGTGTTCGTTCCGACATGATCATCAAACCCAATAAGGATTCCCTGTTTAAAAGAACAGAATCCTTTTCGCCGCAGTTTGCTTTCGATCATGCAAACGGCTCCAGGTGGATGGCTGCCGCCGAAGATGCAACACCCTGGATGCTTGCAGACTTAGGCCAACTGCAACCTGTCAAACGCAGCGAAGTATATTTTGTCAGGCCCACTGCCGGGCATGCATACACGCTGGAGTATTCTGCCGACGGCAAAGTATGGAAACCCTGCGGCGGACATCGGCAGGTAATGGTACAATCGCCGCACACCGACAACCTGAACATCAAGGCCCGTTATTTGCGGGTAAAAATCCTGCATGGGCTCAATGGTATCTGGGAGTGGCATATTTACTAAATATCAATGGTTAAATTTTCAGATGGATCGTCTTATATTTTTATCGCTCCTGCTTTGCCTGCAATTATCAGGAGTATGTTCTAAGGCGCAAATGACCGGCAACTGGGGTGACCAGGGAAACGGAACTTATGTGAACCCTGTTCTACCCGCAGACTACAGTGATCTTGACGCTATACGCGTAGGCGATGATTATTATGCCATATCTTCTACCATGCAGTTTTCGCCCGGCATGGTGGTGCTGCATTCCAAAGATCTCATCAACTGGGAAATTGCGGGCCATGTGGTGGATGATCTGACACGAATCAGTCCACAATTGAACTGGGACCGGATGAACAGTTACGGCAGAGGCATCTGGGCCGGTTCCATCAGGTATTACAACAACAAATTCTGGGTGTATTTCGGGACACCCGATGATGGTTTTTTTATGAGTTCTGCCACCAATCCCGCAGGGCCATGGGAACCTGTTCATCATTTATGGAGCGTTAGCGGCTGGGACGATTGCTGTTCATTTTGTGATGACGACGGGCAACTCTATTTTATTGCTACCAATTTTGCTGTAGATCCTAAAAATAATAAGAAATACAATATTCATTTGTTCAGGATGACGCCAGACGGGAAACGCCTCATCATGGAATCTGATTCCATCATACATCAGTCCAATGGCAGTGAAGCAAACAAGCTTTATAAGATCAACGGGCTTTATTACCATTATTTCAGTGAAGTAAAACCGGAAGGCCGCGTCATTATGATGGCACGATCGAAAAATATCTACGGCCCATGGGAGACCCGGCAATTAAATCACGTAGATCCCAAAATGGACAGGGAACCTAACCAGGGCGGATTATTGCAGGCACCTGCAGGTAAATGGTATTTCCTCACGCACCATGGCAGCGGCGGTTGGGAAGGGCGTCCTACGAGTCTTCTCCCGGTTAGTTGGATAAACGGATGGCCGGTCATTGGCAAGCCGGACGCCGATACGATAGGGCGTATGGTCTGGAGCGGGCCCAAACCTATATCCGATAAGAGAAAAATTTCCATTCAGAGCAGCGATGAATTTGATACCGGAAAACTAAACGTGCAGTGGGAATGGAACTATCAGCCACGCGCCGGCAAATGGTCATTAACAGCGCGTAAAGGTTACCTTCGATTGTATGCATTTATGCCCGTTTCTGCCAGGAAACAGGCAAACGTTATACTCCGGGCAGGAAACACGCTTACGCAACGCAGCATGCGCACGCCCAACAACACTGCGACCGTAAGAATCGATGTCAGTCATATGGCAGACGGCCAGTTCAGTGGATTAACACATTTTTCAACCACCAGCTACAGTTTATTTGGCATCAAACAGGAGAATGGAATACGAACTTTAGTGTATGACAACAATGGGAAAGATACTTCAGGCATAACGATCAGCGGGGAATCTGTCTGGCTCCGGTCAACATGGGGCACTGAAGGAATAAGTCAGTACGCTTTCAGCACCGACGGGAAAACCTTTAAGACCGTGGGGAATACTTATCAACTCACCTGGGGCAGCTACCGGGGAGACCGCATCGGTATTTTTAATTTCAACACCAGGGAAGACAACGGATACGTGGATATCGCCTGGTTTCGGTATGACTACAGGAAGTAGGACGAAATGAAAAAATATTCATCTCTTCCTTTTTGTTTGTCGGTTATCATTTTTATATTTAATCCTCAAGATGCTAACCACGATGATAAAAAAACACTTCCTCTACGGACTTCTCCTGTTGATACCCTCTGTACTTCACGCCACGATCAGGCTGCCATCACTCGTAGGCAACAACATGGTACTACAGCAAAACGACAGCGTAACCATCTGGGGCTGGGCCGGCCCTTCAGAAAAAGTTACCGTATATACCGGCTGGGATAATAAAACAGTCACGGCCACTACCAGCGGAGACGCAAAATGGTCTTTGAAAGTGCATACCCCCGCAGCCGGTGGCCCTTATGAAATAAGGCTCAAAGGCTCCAATGAGATCGTACTGAAAAACATCCTGATCGGTGAGGTGTGGTTGTGCTCAGGGCAGTCGAATATGGAATTCAGCTACTACAATGGTATCCGGCAAATAGCAGCAGAACTGCCTGTTTGCAGCAACAATAATATCAGGTTCTTTAACATTCCTAAAACCACGGCCGTATATCCGCAGGATGATTGCCAGGGTACCTGGGAAGTATGCGACAGCAATAGTCTGAAGCCATTCAGCGCAGTCGGATATTTTTTCGGACTGAAACTACAGCAGACGCTGGGAGTGCCGGTAGGCCTTATCAACGCCAGCTGGGGAGGCACACCGGCAGAGGTGTGGGCGCCGGAGCATGTTGTGAAAGGTCAGCCGCAACTGGCTGAAGCTGCCGCCAAACTGTCTCCCGCCGCCTGGTGGCCACATCAGCCAGGTTACGCCTATAACGCGATGATAGCGCCGCTTCTTCCTTTCAATATAAAGGGAGTTATCTGGTACCAGGGAGAAGCAAACGTAAAAACAGCGGCCACCTATGCTCCACTGTTCACCGGCATGATCCAGGCGTGGCGTGATGCATGGCATAAACCACTGCCCTTTTATTATGTTCAGATAGCACCATTCACCTATGACAAGGACCCCGAAGCTGCATTGCTTCGTGAGGCGCAGGCCCAAAGCAGCGCCCTTCCCGGCACAGGGATGGTAGTAGTGTCCGACGTAACGGACAATGTGAAAGATATTCATCCGCAGGACAAAAAAACAGTCGGCAACAGGCTTGCCAACTGGGCGCTTGCAGAGAACTATGGCAAAACAGGATTTGCCTGGAAAAGCCCCGCATTCAAAGATATAAGCATCCGTAACAACAAAGCTGTGGTCCGCTTCAGCAACGTCGCCTCCTCTCTCAAAATCAATGGCAAAGCACCGGTTGCGCTATACGTAGCCGGCGCGGACAAAGTTTTCCATGAGGCCTCCGCGAAGGTGGAAAAAGATGCGCTGATCGTATGGAGCCCCCAAGTGGAAAAACCGGAAGCGGTGAGATATGGTTTCTCCAACACCGCTATCGGTAATATTTTTTCTGCGGAGGGACTGCCTGTCGGGCCTTTCCGTACGGACAACTGGCCGGTGGCACAATAGCAGATAGAAATAGCCGGGCTGCCCAGAGCCTACGGGGCTTTGAGAAGCCGTACTTCCATGATGCCTGGCGCAGTCTTGCCTGCGGCAGCCCGGAAAACTACCTTTACCACGCCAGCGGAAATCATCCTCCCGGGGATGTCCACTATTGCAACCTGTTCGCCCCCGTCGTGACTGGCTTTCCCGCATAAGTCCACCAGGTTGGTGTTTCCAACAATCACACTGCCACAGTCCTCCGCATTATTATAACGGTAACGGATATACAATTGATGTTTTCCGGAGGAAGCTGCCTGCAACGTATAAGCAAACGACTGATGTGCTACCCTGAAATGCTGGTCGCCTGAAACACCGGCACTGCTGCCTCCATCCTCAAACTGATGGTCAGCCTCCGGTTGTTGTTCACCCGCATACACGCGGTCAATGGTCAGGCTGTCCAGGCGCTGCCTTTCATCACTTAGCGGCCCTGGTGGCCTGCCGTTCGCGCCCTGGCCTGCATAAGGCCAGTAAAGCATATACCGGCTGTCATGTATGCGGTAAAAGGGTATCAGTTTGAGGTCACTGACGGCCGGGCCGGAAATAAGACCGCTCATCGTAAATTCCAGTGCATTACCCGTACGTTGCAACGCCACACGCCCCGGACCATTTAGTTTCAGCAAGGGCGCTGTCTGTATCGGGCGCAGGCTCCCGCGCGCAATATGTCCCCAGCGGCTGGTATCGGCATGCAGCCCGGGCATATCGAGCGTATCTGTAGCAGCAGCCAGCACAAGAGGACCATACAAAAAAGAAAGCCAGTGACTGCCGTCCGGCAGGCCTTCTGTATATGTTTCCATTGGAAGATGGACCTTCAGCACATCCCCGTTTTTCCACGTACGACGGATAAACAAATAACCCGATGCACTGATGGCAGACCTTACCTGCTGCCCGTTAACGGTGACGGTTATACTGTCTTTCACCCATTCCGGCGCGCGCACGGCTATCGTTGCCAGCTGCGGCTTTTTCAAAGTAACGCTCAGCGAGGAGAAGTCTTCCTGCGGGAAGCGGGTCTCCTGTATCAGCGTCATCGATTTATTTTTCCAGTGTAATACCGAGGGAATAAAAAGGTTTACATAAAGCGAGTCGCCCGAATGGGCATAAATTAGTTCCGTAAATTTTCCATGATTTTCCAGTCCCGTCCCAACGCAGCACCACATGGCGTTCTGAGAGGTTGAATATACCCGGTAGTGCATGGGGCGTATGGGAGTAAAATAGACGAAACCGCCGTTGGGGTGTTGGGAGGAAAGGATATGATTATAAAGCGTGCGCTCATAATAGTCTATAAATTTCCGGTCAGGGTGGTGCAGGAAAAGCAGCCTGGTCAATTTCAGCATGTTATAGCTGTTACAGGTCTCCGGTCCTTCGGGGCTTTCCAGCATGGCCCGGAAATTATCCGCAGCATGGAAATGTTCGCGTACGCTGTTGCCGCCTATGGAGATGCTTCTGTGCGATACCACCGTGTTCCAGAAGAATGCCGAAGCATCTTCCAGTCCTGTGTCATGACCAGCCATGCCGGTACGCATCAAACCAACCACTTTGGGGATCTGTGTATTGGCATGTAATCCTGTAAGCGCATCGGTATGTCTGCTGAGCGGGTCGAGCAATTTCCGGTGGGTAAAGCGCCTGGCCATATTGAGCCAGCTGGTATCGCCGGTTTGCTCTGCTACTGCGGCAAAAATCTCGTTCATGCCTCCGAATTCCGTTTGCAGCATCAGCTGCATCTGTTCATCGCTGAGGTTTGCTGTCACATTCCTGCTCCAGCCGCAAAGCCGTAGCAACATGTCACGGGCCTGGGTGCTGGCAGTGAGCGTCCAGGCATCCAGCAGCCCGTTCATCGTTTTGTGCACGTTATACCAGGGCACCCATCTTTGGGTGACTGCCTCTCCCCTGCCTGCCGCCACCTGCTTCCATACCTTTTTCCCATCCGGAATACCGCCCAGGTAACCATCGCCGTTCTTCGCCTGGCATTTTTCCAGCTGGTCCAGCATATAATGCAGCCGCCGGAGATAAACCTCCTTTCCGGTAGCGGCATACATCAATGAAAGCGCCGACAGGTAGTGACCACCAATATGTCCGTTCAGGCCCCCGCTCTCCCAGCTGCCATAATTTTTTTTTTCACAGGGATGCCTGCATCCTGCTGAAAAGGCGCCAGAAGGCGGTCCGGGTCCATAGACAAAATATATTTTTCGTCTGTTCGCTGCGCATCCAGGAAAGGCCCTGACAGCAGCCTGACCTGGCCCGGAGCAAATGTCTGCAATCTGCCCGGCTGATGCTGCTGTATAAAAATCTGTTGGGCGAACAAATACAGATTACGGTCCCATTCCGTATTGTCGTGACCGTTAGTGTCCACGTTCCAGACGTGTGGCATGCCTATCCCGCTGAGATACTGATGCGCCTTTTCGCTGATCCCGAAAAGGCCATCTTTATTTCCGCATCCTATCCATAATAATTTCAACTGCTCACGGGCCGCCTTAAGGTCCGGAATAAACGGCACGTCGGTATACATACCGCCAAACTTATTGGTGTTAGGCGCCGACGAAAAACCGCCTACATAGGCAAATGTTTCCAGGTGATACAAACCGATGTTCAACGACTGGCCGCCGCCCATTGACAGGCCTGCCAATGCACGGTGTTCACGGTTGCTGATGGTGGAATAATGTGAATCGATGTAGGGAATGATATCTTTCAGCAGGTCCTCTTCAAATGGTTTCCCGTAGCCTTCAAACCCGTCCGCTCTCCCCGACCGGCCGGATGATGCAGTATCCGTTACCGTTAGCCTGGTATCACAGTTCGGAAAGACCATGATCACCGGTTGCATTTTACCATCTGCAATGAGGTTGTCGATAACATTATCTGCCTGGCACCATTCTGTCCACTGGCGGTAATCCTGTCCCAGGCCATGTAACAGGTACAGCACCGGATATTTCCTGTTTTCAGTGTAGCCCGGAGGCGTGTATACGCTCATTTCGCGGCGTTTACCGAGCGTTTTGGACGGGTACTGCACAACCGTCATTTTTCCATGAGGTATATTATTACGCTGCAGGTTAAAGCCAGCAGGAGGATCAGGGAAAGTAGGCACTGTACCTGCTTTTGAAGAAGCACTATCTGCCTGTGCCAGGCAGATATGACAGAACACCGTCAATACAGTCAAAATATACAAACATCTGTTACGCATTATCTTTTTTTTACCGTTATTTTTAACAGCATGGTGCATGCTGGTTTTCTAAAGACGAAAAATCCGATCCATCAACACCCATTTCTCTCCTTCTTTTGCCCAGGGCAATGGTTGCTGGAACTTCCACATTAATTGTTCCCACTCCTGTACTTTTGGGTTGGCCGCGTCAGATGCAGCTTTTGCTGTCTCGTCATACTGTTCATTGGTTTCCATGATCATCAGTAAACGGTTTCCCGTTCTGTAAATTTCCATCTCTGTGATTCCTGCGTCCAGAATGCTCTTTTTTATTTCCGGCCATCCGCTTTCCGCTTTGTGCCAATATTCATACTCTTCAATCAGCCGGGGATCATCTTTTAAATCGAGCGCCAAACAGTGTCTTTTCATATTTTTTAAATAATAGTTGAAACCAATAATTTTCCGTCTTTCTGATTTACGCGATGGCCTTTAAAACCGAAATAAGCCACCACCAGGAAACAAATCAATGGTATGATGTAACCATATTGAATATTGCCGGTCACATCGCTGATGTAGCCAAATAACCGCGGCAGGATAGCCCCTCCCACAATGGACATAATGATCAAACTGCTTCCAAACTCTGTATCTCCACCCAGTTCTTTTATACCAAGGGCAAAAATGGTTGGAAACATGATAGACATAAAAAAACAGATGCCTATTACGGCGTAAACCGTAACCATACCTGTTCCCCAGATGGCCACCAGGCAAAGAAAAATATTCAGCACAGCGTATACCGCCAGCATTCTGGCTGAACGGAAGTATTGCATGAGGTAAGTACCGATAAATCTCCCCAGCAGGAAGGCGAATCCGCACAAACCCAGGTAATCAGCCGCCGATACCGCTGTTATGCCCGCAGCCTTTGTAGCATAAAGAATAAACAGGCTGAACACACAGACCTGGGCGCCTACATAAAAAAACTGGGCGATGACGCCCCATCTCAGGTGATGATGCCGGAACGCATGAAAAATATGTTTACCGGCCGGTTGCTCTTCGTTTGTCTGGATGGCCGGCAGACGTGTGAAAGCGAAAATGACCGCTATCAGTACCAGGACGCTTCCCAAAATAAAATACGGTACTTTCACCGTGGCAGCTTCCGCTGCAAGCGCCAGCCGGCGGCCTTCTTCCGTCATCGCGCTTAATTGCGCCGCCGTATAATCTTTAGTAAGGATAACGCGGGCCCCGATCACAGGCGCCAGTGTGGTGGCCAGCCCATTAAACGACTGCGCCAGGTTCAGCCGCTGCGTGGAATACGCCGGATCACCCAGCGATGAAGCATAAGGGTTGGCAGCTGTTTCCAGAATGGTCAGACCACAGGCAATGATAAACAACGCAACAAGGAAAAACACATACTGCTGTGTATTGGCAGCAGGAATAAAAAGAAACGATCCCAGCGCAAAAACCAGCAGCCCGCTGATGATGCCTGTTTTATAGCCGTATTTTTTCATAATAAACCCCGCCGGCAAAGCCATGAGGAAATAAGCCACAAACACGGCAGAATCCACCAGGGTGGCCTGGACCGTGGTGAGCGTAAATGATTTCTGCAAATGGGGTATCAGTATCGGGTCGAGGTTATGCGCAAATCCCCACAAAAAAAACAGGCTTGTTATCAGTATAAACGGGAATAACGTCTTTTTGGTGGCCATATGTGAGCATAGTTTTGCAGAAGCCGGGGCTGACAGCAATACTACTGCCACCCCAATCAACTGCGTTGTTACAATAGGAGATACAGGAGCATATGCCTTAAGCGATAGCCCCTTCAATTTTCAATACAAATGCCTCTTTGCAGGGTGGCTGTTCCGGCAATTGCACAGTAAGGCCGTCGGGGGTCTGTTGAAATTTCAGTGCGCCGGCTCCCAGCATGCTCACCTGCTGCACTTTTCCAGCCTGGTCACTGGCCCGCAGCGTCTTTACCAGGGCGGTATTGTTTGCAGGCCATCCTAACAGGAACGCATAAAGTGTTTTACCCTTCGTGGTAAAACGGATATCTTCCGCGACAAATGGTTTGCCTTTCCCTTCGTTAAAACCCTGCGCATTCAATGCCACTGCAGACTCCATGGCAGGCCCTTCGCCAAATACTTTCCATGGCCGTGTACCATAGATAGCCTCACTGTTGACCTGCATCCACGCAGCTATCTGTTCAACGACGGCACGCTCTTCGCTGTCAATAGAGCCGTCGCCACGTACCGGGATATTCAGCAGCAGGTTGCCGTTCTTACTTACCACGTCTGCCAGGGTATGTATCACTGTTTTAGCGCTTTTATAGCGCTTGTTATCAAACAAGCGCCGATCATAGTGCCAGGCGCCGATACAGGTATCCGTTTGCCAAGGCAGCGGTTCTATCTCATTGCTTTGTCCCCTTTCAATATCCCATATCATACATTTCCGTTGCTGCTCGTTCAGCACCTTACAGAACAAAGCGGCTTCCAGTTTTCCATGTCTTTTGATGCTGGTATTGTAGAGATGTGCTGCTATCTTCAGCCCTGCATCGCTTATCGGCCAAAGCGGCAGCGCACTGTCGTCGAAATAAACGAGTTCAGGGCCGTACTTGTCAATGAGTTCGACAGTCCGGTTTAAAAAATTTTCACAGTAGGCCTTATCGGGTATGCTGGCACCATTCCCCCAGTCCCAGTGCCTTCCCATACTTCCGTTATCCAGACTGTCTTTGCTTAACGGATGATTTTGCGCATATAATTCCTGGGGATCGTAACCACGCCACCAGCTGTTACCACCATCGGATTTAGTCAGTTTGCCATCATAGGGCACGCCGGCATACGGCCCGCTCTTATCAGAACGCTGCGCCACCTCATACCACGTCCATGCATGGGAAGCATGTACCGTTACACCAAAAGGCAAGCCTTCTTTTTTGGCAGCCTTTGCCCAACCGCCTATAATATCTTTCTTAGGGCCCAGCCTGGTAGCATTCCACCGGTGGTATTTACTGTCATACAAATCAAAATTATCGTGGTGATTGGCCATGGCCATAAAATACCTGGCGCCTGCTTTTTTGTATAAGGCCACCAGTTCTTCCGGTTGCCAGTTCTCAGCCTTCCATTCGTTGATGACGTCTTTAAAGCCAAATTTTGACGGGTGGCCATACTTTTGGATATGATACTTATATTGGTCGCTCCCTTCCTGATACATGCCGCGGGCGTACCAGTCGCCGCGCTCCGGCTGACATTGCGGTCCCCAGTGGGCCCAGATGCCGAACTTTGCGTCACGGAACCAGTCAGGTACCTGGTATTGGGCCAGCGATTCCCAGCTGGGTTGGAATGGACCGGATGCCATACGTGGAATAGAAAGCGATTTCAGCGGGCTGTATGCATAAAGATCAGATAAGTACAGGGATGACAAGCCCGTCGCTAAACCTTTGATCAGCGTTCTTCTTTTCATGGAATTTATATTTACCGGGCATCACCACCAGCAGGCGTCAACTTTTTGCAGGCAGCCTTCAATGATGATGACAACTAATAATCGATCAATCAAACTTACTTCGAAATATTTACCAAACATTTGGCTTAATAGGACTTTCTTTTATACAAAACCGACTATTTACTACTTATTTTTATGGTAAAATCCTAACATTGGAAGAACAATGATCATTGTAAAAACAAATAACAGCGTTTCTGAGAGACGCTTCAATCCAGGTTGTTCAATCAAATGTACCACATGATTAAAAGAGCGCTAAAACAGACATTTACGTTATTGAACGTCGACTATGTGAAGCTGGACGCCAGGTGGAACTACAGAAATGTGATCAGTCCATATTTCAGGATATACTATATTGATGCGGGAACAGGCGAAATATGGGACGCCTCGGCACAGGTGAGGCTGGAAGCTGGCTTTCTTTATATTATACCGAGTTTCACCTTATGTAACCTGATATGCCCTGATTATCTCAGTCAATATTTCGTCCAGTTCTTTGAAGAGTCGTCAGACGGCATTTCACTGTTTGAAAATAACAGGGCCATCATGAAGGTAAAAGCCACCGACATTGACATACTGAATTTCAGGCGCCTGTTGGAAATAAACCCGGGCCGGGGCATTAACCGCTCTGACGACCCGAGCGTATACGAAAAAAATGTTTTCTACAAAGAATACCAGGAACTGAATAACCGTCAAAGCCTGTCGGTATTCACGGAAACACATGGCATTCTTCTCCAGCTGGTGTCGCGGTTCCTGACCCGGGAGACATTTAAACACATGGACACCGGACAGGTACCGGCAAAAATCCTGAATATTATCAGCTATATTCAACTGAACCTGAACCGCGACTTATCAGTAACACACCTGGCGAAAAAAGCAAACCTGCATACCGACTATTTTTCGCGCCTTTTCCAGCAACACACCGGAGAAAGGCCCGTCAAATATGTACATGAAAAAAGAATAGAACGGGCGCAATACCTGATGCTGACAACCCGGCTAACTTTTACCGAAATTGCGACGCAAACAGGATTTGACAACGTCTTCTATTTCTCTAAAATCTTCAAAAAAATAACAGGGATATCACCGGGAACATATAAAAAACAGATGAATACCATCGGGTCCGGCTAATCTGAAAAACAGGTATTCAGAACGCATTTTCCTCTCCTTTGATCGTATTCCGGACCGTCAAAAATATAATGCGCAGGTCCAGGTATATGGACCAGTTTTCCATGTACCAGATGTCGTGCTCAATTCTTCTGCGCAGGTGAGCTTCGTCCGTCACTTCGCCACGCAGGCCGCTAACCTGGGCCCATCCCGTAATACCGGGTTTCAGGAAATGACGGACCATATACTGTTGTATAATACGGGAATATTCTTCCGTATGCCTCAGCATATGAGGGCGTGGCCCTACAACTGACATATGGCCCATCCAGACATTCAGAAATTGCGGCATCTCATCCAGGTTGGTTTTCCGGAGTATGCGGCCTATACGTGTAAAACGGCTATCGTGGCGTGTCGCCTGTTTAGCATCAGCGTCCTTGTTCACATACATGCTTCGTAGTTTGAAGCATCGGAAATTCTGGTTATTACGGCCGGTACGGTACTGAATAAAAAATACCGGTCCCGCCGATTCCAGCCTGATCAGCAATGCCAGCAAAGGAATCAGCCAGCTCAAAATAAAGATGATCACCAGGCTGCTGAATACAATATCGAATACGCGCTTGCGTATCCGGTTGGCAATATCGTCCAGTGGCTCGGCGCGCAGCGATATGATGGGGATGTTATTGAAGTAGTCCACAAAAATCTGCCTGTTTACAAACAATTTAAAATCCGGGACAAAGCGGAAATGGATCAGATTTAATTCGGCTTCCCTGGCCAGCGTATACAGGTACGGAAATTTTTCGGGCGACAAAGTAGAATAGATCTCACGGATATTATTAGCCTGTGCATATGGCACACAAGCCGCCAGGTTGCCGATTACCGGGTAATAAGAGAGTTCATGCACATTATGCTGGTCTTCAAAATAACCTTCAAATTTGAGATTACTGTTATCTTCCAGCAATTTGCCGGCCAGTTCTTTCGACAACTCGTTATACCCCAGTATCACCACTTTTTTTTCCACTCCCCTGCGATGCATGATATGGCTGGTAACCCGGTAAAAGGTCCAACGCCCCAATAATACTACCAGGATAAATCCCGTGCAGTACATCAGGATAAACAGGCGGGAATATAATTGTTTGGAGAAGAAAAGGAACAACAACAGCAACAATAAGTACAGCAGAATGCTCTGTGCGGTTTTCCGGGTGATACGGTCAAAGGACAATTGCTGGCTCAGAAAATATATGCCTGTGGTATACAGCGCCACCATCCATGAGAGATTGGATGCTGCCAGGAAAATATCCACATTGATATCCTGCATGCGGTCATATCGCCGCAGCCAGAAACTGATGAGGTAAAAAAGGACATTCAGAGAAATAAAATCCAGTGCAATCAACTGGACGCTGCAAATCTTAAGGTACCGGTTCAACATAAAAAAGAGATAGTTGATCAATAATAGCACTATGCCACCTGTTCTTTAAAGCGCGCCATTACACCTGAAATGGAAAGATGGGCTGCCGCATAATCGCGTGCATTTCTGGCAATATCTGCCGTGTTTTGTGATATGGCCTTACCGATGCCCGCCTGCAAAGCCTCCTGGTTTTCGGCATCTACCAGTATCCCGATATTATGCCTGCTCACCAGTTCGTGCAAGCCCGT
Organism: Chitinophaga varians; assembly: GCF_012641275.1. Classification (NCBI taxonomy): domain Bacteria; kingdom Pseudomonadati; phylum Bacteroidota; class Chitinophagia; order Chitinophagales; family Chitinophagaceae; genus Chitinophaga; species Chitinophaga varians. The sequence continues at coordinate 415,050 of NZ_JABAIA010000004.1, read as the reverse complement.
GCCGGAGTTGGCAGTGATCAGGGCGATGCCGCCTACTGCCAGTATGGTGCTCAGCTTGGAAGGCATTACCAGGTCACTGGCATGCGACTTTTGGATCACCAGATGCACATCTGCCATATTCAGGAACTGATTAAACTGCCCCGCAGGTTGCAACGGCAGGAAAGTGGTATTTTTCAGTTGCAGTTGTTCCGCCATTTGTTCCAGCCTTGCTTTATAAGGCCCTGAGCCACAGATAAGGAACCGGATATCCGGCTGGTGCTGCCATGCTGCGGCCGCATGCAGCAATGATTCCAGCCCCTGTTTCTCGCCTATCGCCCCTGAATACAAAACAATCTTATCGGTGGCCGCAAAGCCAAATGCTTCTTTCAGGGCTTCCTTACCGGTTAACGGATGGTACCTGGACACATCCACCCAATTGGGGAAGAAAAGGACCTCCCTTCCGGTTTTATCGCTTATTTTCCGGATCATGCCGTCCGCAATACTACTGACATGATCTGCACTTCGAAAAATGAATTGCTCCACTTTCAACATCGTGTTGATAAGGCGTTTAGACCGGATCATTGCCAGGTCCCTTGCGGCTTCTATCTGCAGGTCCTGCACATGGTATACGAAAACAGCGTCGCGTAGTTTCCTGTACAGTATGGCCAGCAGGCCCAGGTGAAACGGCGGGGCCACTGTGATCACGATATCGAATTTGCGCCGGAATACCAGTTGCATTATCTTAACAAACGCTGATGCGGCAAACGAAACATCCTGCAACATCCGCTTCTTTCCGGAAGGGTTGGCGGGCACATACTGCGGGCACCTGTATACCGTGATGTTCCCGGCCGTTTCTTTGCTAAACCAGTTTCGCATACGGTCATAGGGCGGCTGCACCTTCCATTGCGGATAGTAGGGATAGGTGGTAACGACCGTACAGTCGCAGCCGTTGTCCGCCAGCCAGCCGATCATTTCGCCGTTATATTTTCCAATGCCGGTTGGCTCCGGTGAGAAATTCCCGCTTATCAGTAATACTCGTTTACGCATATACGTTATATTTAAATCTTACATTTTCCAGCTCCACAGGACACCCAGTAAAAACCCTACATTGTTGGTCAGCTGTCCCTGGTCTACCGCCAGCGATGCTCTGAGCAGCAAGCCTTTCCCGGGCAACTGGTACTGCAGCTCCTCCAGCGTATACCATTGCCGCTTTGCAGGCGTAAACAAGGCCGGGTTGGTATAAGTGCCATAGTTTTGTGTATAGGTGATCAGCGTCTTGCCGGATAATTTCCCCATGAGGCGGTACTGGAAGCCGATATGCCCGCCCACAATACGGTTATTGATGATGTTGCCGCCTTTCCCGCGGAGCGAATCCTTTGGCAGATCCCAGTCCAGTGGTTTTACGCCGGTAAAATAATGTTGCGCCCTGTACCTGTCTGTAAACAGCGGTGTTCCAATGATACGCTCATGATAGTCCCAACCGGTCAGGTACACGCCGTTGTTATAATAACTTTCCCTGAGACGTTGCAGGTAGAAGTCGTTCGACTGCCGGGTATAAATAAACTCTGCCACTATTTTACTTAGCCAGCCACCGGGCTTTTTGTTGGTATAGCTAATACCAAGCAGCCGATCGATGTTCCGGATATCGATGCCCTGACCTGATTCAAACGGCGTCTGGTGATAGAGGTGCAGCGCCAGTTGTTCATTCTCCCAGTCGATCCCTCCCTCGATGACACCACGGTGATCACCTGGCCGGTTGGGTTGTATATTCGCATCACCTACTGTGCCGTCGTCTTTTGTTTTCACCAGCAATACATCCATAAACCCTTGCCAGTTCCGGGTGATGGCCGGAAGGTCCTTACGGCTGCCACCCCAAACGGCATAATGCTGTATGCCGCCAAATAATTTGAGCTTGTTTTTTCCTATGCGGAGATAGAAGTTTTTTTCATGCAGCCAGGCGTTTTTAATGAACTGTTCTTTTCCCATCCAGCCATGGCTGATCAGCCCTTTAAACTGTAGCCATCCGTTTGTCCAGGGCACATTGGTGTATTTTGTTACTGCCAACCCTATCTTTGGGATAGGCAGCGCATTGCCGCTGACTCCCAGGGAGCCGCTGCTCAGCAAGGGGTCTACTTCCCCGATAATCTCTTCATACCGCCCGGCGCGTATCTCCCAGTTCTTATATCCCGCTTTTATAAATCCCTGTTCAATAAAAGTGCTGCCAAATTGGTTGTTGTTATATACGTCCAGCCCCAGCCTGAGATAAAAACGCTCCTGCCATACCTGTTGCCCGGAGAACCCTACATGCGCCGACATATCACCCTTGCGGTCACTGATGGTCCCGAAGCGCTTCGACACCAGCCACAAGGGCATATAGTCTTTTGTCGCCACCGTACCGATGGCGCCGGCATGTACTTCAAGCGAGTCGGTGAGCCAATGTTGTCCCTGCAGCCGCCCCCACATGCATATAAACAATAACAAAACGGCGCTTTTTCTCATATGGCCGCCATATTTAGGAAAGTGACAGGATGCGTTACCATTTCCCGCTTACGCACTGCTACGGCGGGGCTTCCGGAATAAATCAGCCAGGGCTGCAGATCTTTTGAAGCCAGGCTGTTTACCGTAAGCACACTGTGCGATCCGCAGGTGACGCCCGCAGATACTACCGCCATAGCGCCAATCCAGGCACCGTCTTCGATATGGATATCTCCGAGCCGGTAAGGGAAATCCGGCCGTTTATAATCGTGGTTCCCTGTCAGCAACAGTGCGCCCTGTGAAATACATACGTGATCGCCCAGGGTCACATCTGCCAGGTTATCGATCCAGACCCCTTCCCCCAGCCAGCAATGGTCACCAATGGTCAATCGCCACGGGTACTTGATCCGCACCTTTGTCTTTATGACCAGGCCTTTGCCTACCCTGGCGCCGAACAACCTCAGCAACGCACGTTTCAACACATATGGCCACGGGAAAGCGCTATTAAGCACATAATAGTTGCAGAAGTACCAGGCCAGTACTTTCCATTTCGGTCCGGCATAATAATTACCGGTGTTAAATGCCGCGAGATTGGTTGCCATATAATATCAGATATGAATGTTATAATCCTGTTTCAGTAATGCCATAATATCCTCCTTGCTTTCTCCTCCCTTCAGCTTTTGTTGGAACTCCTGCACATTAACGTCTACGAGCAAACGATACCAGTAGCCCTGCATGAAATGGAATAAGAAGCCTTTGTAGCCGTCCAGGAACCCGCAGCGCAGCACATAGCGGAAAAGAAAATACATGGAGGCCCGCATCCCCGGCGATAGTGCAGCGTAAACCTTTTCCTTAAGGAACCGTTTGCGTTTGGCCTGCGATCCGTGTGCTTTCAACAAACGGTCGTCCGATTGCCAGAAGCTGTAACGGATATTCAGCAGGTCCACCATTTCCCTGATGGCATAGTTGTTATGCTTATTTACCCACCAGTGGATTGAGTTCAGGTTGTCATCCACAATATGCTCATTGAACCGCAGGGTATTGCCATCAGACAATACGACATGTTCATCCATCCAGCGTTGCTCAATGCTTCCCACCCCGTTGCGCCAGATTCTCAGGAGCGTATGTGGGTAAAAGCCGCCGTACCGGATCCATTTTCCCTTAAACAATACCTTCCTGCGTATGTATATTCCCGTTATATTTTCCGGCATGTTGTCCAGACGTGCGGCTATCTCCTTTACCAGTCCTGGTTCCAGGTATTCATCTGCATCCATGCGCATCACCCAGGGGGCTGTGATGCCCGCATGGTCCAACGCCCATTGAAACTGGTCCGCATAATTGACCCATTTACGCTGAAGCACCTTCGCTCCATAGCTTTCTGCGATGGCCACTGTGTCGTCAGTGGAAAAAGCGTCTACCACATAAATACTGCTCACTATGGGCCTCAGGCTACGTATACAGCGTGCCAGATGCAATGATTCGTTATAGGTGAGTATTATCACTGCCAATTCCATCTAATTACATTTTTCGTACAGTTGAACATAAGAAGACGCCAGCCTGGCATCATTAAAATCATCGCGGACCTGCCCGGGCGCATGGCGGGAAATATACTCCCGCCGTAATTTATCGCGGTAAGCTTCCTCCAACTGGCGGGTAATGGCCGCCACGTTGTCTATCGGTGTAATCCAACCCAGGTTATGGTCCCGCACGTAGCCGGCCAATCCTACCTGGTCGCTGATCAATACGGGTGTGCCGGCATATAAGGCTTCTATGACCACGATCGCAAAGTTTTCATTACGGGAGGTGAGGGCAAAAAGGTCGGTGGCAGCAAGGAAATGAAACTTATCCTCATTGCCTTTCCAACCTACCCAGTCCACTTTGTCCTTCATATCCAACTGTGCCACCAGGTCCTTCAGTTCCAACACATACTTTTCATCGCCCGTGCCCGCAATCTGCAAACGGTACGGGAACGATACCCCTGAGAGCGCCTGTATCAGGAGGTCCAATCCCTTTTTGGGGTCCACGCGTGAAAGGAAGCTAATGGTGAATGCGTTGTTATCATGGCGTGTATAGCTGTCCCCGGGAAGATGCACGAGGTTAAACACCTGCCCCCCTTCCCAGCCTTTATTTATCTGCTGGCACTCCTTCCATTCCATTTCAGAGGAGACATGCAGATAAGTGTTACGCAGCAGCTGTTTGCCCATCACCTTATGCAGCAGCTGTTTGCTACGGCTGTTCCTGGCAGTGAGCACATAATCGCAGAACATACCGTGAGGCGACAGCAATGGTTTCAGTTTTTTCCACTTGCATATAAAGGAAGCGCCGATCACCAGGAAATTCCACCATGAGTGAATATGTATTTTATCGAACAGCCGTGCATTAGTCCAAACTGCTTTCCATAAAGCGGGCGACACATGTGTATGGTCACCGGTGATCCGTTTAAAGTAGGTCACCTTTACGCCATCCACCACGATGGTGCTATTGGCTGGTATCTCCAGCTCCTTTCCGCCGTTAGCGGTGGTAGTATAGACCTCAACGGTATGTCCCATCTGCGTCAGCTGTTCTGCCAGGCGGGCAATTACCACAACCGGCCCGCCGTACACATAGGCCGGCTTGTAGGAAGGAACAATGAAAAGTATCTTCATAAAATGATTATTATTGGATCATTGCATGCAGCGAATGCGACGCATTGTCAACCATGCCTGTCATCGTCAGGTTCTCTTTTACAAAGCGCCTGGCCTGCTGCCCCATAGTATAGATCGCATCATCGGAAATGGTACGCAGCGTATGCAGGCAGTGCTCCATACTCTCAAAGATCAACCCGTTATTACCGTCTTTGATGTAGCCGTATTCCACACATTGCAATATCGTTTCGCTACGTTTGAAAGTGCATACCGGCTTACCATAAGCCATAGCTTCCACGGCGGACAATCCAACCCACCCTGGCTGAAAATAAAGATCTGCCAGGCCAAACAACTCCTGCTTCACCGCCGGGTCGTACACCGCACCAAAGTCGATCACATGCGGATAACCGCTGAAGTCAGGTTTGTATTTTCCCGCTCCGATAATGACAAAGCCATATTCCGCCGGATCGGTTTCCGCAATGACTTTTAACAGCAGGTCAATGCGCCGTCCCGTTTCATTAAACCGGGCGCAGTAGATCAACACTCTCCTGGCGCGAACACCATACTTTTCCCGTAAGGCTGTCTTGTCAGGAAGAGGTTGTTGTATGATCTGTTCCACTTCCGAGATGGTATTATTCAGCGACACGGCGTTCATGGCCGGGATGACCTGTCGCCATAACGCCATTTCACTGGCAGTATAGAACCAGGTGGCATCTGCCAGTTGTATCATCCATTTCAGCAGGCGGCTGGGCTGCTGCTCTTCCTGCACATACCTCTTCACGGAAATTCCGTGGCCCCAAAGCACCACCTTTTGTTTGAGGAAAGGTTTCAACAACAGGATTATCCAGGTAGATATATGTGCAAAATTGAGCATCAGCACCAGCACCTTATAGTCTGATTTTAAAAGACGTAGCGGGTTATAAAGTACAAAAGGCCCTATGCTCCAGGCAGGCAATGGTTTGACGGAAGTACTGCCGGCCGACAGGTTTTGCTTTTGCATTACTTCCGCTCCGTTGTAACAATACAGTTCAAACGGCGCCTGCTCGCGCAGGCGGTTAAAGAAATGCTCTCTGTAATGCGGCACCAGTGGCTGTACAATAGCTATCATACCAGCACGTTTTTATTTACATGAATTATACTGCTCACATCATATCCATAGATCAGCCGGCTGCCCTCGTGAATGGAATCGAAGGCCACCTGGCTGCCATCCCGCTTCCAGCGGGGATGCAGATCGCAGTGCAGCCCACTTCTGGTAAAAGCCATCTGTTCCAGTGAAAACGATTTCAGCACGCCCTCATCTACTCCTTCGAGTAAACGGTCGGCCAGTTGCAGATCAGGCTTAGTATCGATCATGCGGTAGGTCCCTAACGTGGTTTTCTCCTGCGTGCTGTACTGGAAGAGGAAAAGCGTACGAATGCCGTGCTGGTCAGGATAGGTATCGCAAATCATCCAGTCGCGGTCGGCCGGGCAAAACATCGGATGCCCGTCTTCCGTGATGATATCCTTTGCCAGCATAGCCGGCACCGCATTATCTGTATCTTCCAGCAGCAGCCAGTTGAAAGGCGCCACGGCCTTCGCGCCTTTTGCGCGGGTGTACAATAGTTTCTTGAGCACTTTCTTCCCGTTGGCTATCAGGCCAGCCGGCATCATCCTGTACAACAGTGAGCCGCGCAGTTTTTCAATACCGCTGCCGGTCCTTCCCCAGATGGCAATATGGTTGTCGTCTTTCCAGTCGAAATGACTGAGAAACCCGGTGGCCAGGCAGGTAAGCCCGTCACCGTCCGTACCTATGGTCATCAGCCGCGTGGTTTCTCCACCGTCTTTCAGCTTGTAACGGTGCAGAAAAGCCAGCCTGTTCTGCGATGGATTTAATAGCAGGTGAGTAATGTAATGATGCTGGCCCAGCGAAGGGTCCATCCGGTAATTAGCCGCTGCTGCAACAGAAAGCAGCAGCGACTGTTCACCGGTATAAATATTATGTATTGTAATGCCGGAATCCACAGGCGCATGGACATGCGCCTGTTTATCAGGAAGTCCGGTATAACCATATCCGCCTACCCGGAATAATCGCGCGTAATCCAACCCGAAAGCAATGCCCTTGTCGGTGATCACATGTGCGGGCAACTGCAGGGTAGATACACACCTACCGGTATCTGCATCATAGATGCGTGATCCCCATTTGTCTTCTACACGATCATTCACAATAAAATTGTCTGTTTCGGCTATCCATTGCTGCCGCGCCCCCTGAGGATAATTATAGGCATAAGTATCGCCCAGCCTGCGGAATTGCCGTGCCGCATCAAAATAACCAATACCGCATGCCACCCGTGGGTCCGGCGGCACCGTTATATCGGGCGCCTGCAAAGCCAAAATTTTATCCCCTTCAAAATTCCATGCCACCAGGTCATGGAACCCAAAAAAGAAATGACCTTCCCCCCTTGATAAAACAAATTCCTTTTGCATAACTAACGTGTTGTAATAAATAAAGAAGTATCCATGCTCCGCTCTCTGCGCAACAAATCGGCCTGACCAAAAATTTTGCTATCGATGCGCCTGACCATCTCGTCTTCCGACAGATAAAATTCAGTTACGCCCTGCAGCATTTTCATCAGCTCGGATTTTACCATGCCGGGAACAAGGAACTCCGCGCTGATACGATTACAGGAGAGTGATTTTATCTTTTCGTGCAGGAATGATTTGCGGTACAGCTTTACCGTGGTAGCATTGATATTATAAAGATTGACAGCCGCCAGCCAGTCCATCCATTTGAACTCCGAAACACCGCTGCCTTCCGTATGCGGCGTGGACAACAGGAACCGGTGCCAGGGAACTCTCAGCGCATCGGCGAGAATAGCGCCGTGCATGGCCTCTGCAATAACATACTGCGATGCAGCAATTTCCGCCAGCGTATGCTCTACTCCTTTTTCGGAGCGCGGTGAAATATAGTTGAAGCCCAACCGGGAACAGAGACTTTCCCAGTCGAAGAACGGGACTGATTTAAAATACGGGATGACGCTCACCTTATACTTCTTCGGCATATGCAGGAACCTGTTAAAATCCGGAAGAAGACGGATGGCATAGGCCGCGTCAGCGATATACGGGAACTGGTTATTAAAAGCATAGGCAGATAACGGCCCTCTGAGGAAACGGATATCCCAACTGCCGTCCAGCGGAAAGATCCTATGAACGGGCCGTACGCCGGTACCAAACACGATTTTACGCCGCGCCGCCAGATCACGGAACAAGGGAGAACCGTCGAACAGGATAGAGCCTATGCCCAGGAATACATCCGGATCTTTTTCTTTTCCCATGCCAAACAATTTGGGCCAGAGCCAGCCGTTGAGGTCATCGCCAAAATTGCCCTTAGGGTCTTTATAATAAACGTAGTTCACGCTGGTACCATTTACAGGTTAGCAATACTTAATACTTTGGTCGTGTAGTTACTGTTGATCCATTCGGTAAAGTCAATAGCGCGTTTTTCCCAGCTATGTGCCTTCTTATCGGCCCCCCGCACTTCCAGGCCACCGGACGCCAGCTGATTGATCAGTGCAGCCAGGGAGGCTGGTTGCCGGTTATCAAAATAGCTACCGTCATTTCCAAATATCTCTGCCGGTTCTCCGACGTTGCAGGTAAACACGGGTTTGTCAAAGGGTATATACATATAGATCTTACTGGGGCAGCGGGCCCGGTCCTGTATGGTATCATTCAGCGGAGATATAAATGCATCCGCGGCCGCAAAGTAAGAGCTCAGCTCCTCTTCCGGCGTGTAGCCCAGGAACTGTACCTGTTGCGTCAGCCCCTTTTCCTTTACAAAAGCCTTAGCCTCTTCCTGGTGGCGCCCACGGCCCAACAACAGCAGGATTACGTCCGGGCGCTCGCTGCTGATCATTTCCATTGCCTGCAGCATGGTAAACAGGCCGTAGTTGCGGGTCAGCGTTCCCATGTAGATGAGCAGCGTTTTTCCGGCATAGGTGTCTTTTAACTCCTGGTAACGGATGCGTGGCGACTCCACCACTTCATTGTTAAACGCATAGGGAGAATAAAGGACAGGCAGTTGCTTACGAAGTAATTGTGCTGCTCTCTTTTTGTAAATCTTACAGAGGTAGCTGCTTGCGCACAGCAAGCCGTCGGCATATAATACAGACCAGTATTCCAGGGCCAGCATGGCATATTTGCGAAGACCACTGTTGTCCGGGATACCAGACGGTAGTTCTGAATGTTCGATGAGTATCTTTGGCTTGTGCTTAAGTTTGCCTTTCGAGATGCGGTTACGGAAGCTAAATGAGCAAAACATTACGTAATCCGGCGCTATTTCATTTACCAGTGCGGTTTTCGTTCGTACCTCTTCCGCAACGGTGCCCGGGGGATAATAATACACCTGCACTGCATCGCTGCACTCCATGGCTATACGCTTCCTGTTCTCTTCACTGTCCTGTGCAATGATCGTCACCTCCCATCCAAGTGCCAGGAGAGGATTTGCCATGCCGATGGCCCGTTTCATGGTGGCAATGAACTTAATATCGCCAAGCGTGATGAAGCATATTTTCATAGTCGTTGTTTTTTCCGTTTATATTTCTGCTTCCGGAGCGAGGAAGCCCGTTGTTTCGTGTATCAGCGCTTCAGGGGCCGTCCCGTTGTATGCCGGCAAGCACTCGTAGTAAGACCGCAACAGGATAGCGCCAATGGCCGGTATATTAAACCGCAGCTGTTGTAAGGGTGAAAACAGGAAAGTCCAGATCACGCCGATGGTCATCAATACCAGCACCGGGTAGAGCGCCGTGTCTGCGGCATTGCTGATCAGGTAGAATCCCATTTTCAGTAAAAAGACAAACACCAGCAACACAGCAATAAATCCCCCCAGCCCACAGTTCACCCAGGCGCCCAGCAAAATGGAGTGGCTCGGGATCAGGTGGTCGGTAGACGCGACCAGTTGCTCGTTCATTTCTTCATTCTGGTACAGCAACAGAATGCGGTAGTATTTCAGATTATCATCTTTTGCCCAGGAGCCATGGCCAAACAAGGGAGCATCGCTGATCGCGGCCAGTGCGGCAAATGTTTCTCCACGGCCTGTCATCAGCAATTCCAGGGGATTGTATGGATTGTCCAGCCGTTCTATTTGTTCTGATGCATGTTCGCCGCCCAGCTCATGGTTCAATACTGCATTCACATAACCCACATAGGCGAACTGAAATAATAACAACCCTGCTATACCAAACCCCAGCAACCTGTCGCGCGTCAGGTACATTCCGCTGTTGAAGCAGTAAATGATAATGGCGCCCAGGAAGAAGACCATCCCTGTGGAACGCGCATCTCTCGCAAAACACAGCAGGCTGTATGACAAGAGCAAGGCCAGTACCGTCTTCCAGCGCCCGCTACGGTACAAGAGGAATGACAGTATATACACGCCATAGGACAGGATAGGCACCATCTTGAACTTGAAGTAAGACATGTCTGTGTCGGCGTTTTCATCTGTCCATATAATATTTTTCAGCAGGGTCATACAGAGGAAGAAGAAAATAATCTTGTCATCTTTAAATGTTTTAAACAGGAAGAGGAATGATAGAATAGACATAACAATGGCGGCCCATCCACGCAAAAAATTTTCTGAAGGGCTGTTCACTACCAACAGGTCAGTGACAGCCTGGCAAATAAACAAAGCTGCGAGCGCGACAATGATCTTCCGGAACATGGGATAGGCTTTGAAATCACGCCTGTCGAATACAAACGGCGCAGACAACAGCACCATGATTTCGTTCAGCTTCAGCTGCCCTACCAGTGCTATATTTACGCCGCTAAGTAACGTATAGAGTGCTATCTTAAGCCGGTTGACCATAAACCTGCATTTTTCCGCGCAAGGCGTAGTTAATAATCTGATGCAAACGCTGTTTATTCACTTCCAGGCTGTATTCCCGCTGAAAATCCTGCTGCAGCAGGGCGCCGTTGTCTTTAGTGTCATCGAATTTGAGCAGTGACTGTTTAAAGGCCGCCGGCTCATCAGCTACGATGAAGTGTTTGCTCTTTACGCCTTCCACTCCCTTGCTGGTAGCGATAACAGGCGTTTTGAGCGCCATGGCTTCCAGGCATTTCAGCCGAGTGCCGCTGCCATGTATCAGGGGGATGATCACGGCGCTGGCCACGGAGATGTACCACTTCACATCATCCACTTTCCCAAAGGCCACTATATTCTGATACTCCTCTCTGCCGGTGATGCGTTTGAGCGCTTCCTTCGATCCCCGGCCCACCAGCCACAGGTCGTACCGGGCCGCCAGCTCTTCATCCCAAACATTTTCTATGAACCATTTAAGGCCGGCAAAATTCATGTATACACCGAAGTTGGCGGTCATTACCAGTACCCGTTGTTGTTTTTTCCCGGAGAGGCGATAATCCGCCTGGTCAAGAAAATTGGGCACTGTAAATACTTTTCTTTCGGGCAGGAACCGGGTATGATAAGCGTGGTCATCGTCGCTCACCACCAATACTGCCGCAGCCTTATTAAAGTACAGGCGCTCGTGCAGTTTCTCCATGCTGAACAACTGCAGTTTACGGACCCTGTCCAGTATATTGGCCGAGGGCAGCTGCCAGGTGATCATTGGCTGCGCATTATGCGTGCCCAGCACCACCCTGATATGCCTCGATTCAAAGAAAGAAATGTAGTGCCCCACAAACCCGTAGTCGAGGAAAGCCACAGCGATGGGATAATCCTGGCATATCTTTCTGAACATTTCCAATATGGCTGGTGACCGCTGGAAATATTGTTTACCGGTTATACGGGTCAACAGGTCAAAATCCTTTGTTTCATAAGTATAATAAGTGACGTTAGGAAGATGATAAGACTTCAGGTCTGCTTTTTCCACGTTCCGCACTACTGCAATGACCTCGTATCCAAGCTGCGACAAGGCCTTGATCAGGTAATAACTCCTGATCCTCTCTCCTCCGTTCTGCGGGAAGGGCGAAATATCCGTAAAAAATAGTATGTGCATATCCGTTAGTTCTGTTTTAATACCGGCATCCTTGCCTGTAGTTTTGAAAAGACGCGGCTGAATAGTTGTTCTATTTTGGTCACCTCTTCCTGCGTCAGCCCGATCAGCCACGCGCTGGCGGTCATGGCCAGTATGCTCACCAGCGTCGTTCCTCCCAACCGTATAAATCCCTCAGACATGCACCACTGCGGTATGTATGCCAGTGTCGCAGCCAGCAACACCGGTGCTACTGAGCGGACGACCACCTGTTTTACATACAGCAGCGGAGACAGTCCCGCTATTCTTTCGGCCGCCATGATCCTGTAAGCCCCGCTCAACACCTCTATAACGATGGCACTCACCAGTACTGAGGCAGCCGGCCAGCCGGCTTTGAGCAGCAGCCAGGCAACGGGAAGGTTTAGCAATACCATTGTACTGACCACCACCTGGTATTTCCTTATCTTTCCAACAGACTGCACTGCCACCTGTATCCCGGCAGATAGTTGATTTATAAGCGTGGCAATAACAATTAAGCGGCACATGATCACAGTATACTCCGGCACTTGCTTTAACCAGCATTGTAATACAAAGGGCATTTCTATCATCATAGGAATAGCCAGGAAACTCAACAGGAAAAAAGAGAACTTGCTGGCGATCATGGCCAGGCGAAGCATCCGGGGCCGGTCGCCACTGCCTTCGCTTTTTATGATCTGCGGGTTCAACGCCCTTAACATGGTCACCGAGAAATAACTCAGTTGGGCATTTACCTGGTTGGCGATGCCATAAGCCGCATTTACGACGGTGCCGAAGAATACATTCAGCAGTAATGCCAGCCCCTGGTTACGGGCAACCACACTGCCGGCGCCAAACATATTCCATCCTGCGTAGGCAAACATCTCTTTCAGCAATTGCCGGTCGGCGTACCGCCGGATAGCGATCCTGCTTTCCTTGTACTTCATGGCGCAATACACCTGCTTGAACAGCAGCAGTAATACTGTGAGTAAAGTCATGAGGCCGCCGTACACGATCAGTTTATCGTAACCGGTATATTGCAGGACTAAGGCTATCAGCAGTTTTCCCAGGGATTCAACAACACCCAGTATGGCCACCGTCACCATGTTCTCCTGCGCTATCAGCGTGGCGTCATAAGGCACGGATATGATAGTAAAGAATGCGCTGACAACCATGAACTGAAAGATGAGCTTCGCCGCCATGGTCCGGTCTGCCGGGTAATTCAACACATGATCAAACAGGTAGCCGCCTGCCACTTCAAACAGCAACACCATAGCCAGCCCCAGTATAAAATGCAGCAATACGCTGGCGTTAAATACCAGCTTTAATTTGTGGCCGTCTTTTGTACCGAGGTGAAACGACATATAGCGTTGCGTGCTGATGGTCATAGCAATGTTCAGAAATGACAACATGGCAATCACCCCGCTGATCAGGTTAAACAACCCGTAATCGGCCGCGCCCAATATGTTCAGCACCAGTCTGGTGGCGAACAATGAAATGAAAATGGTAATGAGCATTCGCCCGTAAAGTGCGCCGGTATTTAATATCACCCTGTTTGCTACCTGCATGGCCATTTATTTATCCGATTAAGTGTTCGAGCTGTGTAACTTCTTTCTTTGCAAATAATGCTATGTCGCCGGCCATCATCTCCCGGACCAGTGCGGGCAGGTCATAGGCTGGCTCCCAGCCCAGTACTGATTTCGATTTAGCGGGGTCACCGATGAGCAGCTCCACCTCTGTAGGGCGGAAATAACGCGGGTCAATAGCCACCACTTCCTTTCCTAACGGCAACGTGTATACTTCATTTGAACAGGCGGTAACAATGCCTGTTTCCCCGACACCACTGCCCTGGAAGGTGATGGTGATGCCCAGTTCCTCAAAGGCCATGCGAACAAATTCCCGAACGGTAGTGGTGATGCCGGTGGCGATCACATAGTCGTCCGGCTGCTCCTGTTGCAGGATGCGCCACATCGCTTCCACGTAATCTTTGGCATGGCCCCAGTCCCGCTGTGCGTCCAGGTTGCCCAGGTACAATTTATCCTGCAGTCCAAGCGCAATAGCAGCCGCCCCCCTGGTGATCTTCCGGGTTACAAAGGTTTCACCCCGGAGCGGACTTTCGTGATTAAACAGGATGCCATTGCAGGCATACATGCCATAGGCCTCGCGGTAGTTAACCGTGATCCAGTAGGCATACAACTTAGCCACGGCATAAGGGCTGCGGGGATAGAAGGGGGTGGTTTCCCGTTGTGGCACCTCCTGAACAAGTCCGTACAGCTCGGAAGTGCTGGCCTGGTATATGCGGGTTTTCTTTTCCAATTTCAGTATCCGTAACGCTTCCAGTAAACGCAGGGTGCCGATACCGTCCGCATTGGCCGTGTATTCAGGCGTGTCAAAGCTCACTCTCACATGGCTCATGGCCGCCAGGTTATAAATTTCATCCGGCTGGGTTTCCTGGATAATGCGGATCAGGTTGGTGCTGTCTGTCATATCACCATAGTGGAGACGAAAGCGTACATTCTCGCTGTGCATATCCTGGTATAAATGATCTATGCGCTCCGTATTGATCAGGGAAGCGCGACGTTTAACGCCGTGCACCATGTATCCTTTTTCCAGCAGCAGTTCTGCCAGGTAGGCTCCATCCTGTCCGGTAATACCTGTTATCAGGGCTACTTTCATACAATCGTTAATTTAGTGGTGATAGAAATAATTGTTACAGCAGGAATTAACGCCGACTTACTGTATCAGCGCATTAACTGTAGTATTGGCTTTGCCGATACCGTAATAGGTAAATCCAAGTTTGATGAGTTGCACGTCATCGTAGATATTGCGGCCGTCAAATACGAGCGGCGATTGCATGGTTTTTCGCAGCCTTTGCCAGTCCGGCATCCGGAACGTGTTCCATTCCGTCACCAGTAATATGGCTGCTGCGTTTTCCGCGGCGCTGTACATGTCTTCCGCGAAAGTGACGTTGTTGCCCAGGCAGGCGGATGCCTCGTCCATGGCTACAGGATCGTATACGCTCACTATGGCGCCCTCTTCCAGCAGGCTGTCTATCAGCACCAGTGAAGGGGCTTCCCGCATGTCGTCGGTATTAGGTTTAAACGACAAGCCCCATACAGCGAATTTTTTATTGCGGACATCGCCGTCGAAATGGCGGAGTATTTTCCGGAACAGTATTTTTTTCTGATCTTCATTTACCGCTTCCACTGCGTCCAGGATACGGAGATGGTAGCCATATTCCCGCCCTGTTTGTATGAGTGCTTTTACATCTTTCGGAAAACAGGAGCCGCCGTAGCCAATACCGGGATAAAGAAAATGTTTGCCTATCCGCGGGTCGCTGCCAATACCTTTTCTTACCTGGTCGATGTCAGCTCCTGCCAGCCCGCATAAATTGGCGATATCGTTCATATAGGATATCCTCGTGGCCAGCATGGCATTGGCAGCGTATTTTGTCATCTCTGCAGATGCGATGTCCATGAATAATATAGGGTGTCCGTTTAACAGGAAGGGGCGGTATAACTGCTCCAGTGTGTGCCTCGCCCTGGTGGTATTAACACCAACGACTATACGGTCCGGTTTCATGAAGTCATTTACTGCAGCGCCTTCCTTCAGGAATTCAGGGTTGGAGGCCACATCATAGTCGAGGATCAGTTGCCGGGCGTCAAGGCTCTCTTTCACCGCCCTGTTTACCTGTACGGCAGTACCAACAGGCACAGTGCTCTTGGTGACGATCACGAGGTAATGTTCCATGAGCTGCCCTATCTGGCCGGCCACCTGTAATACATATTGCAGGTCAGCACTGCCGTCTTCTCCCGGCGGCGTTCCTACGGCAATAAACACCACTTCTGCCCCAGGTAGCGCCGAAGCCAGGTCGGTAGTGAAAAGCAAACGGTCATCCTGCTGGTTGCGCTTTACAATTTCCTGTAAACCGGGTTCATAAATAGGCAGCATATTGTTTTGTAAACGCACGATTTTGCCGGCATCAACGTCAACGCATACCACTTCCGTTCCTACTTCTGCCAGGCAGGCCCCGGTCACTAAACCTACATACCCGGTACCAACGATTACTACTTTCATACAACTGGTGTTTAGGATTGTAATTTGAACTGATGCTGTTGCAGGAAATCCCTGTAAGCCATAACCAGTCCTTCTTTCAGGCTGATGGAATGTTTCCATCCCAGCTGGCGTAACCTGGACACGTCCATCAGCTTACGGGGTGTTCCATCCGGCTTGCTGGCGTCAAATATCAACTCCCCTTCGTAGCACACTACATCTTTGACATATTCTGCCAGTTCCCTGATGGTGAGGTCTTCGCCTTTGCCGATGTTCACCGGTTCTTTCTCGTTGTAATGCTGCATCAGGAATACGCAGGCATCCGCCAGATCGTCCGCAAACAGGAATTCCCGTTTAGGCGTTCCCGTTCCCCATACTGTCACCGATGCCCGGTTATTTATTTTCGCCTCGTGGAACCGTCTGATCAATGCCGGCAGCACGTGGGCATTCTGAGGGTGGTAATTGTCTCCTATGCCGAAAAGGTTGGTAGGCATCACGCTGATAAAGTTGCAGCCATACTGGTCCCGGTATGCTTCACATAATTTGATACCTGCTATTTTTGCAATGGCATAAGGTTCATTGGTCTGTTCCAGCGTTCCTGTCAGCAGGAAACTTTCTTTGACCGGCTGTGGCGCCATACGCGGGTAAATGCACGAGCTGCCCAGGAACTGCAGTTTGGTGACGCCATATTTCCAGGCAGCATGTATTACATTGGCAGCGATCATGATGTTATCGTACAGAAATTCGGCCCGGTAGGTATTGTTAGCGTAAATGCCACCCACTTTGGCAGCTGCCAGGAATACATAGGCAGGTTTTTCAGCAGCAAAAAAAGCATCTACATCCTCCTGCTTGCGAAGGTCCAGGCTACCGGAGCTGCGTGTAATGATATTTTGATAGCCCAGGGTTTCAAGTTTTCTTTTGATAGCGCCGCCTACCATGCCACGGTGACCGGCTATATAAATCGGATCATTTGCTTGCATATATTTCAGTTAAGGTTACAGTAATTCAGGCCGGTTTTCCCTGACCCATTGATGTAGTTGCCTGATATCCTGCCCGTTGCCGCGTTTCATCACCAGGAGGGCGCTGGCGGTATTGACCACCACCATATTTTCCACACCTACGAGGGCTACCAGTTTGTCTTTTCCGATTACGATATTCTTATGCGGATCGCTTTCGATAAATACCGCCTGGTGATTGCGGTATTGATAATGCCTGGAAAGTGCATCCGCCAATGCATCGTAGCTGCCTACATCGCTCCAGTCCATTTTGGCCGGGACCACCTTTACGATGTCGCTTTTTTCGAGTACGGCGTAATCAATACTGTCAGACGGGATGGCCTCCATTGTTTCCCTGCGCAATGTCCCGGTACTTTTCCATTCCGCGGCGGCGACAGCAGCAGCCTCGTAAATGGCGGGGGCATGTTGTTGCAGCTCACGCAGCATTACGCCGGCCTTGCAGCAGAAAATGCCACTGTTCCACAGGTGGCCGCCGGCAGCCAGCATAGCTTCTGCCACCACACGGTTGGGCTTTTCCACGAACTGCAGTACGTCATGCCCGGAGTAACTAATGTAGCCGAAGCCTGTTTCCGGGTAAGTGGGCACTAACCCTATAGTGACGATATAATTCCCTCCCGCCAGCACCGCAGCGGTCTCTATGGCGACGGCATATCTGTCCGGCGTGCCGATAAGATGGTCGGCGGGAGTGATGAGCAAAATGGTTTCGGGATCTGTCACAAAAGCAGCCAGTGCGATGGCGGCAGCGGTGTTACGCCCTACCGGCTCGGCGAGGCATTCAGGATTCGAAGCGCCGGCCTGCTCCAGTTGTTCCGCTACTATCGCCGCCTGTTGTTCGTTGACAATGGCCATTACCTTGTTACAGGCAAAGCGGTTTCGCCGGAAGGCCAGTTGAAGGAGGCTGTACCCATCGAACAGGGTTAATAGCTGCTTGGGGGTTTGCTGGTTTGACAAAGGCCACAACCGGGTGCCGGAGCCACCGCAAAGAAGAATGTGCTGCATCATAAGGTTAATGGTTTGAATCAGTAATGAGGTCCGTTTACCGCTTTGCTGCCGGTAATCGCCGATATTTCTCTCGATGATACTTTAGCTACGAGCATGCAACCCAGGCTGTTCAGCTCCACTTTCACATGGTCACCGCTGAGTTGTATGATCTTTCCGCCGGAAGCATGTACCCTCTCCCTGTCTGTCGGAATGGGAAATCTTTCCACAGATACATCTTCGTAGTCACGCAGAAAATGCCTTATCAATGCAATTTCATGGTCTGGTATAATGGCTGGTTGTTCCAGCCAGTGCACGAAGTTCACCACGTTATCTGTTTCACGTACCACCCAGCTCCTGCTTTCCGGAATACGCACAAATACGTAGGAAGGAAAGAGCGGGGCCTCAACGATCCTGCGCGCACCCACTAAGTGTTTGACTGGATAATAGTGTTCTACTTTTTTACGGGTGAACAGGTCAGCGACTTTTTTTTCGCATTTGGCCCTGGTATATACCGCATACCAGGCTAATGGTTGAACATTAAACATAGGAGCCGGTTTTTAAGGTGATCGGATAGTTCGTGTGGAAGTTATAAAGGCAGGATGGGCATAGTTTCCCCGCAGGTCACATGAATGGTGGTGTGACCGGATTTTTCGATTGTTATTATTTAGTACTTCGTTTAAAGAAACCCGTTTTTTTGACAGCCTCCGTGTATCCGTAACCGTTTATGTCGCCGTATCCGGAACCATAACCGTAACCAGCTACACCCTGGCGTTTTATTGCGTTGAATACGATGTTCAGTTTCCCCAGTTCCCTGTTCTGATACAGCTCTTCCACCAGTTTCAGGTAATGTTTGGGCGTACGCTGATGACGCACTACATACAGGGTTGCGTCACAGAAAGGTGCAATCAGCCTGGCGTCTGTTACCAGTCCCACCGGGGCGGAATCGATAATGATATAATCAAAGCGTTCTTTCAGTTCGTTTAAAAGGTGTTCCAGTTGCCCGTTGAGAATAAGTTCGCTGGGATTAGGAGGAATGATGCCTGCAGGCAACAGGTATAAATGTTCATTGTTGTCTATCTTCTGCAGGATGTCCTGTAAGGATGCCCTGCCAACCAGATAATTGCTGATGCCCGGAACGGCACGCATATTCAGCATTTTACTGATCATCGGTTTGCGCAGATCGAATTCCAGCAGGGCGACCTTTTTCCCTGCCAGTGACAGGCCTACGGCCAGGTTCACGGATATAAAGCTCTTGCCTTCGCCCGAAATGGAGGAAGTGACCATGAGTGTTTTGCGATCACCGTTAAGGCCGATATAGGATAAAGACGTTCTCAAAGCCCTGAACTGTTCCGCTATTGCCGTCCTGCTGTCATGGCTGATCACCACCGGATTTTTGCTGTCGTGGTACATGATCTCCGCAGCAATGGGCGCGGTTGTCATTTTTTCAATATCCGCCCGGAACATCACTTCGCTGTTCATCATATCTTTCAGTGACACAAATCCGGCCACCAGCGCTATGGCGGCGAGAACAGAAAGGCCCAGCACCATTGGCTTCTGCGGGCTGAAAGGGAAGGCGGCCGATTCGGCAGCGTCTACTATCCGGCTGTCAGACACCGCAGCTGCATAAGCCAGGGATGTTTCTTCCCGCTTCTGAAGCAGAAAGGTGTAGATGTTATTCTTAATCGCCTGCTGACGGCTTACTTCCAGCAACGCTTTTTCTTTCCCCGGTACGCTGCGGACGATGTTCATATTGCGGTTATTCTCCGTTTGTAATCGTGTCAGCCCTGCTTCCAGGTTAGCGCGCAGGCTCTTAATATTCTCCATGATGGCGGGTTTGAGCCGCTCTACCTGCCGGTTAAGGCTCGCCAGCAGGGGACTGTTTTCGCCGGTGGTTTTACGCAGGCGTTCGAGTTGTAATTCCGTTTCCGAAAGTTTGGCGACCAGTTCCAGCAACACGGCATCCGTGAGGCCAATGGTGCCTGGTACAATATTGCCGGTGGTCCTTTGACTGACAACATATCTTTCAATAGCATCCAGTACTGAAAGCTGCATATTGGCTTCACTGATCTTTCGGTCGTTTTCCTGTACACTGGCCAGGAATAATTTGCTTTGTTCGCC
The DNA here is from genome assembly GCF_012641275.1 of Chitinophaga varians. Classification (NCBI taxonomy): domain Bacteria; kingdom Pseudomonadati; phylum Bacteroidota; class Chitinophagia; order Chitinophagales; family Chitinophagaceae; genus Chitinophaga; species Chitinophaga varians. The sequence continues at coordinate 394,833 of NZ_JABAIA010000004.1, read as the reverse complement.
GATGTCCACAATACCTTCTGTCCTTTTAAATTTTTCCACCTGTGTTTCTGCCTGCCCCAGTTCGGCGCTGACGATCCGCAATCTCTCTTCTACAAAGCTCATGGTGTTGGCGGAAGTCCGGTTTTTATCTTCCACCGCGGCTTTATTATATTCCCTGATGAGCTCATTTAGTATGTCTTCGCCACGGTTCGGCGCGGCGTCCGTATACTCCAGGTCCACAACGCTTCCTGCTTTAGCTGCAGGCATAATTTTGATGGTCGCAAGTATCCGTTGCATCCATTGTTTCTCCGTCATCAGGTGCAGGGAATAGCTGGCGGCAGTATCCGTATGATTGCCTTGTGGTAGTATCAGCAGTTTTCCCCACCTGGTTTGCACGGTGTCTCCCACAGGCAAACGCTTACCGTCAATGGCCACCTGTTGGGTGGTTTTGCTGTAAGTAAAAGGCCAGGTGCCGGTTGCCGCCGGTTGTATGGCGTCTGGTTCGAGGAAGACGAATTTCAGCGGGCCGTCCTGATAGCGTACCACATCTCTTATCTTCCCTTTTTCTATGACTTCCCCGTACAGATTCAGTTTTCGTATAACCGATTTCGTTAGTGTACGCGACTTTAATATTTCAATTTCATTTTCCATGATCGTTTTGCTGCCTCCCATCAGATCGAGCGACTGCAACATGTCGCTGGCGCCAAGTCCGTTAGATGCTTCCTGCACCAGCAATACCGCAGATATTTTATAGAGCGGCGTGGCGTAACGCAGATACAGGAAGGCACATGCAAGGGCAGCTGCTATGGCTGCTGCGAACAACGGCCAGTAAGGCAGATAGTGCGAACGGATGAACGTCAGCAGGCTCTGTGGCGTTTCGCCGGTCTGGATTGGGTTTCCATTTACCTTTACCTTTTGCATATGCTAGTTATTAATAATCAAACGGTCCAGGATAATAACGAGTAAGGACAAGCTGCTGAGCGCGATGGGCAGTATCTGCCGGGACCGGTCAGCCGTTGCTATCTTTGACTTATTGGGTTCCACATAAAGTATATCATTTGATTGCAGAAAATAGTAAGGGGAATTAAGGATTTTTTTGTCGTTCAGGTCCAGCCGGCGGATGATCCTTTCGCCATCGACTTCCCGTATCAGGAGAATATTGTTTCGTTTGCCAAACACCGTTATATCACCTGCCATTCCCAGCGCTTCCAGTACTGATATTTTTTCGTTGGTAACATTTACTACTGTAGGTTTGCTGACTTCCCCCAATATGGTAACACGATAATTCAGAAAACGGATACTTACCACAGGATCTACCAGCAGCTTGCGTGCTATGAGCTGATCGTGCAGGTAGTCGGTGAGTGATTTTTTAGTAAAACCGGTCACTTTAACAGGCCCCAGCACCGGGTATTGAATATATCCCTGCTCATTCACCAGGAAGCCTCCCAGCATAGCGCCTGCTCCTGCATTGGCCCCTCCGGCGCCTGACGCGGAGGTCATGTTGGAAACATTGTAAATGATAACATCTTCCGGGTTAAGACTGCTTACATTGATCTGCAGTATATCATTCTTTTGTATCCTGGGCTCGAAACTGCCATCAACCGGTGATAGCACTGTGTCTTTTACGTCACTGAAGTAAATAGCATTTTTGGTTGATGTGCAGGCAGTAAACAAACAATTCAAGCATAGTAATCCCAGTCCTATCCAGGTTAAGCAGGTTTTCAATATCATCATATGGCTTTTAATATCATCGCTTTCACTTGCCGTTCCGCTCCATACAATATTACTTCAGTTGAGGGCCTGAATCAATTACTAACTAGAGTATAAATTGTACGCAACTCCATATTCTTGTTACTTATAAAAGTAAATCGGCAACAAAATCAAGAGACATATCATTAAAAGAAGAATATAAGAAATTTTGGGAGAGGGTTGCAATAAACAGAAGAGAGGATAAATTATTTGACCATATTTTTGAGATCAATTCAGATTTGGATGAAACATTTAGCTTCTGATATACTTTTTTCAGGTGCTGGTTCACTGTAAACACAGTGACGAACAACTTTTCCGCCATTTCCTTATATGAGTAGCCTTCCTTGAGCAACTGTACCAGTTCATATTCCCTGCGGGTAAGTTTGTCTTTGATACTTTCCAGCGGATCTCCGTTGAGATGACTGATCAGCATATGTGCCGCTTTGGGTGATAAAGTAGCGCCGCTCTGCATGGTGTCTATGATGGATTGGTAGATATCGTTCAGGCGGCTCGTTTTAATGATGTAGCCGCTGGCGCCTTTTTTAATGGCCTCTATGATATATTGTTTATCGTCGTGCCCGGACAATACAATCACTTTTATATCGGGATAACGTTTCTTCACTTCTGCAATTCCATCTATACCTGATATGCCCGGCAAAGTGATGTCCATTAATACTACTTCTACGTCAGGATAGGTTACCGGCAGTGCAATAAATTCTTCCATGGTTTTGCATGCAAATACTACATTACATTCCTGGAAATCTTCGAGAAATTCGCGATAGTTGTTTAACAGAAAGTGGTTGTCTTCAATGATACCAATGTTGATCATAATAAAAGAGCTGGGTTTTCGGTTGATATGGTATAATATAGTTATATAACAGAAAAATAAGGCAAATCGATAGGGCTGCTATGTCTTAGTTATATATCATTATTAACATAGACGGAATTACCATAAACAAATTAATATTAATGAAATATATCAATTTCATTTCTCCACTAAAATAACAAAATTAAACTCAAAACTAACAAACTATTGATTACCATCAACTATATTGCACCAACCAATCAAATTAAATTATATTCTATATAATATTTTATCAGAGATTTTGTAAATTTAGATAGACTAATTGTAGTCCTGCGAACTCATATCCTTTGAAATAAACCATATTTCTATCAACCGAAAACCTGTTGTATGCGCGAACTTATTACCAGGCATGTTGCCGGGAAAAGGTCATTGACAGATATGCGATCTGAATACATTTCTATGGCCATGCACGAATTCAAGACACCTATTACTGCTATTTCATCGTCTGTAGAACTACTGGAAACGAAAATGCAACGGGATGAACTGATGTTGCCTTTTTATCAGCGGAACATATCCCGTATTAAAGAAGAGATAACCATGCTGACTAACATGGTGGAAGACATCCTCATCAGCGGCAGCATGGCAGCCGGTAATCCGGATGCTACTCCTGAGATCACGGATGTATCTGCCTTTGCCAGGATGATCCGGCAGCGGTATTTCTATCAGCGTGCGGACAAGCGTCAGTTAAGAATAAAAATTACCGGGACACGCCGTGATATTTATATCGATCAAAGTCAGCTGGCTGGTATCCTGACCAACCTGGTTGGAAATGCCTTCAAATACTCTCATGAGCAGGGACCTTTGCTCAGTCTGCATTACCGGAAAAAAGAACTATGCATTAAAGTAAAGGACAAAGGTATTGGTATACCGGAAGAGCATATACGTTTTTTATGCACGCCTTTTTTCCGCGCCGGAAATGTAGGGGATAAAGAAGGTGCCGGCCTGGGGCTTGCCATCGTAAAACGTTTCGTTATGGCCAACAACGGCACTATAGCCGTCAGCAGCAATGCGGCCGGTACTGTTTTTACGCTCACATTTCCTTATGCAGCCGATATTGCTTCGTGACTATAACGCCTCAATATAGCAGCAATACGCTTCCTTTCAACATATGTTGCTCCTGACGGCTGTCGGTATATGTGCATATATATACATAGGCCTGTACGCCTGCACGGGCTCCCCTGAAAGTGCCGTCCCATCCGGCTTCCGGCGCCAGGCTGGAAAATACCAGTTTTCCCCACCTGTCGTATACCTGTAACCGGTAGTTATGGATGGCGTCATACACTTTGGGCCGGAAAATATCATTCTGCCCATCGCTGTTAGGTGTAAATGCATTGGGAAATATTACCAGGCAGTTTTTCCAGGGTGACGTCACTGAAGTGTCCACCCGCGCGCCAAACTCATGATTATCCTTTATTTTTCCGGTATGCAGCCCCGCAGCAAGGCCGGAAAAGACGCTGTCCGTCTGCCATATGCCGTTGTCCAGTTGATATTGAAAAGGAGGCGCTCCGCCTGTTACATGCAGGGTTATACTGCCGTCTGACACTTCTCCGCAACTACATGGCTTTACGGCAGCGGTTACCGTGGGCAGCACTAATTCATCGATGGCAGATAAATTGTCAATCAGCAAGGCAATGCCAAACTGGCTCTTGTTACATGGCGCAGTAGGATAAGCCAGGAATGAAATATAACGCCAGGCCTGTGTTGTACGGAATACCGCATGATACCGCTTCCAATCTGTTTGAATAAAATTGCCTGACGACCATAACAGGGCGGCAGTATCGCCTGGCGTATTGCCTCCATAGATAGCGAGGTTACCGTAACAGGCAGGATAAAGATAATAGGTGGCAAACGCCAGATCAAAACTCAATACGTAGGTAGTATGTGCCTTCAGTGGTTGCGCTAATTGCTGGCCAACCCCCTCCAGGAAACCCTTTCCGCTATGCATGCCAATATAGCTGCTACCAGCCGATGGCGGCAGTTTTATGTCGAATATACCAGGCTGTGTATCTGGCGTGCCCTGTACAATAAACCAGGGAGCGGGTATTATCCCCTTTCCCCGCGCTCCTTCCATAGATGGATTACCTAGGGCAATTTGCTGGGCTTCTAACCGGATAGTCAGTGTTAAAAAAAACCAGCAGCACAACGTTGTATATAAAGTACCTGGTCCCCGGAACATTCATTTGATTTGCTCTCATAAAATTACCGGTTACAGGCATGACTACATATACTCAAAGTAGTAGTTTGTGGGAGGCCGCTGATTCTTTTTTATCCGCTTTATTGTTGGGCCGGGAATTTAGTAATATCCATAAAAAAGACTTCCCAGGTATGCCCGTCCGGATCTTCGATGGTCCGCTGTTGCATAAAACCATAGTCTCTCATTTCATTGGGCTCCGTCCCTCCTGCTTTGATACCGTTCGTTACCAGGTTATTCACTTCGTCTATACTGTCTAAGGATAGTGAAAAGAGCCCTGCCAGATTTGCTTTGGTGTCAGCTAACGGCTTTGTCGCAAAAGTTTTAAATTTTTCATGGGTCATTATCATCACAAAAATATTTTCACTCCACACCATGCATTTCGCTGAGTCATCCGAGAACTGAGGATTGTTGGTAAATCCGATGGCCGTATAAAAGTCCAGTGACTGCTGAAGATCTTTTACGGGTAAGTTGATAAATACTTGTTTTGCCATGACTTGATTTTTTAATTGTTATTACAGCAAAGTTGCGGTAACTGTTTTTGCTAAAAATTTACATTTGTTGAGAAAGGCGGATTTTTTTACTTATTCGCCAAAAATATCCGGCTAAGCTGTGTGGGCGTGATACCGAGATAGGCGGCAATATGGTGTTTCTTCAGCCTTTTTACCAACCCGGGATATGTGCGGAGAAAATTATCGTAATTGGTTTTCGCTGATTCATACCGGAGCGATACTTCATAGGGTTCCTTCTCGATTATCCAATGCTGTTCCATATAGCGGATATAAAAAGCGGCGATATCAGGATAGATCGCAACAAGCTTTTTAAACTCCATAAAATTATATTCGAGCACAACTGTATCCTCCAGGGCTTTTATGGTGAAATTGCCTGGTGATTGTGTGAGCGTGGCGGTCATGGAACCGGCAATCCGGTTCTCGGGGAAGAAATATTTAATCACCGTGTCGCCGTTTTCGGCGGTGTAAAACTGATACATTAAACCCTTCACGATAAAGGCCACCTTTTTAGGCGTCTGGCCTTCGGTGACGAAGTTGTCGCCCTTGTGGTAGGTATTTTCGTGAAGCAAGGCCGCCCACGCCGCTTCCGCTTGCGACGACAGTTCAACGTAGGTTTTTATTTTCTGAAAGAAAGCATCATGGCTCATTGGCTAAAGATAATAATCTTATTTCCCTGTGCAATGAAGCCGCCAGGTTATTTAAATTCTAAGCCGTTTTTTGAATATTACCTCCCTCAAATAAAAAAAATTGGTTCCTTCTGAAACATATCGTAATATTGCGATAATAAAAATCGTATAAATGGGCGCCACCAAAGCAGATTTGTTCACCAGACAGCAGAATGAAATAGCCGCTATGGCTAAAGCGCTGGCACATCCGGCCCGTATTGCCATCCTCCAGTACCTGGTCAAAAAGAACGCCTGTGTCTGCGGGGATTTGGTGGAAGAGCTGGGCCTTGCCCAGGCTACCACTTCCCAGCATCTGAAAGAACTGAAAATAGCGGGGATCATACAGGGTTCCATTGAAGGGGCCAGTGTATGTTACTGCATCAATCCCAAAGTCTGGAAGCAGTACAAGGAACTGTTCAGCGCATTCTTTAAAGATGTGGACCTGCAACAGTCCTGCTGCTGATATTTTTTTGTTTAAATATATCGCAATATTGCAATAATACAATAATAGATACCATGGCTACCGACGAACAAATGAAGGAACTGGTAAAACAGAAATACAGTGAAATCGCTTTACAGGACAAGGCTACCAACGCATCTTCCTGTTGCGGCTCCGGTTGTTGTTCTACCGAAGTATATAATATCATGAGCGATGACTATTCACAGCTGGAAGGGTACAACCCGGATGCAGACCTGGGCCTGGGATGTGGATTGCCAACGCAGTTTGCAAAAATCAAAAAAGGAGATACCGTTATCGATCTGGGCTCCGGCGCAGGTAATGACTGTTTCATCGCCAGGCAGGAAACCGGCGGGTCCGGAAAGGTAATAGGCATCGACTTCACGCCTGCCATGATTGAAAAAGCCCGTGCCAATGCGGAGAAACTGAATTTCAATAATGTAGAGTTCCGTCAGGGCGACATTGAGAAAATGCCCGTAACCGCCAATGTTGCGGACGTGGTGGTCAGCAATTGTGTATTGAACCTGGTGCCCAACAAAAACGGCGTTATCAGGGAAATTTTCCGTGTGCTGAAACCTGGCGGGCACTTCAGTATTTCCGATATCGTATTGCAGGGCACTCTGCCGGCCGGCATTCAGCAGGCAGCGGAAATGTACGCCGGTTGCGTATCCGGCGCCGTGCAGAAAAATGAGTACCTGGACATGATCGAAAACAGCGGCTTTACAAACATCACCATCCAGAAAGAGAAAACCATCACCATTCCGGATGATATTCTTTCCAACTACCTGAACGCTGAAGAAATAGCTGCCTTCCGTTCCGGTGATACAGGCATCTACAGTATTACCGTTTACGCGGAAAAACCGTCCGAGACGGCATGTTGCCCTCCGGGTTGCTGTTAATTGATCACCTGAAACCAATACTATATGACTATTCAGCCGATGACTGCCGACCACGGAAGTCAGGTATTATCCATCTACGAAGCGGGCATTGCTACCGGCAATGCCACGTTCCAGACTGCAGCACCCTCATGGGAAGAATGGGACCAGTCCCATCTGAAAACCTGCCGCCTCGTTGCTGTTGAAAATAACCGGGTATTAGGCTGGGCTGCACTGACAGCTGTATCCAGCCGCTGTGTATACTCCGGCGTAGCTGAAGTAAGTGTATATGTTGCCCCCGATGCGCGGGGCAAGGGGATTGGCCGTCAGCTGCTGGAAGCGCTAATCCGGGAAAGTGAGCTGCACAATTTCTGGACTTTACAGGCAGGCATCTTTCCGGAAAATACCGGTAGTGTGAAAATCCATGAAGCCTGCGGCTTCCGTATTGTAGGACGCAGAGAGCGGATAGGCAAAATGGGCGACAGGTGGAGAGATACATTACTACTCGAAAGAAGAAGCACACAAACAGGCATTTAAAAACCATTTACAGCAACATCATGCAAAACTGCAATCCTGCCCGGCGTAGGCAACTGGGCTTTCTGGACCGCTACCTCACCTTATGGATATTCCTGGCAATGGCTATTGGCGTTGGCATCGGATATTTCTTTCCATCCTCTTCCGGGTTTATCAATTCCTTTTCATCCGGCACCACCAATATACCACTGGCAATAGGTTTGATTCTGATGATGTACCCGCCGCTCGCCAAAGTGAAGTATGAAAACATGGGTGAAGTATTCCGGAATACCAAAGTATTATCTGCTTCCCTGATACTAAACTGGGTAGTTGGTCCGGTACTCATGTTCGTGTTAGCAGTACTGTTTCTGCACGGCTATCCTGAATACATGACGGGGCTTATCCTGATTGGACTGGCCCGTTGTATCGCAATGGTCATCGTGTGGAATGAGCTGGCAGATGGTAACCGCGAATACGCCGCCGGACTGGTTGCCTTGAACAGCATTTTTCAGGTGCTGCTGTATAGTGTATACGCTTACCTCTTCATCACCTGGTTGCCGACCGTTTTTGGTATGAAAGGGCTGACCGTAGCTATATCCATTGGCGAAATCGCAAAAAGTGTTGCGATCTATTTAGGCATCCCGTTTGCCGCCGGTATTATCAGCCGCTATGGCCTTATCGCATGGAAAGGAGAGCAATGGTACCAGGAAAAATATATCCCCTTCATTTCACCGGTCACGTTAATAGCCCTGCTGTTTACCATCGTCGTGATGTTTAGCCTTAAAGGAGAACTGATCGTGCAGATACCATTGGACGTTGTCAGAATAGCAATTCCGCTGGTGATCTATTTCGCCATCATGTTTTTGGTCAGTTTCCTGCTGGGCAAGGCAATGGGCGCCGATTATTCCCGGAATGCGGCTATCGCCTTCACCGCAGCCGGTAACAACTTCGAACTGGCCATAGCGGTAGCCATCGGCGTGTTTGGCATCAACTCCGGCCAGGCTTTCGTAGGCGTAATAGGGCCGCTGGTGGAAGTGCCCGCACTCATTGCATTGGTAAACGTGGCTTTCCGGCTTCGGAAAAAATGGTACAACATTCCCGCTAACAGCGTAAAAGCATAACCATCAATACATCATCGTATGAAAAAAATCCTTGTCCTTTGTACCGGCAACAGCTGCCGCAGCCAGATCGCGGAAGGCTATTTAAGATATTTCGCCGGAGATAAGGCAGAAGTATACAGCGCAGGCGTAGAAACGCACGGCGTCAATCCGCGGGCCATCGCCACCATGGCGGAAGACGGCATCGATATTTCCGGTCATACCTCCAACAACATCACCGAGTACCGGAACATACCTTTCGACTACGTTATTACCGTCTGTGACAACGCAAAAGAAAGATGCCCCTTCTTTCCTACCACGGCCCGGAAATTTCATGAGAATTTTCCAGATCCCGCAAAAGCTACCGGGACCGAAGAAGAGATCATGCAGCAGTTCAGAACAGTACGCCGGATTATTAAAGACTATACCCAATCCTTTGTGGCAGCAAACCTGTAATGCAACAACACATGGTTAAAATAAAAAAAGGCTTGTAAGCAAACTTACAAGCCTTTTAGTTCAAGAGCCCGGAACGGGCGCCTTAAACTTTCTATGCATCTTGATCTAAAGTTTCATTTTGCTTGATCACCTTCTCGTAGTTCTCTTTCTTCATCGCCGCCAACATTTGCCTGATCGTGCTGTTATTTGTGCCTAAAATCTGTACAGCCAGCAACCCCGCGTTCCGTGCGCCATTAACGCCTACTGTGGCTACCGGTATGTCTCCCGGCATCTGTACTATAGATAAAAGGGAATCCCAGCCATCGAGAGAATTTGAAGACTTAATAGGAACTCCAATTACCGGCAAGGTAGTAATAGCGGCAACCATACCTGGGAGATGGGCTGCGCCACCGGCACCTGCGATGATGATCTTCAGGCCACGTTCTTCAGCAGTAGCTGCGTATTCAAACATTCTTTGAGGGCTACGATGTGCCGATACAACGCTAAACTCATAGCCTATATCAAACTTCTTCAGCACCTCTATTGCCTGACGCATAATAGGCGCATCAGAACTACTTCCCATGATAATGCCCACCTCTACCTGTTTCATATTTTTAGTTTAAAATTTTTCGTATTAATTCCGCTTTTGCAATAACGTTCTCAATTGTATTGTCTGTGACTGTCACATGCCCGATTTTCCGGCCTGCTCTTCTGCCCTCTTTGCCATACCAGTGAAGGTGAGCGCCTGGTACGTCTAACAAACGTTTCAGTTTTCCCGGTCTGTCAGCATTCAATGCATCATTGTCCAGCACATTCAGCATCAAAGACGGGAAATGAAGCCCGGTGGCGCCTAATGGCAATCCAAGTATGGCGCGGAGCAATTGTTCATATTGTGAGGTAGTGCTGGCCTCTATAGTGTGATGACCGCTGTTGTGCGGCCTTGGTGCCATTTCATTTACCAAAAGTCTGTTATCTTTTGTAACAAACATTTCCACAGCAAGAATACCAACCAGCTGGAGCGCGTCTGCAACTTTCTCAGCGAGGGTTGTAGCCTCTTTTAATATCCCTTCGTCTATCTGGGCGGGCGCTATCTGGTAGTCAAGTATGAACTTATCTTCAGAAAACGCCATCATTACGGGATCGTAGCATACTACAGCGCCATCTTCATTTCTTGCGACGATTACAGCAATCTCGTGTTTAATGTCCACTAATTCTTCCACTACACAGGGCGCATCAAATGCCGCTTCAATATCTTCCTTAGTCTTCAAGACCATAACGCCATAGCCATCATACCCGTCGCGGCGCTTTTTCAGACAAACAGGCAGCTTATTTTCATACTGGTACAGATCATTTTTACCCTGTACGGCCTCTCCGGGCGCTACCGGTATGTTATGTGACAGCAAAAACTGCTTTTGTATAAATTTGTCCTGTATTACTTCAATGGTATCGGGTGACGGAAAAACCTTTACTCCCTGCTTTTCAAGCTGGCGTAAAGCCTTGATATTTACAGCCTCTTTTTCAATTGTAATAACGTCAAGATCTTTACCAAACTCCAAAACCGCTTCAAAAGAAGCCGGATCGCCACAAAAAAAAGAAGAAGTATAATGTGAGCAAGGCGCATGAGGGTCCTTGTCCATAATCGAAACACGGAGACCAAAATCTATCGCATGCCGCATAAGCATAGCCCCTAACTGCCCTCCTCCTAAAATTCCTATTTTCAAATTTTCAAGCATAATCGTTAATTGCCGCAAAGATATAAAACTATTTAAAATGATAGTAGTACTATTACTTATAACAAATAAATTAAATAAGATTAATCTACTATTAACCAGATTAAGTATTTTCGGACCGACCACCTTTTCGACTATGCCTCCAGTGCATCAAACTAGGCAACACAACTAACAGCAATGGTAATGCGAGTATGAAACCTCCAATTACAGCGATTGCCAGTGGCTGATGCAACTGCGCTCCCGTTCCAATCCCGAGGGCAATAGGTGTTAGCGCAATAATAGCCCCCAGTGCCGTCATCAATTTGGGCCTCAGGCGTGTGGAGATGGCATATACAATCGCTTCATCTGCCTGCTGAGTATGCATCATCGATTCTTTAAACTGCAGGAATGTAAAAATTGCATTCTCGCCAATAATTCCCACTATCATAATCAGCCCGGTATAGCTGCCAACATTCAGCGGTGTATGAGTAATATAAAGCGCGATGTAACTGCCGCCTATACCTAGCACAGCCACCATCAGGATAATCAACGCATCTACAAAATCCCTATACAGAAAAAGGATAACACCGAATACGAGCAGGCTGGCAGTAATCAGAATTAATAATAATTCGTTAAAGGATTGCTGCTGATCAGCATAGGCCCCGCCGTATGCAATGCTATACCCCTGTGGCAGCGATATCTTTGTTTCCACCTCCTGGCTGATCTCCCGCATAACCGAGCCCAAATCGCGGTTATCCAGCCTGGCGGTGACAATTCCCATGGACTGTAAATTCTCCCGTGTGATTTCAGCCTCTCCACTATTGAAACGGAGAGTTGCCAGGTCCGACAATGGGCGTAGCTTTCCATCCGGTAAAAATATCTGTAGCCTGTCAAGCTCCGATACGTTCAGCGTTCGGCTACCCGGATATATCAGCCGTATGGGAGACAACTGTTCTTTTTCAAATACAGCGCCAGCCACATTGCCTTCCAGCGCCGTTTGCAGCTGAAACTGCAAATTGGCGGGTGTAATTCCGTATTGGGCCAGCAAGCGGCTGTTGGCTTCCATACTAATAGAGGGACCGGCTATCACAATACCATCAAATACGTCCGCGGTGCCGGGTACTTTACCAACAATTGCAGCTATCTGCCTGCATAACGCTTTCAGTTGTTCCTGGTCGTTCCCGAAGATCTTTATCTCCACAGGCTGCACAGAGGTCATCAAATCGCCCAGCATATCGCCTATTACCTGTCCGAAGTCGATACGCAAAGCGGGCTGGGTGGCTTCTACTTGTTTACGGATAGCGTCTATGACCTCGTTGGTGGTCAGCTTACGGTCTTTCCTGAGCTGTATCAGATAGTCTCCCTTATTGGGCTCCGTAATAAAGAACCCCATCTGAGTGCCGGTACGCCGGGAATATGCCGCCACCTCGGGAATGCTGGTTATAATCTTTTCCACTTGTTGCAACATCCTGTCTGTTTCTTCCAGAGACGTACCCGGTGGAGAACTATAATCCAACACAATGCTGCCTTCATCCATCTCCGGTAAAAATCCGGTTTCCAGTCGCGGCACAATCAATACGATCGTCACTATTATCCCTGCTATGAATAGCCCGCTGATCCATGGCCGGGCAATGAACCAGGTCACCCAGCGCTGTTTTTTCACATCGTGCCCGGCGAGCTTTTTTTCCGCTGCCTTTCGTTCTCTTCGCTGGTTGGTCAGTAACAGGTAAATGACTGGCAGCCCTATCAAGGTAACCAGGAAAGAACATACCAGCGTAACGATCATGGTATTGGTCATCACCTTGAAATATGCCCCGGCCACACCCGTCATCAGCTGAAAAGGCAGAAAGATCACAATTGTACTGAGGGAAGAACCCACCATAGCGGGGAACAGGTAGTTTATAGCCTGTGGTATCAGTTCGGTAGTTGGTTTATCGGGATGTTCTTCATGTGTGCGATGTATTTGTTCTACTACTACAATGGCATCGTCAATAATCAGCCCCACGGCCGCCGCAATAGCCCCCAGCGTCATAATATTAAAAGTCTGGCCGGTAGTATATAATACGATCAACGTAAGCAGGAGGGTCACAGGAATAGTGATAAGAATGGTAGTACTGGCTTTCAGTGAACGAAGGAACAGTACCGCTACAATGATGGCCAGCAGCAATCCGACCCATAGGCTATCGGTTACACTCTTAATAGCATTTTTTACAAACTCGGCCTGTATATAGTAGGGCGAAATTTTTACATCCGGAGGAAGTATCTTTTTCAGGGCTGCGACCTTCAATGCCATGCGGTCAGACAGGTCAACCAGGTTGGCATTAGGCTGCTTGATTATCGCCACCAGTATACCTTCTCTACCATTCGCATTTACCTTGATATATTCTTTGGCTTCCCGTATTTCCACCGCCGAAATATCTTCCATTGTTACCACACGCCTTCCATTGTTACTGATCACCAGTTTATTGAGCTTCTCTTTAGTGTCTATCACAGCGTCCGTAACAGTAAGATATAATAAACGGTAATCAGAAAGATAGCCATTGGACTTAATAAAATTGGTTTGAGCCAATGCGGTGTTAACGATGTCTGGTGTAATTCCAAATGTATTCATCTTCTGCATGTCCAGCTGTATCCAGTATTCCTTGTTCTTGCCACCAATGATGCGGATTTCGGAAACGCCCTCCACCTGTGATAAAAAGGGTTTAATGGTATAGGTGGCGAGGTATTTCAGGTCGATGGGCGACCGGTTATGACTTTCTATGGTGTAGCCGCTTACCGGCAATATAGACGGATTCATCCTCTCCACATTGATCTGTACATCGGATGGCAATACATTTTTAATTTCTGAGATCTTTGATTCAATACGCTGCTGGCTGATATTGATATCGGCCTTCCAATCCATGAAGGCGGATATTTCGCAACTGCCTCTGCTGGTGATACTGCGGATCGTCTTCACGTCTGGCACCTGCTTTATCGCCAACTCCAGCGGTCTGGTAACGGTGATCATCGTTTTATTGACCGGCTGCTGGCCAGCATCTGCAATGATCTTTATTTTGGGGAAGGTAATTTCGGGAAAAAGGGCCGATTGTATTTTCCCATAGACAAACAATCCTCCTGCGATGATAATCACAAGAAGTACCATTATCGAGTTTTTGTGGGCGGACAGAAAATTCTTCATACCGGTTACTTGTTTATAACGGTGACAGTCGCGGTGTCTGAAAGGCCATAGTTGCCACTGATGAGTATTTTGTCCTGTATGGTGAGCGCAGGAGACAACACTTCTATTTTACCACCGGTTTCCAGTCCTTTTTGGATAGGCACTTTCACCGCCGTAGTGCTGTCTTTCATTTTCATGATCCAGTATTCGCTTTGCGATTCGTTGGAAAGTACGGCTGCTTTGGGAACAAGTATCGTATTCGCTTTCATTGATTTAATGAGCCGCACTTTTGCGATCAGGTTTTCAGGAATGAGTTTGCCCGGAGCAACCCTGATTACATAGTTCTGCGTTTGTGCAACAGAATCTACAATGGGCAACGCTGCTTCCATTACACCTGGCAATTGCTGACCATCCGGCAAGGTCACCGCAACGCGGTGATTGGCGGGGATCAACGGGGTTAGTTCATATGGCAGGCTCAGAATAAATGCGAAGCTGTTATCGTTTGAAATAGTGGCTAATTGTTCTCCATCCTGAACATAAGTGCCGGCCTGGATGGCCAGCTGGGTAATATAGCCGTTACCGGTAGCTTTCACCGGAATAATCCCTGTAAAGCGGAAAGAGGAATCCAGCTTGTTGATGGTGTTCCCCAGGTTTTCGGCTTCCTTTGTTTTCAGTAAAAATAATACCTGTCCCCGGTTTACATGCTGTCCGATTTTTATGTTCGACGTTTGCAGATAACCATTGGCAGAGGCTTTTACATTTGTTTTCAAGAGGAAAGCGGCTGTGGCGTTTAGCTCCACGATGTCTTCTGTCGTCCCTCTTTCAGGAGAGGAAACGGTGACAGGGGTGCCTGTTGGTGTTACTTGCTCTCCGGGGGCCGGGGCCGTATGAGAACAGGCGGTTGTCAGTAGGAACCATGTGGCGATGAGCAAAGCAGATAATTTCATAATTAATTATCAATTAGCGCTGTTCCAGTAATTAATCTGATTAATTAACTGATATTTATTGACAATATTCTGTGTAATAATGTTCTTTGCATTCAGGTAGTTATTGATGGCAATCACATAATCTGCTATTCTGACATCTCCATGCACCAACAATACTCTGTTGGCTTGCATCAGACCGTTGGCGTAGTCAATTTGTTTATTAGCCTGGTCAATGAGCTCCAATGTAGATGCCAACTGTTGCATAAGCTGTTGTACTTGCTGATAATACTGGCGGGAAAAAAAATCCTGATAATTTTTTCTCGTTTCCTCAGAAATGGCCACCTTACTATGTTGCATTTTTCGCTGTCGGCCGTCATATATGGGAACTGTTAAACTTACGCCGGCGCTGACGCCAAAATTTTTGTAGGGATCAAGGGCTAAAGTGGAGTTAAAACCACCATCCGTATACAGGTTTATTTTAGGCCGGTAAGACAAATCAATAGCGGCATCTGTATTTCGCAGCTTCAGGCTGTCTATCTCAAACTGGTGATAAAACACCGTATTCTCCAGGGAAGGCAGGTTATCCAGGTTCAATGACGGATCTGCCAGAGGGGTAAAAGCGGTATCTATAATACCGCAAAGGTAGTTCAGCTGCCCGAAGTTGACCTGGTATTGCGTCCGCAATTGTTTTAACAGCAACTCCTGTTGTTGCAGGGTCACCAGGAAGGTAAGATAATCTGTCTGCCGGTAAGTACCGGTTTCGGTGAGCTTTTTCAGAATAACCTCCTCCTCTTTTAGCAGATGTAGCACGTTATCATTAAAATTGTATTGCTCCCAGTCGCCATACGTGACGATATATTGCGATGCAATACTTTTTTTCAGGTCCTGTTCTGAAATTCTGGCTGTATTACGGACACTCTGGTTCTGTAAGTCGATCCCATACAACAGATTATTCAGGTTCTTTTTTCCATTCAACTCTTTGGTAGCAGTTACCAGGGCACTTATCTGGCCTCCGTTGGTAATGGCGTTATCGTACCCGTAGCCATGAATGAGCGGAGCATAAGTACTATTGCTCACGCCATTTACCTGTGGCCCATAGGCGGCACGCAGGCGCAGACTATCTGCCTGCGACAATCTTACTTGATTCTGATAATCCTTCAGTAGCGGACTATTTTGTCTGCCTTTCTCCAGGTAATAATGCAAGTCTTTCACCTGGGCATGCGCCGTTATAAAATAGAAAATAAGCACAAAAGAAATGCCCGGCTGCTTCATAGCGCTCTTTTTTAAAAATCTACTACTGAAGGACTTCTTACACGTGCAGATTAGCGGATCATTCCTTTTCTTCTTTCAGGAATTTCCCTTTGTCATCAAATATTACATCCTTTCCGTTAATTTCTGCTTCATAATTTACCACTCCGTTCGATTTCACAATTTTTGCGGTTTCTTTTACCCTCGCCCCTTTGTAGTGACTGGTTATGTAATTGGTTGCTTCCATGGGCAGTGCAGTGGCAGGAACCGCTGTTTCTGTTTCCAGCCATCCTCCTTTCGCGTCAAATACAGCTGAAAAATGCTGGCTGTTGTCTTGAAAGCCCGCTTCAAAATTTCCTTTTTCCATTTCCCATTTAACAGCCGCAGCATTGGGGAATTTCTTTGAAAATGCAGCTTTAACAGTTGCAGGAACTTTGTCCTGGCTAATCTTCTGCGCGAATGCAGATACACTGAATATCATGCATCCTAACAATACATACGTTTTCATGGTCTGTGAATTTAACCTAAAATTATAAGCAAATTCTGATTAATTTCTGTAGCATAAGGACTATGCCGCCTATCGCGCACAAAATGACACATTAAAAATTATACACATAATTTAAGATTCCCCTAATTCAGAAAAAATTCAAAATTGAAACCTACTTTTGCCACATGAAGGTATTAATCATCGAAGATGAACTACAGCTGGCGCAGAGCGTTATTGGGTATTTATCCGGTGAGAGTTATGTATGTGAACATGCCGCCACCTATCAGCAGGCAATGGAGAAACTGTGTATATACGAATATCAGTGCATATTACTCGACCTCATGCTACCAGGTGGCAATGGACTTCAACTGCTGGAAGAAATCAAAAAAAGGCAACAACAGGAAGGGGTCATCATTATATCCGCCAGGGATTCCTACGATGACAAAATAAAGGGGCTCCAAATCGGGGCAGACGATTACCTGGCCAAACCTTTTCATCTGCCGGAACTGGCAGCCAGGGTGTATTCCGTGATCAGACGACGTTCATTCCAAAACAACAACATTCTTCAGCAGGAAGAGCTTCAAATAGACCTCCTCGCCAAAACGGTGCATATTCACGATAAACCGGTACTACTTACCCGGAAAGAATTTGACCTGCTCATCTATTTCCTGGGCAATAAAAACAGGGTTATCTCCAAAAACGCACTGGCAGAACACCTTTCAGGCGACATCGCAGATATGCTCGATAACCATAGCTTTGTATACGCACATATCAAAAATCTTAAAAGAAAGCTCCATGAAGCCGGCTGCGGCAATTACCTCAAAACCGTTTATGCCACGGGATATAAATGGGAAGTATGAGTAAACTATTAAACAAATCGCTGAAGATATTTATCCTCTATGCAGGTATTGTATTGGCAGGCAGCATTCCGGCCTATTACGTGATTGTTGACCTGATATGGGAGCATGAACTGAAGGAACATAACCTCATTGTAAGTGAAACTATCAAACAAAATCTTCAGTCGTTATCTCTCTCTGACAAGGAATTAGCCGCAAGCGTCGCGCTCTGGAATAAACTACGCCCCGAAACGCAGTTGCAGCCGGCAGCGTCTTTATTACCGGATTCCACCTATAATATATACAGGAAAAATAAATACATTCCCGCCAAGGGGACAGATCGTTTTCAGGGGCTCATTACCTATTTCTCCGTCAACGGTAAGCCATTCCGGCTCACGCTCGAAACCAATATGGAAGAAAGTCATGAAACCATTATGGCCATTGCGGTGGTAACTGTCATGTTCTTTCTTATTTTATTGGGAGGTTTTATATTCATCAACAGGCGCATTGCAGCACGATTGTGGCGCCCCTTCTATAACAGTTTAGAAAAGATTCAGTCATTTAACCTGCATAAACCGCAGGAAATCCATTTTGATCATACCGGCATAGCAGAATTTGAAACGCTCAATTACCACCTCCATAAACTGATCACAGGCAATATCGCCAGCTATCAACAGCAAAAGGAGTTTATCCAACATGCCTCTCATGAATTGCAAACACCCTTGTCTGTGATCAAATTCAAGCTGGACCTCTTACATCAAAGCAAACCTATGACGGAGGACCAATCTGATATCATTGATCAGGCACATCAGGCTTTGGCTAAAGTGACCAGGGTGAACAAAAATCTGCTGTTACTCGCTAAAATTGAAAATAGCCAGTTTCCGGAAAAGGAACTACTAGATCTGCCTGTTCTGATAGAAGATTACGTAACGTTCCTACAAGACTTCCTGGACGATAAACAGCTACAGGTACAACTGAATATTACCAGGCCCCTGCAACTCTCTGCCAATAAAACCCTACTGGAAATATTGCTCACCAATCTGTTTATGAATGCTATCCGGTATAGCGAATCCGGCGGCACCATTCAGGTTTCCCTGGATGAGCGCCGTCTCGTAATGGCCAATACAGGTAACGAAGCCCTGGATACAGATCACCTGTTCCGGAGATTTGGGTTGTCAGGCCGCCATTCCACCGGTACCGGACTGGGACTGGCAATTATCCACGAAGTATGTCAACTATATGGCTGGCAGGAACACTACCGCTTTGAAAATGGGTTTCATTTATTCAGCATTCAATGGGCATGATTCCAAATTTCTTCTAAATCGTTGTTCAATTTTGCCTGTATCATAAAAATTGAACGGATGAAACGATTTATCAGCGGGATACTATTAGTCTTTACAGGCCTTTGTAGTCAGGCACAGAAAAACACCGTCACCTTATCGGGAATTGTAAAGGATACAAGTGGCCAGGCTGCATTGGCATTTGTAAATGTGACACTTCATAAGGCGTCCGACAGCACGTTTATATCCGGTACTATTACTGCTGAGGAAGGCCGCTTTAGTATAGCAGACATAGCCCCCGGAAACTATCTTCTTAAATTTTCCTGCCTTGGATATCACACCAAATGGCAGCCTTTACTGGCTGGACAATTGAGCAACTTCCTATCTGTGGGTAATATATCCTTGCAGCGTTCACAAGTAAGCATAAACGAAGTGGTTGTCACTGGCAAGGTAGATGAGGTAAGCGAGAAAATGGATAAGAAAACATTCTCCCCGGCTGCCAACATTAGTCAGGCTGGCGGATCAGCACTGGATGCCATGAAAAATCTGCCTGGTGTTACCGCTGGCCAGGATGGAAAAGTATTACTGCGCGGCAGTGATAAGGTAATGATACTGATAGATGGCAAACAAACCGCGCTTACCGGTATGGGCGGCCAGTCAGGACTGGATAATATTCCGGCTTCTGCCATTGCTAAAATTGAGATCATCAATAACCCCTCAGCAAAATATGACGCCAACGGAAACGCAGGTATCATCAACATCATCTACAAAAAAGAAAAAAAAGAAGGCTTCAACGGCAAAGTGGGCCTCGCCACCGGTTTAGGGGCGCTATGGGAAAAGAGAGAAAACTTACCGGATATTCGCCCACAGTATAGAGCTACGCCTAAATTTAACCCTTCCCTATCCCTCAATTATCGCAAAAACAAAGTCAATTTCTTCTTTCAGGGCGACAACCTGTACACCCAAACCCTCAATAAAAATGAATTTACTGAAAAATGGTACGATCATGGAGAGCCCGTCATTCAACAGGTGAAGCGAAACAGAACTACCAACATCATTACCGGCAAGACAGGTATAGACTGGCAACCAGACGATAAAAACCTGTTTACTATTTCTGGTTTGTTTAGTAGTGAAAAAATCCTCGACCGGGGCGATCAGCCATTCTTTAATGCCGACCTATCCGAAAGACAACGCCTGTGGCAGTTTCTGGAGGATGAACTGAAAACTACCGTCACCTTCTCCGCAGGTTGGCAGCATCAATTTAAACAACCAGGACGAGTATTGCAGATGAACCTGAACTATACCTTTCACCGAGAAGACGAAAAGTATTTTTTCACCAATATCATGCCCGCCTATACCGGGCTAGATTCGTTTAAATTACTTTCAGACGAACATGTAGCCGATCTAACGGCGGATTACATACATCCCTTGCGCTTTGGGCGCTTTGAAGGAGGCGTTAAGTTCCGTCGCCGCTACATTCCGACTAACATGCAATTTAAACCAGGGCTGCATTCCCCGCTTGATACCACCGCCGGTGGCTGGGCCAATTACGGAGAAATCATTCCTGCTCTATATGGTATGTTCGTATTTGAAAACAAGGACTTTGAGATAGAAGCCGGAATGCGAGTAGAATATGTAGATCTCAAGTATGAAGTAAATCCGCAGCATAACACCTATCGCAGCAACGGGTACCATTATATACAGCCATTTCCCAATATCCGGTTAGCCTATCGCCTGAACGAACAGAATAAATTAACCATGTTCTATAATCGCCGGGTGGACCGGCCAAATGAGGTAGATATCCGTATCTTCCCTAAATATGACGATGCGGAAATCATTAAGGTAGGTAATCCGGAGCTGCGGCCACAGTTTACCAATACCTTTGAGTTGGGTTACAAAACCAACTGGCACAGTGGCTATCTATATCCTGCCCTGTATCATAAACGAATGGATGCTACCATTTCCCGTATAGGCACCACCGTGGGTAACAGTAATTTGATCTACAATGTATTCCAGAATGCCGGAAAAAGCTACCAATCCGGCCTGGAAATAACCCTGTCTCAAAAACTCAGCAGATGGGCCAGCCTGCAATTAAACATGAACGGCTATAAAAACATAATAGAAGGTTTTACCGTACTCAACAGATATCCGGAACCAACCCGGTACACCGCCCCCCGCGAGGAAGCGTTTTCCGGTAATATAAAGCTCAACAGTATGTTTCAATTGCCATCAAAAATAGAATTACAGCTTACCATCATTTACCTGGCACCTGATATTGTTCCACAGGGGAAAATTTACTCCCGTTTCTCCATAGATATGGGCGCCAAAAAGATCATAGGTAGAAACGAATTCTTTGTAAATGCTACTGATATCGCCAATACACTGCGCATTAAACGTGATGTGACAGGTAACGGGTTCACCTATACCAGTACGGATTACCAGGAAACACAAGTGTTCAGGATAGGGTACAACTATAAATTCTAAGCCGTTACGTTATACAATGGGATGTCCCAAAGCCCTGGACTGTGATATACCAGGAAAAGAAACACTCCCGAAAACGAGGCTGTGCCTGGTTTTAAATAAGGGTTGTTCAACATAAAAAATAAAAGCCGGAGAGAAATAATCTCCGGCTTTTATGCTAAGATGTTGACCCGATGCCTACAGCAACCAGTTTTCATTAGTGCAGCGTATACCCTTTTCCTTCTTCTGTAAGAATAGGCACCCCTCCCTGTTCCAATGCCCTGATATCTCTGTAAATGGTCCTTACATTGACAGTAAATTTTTCAGCAAGGCTGGTCGCTGTCAACAATCGTTTTGTCTGCAATTGTGTTAAATAGCGGTTAGCCGAGAAAGCCGGCTGGCATCATTTTCATTCATTTTAATACTGTTTGTGCAAAGACAGATTTATAAAGAGAGGTGGAACAAATGTAGTAAAAAATAATACGTTAGCCTCCATTGCATGGTACCACCTAACTACCTGTATATTTATTTTCCATTTCCGAAGATTTTCCGCTTTTGATCTACCTTCTTCTCCTTCGGATATTAACTTTGCGGCCGTTTCGAACAATTATTGAACAAAGCTGACATTGGTTACGGAGTATTTCCTGTCGCTTTAGAACAATGCTAATTTTATTTCATGAGATCAGGCTATATTCCAGTGCTTTTAGCATTAACTGTCGCCACAAATGCCTTCGGACAAGATAGTACCAGGGCAAAGAGAATCACAGATACAACAAGCCAGCTGAAAGACGTAATCGTTACAGCCAGTCGTATAGCGGAGAGTGTTAACGAGGTGCCATCCTCCGTGACGCTAATATCCGGGAAAGAGGTGAAAAAACAGGCGCAAATCAACAGCAACCTGCCTTATATCCTAATGCAGAAAATACCGGGAATTTCACCCAGTGAAGAAGGGCAGAATAATTTCATCGGAAAATTGAGAGGCAGGAACTTCCTGGTATTGATTGATGGTATCCCGCAATCCACCCCGTTGAGAAACGGTGGCCGTGACCTCAAAACGATTGATGTCAGCGCCATAGATCATATTGAAGTGATTAACGGAGCATCTTCTATGTATGGTAATGGTGGTGCCGGTGGTATCATCAACTATATTACCATAAAGCCGGAGAAAACAGCCCCCTTCAGTTCTTCTACTTGCATCAATAATAGCCTGAACCTCATTAAAGCCGATGAAACTTACGGATACAATCTTTCGCAGGTATTTAAAGGCGGCGTAGGAAAATTTTCCTACGTTGTGCAGGGTAAGATGGCTCATTCAGGCGTGGTAAGGTCCTCCGATGGTGTTATTGTCAGCCCTTTTTACGGATTGGGCGAAACTAAGACATACAATGCCCTGGTAAAACTTGGATATGATTTCTCCGTCAATCATCGTATTGAGGTCATGGGCAATTATTTCAACAGTATCCAGGACAGTAAATACATCGGTACTAAGGGCAACTTTGGTGTTTCTCCGGCCATTGGCGTTCGGGGTGATACCAACATCCTGGGAGGGACTCCCTACAATAAAACCTTAAATGTAAAATACACGGGCACTTTCGGCAAAACAACAGCCAATGTTGCTGTGTATTACAACGATATCAACTCAGTATTTGAAGCCTATAATCAAATATACTCCACTCACTGGGGCGGACGGTTCAATTTCTCCACGCCTTTTGCATTGCCGGGTAATAACCATCTGCAACTGATCTATGGTATGGACTTACTCAAAGATCATACTGTACAAAAAGATATGGCCGACAAACTGGTTACTCCGGATATGAACATGAACAGCATTGCCCCTTATCTGCAATCCAAATTCATAGTGGCCAGAGACTGGATATTCAAAACCGGAATACGTTATGAGAACCTGTTGTTTAAGGTCAGCGACTTCACCAAAGGATCGCAGCCTGTGCCTGGTGCTACCAATACCTATAACGCACTGGTGTTCAACACAGGTCTGCGATACAATAAATTCTCCTATGTCCAGCCGTTTGCCAGCTTTTCGCAAGGCTTTTCCATTGGAGATATTGGACTGGTGCTGAGAAATGGTGTTTCCCTGAATGCCATAAATGTTGCTCCGGTAAAAGTGAATAATTTTGAACTAGGTGTAAATGGCGATATTCAGCGGTTGCATTATGAAGTAACCGGTTATTATAGCACCAGTAAAAAAGGATCTGCCTTCAAAGAGATCACCCCCGGCAATTTTGACCTGATTCAATTACCACAACGCATATACGGAATCGAAGCGATGTTGGGCTACAAAGCAACCGACTGGCTCAATTTGGGCGGCCTACTGGGCTATATGGATGGAAAAGAAGATACTAAGAACGATGGTTCTTTCGACGGAAAAGTAGATAATTCGACAATTTCGCCTATAAAAATTGGGGGGAATGTGAATTTTAAATTTACCCGCCACTGGAATTTGTCCGTTCAGATGACTAAAATCGGAGGCCGCGATGTATTTCCGCAAGCGGTATGGAATTACGGAAAATACCCAATAACCGGCTATACCCTGTTTGACATGTATACTTCCTATAAACTCAGACATGTAACACTGACTTTTGCAGTTAACAACCTCTTTAATGCTAATTACTATCCTACACATTCAGCAGTGCGCGGTGCAACCACAGAAGGGCGTTATTACGTGAAAGGCACAGGAACAGTTGCCAATCTGGGAGTAGTAATTGATTTATAATACCCCTATCGGCCGGGGGAGATTTCAACAATGGCATAAACAGAGGACGTCTCCAAATAAATGAGACGTCCTCGTTTTTTTACAAATCGTTGTTATTGTTTTTTGAGATAAGTTTTGTTACCGTTTTTATTGATGTAGTATTGCCCGCCACGGGGGCCCTGATAGATGGTACGCCCCTTGGCATCGGTACCCACTACCTGATCACCGCCGCTGGCAGGAGCCGCTTTTCTGACGGGAGCTACTGCCGGAGCAACAGGAGCAGGTTTTTGGGTTGCTGCAGGGGCAGGCGTGGGAACTGTTGGAGCAGATACCGGAGCTGTGGTTACGTTAGTTGCTTTAGTCCTTGTTTTTTTAGGTGTTTCAGTAACAGCGTTAGTGGTGTTTGTTTCTTCTTTAGCAGCTTTCGTCCTTGCTTTTTTCGTTGTTTCGGTAACAACGTTGGTAGCATTTGCCTCTTCTTTTGCAGCCCTGGACCTGGTCTTCTTAGCCGTGGTAGCGGCTTGGTCCTGCGTGGTGGCTGCCTTGTCTTCCGCCTGTTTCTTTTTCTTCTTTTCTGCTTTGGAAGCCTTTTCGATGGTCTGCTGCGGCACCGTATTTTGTGCATAACCAGCTATATTCGCGGTTAAAAGAGCACCTGACAGCAGTAAGATGGAGGTCATTCTTTTCATAGCAAAAAGATTGGGTGTTAATAAATATCAATAAGGGAGCTTCTGAAAACTAAGATGATTGCGATAGTAACCGGACAGATGTATAGCTGCAATATATATTATTTTCTAATGCAGCCGTATAGCGGATTTTGAGACATTGATGAGGTTGCTTGTGACAAATAGTAACTTTTTCATATTTATTGACATTTCGGGTCACAGCGAAGGCCGGTATAACGGTTAAGCATAAACGCTTTGGGGACTGATTAAGGCGGGGAAGCGGATAAAGGCATATCCAAACAAAAAAATAGGTTGTAAGTCAAATTACTTACAACCTATTACGTGCCCAGAACTGGATTCGAACCAGCACACCCTTGCAGGCGCTGCGACCTGAACACAGTGCGTCTACCAATTTCGCCATCTGGGCAACTGATATTGTGATCAGGGAGCGCAAAGATAAGCACTCATTTTAATTCTCCAAACAAAAAGTAAATTTTTTTTCAAACTAACGGGAAAGGATATACTAATAATTGTGGATAAAACTGAAGGAGGTAACACTGAAAGCCACGCCTCCTTTGGCTACCAGGTACAGGTCATGTATACCTTCCGCATGGCGCAGGTTGCCCGTCAGTTTCAGGGCATAGGTGCTGTCGCCGGTATAAGGGATGTCCAGGGTGCCAATCACCTTACCTTTTGGCTTGTCTATACGGAACTCCAGTTTGGAGCCGCTTTTTTTATGCTCACAGGCCACTTCCACCTGGAAACCGATTTCCCCCATGCTCAGGTTCACCTGTGCAAACGCCAGGTAACTCCCCTCCTTCATCTGAAACTCCGTCGCCCGGTTCCCTTTTTTAGCCGTCGGCGCCGCCGTCTGTCCGTTGACAGCCAACTGCACTAAGGCAAAAACCAGGAACAACAACAGCCTCATAGGTTAGGATAGGTTTATCGTTTAACACAACGGGAACATTTCCCGCCCTGAAAAATAATGAAAAACTTAAAATTAAGGAATAATGTAATATTATATCATCATCAACACATAAAATAATCTCAGTCGAAAAAAATAGTACATTTGTACTAATGGTAGACACAAAAGAAAAAATACGGAAAGCAGCGCTCAAACTGTTCAACGAACAGGGCATCGACGCCATCACTATACGGCATATCGCTAAAGAACTGGACATCAGCCACGGCAATCTCCAGTACCATTACAAAAACACCAACGAAATCATCCTCGTTCTCTTCAAAGAGCTCAACGACGGCTTCTCCCGCTTTTTTACACATAACGAAAACCTCAACCAGGTAAACCTGGAACATTTCCGGCATTGGGTGGAAATACTGATCGACCATATCTGGCAATACCGCTTTATCTTCCTCCACTTCGTGGAAGTGGCCCGCCGCGTACCGGAAGTGAAAACGCTCTACAACAGCTGGGACAAAGCCCGCGAAGAACAATTTCTCGTCCTGTTCAACACCCTCATCAAAGAAGGCATCTTCCGAGATGACATCCCCCCCTATATCTGGAAAAATCTAATCACCCAGCAATATATCATGGCCGACTTCGCCCTGTCGCACAATGAAATAAAAATGCAGCTCAAAGGCAAAAAAGCCGTCCAATACTACGCAGACGTGCTGTTCAACCAGTTCTACCCCTACCTCACGGCCAAAGGAAGACAACAGGCTGACAAACATCAGGGCATAAACTGACCCCTGTCATTTTTCAGGTGCGCGTTTCCCCGCATTTTTGCATAATAAACGCAGGGGAACATTCCCCGTCACCAGAAAAACCAGGAATTATGGAACAAACACTGATCAATCTAAGCCAATATACCGGCACGCCGGCTGTGACCATCCTGGTGTCTACCCATCGCACCTTCCCCGACAATAAACAAGACAGCATCCACCTCAAAAACCTCATCACACAGGTGGAAAAAGAGCTATATGAACAGTTCGATAAAAGGATCGTATGGCCCGTGCTCGACAAAATAAAAGAAACCGAAAAGTCCATCAATCACGACTATAACCTGGACACACTGGCCATCTTCGCCAGCCCGGACTCCATCCAGGTGAAACGCTTGCCCGTCACTACCACCGACCGGTACGTGATCGGCGACCGCTTCGAGATCCGGCCACTGCTCAAAGCCGTCCAGCAGAGCGAACACTATTATATCATTTCCGTTTCCCGCCAGAAAATACGGCTACTGGAAGCGTTTAATGACGAAATAGTAAGCGAAGTGAAAAACAAGGATTTCCCTTATCTCAACAATTATTACACCACCGATCCCATGCGCCTGAAACATGACCAGATCGTGGACAACCTCCTGAAAGAGTTCTTTAATACAGCGGATAAACGATTTAAAAAATATTATGAAGAGAATCCGTTGCCGGTGATCCTGTTGGGAGAAGAAAGAAACCTCGCCTTCTATCAGGAAATAATGGACATCAGGGGACTGGTAATCGGTACCCATCACGGTAGCTTCGACGACACTTCCGACCCGGACATCGCAAAAGTGACTTTCCCGGTCATTCAACAATACATCGCCGGAAAACAGGACGCCGCCCTGCAGGCCATCAATGCCGCCCAGTCTGCACAACGCCTGCTGGTAGACCTGAACGATATTTACACCGCCGCCGAAAACGGACAGGCAGATACGCTCTATATCGGGCAAACCTACCTTCCCACCGGCCACATCGACAAGGGCGTCATCACCCTGGGTAACGGCAACGGCTCTACGGACGTGACGCTGCCCGTCATCGACACAGTGCTGCATAAAGGCGGCAACGTAGTGTTTCTCGATGAAAACGCCCTCGACAACTATCAGGGCATCGCTTTGATCACAAGATTTTAATCATACGACAACGACAACAACAGGAAAAGCCGCACTGGTATTTACCAGCGCGGCTTATTATTTTGTAGGCGTGCATTGAATCAGGGAAGTGCTGCCAGCCGGGCGTAGATCTCCATCATACCGGCCTGTCCCAGCAACTCTTTCTCCGGCTTCTTTCCCAGCATATTGCTGCCGGCGTCCCGGTCCTCCTCCCACACCTTGTCGGCGTAAGTCTGCATGGCATCTACATACCGCCGGTCCTTGTCTTCCCGGTAAAGGGCCAGGTACCCGCGCAGCAACACGGCATTGAACCAATAAGAGGAATGAAACCGGCCGTCCCGGTAGAACCGCTGCAGTGTGCCGGCGGCAATCTGCTGTGCCTCTTTCAGGTACTGTGGCTGCCGCGTAATACGGTACAGCTTTACATTAGCCTCCAGCATGATACCACTGTTATAGGTATACGTAGCAGAATCGATGCGGTTGTTCTCCAACGGCTTGATCGCGTCCCAGAATACGCCGTTGGCATTGCGAAGATGTTTGTTTGTCCACTGATACAGCAGCAGCGCAGTGTCCAGGTAGGTCTTCCGGTGCGTGGCTTCGTACAGCTGCAAAGCCAGCAGGATGCCCGGACCATTGGAACAGGTATTTTTAGTCGTCTTATCTCCTTCTTTCCAGTATAAACCACCGCCGCTCACCGTATCGAAGCCGGTCATCATAAACCGGTAAATCTCAGCGCCTTTGTCGAGATAAGTCCGCTGTTTGGTACGGGCGTAAGCATCCAGGTAAGCGATGCCTATCCACTGGTTATCGTCGTAGTAACGGTCTTCCCGCCGCTCTTTTACTACATACGAAGCGTAGCCGGGCGCAGGCGGGATGGGGTCATAGTACTGGTCAATAGCTTTCACGACCGGCTTCAGGTAAGCCTTCCCGGGGTGCAGCCCCTCCATCTCGTTGGCAGCCTGCACCAGCGCACAAAGTCCCCACAGATCAGCATGCGGGTTATGGTTCTTTGCCGGGTCGCTCGTCTGAATATAAAGACCGGTACGCGGTTCATACAGATGTTTGTCGACCGCCGCCTGTAACAGGCCGGCGCGTTGTGCATTGTTTTGGGCAAACAAAGTGGCGGCTGAGAGTATATACGCCACCGTTAGCCATACTGAACGGTACATAAGCATTATTTACGGATAATTGCTGTTCTACCGGACAAAATAACCAAAAGGGCTTATAAATGCAACAGGGCTTTTACCCGCTTTAGCTGTGGCGTGGTGACGCGTGTTTTGTCATAAGCCAGGTAGTACGTCTGACAGGAGGCATCAGCGTCTGCCCAGAGTTGTTTCAGCTCCTTTTTGCCCAGGTAGTCTTTTACCAGGTAGTCCGGTACAATGGTGACACCGTTGCCGGCGGCCAGCGCCCTGAGGATGCCTTCATAATCCGGGATAACAAAGCGGGGTTTTATCTGCGGGCGTTTATGGAAATTCTCCTGCCAGAAGCGGCGAACAGGAGGAATATCGCTGCTATAAGCGTACCATGGCTGTTCGTATAGCCACGCTTCCGCTGCCGCCATGTCCTTTTTCCGAAGGGCCTTACGCAGGCCGCTGTCATCCAGTCCGGCGTTGCCCACCAATATAAACCGTTCTTCCAGTACCGGCTCATACACGATGTTTTTTTCATGCCCGCAGGTGGTGGTCAGCGTAAAATACATCTCATGCCTGAGCACTTTGTCCAGCAGCTGCCGGGGATCACCAAATTCAAAGATGAAGCTGGCGTCCGACTGACTGATACGCGGCGCAATGATGGCCTGGAAAAACTCTTTCGGCGCGCCCACGCAGGTGAGCGGCACTTCCCACGCACAGGTATTGCGGAAGTCCAGCTCTACTTTCTCCAGTTTCTCCACCGCATCAATCACCTCCGTATACAGCAGTTTACCAAAATCGGTCGGTACCATGCGCCGCGGCTGCCGTTCAAACAGCGGATGACAGATATACGCTTCCAGTCCTGCCAGATGCTGGCTTACGTTAGGCTGTGATATCAATAATTCCTGCGCAGCGCCGGTGAGCGTGCCTGTCTGATAGATAGCCTTAAAAGTGCGGAACCATTCAAAATTTATCATACCCCAAAAGTATAATTTTCTTTATAGATTGATATAATTTATGCTATTTTATTTATAGATCAGAAGACACCATCTTTGCCCTATCAAACACAAAAAATAACAAACACCATTATGAAAAGTATATTTACTGTGATCGCCGCCATGGCCATCACCCTTACTTCCTATGCCCAGTCCGGCCTGGACGCACAGCGGACTTCCCGCATTGACGATGTCATCAACCGCCATATAACAGCCGGCCATATTCCCGGTGCCACCGCCCTGGTTATCCGTCACGGGCAGGTTGTGTACAACAAGGCTTTCGGTTATGCCGATGTAGCATCCCGCAAAACCATGCAGACAGACAACATCTTCCGCATCGCTTCACAAACCAAAGCTATTATCAGTCTGGGTACAATGATACTATGGGAAGAAGGGAAATTCCAACTGGACGACCCGGTGTCCCTATTCATCCCCGCCTTCAAAAACCCGCGGGTGAAAGTGTCCTTCAACCCGAAAGACAGCAGCTATACTACGCGGCCGGCTACACGCGAAATCACCGTGCGCGACCTGCTCCGTCACACCTCCGGCATCGCCTACGCCGCCGTGTTCAGCGATCCGCAGATGCAGGCCATCTATGCTAAAGCAGGTGTGCCCAGCGGTGTCGGCACCATGGTTTCCGACCTGAAGACAAAAATCAACCTGCTGGCGCAACAGCCGCTGATGCATGACCCAGGGCTGGCCTTTACCTACGGCCTCAATACCGACGTACTGGGTTATCTCATCGAAATATGGAGCGGTCAGCCGCTGGACGTGTTCCTGCAACAGCGGGTATTTGCTCCACTGGACATGCAGGACACCTATTTCCACCTGCCGCCGGCCAAACAAAAGAAACTGGTAACCCTCTATGAAGACGTAAACGGCAAAATGCTGCCCGTCACCCATCCGATCTATGAAGGCGTAGACCCGCTGTATCCCAACCGCCAGGGCACTTACCTCTCCGGCGGCGCCGGCCTGGTGTCCACCGCGGCAGACTATGCCAAATTCCTGGCGCTCTTCCTGCACCATGGAAAATACACCGACCAACATGACAACACCAGCAAAAAACTGATCAGTCCCGCTACAGTGGCCCTCATGCTGACCAACCAGCTGGAGAAAGGCGTACGTCCTTCTCCCCTGCCCGCCCAACCGGAGCCTTTCTGTTTCGGCCTCGGCTTCGCACTGGAAACAGCGGCCAACGACCACCTGATGCCCTACAGCATCGGCACCTTTAGCTGGGGCGGCGCTTTTAATACCCACTACTGGGCCGATCCCAAACAGGACCTGATCGGCATCCTCTTTACACAGGAGTATTTATCACCGTACTGGAGCATTGGCGATGAATTTAAAGTGGCCGTGTATCAGGCGTTGGAAGATTAAATGACATCACAGGAAATAAAACGGGACCGATATGATGATATCGATCCCGTTTGCCTGATCTGATATAATACCCCCGTGATTTTTCGTATCTTTGCAGCCGTCATGTTACAGTTTTTATCATACAACACAAAGCAACACCGCCTATTTTCCGCTCCTGTAGCGGAAAAAGCTGCTGTCATCTCCTTCTGTTGCTTCTGTAAAAAGCTGTACTTCATTTCCAATTTCAAGGACTTCCATACACAAGCCCCGGGCTGTTGATCTGACGGCCGTATACCGGGGGCCCCGTACTTATAGCGTTATTTTCATTCGTTTCATTTCCGGCGGAAGTGAAGCGGTTTCTTTTTTTACATCCAACCGTGATGCATCATGTACATTGACATTTGCAAAAAAGAGATCAGGCAGGTAAACAAGACAGCTATTTTACAACAGACGGCGTATTGGTCGGAGGTGAAAAGCCGGCAGGGCTGGGAAACCTGCGCCTTTGATTTTAAAGTGCAGCGACAGGCGTTGTTTGCCGGCGCTGCGGAACATGGTTATATAGAGAATGACGTACTGGTGATCCTGCGGCAGATCAGCGACGAACAGTATATCGCGTATGTGCCCTATGGACCGGAGATAGAGCCTGATACCGACTGTCAGGGCGTTTTCCTGGAAGAGCTGTCTGAGAGCCTGCGGCCGCTGCTGCCGGAGCAATGTATCATGATACGTTATGACCTCGCGTGGCAGTCGCATTGGTCAGGCGAAGCGCAATACTTCGATGAAAACGGCAGCTGGCTGGGCCCTCCGGCCAAACAAATGCAGGAGTTGCGTTTCAACTACAGCACCCGCGGCCGGAACCTGAAAAAGTCGAATACAGACATCCTTCCCTCCAACACCATTTTTATGGATTTGAAGAAAGATGAGCGGTTGTTGCTCGACAGTATGAAAACGAAGACCCGGTACAATATCCAGCTGGCAAGCCGCAAAGGCGTGCAGGTAAAGGCCGCCGGGCTGGAGAATATCGATACATGGTATAACCTGTACGCACAAACGTGCGCACGTAACGGTATTGTGCAGGAAGATATCGGTTATTTCAGGACCGTGCTGACCGCCCGTGCCAATAACAGCACATCCCCTGCCGATGTGGAGATGCTGCTGGCCGAGGCCAATGGTATTCCGCTGGCGGCCATGTTCCTCGTGGTAGCGGGCAACCGCGGCACTTATCTTTACGGCGCCTCCTCCAATACGCACCGGAACTATATGGGCACTTACCTGCTGCAATGGGAAGCCATGCAGCGGGCTAAACGTAAAGGCTGTACGGAGTATGACTTCTTCGGCGTATCTCCCACCCCCGATCCGCGACATCCGTTATATGGCCTGTACAAGTTCAAAAACGGCTTCGGCGGAGAACTGTTTCATCGCATGGGCTGCTGGGACTATCCCCTGCTGGAAGCCCCGTATACCACCTATACCGCCACAGAACTGTACAGCAAAGGATATCACCGGTAGCAATTACGAATTACGAATTACAAATTACGAATTAGGGTTTTCCTAATAGGGAGGTTACTAAAATAACAGGTTTAAAATGGGTCCTCCATTCGTAATTCGTCATTCGTAATCCGTAATTGATTACATTTGTCCCCATTCGTTATAAATATAATTTATTTTAAATATAACCGGAAAATGATGAAGAAGCCAACTTTCTGGGGAGAGAACCTGAGAATTCTGCGCACGCGGAAAAAGCTCTCACAGCAGCATCTGGCCGATCTGCTGGGCATCAACAGAAACAAAATTACAGCACAGGAAAGCGGTAAAACACGGAACCCACGGCTGGAAGACCTGGTATTGATCTCTGACTTTTTCCGGGTGGACCTGGACACGTTCATTAAAAACGATCTGCAACAGGCTACGGAAGAACAACTGCTGGAGCTGGAAGCCGGTAATACGGTCGACTTAACGGGCAGGCATATACGCATTTTGCCCATTACAGTTGACCAGGACAATGAAGAAAATATGGAGTATGTGTCGGCACGCGCCAGGGCAGGCTATCGCAGCGGGCACGCAGATCCGGAGTTCATCGCTGGCCTGCCCAAGTTTTCCCTCCCGGAACTGCCCCGTGGCAAAACCATCCGCATGTTCCCCATCTCCGGCGATTCTATGCAGCCCATCCCCGATGGCAGCCACATCATCGCCCAGTACCTGGAAGACTGGTCACACCTGAAAGACAATACCGCCTGCGTACTGGTACTGAAAGGCGGAGAAGAGGATATTATCTTCAAACTGGTAACCAGCCGCATTAAACAAAAAGGCACGCTGCTCCTGCGTTCCCTCAACGAAGAATACGCCGATTTTGAAGTGCCCATCAATGAAGTGGCGGAAATATGGACTTTTATTGGCTATCTGAGCAAACAACTGCCGGAAGTAACAGCCATGCAATAATAGCACCGATGATATCCCGGGGTTACGCCCCGGGAAACTCCCCTTCTCTTTTTTTCAGGTTAGCCTTTCGTCCCACGTTATAAATCTTAAGCCCGCAAAGATATAAAAATAAAGAGGCTGCCCTGTTTGCAGGACAACCCCTTGTTCTAGCAACCGCAACAATTGCTTAGTTATAGTTCACAGTAACCGGGAACGGAATACTGGTAGTGTACAGGCCGTTTACCTGGTTAGGGCCTACGAACAGGGTAGCTCCTACGTTCAGTGCCTGAGAGCCGCCAGTCAATACGCCACCGGTGATCACCGCCGGAGAGCTGGTGAAGTTAGTGGCCAGCATGAAGGCGCCTGCATGTGTAGTATTGTGCAATACTACAGGAATAAGTGGCAGTGTGATAGCGTAAGAATAACCATCTTCACCTGCTACAGAAAAAATTGCAGGGGTAACTGTGCCTGCGGTAGACAGGGTGGAAACACCACCTGTTGTGGTACGAATACCGGCAGGAGTGATTTTCAGGGTGCCGGGAATCGGAGACGCAGCCAGAATACCGAAATTCAGGTCCAGCGTTTTAGTCAGGGTAATGGGAGTGATGACAGTTGCAGAAGCATTGGCTGTTGCGGTAGCGGATGTCTGGGCAACTGCTGTTGCGGCGAAGAATACAGAAATGATAGCCATTAATGATAACACCTTTTTCATAAAATTTGGGTTTTAAATAATGAATAAATAGATAAATGATTAAATAGATAAGTGATGAAATAAAAAGTTTGGGGTTAATCAAATGCGAACTATTTGGGTGGGTTAGCGGATAGAATCGGGCTAAGTTTAAACATCAGTCCATCGACGACGTCGCCTTCGGGATTTTGTTTAATGGTAACGGTTATTTCAGCGGGTTGGGCTGTCATATGCAGGCGCTGCAGCTGCGCCGGGTCCAGGCTTAAGGTATAGGTGCCCGGACGAAGGCCAAGGTAGCTGAAATAACCGTCGGTTTCCGTGAGTACGGAGGCAACTGTGTGACAGTCGGTATCCAGCACGTTGATCCGGATACGGGACAGTCCTTGTTTTTGGGTATTCCTGACCATGCCGGCTACTTCACCGGAAACGGTCACAGGTATTTCTACCGGCTTAAACTGATTGGGCAGCGCGGTCACCCCGATGGCGGTATGTTTCAGTTGCCATGCAACGGAGCTGAGACCGTCAGGATTTAGGCGTATCAGGTATTTTCGGTAAGGTTCCAGGTTAAAGACACGGTAAAGGGTATCTTGTTTGTCGAACACGGACAGGCCGCCGTTGACCTGTATGGAAAGCCCGTCCACCTTGGGCTCACCGGCATCTCTTTTACCATTGCCATTGATGTCAAGGAAAGCCAGCACCGTCAGTTGCGCACGTCCTACACTGCCTACATTGCTGGTCATCAGGTAATGGCTTTCCCGGTCATAGAGCAGGCTGCCGCCTGCTGAAGCGGTGAGCGATGAATTGCGGCCTGCTATCATGGCGCTCATACCCGCTTTGGCAAATCTGAAATCATAACGAAGGGTAATGCCACCAATAAACTGCTGGTAGAGAAAATCCCTTTCGAAAGAGAGTCTTACGTAGGTACGTTGCCTGATGTTGCGCTCCAGTTCCACGCGGGCGTTGGAAAACTGGTGGCTGTCATAGGAGTACTGTACCCGGGGCATGACAAACATATTGGAGAAGAGCCGGTACGTTTGCGACAGAGTGCTGTAAGCCACTGGCGGTGCGTCTTCCCGGAAATTACAGAACGTGGTCACATTGGTGTTCACACGGCCGATAGTGCCGGAAGTGATCCATTCCACGGTAGTATATTTCACGGAGGGAATGGAAGGCGTCAGCGGAATTTTTTCTGTAGTCGGGACCTGTTCTGCCGGCGGCATGGTGATTTGATCTACCGTTAGCCGGGAGAACAGGGAAAAATTGGGTTTTCTGATAGGTAGCATTATTGAGAGCTTGCGTTCTTCCTGGTAATTGTATTTCACTGCCTGCTGTCCCGGTTTATAGCGCAGGTACTGTGCTTCTATTTCCATTTCACAGGGCATGCGCCAGAAGAGAGAGGCTTTGCTTCTCACATCGTATGCGTATTCACCGCTGAAGATCAGGTTGTCGGTCAACCGCCACGCGGCATGCATGAAAGGGATCGGTTTCCCGCCGGGAATAGAGGAGAGATATTCTGTGCCGGCGCCAATGGTGATACGTTTGGTGATACCGTAGTGAACGGCGCCCATGGCGTAACGGCTGCTTTGTCCGTCGAGTACGATACCGCCGGTCAGCGTGTATTCCATTTCACCGGCAGGCAGGAAATTAAAAGGCACCATAATTTCCCGCTGCTCGGTGCGCACCTCACCAAAAGGGCCATAGAATCGGAGCGTCACGGTGGTATTGCCATAAATGATGGGCACATTGAAGGCAAAGAAACCGGAAGCATCGGCCTGCTGGTAATCGACCAGTTCATGGTTAATGTACAGCTCAACTTTCCAGCCAGGCGTAGTAATGTCGGTTAACCGGTAGGTACCGAAGGCACTCCTGTTAAGCGTGGGTGCATTGGTAAACTGCACGCCCGCTAACGGGTACAATACGGAGGCGATTGCCATATTATTGATCTTGCCTACGGTAACCTGCCGTAACAATGGATGATCATTGTTCACATAATGCCACATGAATTGCTGATTGCGAACGTCCAGGTTTCCATCGATATAATTCATTTGCAGGTTGGTTTCGCCGCCGGCCACCTGGCCGCCGAGCGACAGGTTGAGGTTCAAGCTGGTGGCGTCCTGTTGCGTAGTGGTCATCACTGACCAGTCGGCCGCATTAATGCTGAAAGGCGTAGCTTTTCTGCGGATAACGGTATCCGCTTTCTCCTCTCCTTTCAACCGGTTAATATTATCACGAAGCTTCTGTTGTTTCATTTCACGGATTACAGGCAGCTCGCGTTTAGTCGTCATGGCCACATACAGATCGCGGAAGCGGAAAGCGCAGTTCACCCCGAACACATCGGCCCAGCTGGCGGAGCGGAGATAGAATCCCGCAGGCGTGCAGATAAGTTTTTGAGCGTCCATGGTGAATGTCTTTTTATTATAGGTGATCGTATGTGTTGATTTGTCGATGATAAATTTGTCTTCCGGGCTGATGATAAATCCTGACAGGGTATCAGCCTGGGGCGACAGGGTATTTTTAACTTGCAGGAAATCGAACAGGTCACTCACTGAAAGGTAAACATCCTGGTTACGGATAATGGCGGATATCTCAGCGTTCCCCAATTCCTGCATCCCCACGGTCACAACCAGTTCGTCATCTGAGCCGGGGCTTTGTGCAAGGCAGCTGCCCGATGTTCCGGTGATGGCGCACGCGATGCAGAGCGCGCCGAACAGAACGGGCATGAGCATGTCGTGAAGGTTTTTCATGGTTCATGGTTTCTCATAGCAGGCGGGGTTATTCGCCTGCTAAAAAAGTGATGAAGACCTGTCCGTTATAATTTCCTGAAGCTGTTTGTCCGGGTTTATTGATTGTTAATGTCCCGCCGATATGAATGCTGGTCCGGGGTGTTTTGGTGATGAAAGGCATCGCCGGGTCGGAGCTCTTGATGCGCAGCGACAGGGTGTTGCCTTTGCCGCCTTTCAGCAGGGAGTTGGTTTCCAGGATGGCGATCCTGCTGCCAACGGGCGCTTCCAGTTCTATCACCGCCGGTGAGGCCATGGTCCCTTTTCCGATGGGTATCACATCACCGGTGGTGGTAGTGACGCCGTCCGCGTTGACGGTGATGGTGCCGCCGCTTTGACCGGTGCTGAAGGTACCAAAACTGAGTTGCTGAACGATGGTGGGCGTAACCTGGGCCACTGCGGGCAAACAATGCAGCAAACATAAGATGCCCGTCACAGCCCACCCTGCCGGGTGCTGTACAAAATGCATACACATGATCGGGAAATTGCGAAGGGGTTAAACAATCGTCTGTTTATCTCAGCGCAGGAACATCTCCTGTTTAGCCAGGGTGGCTGGTTTACCGGAAGCCGTTTCGTAGCTTACTTCCAACCTGCCCTGATGATAATTGAGCTTAGCCGTGTTGTCGAGATCTATCCTGACTTTTCTTTTTAACAGCGGTGTATACACCGCCACTCCTTTTACCGCGGCGGCACGCGTTCGCTGGCCTGACGGCGAGATGTAATCGATCGTCAGATCGCCGTAGGCCGACATATTGCCGCTGCGGTTCAGCGCAAACATCACCTGTGGTTGTTTCGGGTCTTTGAAATCCAGGTCCATGTCGGAGATAACGACCAACGTGGAATCAGCGCCCACACGGATGATGACGGGGATGGTGACACCAAATACGGGGACCAGTTTGACTTCCAGGTTACTGGTGTCTTTGGGCCGCATCGGTGTTTCACCGGCAGGTAAGGGAGCAGGAACAGCCCTGAAATAAACGTGAGATCTGTACTCGCCGGGAGGCAGGCTACCCGTGTTGATGGCCTGCAGTTTCACGGCTTGTGATTCTTTGGGTGCAATGGTAACGGTACGGGGAAAAATACGGAGGTTAGCGCTTGCAAAGCTCTGTCCTGAATCCGGTTGCTCAATGTTTTCAAAAGAACCGTCTTCCTTCATTCTGACCTGGACAAAAGACACCTGGTAGGTGGCCGTGTCCGCGCCGGTATTGGCGAGGCCCAGGTCCTGTGTTCTTTTGGAACCATCAAACACCACACGTTTGGGATAAATCATCAGGTTTCCCTGCGCATGCACAATGACCGTGTGCAGTAACAAAAAGGAAAGGGTGAATGCGGTAGCAAAGATTATCTCATATCTCTGCTGCACGCGCAGGGTCAGGCGCTTCATAAGCATGGTAGCATACATCTTTCAAAAAATTTTTGGGTTGCGGGATAGGGATACCAAAGGCCTGCACCCAGGTGAAGTACAGGACCTTTTGGTTTTAAGCCGGAATTGCCGATCAGTTACTTTTGCGGTTACCCGTCACCTGTTACATCTGCAATTTCAGCATTGATCATACTTCGTTCCCTGAAAGCGGAAGCGCTGCGGGTAGCATCCGGAGCCGGTTTCACCACACCAGCTGTCCCGGAAGGTGCCATGTTACCAAAACCGATGTTACCGTAGGCCCGTGAGCAGCGTACAGGAGCCGCCACGATGGTGGAAGCATCAGCTGTAGCCGTTGTTACCGGTGCCTGCGCGAAGACCTTACAGGCCCACGAGACCGCGACAGGCAGGGTCACGGAAAGGATCTTCTCTTTCATAAGAAGCCAGATTTAGACAATAAGCAAATCTTAAAAAACGGAAAATAAGCAGAGTGCGGTCAGGGATAAGCGCTACACTTCCTTACACACGAAGCATACATACATAACAATCACATGCACTCGATACATCTGTATTCCCAACAGACACCAACGGACAATACTGATAACAGTAACCGCAGCGTAGGGATATTTTATCGGAAAAAAACCTATGGAATTGATATTTCAGGATATAGCCAATCTTAGTATAAGTATAGTATTCCGGGGTACAATGTCAATCAAATGTTTTGGGACAACTTTGGGACAACCAGAAAAAAACAGACTGTTTGGATAAGTGAAGCGAAGATAAATAAGAATTCTATTTCACCAAATTTTTTTTCAAAAAAAATCAAAAGATTAACAAATACCCACAGCAAAACACCACAAAACAAGCCACCACACTATATTACAGGCCAACAAATAAAACAAACCTATCATTAGTCCTCCTGACTATCATATAAAAAGTGATTTTTTACATACTGATCGGCTCATCAATTTTTTCACGTATATACGTTACCGTTGTATCGGCACATTTCGCCATCACTTCCATCACTTTTGCTTCGGTCACGGCCGTGCCGGTGTACTGCAGCGTCGCCTCGAGCAGTGTTCGCCAGGTGGCAAAAGGCTCCGGAAATTCCTTGCCGTTAAATTCAATGCCCAGCTCGTCTTCCATCGCAAACAACAGCTCCACAAAACCCGCATACCAGCTGTTCTCTGCCGCTATCCTGCGCATCCGCTCCACCTCTTCCGGCGGATTTACCTTAACAAACCCGCATTCCCTACAACGAACTTCCGGCTGGCACATGTCCCATGCCTTGTAATAATTTTTGGCGCCGCACTGCGCACAGATATGTAACCACGGTCCCATCTACTGTTTTTTTATTCACGCGAAGATAAGCCAGGCCGTTGATCTTTTTGCAGCGGACCATCGTGGTTGTTTACCATTTTTTGACTTTGGGGAGATGAAAAAATTATCACCAAAAAATAAATTTGTAAGCATTTACTTACATTTCCTATATTTGTAAGCAAATACTTACATAATGGAGAAACGAAGGGACATCTATCAGGCCATAGCAGACCCCACCCGGCGGGAGATCATCTCGCTGATAGCCCGTCAGTCGATGAACCTGAACGCCATAGCAGACAACTTCGACGCCAGCAGGCCGGCCATCTCCCAGCATATTAAAGTGCTTACGGAATGCGGGCTGGTCATTATCCGGCAACAGGGCCGCGAACGCTATTGTGAACTGAAAATAGACAAACTGAAAGAGGTAACTTCATGGGTGGAAGAATGCAACAAATACTGGAATGCAGCCATCGACTCCATGGAGGATTATTTACAGCAATTACAAACAAAAAATAAAAAACATGGCAAACAGCAATAATCAGGATACGTTCATCTCCCGTATCATCAACGCGCCACAGGAGCTGGTTTTTGAAGCATGGACCCAAGAAGAACATCTGCGGCACTGGTACGCGCCGAAAGGGTGCACCGTCCACTTCGCCCATGTCGATATCCGCCCCGGCGGCAGCTTTCTCTCCTGCATCCGCAACCCGGAAGGCAACTATAAAGACTGCTGGTGCAAAACCACCTTCCTGGAAATCATCCGCCCTGAAAAAATCGTCTGCACGCTTCAGGTGGCAGATGCAGGCGGAAACCCCATCTCCGCCCGCGATGCAGGCATGGACCCTGACTGGCCGGATGAAACCATCCTGACGCTGACATTCACACCGGAAGGCGACAAAACCCTGTTCACCTTACACCAGACAGTCAATACGGCATTGGCTAAACGAACAGGCGCCTACCCCAGCTGGATACAGATGCTCGACATACTGGAGGCACACCTGCAACCCGCAGGCATCCGCTAATCCCCCAAACACAAAAACAAATATATGCTTACAAGTATCCTTCTGGCCATGACCATCAGCAGCGCCATGCCCGGAACAGCCATTCCTTTGTCTAAAACCACCGTACAAACGGATACCACCAGTGCTTACGCCACGGTCAACGGTATTAAAATGTATTACGAAATACATGGCAGCGGCAGCCCGTTGGTATTAATCCATGGCGGCGGTTCCACCATCCGCACCACTTTCGGCGAAGTGCTCAACGATTTTGCACAACATCACCAGGTGATAGCCGTAGAGCTGCAAGGCCACGGGCACACGGAAGCACGCCCCGGCCCCACCACCTTTGAACAGGATGCCGATGATGTGGCCGCCCTGCTAAAAACACTGCACATTCAACAAGCGGATATCCTAGGCTTTAGCAACGGTGGCTGTACCGCGCTCCAGATCGGCGTCCGTCACCCGGAAATGGTACGCCGCATTGTGGCCATTTCCTCCTTCTACAAAAGAGAAGGCCTGCCCCCGATGTTTTGGGACATGATGAAAAAAGCCCGTCTCAGCGATATGCCGCAACCTTTTAAAGACGGCTTTCTCGCTATTCGCAACGACCCTAAAGCATTACAGACAATGTTCAACCAGGACAACGGCCGGATGCTGGCTTTTAACGACTGGCCCGATGATATGGTCCGCTCCATCAAAGCACCTACACTGGTACTGATCAGCGACCAGGACGCCATCACGCCGGAACATGCCGTAGCCATGTACCGGTTGCTGCCGAAAGGCCGCCTCGTGATCATGCCAGGCCAGCACGGTGAATTCCTGGGTGATGTATTGACGGCCAAACACCACAGCCACACTCCACAGATGGCAGTGGCCCTGATAGACGACTTCCTGAACGAATAATAAAAAGCCGGAGTCATCACCCGGCTTTTCACTATTTTGTCAGCGCGGTCACCATCGCCTGCACATCGAACACAAAAAACCTGTACTGACCGTATACCTGCTCAATTTCGCCGGTACGCTTGCGACCATCCATTAAAATCCTATTTTTACGGAGACACAAAACAGGAACCCATGCCCAACCTCCCTACAGACCTGGCCCATCTGCTGACAGGTATATCACCCGAACCCATCACCATCGGTTATTCGGCCGCCAGCGTGTACCGCTATACGAGCGCCCACAGCGTATTTTACCTGAAAACACAACCTTCCGGACAAGGGCTTCGCCGCGAATATGAAGTACTCACCTGGCTGCAGGACAAGCTGCCGGTGCCGGTGATACAGTATTTCAGCGCCCACGATGCCGTCGATTACCTGCTCACCACTGCTGTAGACGGCGAAATGCTTTGCGCTGACAGTTACCTCGATAATCCTGAACTAACAGTAAAACTGCTGGCCGACGGCATCCAGCTGCTGTCTGCGCTTCCTATTGAGAACTGCCCCTTCGACAACAGCCTGGAAAAGAAATTAACAGCCGCAGCGTATAACGTAACACACGGACTGGTAGACACCTCTGACTGGGAAGACAATAACCGCTTCGCTACGCCGCAGGCACTCCTGAATTATCTTATTGCGCATAAACCTGCCGCCTATACGCCTGTCTTCACGCACGGCGATTACTGTCTGCCGAATATCTTCGGTAAACAAGGACAAGTGAGTGGTTTCATTGATATCGGCGGCGCTGGTGTGGCAGATATATACCAGGATATAGCGTTATGTGTGCGGTCACTGAAGCATAACTTCGGAACGGATGATTATGCAGGGATGTTGTTTGAAAGGCTGGGGATGGAGCGGGATGAGGAAAGGGTGGCGTATTATGTGATGTTGGATGAGTTGTTTTAGCAATGCGAATAATCTGGAAATTAACAGTTATAAACATCCTTCTCGTGGTATCGCCAAACGCAATACCACGAGAAAAGCTTTTGAGGTGGTCGCAAAATGCGACGGCGTTTCTATTCTATTATCTTAAAACTCAGTGCCATCTCTTCAGTGACCTTTTCATAGAGTTTAGTTATGTCATGTTGCAGCGAAAAAGAGACTATTACATAGAGTGTGTCAGTAAAAAGTTTTTTAACTTTAAACTGACAATATGGAAAAGCAAAACTTTGATTTCGAAGCCTTCAAGAAGCAAGCGGCGAGCCGTTTGAAGAACGGAGATACGCTTTTAGGTAAGGACGGCGTGCTAACGCCGTTGCTAAAGGAGTTTCTTGAAGGCGCCCT
Source organism: Chitinophaga varians (assembly GCF_012641275.1). NCBI lineage: Bacteria > Pseudomonadati > Bacteroidota > Chitinophagia > Chitinophagales > Chitinophagaceae > Chitinophaga > Chitinophaga varians. Next base: position 351,921 of record NZ_JABAIA010000004.1, on the reverse strand, counting down.
GGATGGTGAGTTGGAAGCGCATATTGAAGATGAAGGAGATGCCAACCGTAAGAACGGAAAAGGGCGTAAACAGGTAAAGACCGCCATTGGGTCGGTAGATATTAACCCGCCACGCGATCGTAATGGGACATTCGAGCCTGAGATAGTTCCCAAACGTCATAAAACCCTTGGGGTAGATTTGGATCGACAGATCATTTCTTTATACACCCGTGGAGCCAGCTACAGCGATATCTGGGATCACCTGATGGATATGTATGGCTTGGAGGCTTCTACAGCCACGATAAGCCGTGTTACAGATAAAATTCTGCCATTGATACAAGAGTGGCGCAGTCGCCCTCTTGAGAGGGTTTACCCGTTCGTCTAGCTGGATGCCATCCATTATAAGGTCCGCCATGAGGGACGGGTTATCAGCCGCGCTGTTTACTGCATTATAGGCCTTAATCAGGAGGGCTACAAAGAGTTGCTGGGTATGTATGTCGGGGAGAATGAAGGTGCTAAATTCTGGCTGCAGGTATTGACAGATCTACAGAATCGCGGTTTGGAAGATATCTTCATTGCCTGTATAGATAATCTTCAGGGCTTTGCTGATGCCATAGAAAGTATCTTCCCAAAGACTGAGGTTCAGCTCTGTATCGTACATCAGATACGCAATTCTCAGAAATATCTTTCCTACAAGGATGTTAAGCCATTTATGAAAGATCTTCAAAACGTCTACAAGTCCACTACTGCTGACCAGGCAGAACGAAGCCTCGATCAGCTGGAATCTAACTGGGGAACCAGGTATCCCAAAGTGATTGAATCCTGGCGAAAAAACTGGCCAAGATTGAGTAGCTATTTTCAGTACAACAAAGACATTCGCCGAATCATGTATACAATCAATATTATTGAAGGCTTCCACCGGCAGCTTCGCGCTGTTACAAAGTCAAAGGGCGCCTTCCAGTCGGAAGATGCCCTCATGAAGCTCTTATTCCTTGTCCAGGAGAATATATGTGCCAAATGGAACAAGCCAGTACACAACTGGAATCAGACATTGGCCCAATTATCTATTATCTTTAGTGAACGATTAAAACTTAATCTTTAATCACCCTGACACACTTTTTGTAATACTAACCAATACGTTATACTGCCTCCATAATCAATTAAATTCTAAATAAATTTCATTCCCTTCTAATATCGCATCATTAATAAAATTGATCAAACAATAAATAGCATAAGCCATGCGACCTACTTCTGATAACCTATAATTTACTTTATATTTCCTACCATTCAGCAATATGGTTTCAAACCTAGTCGGATGCTTTTGAAGTTCGTTAATTGAAGGCTCTAAATAACTATCCTTTAAAAGATTATTTAATGCTATTATTACCCTTTCTTGTAAATCTGGCAACAATTCCTTTCCGACAACTATATTAACAGATTTCAAGTCACCAGGATTGTTTTTGACCATATATAGAAAAAAAGTAGAAAAAAGATAGGCTGACCACAAGTCTTCTATTCCAAAATCACTTTTTAACGTTCTTATTTTTATTATCTGCTTCATTTGGGTAAAACATGTTTTATTATTTGTCCCTGAGAATTATATATCTGCAAATGGGCCTTAGATACATCAACTCCAAGATTCTTTAAAATATTTAAATAGCTACTTGAGGCATTTAATCCCGGTAAATAATGGCCTGACAAATTATTAACTCCAACGATAGTGCCACCTCTTATCTTTAACTCTCCAGCTGCTAACACATCTGCACCTCCAGATAAAAATGTATGCTTCCTACCCAATAAGACGCTTCCCTCTTGTGTCGCAATAAAATCAAATTTCCCTGCTGCCAAAGTTTTTCCTTGCATAGAAATTTGACCATTAGATATGGAGCCTAGTAGCTTTCCCTCTGTACTTACAGGTAACGTATTTTTTAATAACTCACCTTGAGCAATACTAACTCCCTGTGATGCTTCACGAGCAACCATTCCTTCGACAGCTCCTCCAACTCGTCCCAACATTCCCATGAACTTTCCAATAGGAAGAGCAGACGCTACACTTATAGCCGCCTCTCCTGCATTCATTGGTCGTCCCGTTTGTATATCCTTACCGGTAACAAGTGCCTGCCCACCATTTACTGCAGCATAAACAGGGTTTAAATTCTGGTTTATCCCCGCGACTATTTCATTCGCTGTTCCTCCTATATATTGACCTGCAAATTTAAGGGCAGAGCCTATCCCTGTTGGAGCTGTAAGATTATACTCCCTACCCGTAACTAGTCCAACCTGTTTAATAGGATCTCCGGGACCGTCTGGTTCATCCCCTAAAAAATCTTTGTATCGAATCGGATTATCATAGTTAGAAGCATACGGCGACCATGCCTCCATATTCTCTATCTTCGGGTCTATCTGGTTCCATCTTCCTATCTGTGGATCAAGATTCCTAAACTGTGCATCATATATATCAAGATCCAACTCACTCGTATACTCTATACCATTATACTTCTTCCTATTCTCCGGATAATTCGCCCCCTTCAACGCATTCGAACTAATCCCCGCCATCGTCAACCCAAACGGATAATAATGCGTCTCCTCCAACACCGGACTGCCACTATGTGCCACCAACAGATTATCAAAGAACACTTCCTGCGGACTCTCATTGCTGGTGTAAACATACAAAAATCCGCTCTTTTTCATGACCATCTTGTCCTGTGAAAGGGTTTGGAGCTGGTCAGGCTCTGCTTTTACCTGTTTTACTCCACTGTTTTCCTCCACCATTTTAAACTGATCATCAAACAAAACATAGTTCAAATAGGCTTTAGGCTTACCAGGTTGTTGATCAGGATCTTTCTCCTTCAGTCGGCGGTAGTCGTTATTATAGAAATTGGTATTAAACGGTGGAACTGCTGCTGACGCGGGAGCGCCATGTGTGGCGTCTGCGGAAACAGTACCGCCAAACGCATTGATTAGGTCAGCCACCATACTCTCCGCCGGCACAGCCGGGTTACTCTTATTAGCCGGCCCATTGGATTTATAAAATGCCTTGCTGCTTAGCTGAATGGTATCACCTGCCATTACCCTTAATACAAGGGAAGGCCCGATCTTCTTGCCGGTACCGGTAGCCGTCAGTTTGGCCACGGATTCATTCTTACCGGCACTTTCATCTGCCGGATACCCTACAGGCTTATTGCTGCGGGTATTATCGATATTACTGAACAGCTGATTTTCCTTTGCAGCGCTGGGAGTCTCCATGGTAGCTGCATAGGTATTGGTGACGGATTTCTCCGTTAGTACCAGCCGGGTATTACCGAGATGGTCTTTTACAAAGTAGTCGTATACAAAATCAGGCGCCTGTCCGGGCTGATAGGCAACCCGTATCCTTCCTTCTTCGTGACCAGCGAAACGCAGGCTATCATTTTCGTATACAAATCCTCCCAGATAGTCTGTCGTCGTAACCTTTGCAACACCGGCGGTATTATCCGTAACAACTTTACGGACTTTATTGCCACCGGCGTCATATACAAAACGGATATTTCCTTTACCAGTCACAGTAATCAGCTCCGGCAGGTTGAGGTGGTTGTAGCTGATAGCGGCAATCTGTTTGTTCTCATCACGGGTGAGGTTACCTGCTCCGTCATAGTTATAGTCAACTCCATCAGCCTGGCTGTCGGTAAAGTCCCCTAAACCTGTCTTTGCCCTTACTCCGTCATATACAGATTGCAGTTGGTTGCTGTTAGCATTGTACCGGTAACTCAGCTGGTCCACATTACCCGCAGCATTGTTTACCTGACCACGCTGGTTCATGCTCAGCAGGTTACCGTTGGCGTCGTAGCTGATGTTACCAACTGTGAAATCTACGGCATCATTAAGCCAGCTACCGGAGGTGAGCTGAGAGAAAGCAGCTCCTTTCAATCGGCTGATAGCATCATAGGTATAACCATATGCCCGCTGTGCCTGGTCGTTCCAGCCCTTCCATCGGATGCCGGCAATATTACCGTTAAACGCCGGCACGCTAAAACCATAGTCGTAGTTTAGCTCCTGGCCAAAGTGCGATCCCGCAGAACCGTTATCCAGATAATCTTTGCTGATGCTCCGCAGCCATCCACGGAGATTATAGTCAAATGTCTGTCTTTCCAGCGGCTCACCGGTCCCGTTGATGCCCAGCTCTTTTGCGCTCAACTGGCCGATCTTGTCATAGGTATTTCTGGCTATGGTACGCGCCAACGCCGGATTATCATTCAGTCGCTTGTTGATCGCTTTCACCCTGCCCTGGTCATCGTAGACCATAGTTGTCAGTACCGTCGTTTGGGGCGTGAGCCCGCTTCTGCCGTTTTTATGGCGCTGATAGGTACTAACTACCTTTCCGTTAAAATCATAACGGGAAGTAATCACATCTGTACTACCAGCAGCATTGTCAGCTACCACCTGACTTACCCTTCCTTTATCATTATAATAAGTAGTAGATGTCAGCCAGGTATCGGTGCCCAGGATACGTATGCGCGTTCCTGTTACCATTCCTTGTGTAAGATTGCCAACTGTTACCGGCTCAACAAACGAATTACCCTCATCAGTAGGCATATTAAAATCGCTACTAACCGCACCCTGGACTCCGGGGAAATTATAATTATCGTAGAATGTGTAAGTTAATGGTGTTAGGGTTCCATTACTAAAGATATCAGGCAAAGGATTACTCACCGTGATATTAGCGGCACCCGTCGTCAAAGAAGGATTAATCCGCATATCCGCATCCGCCCCATCGCCGGTATCAAAGCCACTTTCCAGTGTCACAGAATTGGTTGCTTCATAAACAGTGCGGGCTGGTTCATGATAAGCCGTAACCAGGTCAGCGGCTCCAGGGAAAACATAATTGCTGGTCCCACTATTATTAACAGCTCCATTCATTTGTCCCTGCAACGCTTCCCTTGAAATACTTCTATTATACAGGGCAGTTTCAACCGGCCGGTTCAGCTGATCATAGAAAGTAACATGCCATATATTCTGTACCCGTTGACTGGAATCCCGGGTAAATACCAGACGGTCACGCACATCATATACCATCTCCACCATACCAGCACCAGGCATTTTTTTGGTGATCATCCGGTTTCGGTCATCATAGGTATACTGAAAACAAAGGCCGTCCGCTATGGCAGCAGTATTCCAGGTGCCGGTAATCTTTTCCACCCCCAGCGGTGGAATAACGAAACGAAGATTGTTCAGATCGTCATAAATATAATAGGTACAAAGCCATCCCATATGTGCGGAACCAGGAGAAGCCACTCCCCGCAACTTCCTTAATATCATCCGGTTTGACTTGTCCTTGTATTCGACTATCTGGCCGCCATCTTCATCTGTGGTGATGTCTACGGTCAACTGACCAGCGTCATAAGCAAGTGGGCTCACCGGCATTCCGGTAGCGCCGATATTCCAAATACGCACTGAATCCTGTGCAGTGTTAACGAGATACTGATGGCTCACCGGCCGGTTAGCCCAGCTATTACCCGGAGCGTAGGTCTTTAAAACCCTGTTCAACGGAGAAGCCTCAAATTCTGTCTGGCTGTAAAATATTTTCTCGCCGGGATATTTCCCCGAATTCAGGTAAAACTGCTGTTGATCAACGAATGGTGAGGTCTTAAATTTCCCGTCGCCGGCGGAATGCGTATAAGGCAGATATTTATACTGCTCTCTCCCGAATGCATCATATACCACCGGGGTTACAATGTCCTCCCCGGAGTTACTCATGCCTTTGGCCACAGTCTGTGACAGACGGCCAAGGCCATCGAAATACTGAGATACCTGCTTTACATTCCTAACGGAATTGCTCTCGGCCGTCACTGTGGCCAGATCTGTTGTTGGTATAGACGGCTCCCATGTCCGGATATAGTTAATAAACGGAGGGGTATTGGTGACAGGTAGCGGTACAGGTGTAGCTGACGGAAGCCCGGGGCCTCCCGGCTGCTGTGCCCTGGTTATGTTTCCTGTTAATCCTAAAGCGGCAAACAATAAACAAACCGATAGTTGCCTGAAACCGTACTTTTTTCTATCTCTCATAGGTTTTTTATTTGGGTAACAACTTCTTATTGCGTAACTGGTTGTTGATATTTCCTGGTCTCTGAGCAATTTTAATCTGCCCAAACCATCATACTCTCCGGACAGCAAAATATTCTCGGGTTACTTCCAATTACTTATGCTACATAATGAGTTTCAACGGGAGTATTAACTGTAATTTTAAAAATAAATTCCGCGTAAAGTAAAAAAATAATTCATTTTTTCAAAACGACGTATGGTTATAGCTGTGGTATCACATTTTGTGATACCACAGCTATAACCAATCAATACAGAGCCTTCAGAACCTGTAAAACATAACCTCTTTGCCCATTACGTTACTTATAAACTAATCTCCAGCTTTTTAAGATACTGTCTGATTGTGCTTTGGTAATACTTTTTTCAGATATTCCACTGGACTGGTCTTCATATATATACTTCCACTTATTCTGGTCTTTAAAAATATAACCAATAGTAAGTCTTTCAGATATCGATTTATCTACGTGTAGATAAATATCTCCATCATAGATAATCTTCCCTGATTTAACGATCACCGTCTTAGTATATCTAAAGTACCCGCTATCCGGCACGTCAGGGGCATGCCATACTTTCATCTCCTTATACTTGTCCTTTGTGATCCAGGTACCCGGCAGCGTAGCTATCCCCAGCCGCTCACGCTCAGCATTAAAAGACACACCGTACTTCTTCCCGGGTGGGAATATCCAAATAAACAGCTTGTCCTGGATCAGAACAAATAGAATCGTAAACGCTACTGCCAGCGGAGCTTTAAGGTCATCTTTAATACGGGACCAATTCATTTTACCCTAATAGTTATATTGATCAAATTATTTCAATGGTAAAAAAATCGTATCGGGTTTGTTTCTACTCTTTAAATAAGTTACCGAATCACCCATAACGAGTATCAAAGAGGAATCAGCCACCAGTTACCTCTCCTTAACGAGAACGGCAAATCACCCTTCCAGCCCCGCTCTCCCGCGGCACCATATATTCAGCAAAATACGCCACCTGTAATGGAAGGGCAGATTTAAAACCCGTCACTATTACGTCTCCGTTGTTACATCCCTGCTTCGCAATGCCGGTAGCAGACTTTATCACCAGACTACTCGTTTTAATACGTTGCTGCCATTCCCGCATTTTCACCCACTTGTCTGTTTGGTAGCGATAAGCAATAATATGAGCCATTCTGCCATGATAAAAAACGAGATAGTTGTCTACCCCGGTTATTTCGCCACCTCTTATCATTTCAATCACCGACCACTTCTTGTCTTTCCAGTTAAACTCAGTACTGATCCGCTCGAGAAAGCCCCATCTTAAAGAAGTGTTCTGAAGGCTGTCAGGGACCATATTCCATAACCTGTAAAAACTTTGTAGCCGTTCCTGGTATAGCATTTTCTCTTCTGCGTTCTTTCCGGAAGGGATCTCCTTTGCCAGGGCAAGACTCATTTTGTTCCAGTGATAGAACAGACTGTAAATAACAGGATCTTCCGGATTAATAAAACCAATCAAGCTGATACAAAGACTGCAGATTATTTTCATGTATTTCTCAAAATTGAAAATAGTAGGTATCGAATACTTTCTTATGACCCCATTATTTGCCAAAGCGGCACCGGCCCCCCCGGTGCCCATACACGAATATACCTGCCGGCTTTCTTTCCGGAATGACTATTTTAAACGATGCAAAATCTTCCCCGCCGGGATCGCTGTAAACACTGTCGTATCTTTCAATGGACATGGCGGTATAGAGACGTTCCAATTTATCCAGTTCGTGATTACTCAACCTGCCCCTGAAGAAAACAGGCCGTATCCTGTTTCCTTTTTGTGCTACTACTTCCCCACAGTTGGAAATTCTAATGGAGAGAGTGATACTTCCACCGTCATTATAGGTCACATCTAACGTGGAAAAAGACCGGACACGCGACTGCCTCCCGCAACCAACCCCCAGGAGCAGCAGCACAGCTATAGGCCATAACTTCATCAAGGCAGCGCTATTCCGGTTTGGTATATGCCGCCACCTCTTCTGCGCTCAGCCCGAACATCGGCGGCGTTTTCACGCCGATCATATTCAGGTAGATATACAACTGCGCGCGGTGGTGTATTTCATGTTCCACCATGGCGCGTAACCATTTCCATACGGGCATGGTGGCGTTGCCGGGCGTGGTGCATTTGCGCTGCAGGTCTTCTTCGCTTAAGGCGCGGAAAATAGCCATCGACTCTTCGTGCAGCTGATCGAAGTAAGCCATCACGGCGTCGTATCCGTCGGCCAGTTCTTTACCGCAGCCGCGGTAGCAGCTTGGGCGGCCGGCGACTGTTTCGGCGAACATATACCGTTCAATGGTGGCGATATGCCGGATCTCATCACCGATGGTGAATTTACCCGGCTTATAAGCCCAGTCGAGGGAATCAGACGGGACTACTGCGAGCAGTCTTTTGGTGCGCTCACGGATTTTGTCGTAGTAAGGCAGGAAAGTGTTGATAGACGTGATTTCCATACAGGTTAACGTTTATTGATTTTCATCATGGTGACCAGGGCGGTGGCAACGTGGGTTTCCCGTTCCCCGGTACGGGCGTAAATATCTGTTTGCACGATGGTCAGCGTGGCGCCGGCTTTGATCGACTTTCCGCGTCCAACCAGCAGCTCGCCTTTGGCCTGGTTAAGGAAATTGATCTTAAACTCGACGGTCACAAAATAAGGGTCTTCCACCGGAATAGTGGACGCACAGTAGCCGGCCACCACGTCTGTCAGGCCAGCGATGGCGCTGCCATGGAAGATGCCCGACGGACGCAGCGCGATATCGCTGGGCGGCATGCTGATCTCTACATACCCTTTACCTATGCCGGTCATGGTGGCGCCGTACAGCGCCATCATTTTCTGCCGGCCGAAACTGTCGCGCACGCGCTGTTCTATCTCCGGTGTTAACGGTTCTATGTTGGACATACACTGATGATTATAATCCGTTGGAATCGGTGGACAATACTTCGCTCATATAGTCGAAGAAAGGGCGCATGGCGGCAAATGTTTTGCCTGCTTCTTTTCTGAACTGCGGCGATAATACTTCTTCGTCGGTAAAGCGGCGTATCAGCAGGAACTGCTTAAAGCGCAGCAGGTCTGCCGCCTCATGCCCGGGATCATAGCCGCGGGGGGCCTTTTTCAGCTGCTCCCCTTCCAGTGCGCCAAAAGTGGATATAAAAGATTTACTGTTGAGAATTTTACGCAGCGGTGCAGGGTCAAAGGCGATGTCATCACGGACTTTTTTGAGATCGTCTGCTACCGGTCCCCAGAAACCGCCGCCAATGAAGCTGTTGCCCTGTTCAATATGAAAATAGTACCCGCCCCGGCGTTGCTGGGTGGCCCGTTTGAAACTTCCGCTCCAGTGGGTTTTATAGGGTGTTTTGTCGGTGGAAAAACGGGTATCGCGATAAATACGGTAGAGGCTTTGTTTACCGGAAGGTGTTTCAATTACATCATGCGCCGACAAATCTGCCAGTAACCCGTCTGCAAATGTTTCTATCTGTTTCAGCTCCCGGAGATAGTCGTCTTTATGTACATTAAACCATTCCCGGTTGTTGTTCTTTTTCAGTGCGTCCAGGAAATCAAATCCTGACTGTTGAATCCCTGTCCCGCCTGTTGTCTGTTTTGCCATTTTGCTGGTGTTTTTTTTTCAGGATGAAATCGACGAAAGCAAATATAAATTAATTTTTACCATAGCCTTTCCCCTCCGCAAATCACAAAATCCGTAAATCCGATAATAAAATATCCAAATAACCAAATAACTGAATAAATTTGGCCGATGGGCTATGCCGGAGGTTTTTTTAGTATATGAGGGATTATAACGCGATCAGTGATGCAGCATTGCTACCTTTATTAAAGGAAGGCGAGGTCATGGCCTTTAACGAGGTATATGCCCGCTATTTCCGGCTGCTGTACCAGTATGCCTGGAATATCCTTAACAATGAAGAAGAGTGCAACGACGCGGTACAGGAGATATTTGTATGGCTATGGGAAAACCGCAGCACCCTGGAAGTGACCTCCCTGAAAGGCTACCTGATGGCCGCCGTTAAGTACCGGCTGGCCCGCACCATCCAGACCTCCCGCCGCCGTGCCGCTATCCTGGCGGCCAACGTTGAACTGCCCACCATCACCCGCATAGAAGAAGATTTTGAAGTGAAAGAGCTGAGAAGGGTGATCACAGAATTCACCGAAACACTGCCCCAACGGGCCCGGGAGATATTCCATCTCAGCCGGGTACAACATCTCACCAATAAGGAAATCGCTGCCCTCATGGGCATCTCCGAAAAAACGGTCGAAAACCAGATCACCATCGCCCTGAAAAAACTCCGGTCAGACCTGAGCCGGAAAATGCTCTCCTTCCTGCTGCTCTGAATTTTTTTTCTGCTCCTTTGGGGGGAACCCCCTATTTATGTCCCTTATATACAGACCAAGCACCTAACTGGCATTCCATGGATGAAAAACATATCTCAGACATTATAGACCGCATAGCCACCAACACGGCCACAGATGAAGATCTGGCGGTGTACAGCGCCTGGTGCGACGCACAGCAGGCAGGGAAACCGGCCATCGGCGACTTGTCTGCACAGGAAACGCTCATCCTGGAAAAAATACACCGGCAGACAGGCATCACCATCTCCCGTAGAAAAATATTCCCCTGGCGCATCGCGGCGGCAGCCGCCCTCGCCGGCATACTGGCCGGCGGTTTTTACTGGTACCGCCACAGCAGCCGGCCGACACAAGTGGCTATGCAGACTGCCCCCGCACCAGCCGATGTACCCGCAGGGAAAAACACCGCCACCCTCACGCTGGCCAACGGAAAAAAAATACTGCTCTCTGATACACAGACCGGTAAACTGACAGAGCAGGCCGGCGTGGAAGTGAACAAAGCGGCCGACGGCTCCCTGGAATACCGTCCGGTAAACGGCGCGACCGCTGTTCAATACAATACCCTCAGCACTGCCCGGGGCGAACAATACCAGATCACCCTGGCCGATGGCACGCGGGTATGGCTCAATGCCGCCACCATCCTCACTTTCCCCGCCTCTTTCGCACAACAGGCGGAACGTGCCGTGGAAGTTAACGGGGAAGCCTACTTCGAAGTAGCCGCCGATCCGACCCGGCCCTTTAAAGTGCGTACCAACCATCAGCAGATACAAGTGCTCGGCACCAGCTTTAATGTCAACAACTACGCAGATGAGCCATGTGCCAGAACTACCTTGCTATCCGGTGCCGTTAAAATCAACGAAGCACAGGTGCTGAAGCCCGGCCAACAAGCTGTCACTGAAAAAAACGGCACGCTGAAAATAGCTACTGTCAATACTGACGGCATCGTGGCCTGGAAAAACGGATACTTTGAATTCAACAACGAAAATATCTACGGGATCATGCGGAAAATATCCCGCTGGTACAATGTGGAAGTCATCTATGAAGGAGACATCCCCACCAACGAAATGGAAGGCACCATCTCCCGGTTCGAGAACGTATCAAAAGTATTAAACACCATCGAGAAAGCAGGTTTATTAAAATTCAGGATAGTAACCGGAAAAATATATGTAAGCAAGTATTGACCACGATTGTGAACAATGTGACTGTCAAAGAGAACAACTATTAACAGTGAACTTTAAATCCACGCCCATGAAGTAAAAGCGCCAACAAGGATGTGGCCTTATGAAAAACGTGAAAGTGAGCCAACACTTCCACGTTCGGTCGTAAGGTTTCAATCAAAATCAATTTTTCACGCATCAGAAAAACAACATTGAACTAAAAACCAAACCTCGTAAAGGTATGATATTAAACCTTCTTCACAAAGGAGGCAGGGCGCGCTATTGCCGGCCTTCCAAAATCTTCGTTTTCATGCGGATTGCTACCACATTACTGCTTACAGCGTTCATCAGCCTTAGTGCTGTGGCCAATGCCCAGAAAGTCACCCTTTCTGAGAAAAACGCTTCCCTTGTTGCAGTCATCCACAAACTGAGAAGCCAGACAGGCTACAACTTCTTCTACGTCAAAGACCACATCAACACCGCCAAACCAGTGAACGTCAATCTCACCGATGTTCCCCTGGCGGAAGCACTGAAAATTATTTTCGAAGACCAACCGCTCTCCTATGTGATCGACGGCAAAGAGATCACCGTAAGGAAAAAAGCGGCAACAACTATACCGCCCGCCAGCCCGCTGACAGACGTGACCGGCAAAATCCTGGATGCTGACGGCGCCCCGCTGCCCTTTGTGAGCGTGGCGGTGAAAGGCACCCAGAAAGGCGCTATCACCAAAGCCGACGGCAGCTTCAGTCTCAGCCTCAACAAAGGCGATGTGCTGCTGGTACGCTCCATCGGTTTTGAAACACAGGAAATCACCTATACCGGTCAGGCTACACTGGACATCCGCCTGAAAAGGGCCACCAACGCCCTCTCAGACGTAGTAGTGATCGGCTATGGCACGGTAAAACAAAAGAACCTCACCGGCGCAGTCACTACGGTAAAAGGCAAAGACCTGGACATCAGCGCCAGCACCAGCTTCCAGAGCGCGTTACAGGGCAAGGCCTCCGGCGTACAGGTAACGCAGAGCACCGGCCAGCCCGGCGCCGGCATCAATGTACAGATCAGAAGTAATCCATCCTTCGCCAACGCCGGCGTATTGTATGTGATCGACGGTGTTCCCGTTATGGACGCCGCAGCACAGCCTATCACCGGCAGCAAATACGGTAAAAATGCGGAAGGCGGCGTGGACAAATCCCCGCTCAACTTCATCAACCCCAATGATATCGCTTCCATAGAATTCCTGAAAGACGCGAGTGCGGCCTCCATCTATGGCGCCCGTGCAGGCGCGGGCGTGGTGCTGATCACCACCAAAAAAGGCATCAATGGAAAACCTAAAGTGGAATACACCGGCTCCTACGGCATTCAGAACGTAGACAAAATGTACCCGGTGTACGGCGCTGCCGACTACATGACACAACGTAACCTGCTGAAAGAAGAGATGTGGTACCGCGATAACAAAGTGGCCCCCTACTACGGCAATACCGATCCGGGTTCCGTAGCGCAGCCGTACAAACCCATCTATTCACAGGGACAGATAGATTCTGCCCGCAGCAATCATCAAAAAGCGACCGATGCCATCACCCGCGCCGGTTACACCCAACAACACAACATCGCCGTTTCCGGCGGCAACGGTAAAACCAACTACTACGCTTCCGGCAACTATTTCGACCAGAAAGGCGTAATCCTTGGCACTGACTTCAAACGCTACAACGGCCGTGTAAGCCTCGATCAGCAGGTGTCCGACAAAATCAAACTGGGCGCCAGCATGATCCTGTCCAACTCCACTGCCCACAACACTTTCACCGGCGGCGCCAACGAAAACGGCGGTATCATCACCTCCGCTATCTACTGGGCACCGGTACAACCGCTGCAACTGCCTGATGGCAGCTACCCCGTAAGCCCCTATTACCCTAACATCCCTAATCCGGTGTCTTATGGTACGATCACCGATCAGACCGTGACCACCCGCACACTCAGCAGCGCCTTTGCGGAATGGAGCATCATCCCGGACCTGAAAGCCAATGTGCGCTTCAGTTACGACAACTCCAACTCCAAACGTTCCACCTACCTGCCAAGGACATTCTACCTCGGCTCCCAGGTGAACGGCTCCGCCAGCATCGCCCAGTCAGAAGCCAAATCAACCCTGCTGGAATATACCCTTGCCTACAATAAAACTTTCTCTGAGCAACACAGCCTCAGCGCCGTTGCCGGTTACAGCTACCAGAAATCAGGCTGGGAAGGCTTCAACGCCGCCAACCAGGGCTTCCTGTCTGATATCTCCAAATACTATGACCTCGGCTCCGGACAAGCGATCAAACCAATCGTAGGCTCCAGCAGATCAGAAACCATCTGGGCTTCCTACTTCGCCCGCGGCATCTATACTTACAGAGGCAATATTACCTTACAGGCTTCTATCCGCCGTGACGGTTCTTCTGTATTTGCCGCCAATAAAAAATGGGGCTACTTCCCCGGCGTGTCCGCCGGATGGGTGCTCTCCGATGAATCTTTCCTGAAAGGCTTTACGCCGCTTTCCTTCCTGAAAGTAAGGGCCGGCTACGGTGAAACCGGCAACAGTAACTTCGGCGCTGCTGCCAACAGAGTGTACGACGCCTCCAGAAGCCCGCTCTTCGGCACCGGTAACATCAACACCGGCGTGGTAATGACGCGTGACGAAAATCCTAACCTCACCTGGGAAACAGCCGGTGAACTCAATGCAGGCATCGACTTCGCCTTCTTTAACAACCGCCTCTCCGGCTCCGTTGACTATTTCCGTAAAGACATCCGTAACCTGATCTTCAGTGTTACCTATCCCACCGGCTTTATCCTGAAAGAAGGATTTATCAATGCCGGCAAAACCAGGTCCACTGGTTATGAAATAGCCCTGCACAGCAAAAACATCCAGTCTGAAAACGGCTTCTCCTGGTCTACCAGCGTGAACTTCTCCCACTACCTCAGCTACTGGACACAACGCTCTCCGGCAGCGCTGAACGCGTTGAAACCATGGGAAGTGGCCACTGGTAAAGACGCACTGTTCCGTGGTTACTACGGTTACATTTCTACCGGCATCTATAACGGTGATAAAGCCAACATGCCCGCCAATATGCCCGGTATGTTGCCCGGTGGCCTCATCCTCCAGGACATCCACGGCTTCGATGGTAATGGCAAAGTAGCAGGCCCCGATGGCGCTATCTCCACGGCAGATAAAACCCTGCTGGGCAACCAGGACCCGCGCTTCAACTTCGGTATCGGTAACCAGTTCTCCTACAGGAATTTTGACCTCAGCATTTTCTTCTCCGGCCTGGTCCAGAAAAAATGGTCACCTTACCTCTCCGGCAGGGTCAATGAAACCACCACCAATCCGTTTGGTTTCAACGCCATGCCGATATCCTCCAATCGCTGGACATTCAAAAACCCGAACGGAGATTTCCCGACAGCGCTTACCGATGGTACTTACTCCCAGTTCCAGAATGAAGCCAGCTACTGGCTGGCAGACGCTTCTTTCCTGCGCTGCCGCAATATCACACTGGGTTACACCCTGCCGGCCAAAATGCTGGAAAAACAAAAAGTGTTCTCTGGTGTAAGGTTCTCGTTCGACGTACAGAATCCGTTTACCATCACCAAATACCCCGGCCTGGACCCGGAGCTGGACCCGGACAACTTCTACCCGCTGGTAAAAAGTTATGTATTCGGCGTAAACGTATCCTTCTAATCACTTAACCGGACAATCATGAAAAACATATATCACCGACTCGTTTTGCTGGGCAGCCTCGCGGCTTTCAGCGCATGTGAAAAAGATTTGAAATACACCACCTACGGCAATCTTGCTGATGTGGTGAATACCAACGAAGGCGCTGTGGCCACTGTCAATGCGGCTTACACCGGCCTGGCCGGCGGCGCCGACTGGCAGGGCGGCTGGGATGCCGGCACCTACGCCTGGCGCACCCAGGCCATGATGACCACCGACGAAGGCGTTTGCTCATGGGGCGGCAACTGGATACCGTTGCGCAACCTGAACTACACGCCCGACTTTGAATGGGTGACACATAACTACGGCAACTATACGTCTTACATCTCCCGTATCGCTATCGCACTGGACAATCTCAATGGACTGAACATTGAAGCCAACCTCAAACAACGGTATATGGCCGAACTGAAAGCGCTGAGGGCCCACTACGCACAGCTGCTGTATTTCAACTATGGCCCGTTCACCATTGTCACCGATGGTAAAGTAGCCGCCAACCCTGATGCGCCTTACCTGCCCCGTCCTACGAAAGACGTGGTAGTAGCGCAAATCGAAAAGGACTACAAGGAAGCAGCTGCCGTACTGCCCGACAAATTCACCGGCAACGATTACGGCCGCTTCTCCAAAGCCGCTGCCCTCACCGGTTTGATGAAGCTGTACATGCACGAGAAAAAATGGACGGAAGCCGTAACAACAGGTCAGCAAATTACGCAGATGGGCTTCTCCCTGCTGCCTAAATATGAAGACAACTTCACCATCGCCAGCAAAGGAGGCGTCTCCACAGAAATGATCCTCGCCGTAGTATGCTCTTCTTCCGGCGGCGACCAATACACCAATATGTGGCTGGCACACGCGCTGCCGTCAGACTACAAAGACTCTACCGGTATTCCGCTGACTGCCTGGGGTGGTTATAAAATGCCCTGGTCCAGCTATGACAAATTCGATAAAAAGGACCTTAGACTGAAAGTGCTGCTGGAATCCTATCCTGTTGGAAAAGACGCCAACGGTAAAGTGATCTATAAAAATGCCAGGACAGATGGCCAGCTGGGCGCTATCCCCGTGAAATTCGGACCAGACCCGTCCCGCGCCAATTCACAAAACAGTGCTGTTGACTTCCCTGTCTACCGCTACGCCGACGTGCTGCTCATGCTGGCGGAAAGCATCAACGAAGCAAACGGCGCGCCCAACCAACAGGCTTACGATGCTATCAACGCAGTCAGGAGAAGGGCCGGGGTAGATGATATCCCTGCTGGTCTCTCTAAAGCACAGTTCCTCGCCAAAATACAGGACGAACGCCTGTTTGAGCTCTGGGGCGAAGGCTGGAGAAAAGATGACCTGATACGCTGGAACCTCTATATCCAGCGCGCCATCAACGACGGTTCCACTACCGCCCAGGCTTATAAAGTGTTGCTGCCCTTACCCAGGCTGGTGATCACCCAAAGCAACGGTGTCATCAAACAAAACGAAGGATATAACTAAGGACCATGAAGCGATTGTTTTATTTATTGTTTTTAACATCAACCGGTTTGCAGGCGCAGGATTTATCCGCGCCTGCAAATCTCCGGCTCACCGGCACCCGCAGCTGGATCAGGGCGGACTGGGAGGATAAAACCTCCAACGAAACAGGGTACCATCTGTACTGGTCGGACAACAACCATAAGCCCGCCACGCCAAATGCGACCCTGCCCGCCAACAGCACCCGCTTTTACATCCAACAGGTAAAGGGCAACACGCGCTACCATGTTTGGGTAGAAGCCTTCGATGCCAGGCAGCACAGCAAAACACTGACCGGCACCGTGCTCACAAACACCCGCTGGTCGCTGGATTCCGCCGAAGCCCGTCGCCTCGATATTGCCAGTTCCCCCGCCGTTCCGGAAGGCATGGCCCTCTTCTGGCACGATGAGTTCAACGACTCCCTGCTGGACCGCAACAAGTGGCATACCACCTACTATTCCAACATCGACTTCCTGAAGAAAGACAACCTGGAAGCCATGCGCAACGGTACCTTGCCGGAAGCGGCCTATACGCTGAACGGCCGTACCATCAACATTTTCACCAACGACTCGTTGCCGGTAAAAGTATACTATCCGTCTAGCGGAAGGAAGATATCTTCCATTCAGACATACGACTGGCGCACCAACGAAAACCTGCTGGACAACAGCCGCGGAGGATACTTCGAAGTAAGGGTAAAACGCAGCTTCACCGGTAAACCACAGGGACTGAACACCGCCTTCTGGTTTGACTCCCCGGGGCCGGACCTGAAATACTATCTCCAGGAAGGCACTACGCTGGACGGTGTTAGTGGCGTACGGCCCAAAGGACAGGTATTTGAAATCGACGTGTTCGAAAACATCGATGCGCAGTTTGTGCTGCACGGCCATGTGGACGAAAAAGGCCAGTTCGTACATAACCTGAACACCCACATCGCCAAAGGGTTTGAGCATAAAGACCAATGGGTGACCCACGGTATTCTCTGGACGCCCAACAGCATCAAACACTATATCAACGGCCAGCTGATAAAAGCATACACCGACAAACACCAGATTTACTCCCCTAACCATGCCATGAACGTGTTCCTCGGCTCCTATGGCGGCGGCGGCTCCGTGAGCATGGAAGTGGATTATATCCGCGGATACCAGTGGCCGCTGGAAGGCAACAACGAATTGCCCAATCCCGGTTTTGACGCCAATACCAACCTTCTGCCATGGGAAGGCAACGGCACACTGGCCACCGGCCGCAATGGCAGCCATGGCCTGCTGCTGAAACCCGGCCAGGAAATGGAACAATACGTGTACCTGAACAATGACGCCAACTACCAGTTGACCTACTGGCAACAAGGCGACAGCCCGTTACACGCCGCCGTGGCGAACATGAAGCTCGTCACCGGCGAATTACAACAGGCCGCTGCGCAGACGCAAAGTGGTAAAAACAATTTCACCCGCCAGCAGCTTTACTTTCAGACGGGCAAAGAATACGGCCGGAACATGAAAACGGTCCGTATCTACTTTAAAAATACCGGTCAGCAGGACATTATCCTGGATGATGTGACCATCAGCAAATCCGGCAAATAAACCTGCCATTATACCACAACGAGGGCTGCCCGCGCATCATGCAGGCAGCCCTTTGTTATATGTGCTGTGCTATCACGGAAGCGTAATCACGATCTTGCCGGTATGCTGGCCGGACTCCAGCCGCAGATATGCTTCCCGCGCCTGTTCCATGGCAAACACGCTGTCAATCACCGGATGGATGTCATTGACTTCAATAGCCCGGTTCAGTGCGGCAAAACTCTCCGCACTGCCTACTGCCAGCCCCTGTATCCGGATGAAGTTCAGGTTGATACGATGCTGATGAATGTCCAGCAGCAACTCCGGTCCCGCGATAAAACCGGCCGTGCCCACAAAGCCATTTTCTTTTACAGACAGCAGCGACTGCCCGATAGTGGCGGCTCCGGCCACGTCCATGGTGATATCCACGCCTTCTCCGCCGTTGAGCGCCCTTACCTGCTCATGCCATTCACGGTGCAGCCGGTAGTTGACCACCGCATCTGCGCCGAGTGCTTTAAGCCGGACAGCTTTCTCCTCGCTGCTGGTAGTGGCGATCACTTTTGCACCAGCAGCTTTGGCTATCTGTAAGGCGAATAATGACACGCCGCCGGTTCCCTGTGTCAGCACCGTTTGCCCGGGCCGCAGGCCTGCCTGCTCTATCAGTCCGTGCCAGGCGGTGACCGCAGCAATAGGCAACGTGGCGGCTTCTTCAAAACTCAGGTTTACCGGTACCTTCACCAGCCCGTGTTCCGGGACAGCGGTATATTCAGACAATACGCCGGGCGTTTGCCAGCCTACCCTCACGGCATTACTGTCCGGATCTACTTTGCCTTTGGTCCAGTTTTGCACGTACTGCATCACCACACGGTCGCCCGGCTTCCAACGGGTAACGTCCGCTCCTACTGCGGCCACCACGCCGGCACCGTCGGATGCCGGGATATAGGGAAATACCAGCTTTTTGTTGAAAGTGCCGTTCAGCACGATCCAATCAAGATAGTTCAGCGACACGGCTTTGATATTGACCAATACTTCATTGGCTTTGAGGGATGGCATGGGAATATCGCTGATCACCAGATGCTCCGTCCCGAAGGCTGTTAATTGTACTGCTTTCATGTTTTTTTTCAGGTTGATGTTTAACAGGGCAAAGGTCACTTTGCGCCGTGGCAACCTTCGGTACGCTACCCTGAAAAAACAGTAACATTCCTGGATGGAACATATCCGTTGATTCCTTTGCCGTAATTTTATATCATGGATTTTTTACACGACTCCTTTGCGGTGGAAATCGCGACATACGATGAATGGAAGGAAAGAAGCCGTAAAAGCAACTTCTTTGAACTGGTGTACGTGCTGGACGGGACAGGTTACCAGATGGTCAACCAGATGCAGTTCCCCTATGCCACAAACGGTATTTTTCTTTTACCGGCGGCTAAATGCCACTCTTACGAAGTAAAGGAACGCAGTTGCTTTTTGTTTGTGCGGTTTACCGGCAGTTACTTCATTCCGGGACCGACAGATGTGGTGGACTACAGCAGCTGGTTCAGCCGGCTGAACTTTATTTTCGGGCATCATGACTACCATCCCGGTGAACTGGTGGAAGACCCGGCCGACAAGGCCCAGCTCAAAAGCCTGCTGGATGTCATCCTACAGGAATACCAACGGAAAGACATCTGTTCCGCTTTCATTATACAAAACACACTGGTGTCCGTACTGGCCGTGATCTGCCGTAATATCCAGAAGAAAAAACTGGATGGGCGCCGCTTTACCGACACCCGGTTTGCAGACCTCATCAACTTCATCAGCTTTAATATCATGGATGTGGAGAAGTTGAGCGTGCCTAACCTGTCAAAACAGTTTCACATCGCTGAAACCTATTTCAGTGAGTACTTCCGGCGTAATGCAGACGAACGTTTTCAGGATTATGTGATGAAGCTGCGGCTGAAGATCGCGGAGTCGCGCGCATTGTATACGGATACCGCTTTACAGCATATTGCGTCGGAGCTGGGGTTCACCGACAGCAGCCATATGAACCGTATGATGAAGAAGTTCTATGGCAAAGGCATGCGGCAGATCAGGGCGGGGGCATAAGAAAACAGACTGGTAGCATCAGGGGTGCTGTGCCTGCCAGTCTGCTTTGTTGATTTCATAAATACAATTCAGGCGGGAAGGTTCACCAAAGTAGGCCACTTCCTCTTCTTTCACCTTACGGGCGCCGAGCCGCGTCATCGCTATCTGTGAGCGGGTGTTGACGGCGCCTACATGAAAAATGACCTTGTCCACGTACTGAAATATCCAGGAAAGCATCAGGTGTTTCACCGAAGGGTTCAGTCCGGAGCCCCAGAACTCACGGCTGTAAAAAGTATAGCCGATCAGGATACTGTTCTGTTGCGGGTCATAATCATAAAAACGGCTGCTCCCGGCTGTTCTGCCCGTGGCTTTGTCTACAATGCGGAATGCGCCGCCACTTTTCATCGCACCATCGAAGTAGGTCTCAAATACCGGCCGTTGCCAGCGGGTTTTGTTGGGATGTTGTTCCCATACCAACGGATCGGAGGCCACCTCGTACAATGCTTCAAAATCGCTTTGCTGCAGCGGATAGAGAATAGCGCGTTCGTTTTCCAGGCGAGGCTGTATTGAAAAGTTCATCATCAATGCTTTTGTCCGGGGCAAAGTAACAACTATCCTCCGGCATACGCTGCGTCCAATTGCGACAAAACGGATAGTCCGGCTTAGAACAGTTTTTCCTGTGGCGGTTTAGCACCGGCCAGGCGGATGTAAACAGTAGTCTGTCCGCGGTGATGTGTCTGGTGCTCAAACGCTTTCTCCATGGCTTCCCCCTTGGTGAGGTCAAAGCGGCCAAAGAGTTTGATTTTCTCCGGCAGTTGTGCGTCCGTCATGTTTTTCAGCTTGTCGATAACGTAATCATAGCTGTCCATTACGGTTTTGGTCACTGCCGGTTTGGTCTTGTCGGAGTTTTTCTCCATGTCACCGGGTTTTCCGGGCAGGGTACTGCCACTGGCGGCAGCTGCAAAACCGAAATTGGCCTCTGCGAGGTGCAGCATCTGTTCTGCGAAAGAACGCATTTCAGGCGTTGGTTTCAGGCTGTAAGAACCTTCCGGCATAACGTCCAGGTACTCCCGGGTGTATGTCTTGGCCCTTTCCCATTCTTTGATCATTTTGCCGGTGATCTGCTGGGCATGCATCTGAAGAGACAGGCATACCGCGATGCCTGTGGCGAGCAATAATTTGAGAGGTTTCATATTGGTGGTATTATGTAGCCAACTAAATTACTATATTTCCGGTTTGCAAAAAAAGATGTATATCATATGACCACAAAAACAATCTGGCACACCCATATTACCATCGCAGCCCTGAATGAAAGAGGAAAATCCACGATGAACGAACACCTCGGTATGGAGTTCATCGAAATTGGCGACAACTATCTTCGTATACGCATGCCAGTTGACCACCGTACGGTACAGACTTACGGTATCTTACACGGCGGCGCATCGGTAGCGCTGGCGGAAACAGTGGGCAGCATTGCTTCCACCCTGGTGATAGATCCCGCCACAGAAATATGCGTGGGCATGGAAATCAATGCCAATCACGTCCGCAGCGCCCGTGAAGGATATGTGCATGGCACGGCCACGCCTATACACCTCGGCCGCCGCAGCCATATCTGGGAAATCAGGATCACCGACGATGAACAAAGGCTCATCTGCATCTGCCGGCATACCGTGGCCGTTATGGACAAAACGTCGTTTCTGTCCGGCTCAGCCGCGGACATGGGTAAGCAAATTGTCGACAGATGACCGCGCCCGGGGATCTTTTTCCTCGCTTTTGATGTCTGCAACCCGCAAAAACAGGCACATCTACTGGTGGTTTAATATTTGAACACTTAGGTATAAAATATTATTCACCCAAAAAACTGTTTACTATGGACACTCAAAACAACAGCTTTGCTCTGAAGGTAAAAGGCAACTGGAATGAATTAAAGGGTAAGATCAAACAACAATATGCCGATCTTACAGATGATGACCTGTTATGGGAAGAAGGCAAGGAAGATGAGCTGCTGGGGCGCATCCAGCAGAAAACAGGCAAAACAAAGGAAGAGGTGAAATCATGGATCGATAAATTATAATTCCAGGTCGGTCGTATAAAAACACAGCTCCGGGCCCTGGGTCCGGGGCTGTGTTTTTATAAACTGTTTTTAAGCATGGCAGTCAACAGCTCATTGGCAGTGTGACTTTCCAGCCGTTCAATGATATCGCACACCTTGTCGATTTCCTCCGCTGAGATGTAAGGCTTGTTTAATTTTATAAACTTTTCTTTTATTTCCTCCCAGGACAGTGGGCGGGTGAAAAAGCCTTTATAATCTTCTTTTTCTCCGGTGAACTGCTGCCCGTCAATAGTCGTGATCTCCACCTTACATCTTACTTTATCAGGATAGGCCGCTGTATAGGGATCTAAGAGGCCTGCCACCTTTACCGGCTTGTGTAGGGGGAAACCCGTGTGTATCTTCACCTTCTGCAACAGGCTCTGTACGTCTTCCTGCGCTATCCTTTCTGCTGTAAGCTGCGGCGGGTATACCTGTTTGTCCAGCAACACCACCGCCGCCAGGTAAGGCAGGCTGTGGTCCGCCTGCTCCTTGGAAAAAACTTTTGTTCTGTCGCCGTATTCGCCTCCACCTACAATATGATACGCTGTCAGGAAAGTGGTGATGTTTATCTCCGTGATCTCCGCCACCCGGAACGGGTATTCCTCTGCCATCTCCTGCAACAGCTCCAGCACTGATTGCGTATGTACTTCCGCGTTATACGTCTTTAGCACACAACGGGAAAGCAGTTGAAAATCTGCTGCCGTCCAGTCGTGTTCCAGCTTTTGCTGGTGAATGGCGTCGTACCCTTTCTCCGGTATTTCAAACAGTTCCGGCGGGCCGGTGATTCCGTTTTTTGCCATCATCACGATGTTCATACAATCCGCACTGACCAGTGAAGAAGCCAGTCCTTTCCACTCGCTGGTGTAAGAAGCCCTGGAGGTAACAATAGGATTTAAATTACAGCCGGCGATGCCCAGCGCATGGGTAAGCGCTTTGGCAGACAGCTCCATCAGCCTGCCGGCGGCGGCAGTAGCCGAAAACGCCAGCAGCGTGGTATGGTCAAAGCCAGCTATCATCACCGGGTAAATCTCCGTAAGCCTGCATTCTATTGCGTAGGCGGTAGCCATCGCCGATAAAAAGTCTTCCCCGGAAATATCCCGCAGATGACAGGCGCCCAGCAATATGCCGATATTATCACTGGGGTGACAGGTAGATTCTTTCGCCAGAAAATTATCCATAAAATCAGGGTAACGGATATAGGCCGTATAACATTGGGCAGCATGATCTGCCGCCAGCGGCTGCTCCGGCGCATATAACTGCCGGATGCCGGCCTCCATTTTACGGGGCGTCTCCTGAAATTGGGCCCAGATAAAGGATGCGGCCGCATCCAACAGGTGGGTTTTCAAACGGGACAGTATGTCCGGCGGTATGTCTGCATAACGATACCGTAGAGCAAACTCAGCGATCTTTTCTGTCTGTGTCATGGATCTTCTTTTTGAAAATCTGTTGTAAACCCCGTGCCAAACACTGGCACGGGATTAGAAATGAGCCTTGTTATGAACAGCAAACATCTCGAAACCATTAACCGGATCAGAACTATCCTGATCAAGCGTCAACAGACATTGGCCGTAGCGGAAAGCGTTACCGCCGGCATGTTACAGGTGGCCTTCTCATCGGCCGACAATGCCACTGAATATTTTCAGGGTGGCATTACAGCGTACAACCTCGGACAAAAGGCCCGGCACCTGGGCCTGGACCCTATCCACGGGCAACAATGCGACTGTGTATCTGCTGAAACTGCGCGCGCATTATCAGAGAACTGTTGTTCCCTTTTTTCATCACATTGGGGAATCGGCATTACCGGGTACGCCTCTACGGTACCGGAAAAAGGCATCACGGAATTGTACGCCTACTACAGCATCGCGGCCGACGGAGAGGAAATGAAGTCAGCCCGTATTACGCCGCCACCCGGCGAAGATGACCCGGTAACCATCAGGTATTATTATACCAATACCGTCATCGCCATTCTGTTGGACATCCTTACCAACGTCACACAAAAAAAGCCCCGCTGACAGCGGAGCTTTTTTATGATGGTATGTCATTGTTTATTTAAACAGGTGCATGGAAGCGCCTATTTCATAAGCACCGTTATTGGGATTATTGTATCCGCCCGTCTGGGCATGGTACAGCGCCTGTATCATCACGGTGTTTTTAATGTCTACGCCAAATCCGGCAGTAATGCTTTTGGAGGTGTGGTACAGCGCCATAATGTTCAGCACATTGTTGAGGAACGCGGCATTTACGCCCACGTCCACAATATTGTCGTACCCGCGTACGCCACGGAAACAGACCTTAGGCGTAAGGCTTTCCAGCGCACCATCGAAGAGGAACCTGTATTCTGCCGCTGAATACAGGATAGTGCCTCCATCTACGGTTTTATTGTCACCGGTAAAAAGGCTCCTTACATTGGGCAGGGCCGCCTGCAAAGTAAGTTGACCGCTCGTATAGGCCATACCGTATTCTCCTTCGAAATAGTTGTCACGACGGTTGAAAGCGCCGAGAGAAGGGTCATTGGGGTCGCCGTTTACATGGGAAAGGTCCAGCCGCTGGATGTTGAGCGCCAGCGAGAGACCGAAATGCAGTTGCTGTCCACCCTCTCCTAACGGCAAATGATAGGCATAGCTCATGGCCACCCGCGTGCGGTTGATCAATCCTGCCACGTCGTTAAACACGTTCAGGCCCGCTCCTACTCTTTTACCCAAAGCACCGTCTACAGTAAAGAAGCGTGTTTCCGGCGCACCGGTCATTTGTTTGAACTGCCGCCGGTAGGCCACGTTCACCTGCAGACCGGTATCAATGCCTGCCATGGCGGCATTGGCGAGGTATTGGTTCTGAAAGAACTGGGTACCGGAGGGTTCCAGCAATGCCGGCACGTTACTGAGTGTTTGAGCAGAGGCACCGCCTGCCGCTACGGTGAGCAACAGCATGGCGATGCGTTTCGTCAGGGAAGATAATTTACTTCTCATGTAATTATGTTGATAAGACATCGTTTTTCCTATTGATCATTCCGGAGAATGGTGATAAATCCTTTCCATACGCGGCTGGTGCCGTTGACGGTCAACACATAATAATAAGTGCCTTCTGCCAGCGGGCGGCCATTCAGCGTGCCGTCCCAGTCGTTGCTATAGTTACGGCGCTGGTAAACGAGCCTGCCGGTGCGGTCAAATATTTTCACTTCGTTGTCCGGATAGCTGTCCAGGTTGCGGATAATCCAGCGGTCGTTTTTGCCGTCGCCGTTGGGCGTCAGCAGGTTGGTAGCGTCCAGTTTATAATCATCTGCTACCCGTATGCTGATGTTAGCGACAGCGCTACAGCCGGCAGCGTTGGTACCGGTCACCTGGTAGATGGCGTCTGCATTGGGACGTACTGTCAGTGTGGGCTGATGCAGGTCGCCGCTGATGCCGCTGGCCGGTTGCCAGTTATAGGTAGCCGCGCCGGTTGCCGTCAGCGTAACGATATCTCCTTTGGAAACGGTGACGCCTTTATCGCTGCTGATGCTCACGCCGGGAAGCGGGTTTACCGTCAGGTAGAAGGTCTGGCTGTACGTGTCTTTGCCGCCGTTGTCTGTGCCGCCATCGTCCTTCAGGGTGATGGTGATGGCCGTATTACCACTGGTGACACCGGGTTTCAGCTGATAGCGGACAGTATTGGTGACAACGTCTGCCTGGAGCACATCGAAGTAGGGCTGGTTGGCCGTCAGCGTGATGGTATAGTGCTGGTCAGCTTCCACAGGTGATACGCCGGTGAGCTGTATTGTTTGTGCCGCAGTCGCAGCACAGATGTACACGTCTGCCACAGGGTCCATCACCGGTTGTTTATTGACATAGGAAATCCGGACGTTGACGGTAACGGGAACGGCTGTACTGATATTGAGCCCATCGCTTGCGCTCACCTGTAGGGTGATGGTTTTGCCCGCAAAGCCACGCAGTACGGCATTGTCTTTAACGATGATGCGGCCGTTGGCATCGAGTGACAAGGCGCCATTGGAGCCGTCTGTTGCCAGCGTCCAGTGCTGAACGATGCCGTAAGCGTCGGTGGCTGTCAGTTGACCGGCTACGGTGCCGGCCGGACTGTTATCATATACATCGAATGCCTGCTGCGCGATAACCGGTGCCGTTACGTCATATACCAGGCTGAGCTGGTTAGAGGCCAGGTTATTATTCCCGGCGATGTCAACCGCTACGCCGGCAGGTAATTGCACGGTGACGTTGCCATCTGCGGCAGGAGTGATCACAACAGTATAATTGATATTGTCCGTTGTTTGCAGCGTGCCTGCGGTACCGTTAGTCACCTGTATGGCGGCAGCGGTAAGGCCGGTCACTACTTCACTGAAGGACAGTTTTACAGCAAACGGTGTATTGACACGGCCGGAGCTGACGGATGACAGCGTTACGGCCGGGCTGTTCGTTTTCACAATAATGCCGTTGGTGGCAGGTACGTGTTGCAGTGTCAGCACCGCGTCGTTACCCGCGAAATCTTTGATGGCACCGCTGTTGAGTATTACAGCACTACCCAGGCTGATACCGTTCGGGGCGTTATCGCCGTTTTGCACGGTATAACTGAATTGCAGGGTAGCCGTTCCCGTACCGCCGGTGCAGGTAGCCTGTACCGTTTGTGTACCCATGATCACAGGCATTGAAGGCGTACCGGTCACGTTTACAGGCTCAGATAGCTGAACGCTGAAGTTCAGCTGCTTGCCGGCTTTGTAGCTGCCATTCACGGGCACGCCTACACTGGTTACTACCGGGGCTGTCACATCTGCCTGAAGGCTGAGCGTATTAGACGCCTGATTGTCGTTCAGTCCAATGTTCTGTGCCGCTCCGGCAGGTATCTGCACGGTCACGGCACCATCTGCCGAAGGCGTAATAATCGCGGTATAAATAATATTGTTGGTGGTTTGCAGGGCACCTGCAGTACCGTTGGTAACGGTGATACCGCTTGCCGTGAACCCTGTCACCGCCTCGCTGAAGGTAATATTCACGGGGAATGCCTGCCGCACAGGGCTTACAGCTGTAGTGCCGAGAGTAACCACAGGTTGTTGCGTATTGACAAATACGCCGCTGGTATTGCCAACGTTATTCAGCGTTGGGTTGGCGGCATTACCGGCTATATCTTTCACAACACCGCTAAGGGCTGTACCCACAACGATACCATCCATATCCATAGCGCCGGCAGGTATCGTATAACTGAATTCCAGTATAGCCGTTCCCGTACCACCGGTATAAATAGCCTGTACAGTAGTTGTACCAATGACCACCGGTATGTAGGCGGGAGCCGCAGCTGTTACCGGTTCAGACATATTGAGCTTGAAATCCAGCTGCTGACCGGCTTTATAATAACCAGGGGCGGGTACGCTCACACTGGTTACTACCGGTGCCGTTACGTCTCCCTGGAGGCTGAGTGTATTGGATGGCAGGTTATCGTTGCCCACGCTGTTCCTTGCTACAGCGGCCGGCACGCTGATGGTGATGGCGCCATCTGTTGGTGTAACCAACATTGTATAGGTGATATTGTCAGCTGTGGACAGTTGTCCGGCGCTGCCATTGGTGATAACAATATCACTGGCAGTAAATCCTGTCACGGCCTCGCTGAAGACAATTTTCACGGTAAACGCGTTGCTGACAGGACTTGTAGCACTGGTGCTCAAAGTAACAGTGGGCTGTTGTGCGGTGACAAGCACCCCACTCGTACTACCAACATTGTTTAATGCCAGGTCGGCATTGTTGCCTGCCAAGTCTTTTATGTCGCCGCCATTTAATTGAAGTGCCGCACCCAGAGAAATACCATTCAGGTCCATGTCGCCCACCTGGACAACATAGCGGAACTTCAATGCGGTTGTGCCGGAACCACCGTTGTAGTTGGCTTGTACGGTCCGGGAACCGATGACCACAGGCATGGAAGGCGTACCTGACACCAGCACCGCCTCGTTCATATTGACTGTAAAATCCAGCAACTGGCCAGCTTTATAGTTGCCCGGGCCAGGAACGTTTACGTTGCCTACTTTGGGAGCAGTAACATCATAGGTGACATGGAGATTATTGGAAGCTGTGTTACCAGTATTGGCATTGTTCACTGCAACATTGGCCGGAACAGTAATTTGCACAGGTCCATCTGCCGTTGGGGTAATCATCAGGGTGTAAACAGGCCCGTTTGCCACCAGGTTGCTTGCTGTCCCATTGGAGATCTGCAAATCAGCCAAAGTAAAACCGGTAACAATTTCGCTGAAAGTAGCCGTTATCACAAACGGACTGTTGAGCGGCGATACCGCGGCAGTAGACAATGTTACAGCCGGTGTGGCGGTATTGACAATAACGCCCGTGGTAGCTGGTACGTTACGCAACGTGAGGTCAGCGTCATTGCCTGCTGCATCTCTGATCGCGCCGCCATTCAGCTGAATGGAAGTTGCTGGTTCCACGCCATCAGGATCGCTGTCACCAGCCTGTACCTGATAACTGAAGGACAGGGCGCCCGTTCCGGATGTGCCGGTGTAAAGCGCTTGTACGGTTTGGCTACCAATGGTAAGCGTCAGGAATGGCGTTCCGGTCACGACGGTCGGTTCGTCAAACGATACCTGGAAAACCAGGTTCCGGCCGGTACCATAAGCATCACTGGCAGGTATGGACACTGCCGTCACCTGTGGTGGTGTAACGTCAGCGATTGTGTTCAGTATGTTGGACGCGGTATTACCCGTTCCTGCAACGTTCACAGCCACATTGGCCGGCAGGGAAACGGAAACAGGACCATCCGTGACGGGTTTTACCACCATCGTATAAGTAAGTCCACCGTCTGTCGAAAATGGAGGATTGATGGTGGCATTGGTCATTATAAAATCTGCCGATGTCAGGCCGGTCACCCTTTCAGAGAAAGTAGCCTTCAGGATAAATGTTTTGCCAACAGGCGGCAGCGTGTTGCTGCTCAATGTTACGGAAGGCACTGCTGTGTGTACAAGCACACCTGAGCTGTTACCGGGGTTGTTTAACGGCAGCAGGGCGGTGTTACCGGCCAGGTCTTCTATTGTGCCGCCGTTAAGGTTGATGCTGCTACCCAGGGCGATGCCGTCCAGGTCCTCATCTCCGTCCTGGACTGTATAGGTAAACGTTTGGACCGTGTTGTATCCTGCACTGCTGCTATAATTAGCCTGCACTGTTTTACTGCCGATGATGATCGGCACTGAAGGCGTGCCGGTAATGGACACGTTTTTACTGAAAACTACCGTGATACTCAACTGTGCCCCTGTCTTGTGGTAGCCGTTCGGTGGCATCGTTACCGATGTCACAGCCGGTGGCGTCACATCCATTACGAATGTTAATTTGTTCGATTCCTGGTTGTCATTGCCGCCCGCTGCCTGTTGCACGCTACCGGCAGGTAAATACACTGTATAGTTGCCTGGCACCTTCGGGGCCACGGTGATGGTGTACGTAGTGGCATTCATCGCCACCAGGTTGCTGAGGTCCGCGTTGGCAATCATCAGCGATGTCAGGCTAAGTCCTGTCACCGGTTCACTGAAGGTGAGCGTGAGCGTAAAGGGTTTGCTGACAGGTGAAGCCGGCATGGAAATAACACAGGCAGGCATGATCGTATTGACCTTTACGCCACTGGTATTTCCTATATTATTCAGGGTAATATTGGCATCGTTGCCTGCGAGGTCGCGGACAGTGCCGCCATTGAGGTTCAGCGTATTAACTGTGATGCCCGTCACGGTTTCATCCTGCGGCACAACAGTATAACGGAAACGCATAGTGGTAGTAGCGGGGTTGCTTATATACGCCGCCTGTCTCACCTGCGAACCGATGGTAATATTAATATAGGGAATGCCGCCGCTGGTGGTGGCTGTTATTTCTTCATTAAACACCACATCGAAGTCCAGGTTGCTGCCGATCTTATAGTACCCTGCTGCGGGAACAGCTACGCCGGACACCTTGGGCGCCGTCATATCTGCTGTGAGGCTTAATACATTGGAAGCCCGGTTGCCACTGCCGCCTACATTCATGGCCGCGTCCGCAGGAACCTGGAGTGTAACGGCCCCATCTCCTGAAGGTATAACGGTAACGGTATAAGTCTTGTTATCGCTGGTGGTCAGGGCAGATACCACTGCATTGGTAGCTGTTAGCTTGGTGGTCGTCAAGCCGACTACTGCCTCACTGAAGATAAGGGTAGCCGTGAAAGAATGATTCACAGGCGAAGGAACGCTGGTGCTAATCACCACGGAGGGATGAACAGCGTTAACACGCACACCGGTGGTATTGCCGATGTTATTCAACGTCAGATCAGCATCATTGGTGGCCGCGTCACGAATGGAGCCTCCATTGTTGCTGAGGGCAGTGACGGCAATACCGTCCATATCCAGGTCTCCATCAACAATGGTATAACGGAAACGTACCACATTCGGGGACGGGCTGTTCAGGAAAGTGGCCATCTTTGTCGCGCCACCGATGTTCAACTGAACTGACGGTACACCGCCCACAATATTCACAACAACGTTTTCATTGAACGTAACATCAAAATCGAGCAAGGCTCCCTCATGATAATATCCATTAGCCGGAACAGCCACACTGCTTACTTTCGGCGCCGTCTTGTCCACCACAAAGTCGATGGTGTTCGACGGCAGGACATTATTACCCGCAAGCATCTGCCGGACATTCTGGGGAGACATATTCATGTTAAATGTCCCCTCCTGCGCAGGACTGATCTTAAAGGTATAAGTAGTGGCAGTACCTCCCAGATACGTCACAGTAGCATTAATGACATTTACAGTCGATGCATTTACACCAGTCACCGGTTCACTGTAAACAGCCGTTAGGGTAAAATCCCCGTTGACAGGCGATGGTGCGGACATGCTGATCGTACAGGAAGGCATCGTTGTATTGACCTTTACGCCGGAAGTATTGCCAACGCCTTTCAGCGTCAAATCAGCGTTATCTCCACCCCAATTACGAATGGTGGCCCCGTTGAGGTTCAGGTTATTAATGGTGATGCCGTCTGTGTCGTCATCTCCCAATGCCACCTGGTAACTGAAACGCATGACATTGGGTGCGGGATTGTTGACGTACATGGCCTGTTTCGCCTGAGAACCTATGGTCACATCAATATAAGGGGTGCCGGAAGCCGTGCTCACCGTCACGTCCTGGTCGAACGTCACATCAAAAACAAGAGCTTCCGTTGTATGGTAATATTTCGCAGATGGCACTGCCACGTTCATCACCGAAGGGTTAGAGAGAACGGTCCAGTTAAAAGGCACCCAGGTGGACTGGTTGCCGGCCTGGTCTTTCGCTCTCAAAGACAATGCGTGCGCACCGGTAGACAACCCCATGAAGGTAAGCGGAGACGTGACTGCGGCCGGAGTGCCCCCATCCAGTTGGGCTTCATAGGTAGCAGGTTCGTTGGCGGTGAAAGTGAACGTAGCATTTCTGCTGGAAGTGGCTGCCGGCGGAGTAGCAGTAAAACTGGCAACAGGCGGCGTTTTGTCAATCGTGTAAGTCGCTCCGGTATAGGGCGCATTGCTGACAGTGTTTATCAGCATACCATTTTTCAGCACCAGCGACAGCGTACCATCACCAGTACCGGTATTTACATCAACCGTGTAATAGTTCATGTCAGGGGTCACATTCGTAATAGCTGCGCCACTAAGCCCGGTAGTGTTCAGTTGGAAAGCATTTGCCCCAGGCGTATAGCCCAGCCCCGGATTGGTAGCAAATTTATAGCGTACGGTGTTCGCATTGGTAACGATGCCGTCCATGGCCGACAATTCCGTTACCGCCACCTGGGGGGCTGTCAGCTTTTTCACACCGGCAATAACAGGGTTATTGGTATAATCTGTGAGTTGATCAAAATAGATGGTGGAGCCGTTTCCATTTCCTGTTACCGTAATTCCCAGGGGTATGTAGCCATAGTTCACATCACAGGTAATACCCCCATAAAGCCATGAATTGAGTAACGAACCTGCACCGGCGAACCGGATTCTCCCGTACGTCCCATTCATGTTCAGGTCAACATCCAACGCGTACAAATTATTATTATCATCACATGCCAGCGATGTAAAACCGCCTGTGCCAATGGGAGTAGGCTCCGTTTCCCCTTGTTTTAACCGAAAAATCTGGTTGAAGCCAGATGGCGTATTCGGTGGTCCAAAACAAGTAGTAAAATATATCGTGTTGTTTTTATCCACCGCCAGGCCCCACGGAAAGTACATATAATCTTTCTGTTTGAACCCGCCCCGCACATTGGAATCATCGCACAACACAGCGCCCGCTCCGTTTTCCTGCCCGGCCAGGTACTTTACCAGCTTACATTTTTGGGTTGCCATATCAGTCTGTAATACCAACAGGTTATCCTGCTGGTCAAAGGCCAGGTTGGTATACCCTTCACCCGATCTGACCACTACGGCAGGGTCATAACCGGTGCCATTATACCGGATTTTAAGTATTCTGCCGCCGGTACCATCCATGGAAGTAGTCAGAAACACTTCATCTTTTGAGTTGACGGCAATACCTGAGAAAAAAGTGTAGTCATAACCCGGGCCGCCGGTTTGTTCGGAGTAAACAAAATAAATACTGGAACCGCCGTTTACATATTTAAGGACAGTTGCCCTTCCGTTAGCATCATAGGCCACGGTATAAATGTTATTATGGCTGTCGTGCGTAATAGCCGTGTGCTGCGGGTCAGCGGCGAAATCAGTTGGAACAAACTGCGCACTGGCCGGCATAGCGGCCAGCAACAGGCACCACAACAAACAGGACCATCCGAAACGGATCATTTTAGGGATATACATACTATCGAATTAACAGCCACAGGTTTTACCGGAACACATAGCTCCGGTGCATTTTCATGCCCTGTTTATTTAGAAGAACAAGATTTTTATCAGGAAAACGTTTATACGGGACAGTTATCTGCCGGCAACGGCTATACGCTTAAAATTACAGACTGGCCTCGCGGGTAAGCCATATCATCTTCCGGGATCATAGTATAGCAGCTGGCCACAGGTGTGGTCCACACTGGCAACGGGACATTAGCATTACGTGGGAAATACTGATTTTCAGTCTGATACATACAGTCGTTGTGGTTTACGCGGGTTGATATCGAATGGACAAAAGGGGTAACGGCTTAGCAATTGGGGATATTGGTTAAAATTAACGGGCGCAAAGATATTCAAAATTTTAAAATGTACACCCGGGATTTTGGAAGAAGGTTGGTCCGCTGCGGAAATACCTCTCCCATTCACGCCTTACAGAACTTATCCAGCTTCCGATTGTTATGAATTATTAAATAAATAACTAAAAAAATTTATCAATTTCGTATCTTGTATCCAAGACTTACTACAACGATGTACAACTGTTCAGAAAACCTTATAATCAGGTAACACACCGGTACCCTGTAAAACGAAAGTAATGGCATCATTGCAATCAAGACCCTCAATTGATAACTTTGACCCGATAAAAAACCCATAACGAATGTATGCGTAGATTATGGCGCCTGTTGAAAACTCTTCCATTCCTTGGTACAGATGGGGCACCGCTTCCGTTAAACAGCAAGCGTGTCATTATCATCCTTAACTCCCTGGCTTTATTAACCTCTTTCCTGTGTTTCCTGATCTCTACGGTTTTATGGAACACAGCACACGAAATTCGTATCTCCGGCGTCGGTTACGCGATGGCCATTATTTACCTGGGCGTGCCGTTGTTTAACAAGGTCGGCAAAACCAACTCCGCCCTGTTGACCATCTTTATACTGCAGTCCTTCAGCGCTATGTACTACGGCGCGCTGCTGGGACCGGCCATCAACATAGAAGCGCTCGCCGTTTTCCTCTGCGGCGCTGCTCTGCTGATCATCAAATCCAGCCGCTATAAATGGGCAGCCATCACCTTTGTGTTAACGGTAACGGTTATCCTGAAAGTGATCTGGTATGGCAATCTGATAGACCCGCTGCCACTGAGCATCAGCAACAACCGGCTGGTATATTTCTTCGCGGCCGGGGCGGTATTGCTGATGAACGCGCTCCTGCTCTACTTCTACGAGCGGGCCGTCAATAAAAGCAACCGCGAACTGGAACAGCTGGTGGAAGAACGGACCCTGGCGCTGGACCAGGCCAACCGCTATAAAACCACCTATCTCAACTCCCTGTCACACGACTACCGTACGCAGCTGAACCCTATTTACGGTCTGGCGCATGAACTGGTATTGCAGGCGGAAGATGAAGGCATGCCTGACCACATACAGGTGTCTACCGATGTGATCCGCGCACTGTACGCCTCTTCCCGCAATATGCTCGACATGACCAACGTAGTGCTGGACACCGCCCGTATTGAAGCCGGCATATACAATGTGCCGCAACCGGCGCCGTTTTCCGTACGGCAATGGCTTTATCAGCAGCTGGACAGCTACCAGTACGTTTCGCCGGTACCGCTGCAGGTAAAGATCGCCGGCATCCCCGGTCGCATTGTGTCAGATGCCGCCCTGCTCACACGGATACTGAGCAACCTGCTCACCAACGCGATTAAATTTTCCTGTCCCGGCGGCGCCATTACCATCACCGCCCGTGCTACCGACCGGTATTTTATCCTGGAAGTGAGTGACGAAGGAAAAGGCATTCCCGCCGAAGAGCTGGACAAAATTTTCGATTTATATATCACCGGTTCCAAACCCGGGGAAGGCACCGGCCTTGGCCTGCCTATCTCCCGGAAAATAGCCGAGACGCTGGGCGGTACCCTTACCGCCACCAGCGAAACCGGCAAAGGCAGCACCTTCCGGCTGAGCATCCCGATGGTGGCCGATAACAGCCGGAAATCACAGCCGCAGCAGCCGAATGAATTTGAGAAATTCTACGGCGCCAAAGTGCTCTGCGTGGACGATGACCACAGCAACCGGCTACTGGCTGAACTGCAACTAAAACGATTAGGCTGTACCACCGCTTTCGCCGCCTCATCCGCCGAAGCGCTGGAAAAAGCTCACGAAATTATGCCCGACGTAATATTGCTCGATTACTACCTGCCCGAAATATCTGGTATGGCCCTGCTTGGAAAGATCCGCAAGGACAACCTGCTGCGCCATGTCCCGGTGATTTTTATCAGCGGAAATGCAGATACAGCAGAGATTGCGGCGGCCAGGACCCATGGCGAAGGATTCCTTTCCAAACCCATTATGCTGGAACAATTATACTATGCCTTACTACCTTTTTTGTCCAGCAGGCTCGTCACGGAAGCGGGTCACTAAAGCGGGCAATTATAACGTCGACGGCTAAATATTAATATTTAGCCGTAACTTGATATGTCCAAATTATGTGATATGAATGCAATAATTCTTCCAATCCTCTACTGCCCTATTGAGCCAGCGATCAATCCAAACTACCAACATGCCATCGACCACACCAATGCGTGGGTAAAGAGATTTGCACTGCACACAGACAGCAGTTACGAAAAATACCTGGATGACAACTTTGGAATGATGACTGCCCGGTTTTATCCCGAATGCGGGCTGGACCAGCTGAAGCTGGCCAACGATGCCAACGTGCTTTTATTTGTGATGGACGACGCCATGGACAACCAGATAGAGCGCGATGAACTGATACAGTCCCGTTTAAACTTTGAAAGTTTCGTAGCGGCCTGTAAACAGATCCTGTCAGACCCGCAACCGCCCAAAGCAGGCGATACCGGCGTCATGGCGGCGCTGGCGGACGTATGGATCCGTTTCAAGGCCATCAGCACGCCCGAATGGCAACGCCATTTCGTGGAAAGCCTGCATAAAATGTTTGCCGCAGGATTGTGGGAATATGGTAACGTTCAAACCGGTCAGCTCCCGTCCGTAGCTGAGTTTTACAAGAGGAGGCAATACCTCGGAGCGGCGCATGTCAGTACAGACATGATTGAAGTGATAGAAGAGATATCACTGCCGGCCGATATCCTTCAACATCCGGCAGTGACGGAATTAGTGGTGCTGGCGCGCAACCTGGTATGCTGGGCCAACGATCTCTTTTCCCTGTCGAAGGAACTGGACCATGGCGACCAGCATAACATGGTGCTGATCATGAAAGCTGAAAGGAAACTTTCGCTGGAAAAGGCCATTGTACAGGCAGCAGCCCTGCATGACCAGGAAATGCGACAGTTCGAAAAAGTGTCTGCCCAGCTCCCCTCCTTCGGCGCCTACGATGCTGCTGTGAAAAAGTATGTCCGCATTCTTGGCGCTATTCTGCGTGGCAACATGGACTGGAGCTACCGGGAAACAGCACGGTACAACTTTGAATATGGCCACGTGGCGTTAGATCTTGTCTAATACCAGCGGCAGGCTTTTTAAACTGTATACCAGCGCGCTGATTTCAGGTTCCGGCTCCACGGCCGACGCCAGCCGTACCCGCGCATGGCTGAAGATCGTTTCAAAAGCAATCCGTGTTTCCACCCTGGCCAGCGGCGCACCCAGGCAATAATGGATACCATGCCCGAAACTCAGTGCCTGGTTGAGGTTGGAACGGTCCATATCAAAAGCGTCCGGATTTGCGAAAACAGCTTCATCTTTATTCGCTGTGCTCACAGAGACATTTACCAGATCACCTTTTTTAATGGCTGCGGAGGAAACCATGGTGTCCTTCGCAGCTATTCTCGGAAATCCTTTTACCGGCGACAATACCCGCAATGCTTCCGTGATCGCCTTCGGAATATCTTCCGTATGCCCCGCCAGGTGCGCCTGAATGTCCGGCAGCTGGGAGAAGATATACATGGCATTGGCCAGGGAGCTCTTCGTGGTTTCATAACCTCCCAGGAAAATAGCTACGCACATCGCTATCACGTCCATCGTTTCCAGTCTGTTACCTTCCACTTCGGAAGTGATCAGCTGTGAAATCAGGTCGTCTTGCGGATGCGCGGTCCGTTTCTGAATGAGGTCAGAGAAAAAGATGCTCATTTCCTGCATGGAGCGGCCGAAAATCTCCACCCCTATGACCCGTGGATCGCCTGCCACCGCAATGATCCATTGTCTTACCTTCTCCACCTCGGCATCCGGTACGCCCAGCAGCCGGGAGATCACACGATGAGGCAACTGTAAAGCAAAGTCTCCCACAAATTCAATAGAACCGGCAGACAGATGTGGCAACAACAATTCTTCACACTGTTGCCGTATCCAGCCTTCGGACTGGGCGATGATGGCCGGCGAAAACGCTTTGGTGGCCAACGCCCGCAAGTGCTTGTGTTTCGGCGGGTCTGTCACGTTCAGGTTACGCGTAAATACGTTGTCATCGGTTTTAGGGATGTACTCACTGGAAAAAGTAGCATAGTCACTCAACACAGCCACCACATCCTCATAACGTGTCACCTGCCAGGCGCCGGGAATATGGTCTGAATAGTAAGGGGTGAATCCGGTGTCGAAAAAAGGTAGTGCAGCCTGCATACGCGGATGCAGGGGATGTTGGCTCAAAGGCGTTTTCATGTTTAGTAATGGATTAGAGAATGTTGAACAATCACTTTGGTGGTAAATTACTTAGAAATTCGATAATTTTATTTATCTTACCCACAAAACTGTACCCTGATTCCGTAACCCAAAAAAGTGAAACTAAGGCCTTTAATGAATACCCGCTTACAACGTGCAGGAGGAGAAGTTCGTCTATCTATGACCCTCAATATATCCGAAATATGAAACCAGAGCGTATTACGATGTCTGACGTGACCAAACAAATGCTGTTACAACCGGTAGCAGGCATGTACGTCGACGAAAAAGAGGTGGCAAGACGCTCAGCCATATCCCTAAACGTCATTGCAATCGTCTTCGCCTTGTTAGTTGTTGGTATTGGTGGGTACTTTTACTCCCTCAAACGAAGCCCCTTGTTTTTAATCGGTGTTCCACTGGAAACACTTTGTTTTCTGGGTGTAGTTTTGCTGAATCAAAAAAGACAGTTTTTTCGGGCAGTACTGGTAATGCTGATCACGAATGTGGCTTTTATCGGCTATTGGTCTACTGTACTGGGTGAAGGCATTTCCCTTGAAATGCTGCTGGCGTTTATGACGGTGATGACATTCTATCTGATATCTTCCTTTGTACTTTATAAAAAAAACAAAGCGCTCTTATATGGAGTAATAGGATGTCTGGCCATGGTGGTCTATATTATCTCGAATGCCTACCTCCGGTTCGTCACTCCGTTGGAATTCAGCAAAAGCACCACCACCATCATGCGCTGGTCAACGAGTATTGCGCTGTTGATCATTATTTTGGCCATATTGGCGTCTTACGCTGCGCAAATTAATGGTCTGTTGGCCGAATCCCGCCGGCTTCAAATGGCATCTGAGCGGAAAACCGCCTATCTGTCTGAAGTCTTTCACGAAGTAAGAACGCCGTTAAATGTGGTATACAGCATTGCACAGTTATTCCTGTTGAAGAAAGACAAGCTATCGATACTGGAAGAAGAAGACTCCGCCGAAGAATACCAACTGCCTCATGGTGGCGAAATGGCGGACCAACTCTATAGTTCCACTGCACTTACCCGCAATATCATCAATCACGTGCTGGAAATCGCCAAAATTGAAAGCGGTAAGTTTATTGAAGTCAACAAAGAAGACTTTTCCCTGTTTGGCCTTGTCAATTCCACCATCGCCGCCCACTCCTATCTGGCCGCCCCTAAAGGCATTAAGATAGAACTGGAAATTGATGATGCGCTGAAACAAGCCATTCACAGCGATAAAATGATCATCACCAAAATCTTCAATAACCTGCTGTCTAATGGTATTAAATATACGACCAACAATACGGTGATTAAGGTAGTGCTTAAAAAAGCTGATGCCTGGTGGACATTGGAAATCACGAATACCGGGAAAATAGATCCTATGATTGCCAAGGCGGCATTTGAGCGCTTTGTGGCAAAAAGCGAAAATGAATCCAGCAGCGGATTAGGCCTGGCCATCACCAAACACATGGTGGAGCTGCTTGGAGGAGAAATCTCCATCGTGCCACAGCCCGACCCTGAGCTGACAACCATGTTCGTAAAGATTCCCTATGAGGCCGGCGAAAAACCTGTTGTGCAGCTCAACAAAGTCGCAGATGGAAAGAACATCTTCTGGAAATCAAAGGTATCCATGTTTGAAGACGACGCGATGGGAGCCGGATGGGTCATGCGCTTCCTGAAGAAATGGGGCATAGATGCCAAATTATACAAAGATGCAAATGTCGACAGTGCCATTGCCAGTATTATAGCAGACAATCCCAATCTTGTCATTACCGACCTCAACATGCCCGGATTGTCAGGCGAGATGCTTTTAAAGCGGATGAGGGAACACTCCGCCTTAAAAAGCATCCCTGTTTTAATTGTCAGTGCCAGCGAAGCATTCTCTGAAAATGAAGCTGTAGCTATCGGCGCCAATGGATTCCTAAAAAAGCCGATTGATTTTGGTGAACTATGTCTGGCATTGGCTAAGTACCTGCCCTACAGGGCTTTGATGTAATTACCGGTAACGCTCCGTGTCCAGTACGGCCCAATCATCATATCCTCTCACGATCTGATATACACCGGCAATGTATTTCGCCAGCTGTGTATTGATACGGTCCCCAAAATCAGGAAGCAGCGTACGTGCTGTTTCAAATTCCCGCAGATGACGGCTATGTTCCTCCGCGACAAATTCAATGGCATCGTCCATTGTTAGATCAAGTTCCCTCTTGGCAATCAGTATCAGGTTAAATCCACCTTCTTCCAGTTCCGCCTCACGACGAATAGAATGCAGGTCATTGGATAAGCAACCCAACAAACTGATCTCCAGTTCAATTTTTCTAACGACAGGGTGCGTGTACACCTCCTCTGGAATACGTAATCCGGCAAACATGGCCACCAACGGATACATAATGCAAAAGCCGGTAAACGGACGCTCCCTGTAATAATCCTCTATGGTCATCCGATGCCGGTGAAGTTGCATTTTGATTTCCAGCTTGCATTCGGTCAGGTAGTCTGTCATGTGGATACTAAATTGCTGATACAGGAAAGGCCGGTCGCTGCAAATAGTCCGCAGCTTACCAACAATATTCCCCAGTGCCAGCTCCAGCTGTCCGTTGCCCTGGTAAATCCTTCCCTGCAAAATACTGATGAATACGTCCAACTGGGCAGTCATCTGCACGGCCCTGATTTTGTCTTCCGATCCTCTGTCACAGCTGTCATCAACGGTGAACAGCCATGTCAGCAGTTCTCCTGCCAACGTAATGTGTTCCAGGCTGGCAAAGGGATATTCACGGGCGGCCTGTACCCCAAACAGGGCCCGATCGTACCATTTCAACGGTTTAAAAAAAGGCGACAGGTTAAATTCCTGCGCCCAGTTCACTGTGTTGGCCTGTACGGTTTCACTATAATCGCTGATTTTAACGTCACCAGGGATAGTGACCATTGCATACTTTCGATTTAACATAACAATTTGATTTAAAAAGTGAAGGAGAAAAAAATAAGAAATGAAATAAGGTGGTAGCATTCTAAAGTGTAGATCTAACCAATCGCTAAGGGTACAAGCTGATGGTCTGGCTATTTTAAGAAAAAATGTGTCGTTGTTTTATTAATATAGCTAAAAATCACATATTACCTAAATCGTATAGGCGCTGCCGTAGCCGTGCAGCCAAAAAAGCCCAAAGTATAAAATACCCTGGGCTAATCCAATGAGATATGCTTTAATAAAACATTAATCAAATCGACAAAGGTCCCGTATACCTTCCCGTGACAGTTTCATTTTCGCCGGCAATAAATACAGCTTCCAGCTGTCTGTTCAAATGCAAATCTGTTTGTGCTTCTTCATTTACCAGTTACAGTTACTGTTGGCTGTTTAGTTCGCTGATGTTCCGTTTTGTAAAAATAGTCTGATAACCAGGGTTTTTTAATCAGCCCGTTGGCGGTAGCTATTACGCTCTCTATGTTGGTGGACTGTGTTGCTCCCCGCGGCAGCAACGCAAACACCTCGGCAGGGTGGTAAAAATCCGCCCCCGGCCGGGGCAAATAGGGATGGCAATACTACATCACCGGCAGAGGCAAATGCTCCCCGTTATATAAGTTACGTAAAAAATCTGTTTTTGGTTGGTTAAGCTACCTCGTGATTTTCCCCGAAGCCTTTATGTTGTATAGAGATCTTCCCGCCCACTCCGCATTGGCAGGTAGATTTTTCGGTGAGCAGTTTCATATCGTTGATAGTATCTTTTTCCGCGGGCTGCTGCCAGGCGACGGGCGCAGGCACACATTTGCCCCGGGTAATGGTACAGGCGCCGAAGCTGGGGATGTTCACTTCGGCGCCCTTGTCCTGCTCTGTAGCCACCAGCTTGCCTTCCACTTCGTAGAATTGCTGGCTGGTGACTTTCAGTTTTGAAGGCGCTGCGCCCTTATCGCACACCAGGACGGCCTGTTCTGTTATTTTCTGCGGCATAACAAGCGCTTAATTATTGGTGAAATTCGTCTCTGTTCTGTTAAGTACCTTGCCGGTAGCGTCATCTAGCATGATTTTCTCCACCTTTTGAGGCTCCTTCAGCCACTCGATGGTCCAGGTTTTTCCCTGGGTGTTGCCAGCCCTGCGGATCTTCGTATGGTAACCAGTGCTCTGGAGAATCGGCCCCCTGTCTACCGGGATACGTTCCTGCTCGCAGAACCGAAGCACGTCCTCCAGTTTCAGGTGATAGTCCTTGTCATAGTTAACCTCCCTGACCAGCCTGCCCTGTTCGTCGAACTCGTACCAGGTGCCCAGCTGCAGGAACCCGTTATTAAAATACAGGCCTTTTGCCCTGATATTGCCGTTGCTCCTGTAATATACTTTCTGCAGCATATAATAGGAAGACCGGGGCGTGAGGCTATAGCCCATACCGCCGTCCCAGACGCTCATCTCCAGGTAGGAGCCGTCGGGCTGCGTGGCCCTCAGCACATTTTCGCTTTTATCTTTTCTGTTATCAAACAGTACGGAATCGAATTTTTCAAAGTCTTTTGTTACAACAGGATTGTTCATGTTATTTCCTTTTGTTTGTTTGGTCTGGTTCGTTACCTGTGCATTACATGCAGCGCCTATGGTCAGTAAAAATAGCAGGATGTATTTAGTCA
The DNA here is from genome assembly GCF_012641275.1 of Chitinophaga varians. Taxonomy (NCBI): domain Bacteria; kingdom Pseudomonadati; phylum Bacteroidota; class Chitinophagia; order Chitinophagales; family Chitinophagaceae; genus Chitinophaga; species Chitinophaga varians. Next base: position 309,373 of record NZ_JABAIA010000004.1, on the reverse strand, counting down.
TAAACATGGTTTTATAGTTTATTCCGGGTCTGCTTTGGCGTTTGCGATCACCCATTGCCAGTGCCACAGGGAGCTTCTTACGATAGCCGGGATGACCTGGTGCGAGTAGTCCATTAAGTTCTCTGTAAGCCTGCTTTCATAGGTATACTTGGCGTGAGGGCTGGAACCCGGATTGCTGAAGGAATGCGGCAGATTCAGCGAATGCAGGAACTCATGCGCGGCGGTCTGGTCGTTCTTCGTGGGGAAAAGCATCACAGAGCTGCCGATGGAATAACCATTGAGGCCATTGAGGCTGCCACTTTCCATATATCCGCCGCCTTCACCCATGTAATAGGCCCTGAAGTACCGGTCATATTTATGTTCATCCGCCGGATTGGCTGCTTTCAGCTGCGCTTTCAGTTTGCTATAGAGGTGGTTCTCCAGGGTGACGAAACCTGACGGTGCGCCACCGATATAGTAAGCTACGATCTGGCCGCCGTTGTTATAGGCGCCTCCCGGCTGAAAACCGGGATCTGCGGTCACGTTCAGCGTTTCTTCCACCACTTCCACATTGATCAGCGCCTGCTTCAGGTATTTGGCGAACAGGTCTTTCTGCCCGCTGGTGCTGCCAGTCTGCGCCACGGCGGTAGACATGGGCGGGGTGGCCACTTTCACCAGCACGATCTTCTTTTTCCGGCGTTTGGCGGAATTATTGGCCATCACCTTCACAAAACCGGCTTTCGTAACGGTTTCGGTACCATCAGGGTTCTTGGTGACGGCATTCACCACAATCGTCTGGTCGGTGGCAAATGCGGTCAGGCATTCTATGGTGACGGCATCATTCATTTTATGCAGCCCTTTCCCGATTCCCTTTAAGGGAGTTTCTTTGGGGGTAATGGTAAAGTGGCTGTTGTCCTCAAAGCGCAGCAGGTCCGGTTCTTCTTCAACTTCCACATAGAGGCTCAGCGTGGCTTTGGTATTGGTATACCCTGTGGCCACCGGTGCGGGCGGCGTAGACGCCGGAGCCCCTGCGGCAGCGGCCTTTGGCGGCGGCGTGGTCTTTTGCGACGGGTAAAGGCTCAGCCATGCGCCAAAATACTGCTCATAGATGGTAGCGCCGCTGGCATCCTTCATTTCTGTGCCGGAAGCGTCCTTTTTGGGCTTCCATACTATCTTATGCGCATGGTATTCGTTGGACTTCAGGGAACGGACCATCGCATCGTCCTTTTTGAAATGGGCGGAATAATCATTCAGGTTGGTGAGCAGCTGGGTGAAAGCGGCGTCCCTGTAGTGTTTGCCAACATGTTCATCATAGTCGACGTCGCCGGGTGCGCTGGTGTCGCTATTACGGTACCAGTCAAACCCGAAGTCTTCGCCCGCCCAGCCAATTTTGGGCCGGAAATGCACGATACACTTGGATTGTATGGTTGGCGTGGCCGGCTCGTACTGCATGGGGGTATTACTGTGTTTATTCCCCTGCTGGCCTTTCATTTCGGCGGTGCCTTTGGAGTTGAGCGTGGCCGTTTCATCGGAATGCAGGAACAGCTTCTTCTGTCCGGCGATATAAAAATCCTCGGCTTCGATCTTCATCTCCCCTTTGGGGGTATGGATCAGTGCTTTGGTGGCCTGGAGGTGCATGTATTTGGAGACCAGCTGCTTCATCTCCGGCGTATTGACCAGCATCTGTGCCATGGCGTTGATCATCATCTGGTTGCCCACGTCCATCTGCAGCATATTGCCGACGGTCATGTGCAGCATATTGTCCACCACGATGTTCATATCTGTGGAGCGCAGGCTCATGGTTTTCGGTGCGTTGATGGTCACGTTGGCGCTGGACGCGTCGATGATGATGCTGCCGTTGCCGTCCATGGTGACGGTATTGCCGCTGGCATCCTGTACGATCATGCTGTTGTTGCCGTCGTTGTAGACGATCTTGTTGCCGCTGCGCGTCTGTATGGTTTTAACGTCGTTGTCGGCGTTGCTGAAGGAAGTATTGGCATTGCCGTGATAAACGGTGCCGATGACATAAGGCTTGACGGCGCTGTCATTTTCAAAGCCCACGATCACTTCCTCGTCAATTTCAGGGACAAAGAAATGTCCTTTGCCGCCGCCGCCATGAGGCGATGCGATCCGCACCCAGGGCGTCTTTTCCTCGCCGTTCATCCAGTGGAACTTTACCCTGATCCGGCCCATGCCTTTAGGATCGTGGTTGTCGGTCACGATAGCGCTCTGCGTTTCACAAACAGGCGCCTGAGGTATGGAAACCGGCGGCAGGTGAACAGACGACGGCACCGCCGTGAACTCGTTGCGGTAATCGCCTTTGGTATCTACAAAGTGGCTGATCTGGGTCACAATATATTCTCCGTAACCTTCCGTGCTGCCGTTAAATACGTTGTTAGACACGATCTCGGCCCTGGCCCCGATAGCCACGCCGGGATGGCCGCTATGGCCGGTCAGCCGCACCATCTTGCTGCCTTCCATGGCGCTGTGCAGGGTAGCCATTTCGTCCTGCTGCTTTTTGCTGCCGGTATACCGGAAGTTCCACTGCTTGGGCTGTGTGCTGAAGATGGCCTGCGCTTTCTCATGTACTTTTTCACCGAGGGAATTCAGCCCCGCTTTCTGGCTTATGTTCCCCGCCTGGGGCACGCTGGTGTACAATTCACTGTTCTGGTAGTCCCAGCCCATATATTGCGTCCGCGTGGGACGGGCATTCAGGTTGATATTGAAGTGGCTTAACGTGCTTCCATATACGAGGGAAGTTTTGGCATCACCGGTAGGTGGCCCCAGTACGAGGTTCCGGCCGTCCCAGAACAACCACTCTCCGTTTTCAGCGCTGATACGCTGCAAAAAAGCCCATGCTGTCTCCTTGTACTGTACCATATAATCATATGGTTCCTTGGCCAGTGGCTGTACTTTGGGAGACAATTGATTTTGCGGGAAGAACCGCAGCACGTCCTGCGCTATGTCCCGCAGCGGCTTCTGTTCCCAGGTTTTGCAATGCGGGCCATTGTCCAGCACGATAGTGGGACTGTAGCCGGAGATGATGATTTCCCCGTATTGGCCGTTTACCCGCGACGTTTCCACACTGGTAACAATACCATTAAACGTTAGGTCTCCTTTCAGCCCTACGCCGGTGATGTGCGCCCCAAAGGAGCTGCCGATCATGTCCCGCGAAGACGAAAAAATGCCGCTAAGGCCATCGATGGCTTGTGCCGGACAAATTAATGTAAACTGATGATGATCAAATATGGACTGGTTTAGCGCAAAAGAGGTGAACTGTAATACGGGGTTACCATCAATGCTAAACATGGTATCGGTCAGTTGGGCCATACATGTAAAGGGTTAATACAATATTTTGTTTAAAAAGATATGATGGCGTGAATTTACACAAAATTCATTTCCCTGCAATATCTTTTCATCCCCCGGCATATATAATATCTGTTATCATATCAACCCCGTCACCCCTACCTTTCCTCCAGCCAGCGCAGGAAAACAGCCGTTTTCTCTTTTCCGATCAATAGTTTTTCGGGAGTATTTACATGCAGGTTTACCAGTAGTTTCCGCGCGAAATAATGCTCTACTTCCCGGATAGCGGTGAAATTGATCAGGTACTGGCGGTTCAACCGGTAAAACTGCTTCGCCGATAACTGCTGCTGCACCTGGTCCAGCGACTGGGTGATAGTATATTCCTCCCCTTTAAAAGTCACAATGGAAGGCGACGTGTACTTGATATAGATATACGCGATCTGGTCGGTCTGCACGGTCAAATACTTGTTGTTCTTAAACACCAGGAAACTCTTCTTTCCTTCATCCACACTTATTTTACGGATAAGGTCTTCCAGGTTGCCGCCGGAATGCTGCTGGAAAAAATTCCGGAAATTATCCACTTTTTCCAGGGCTTTACTCAGGTCGTCTTCGGAGAAGGGTTTCAGCAGATAGTCCACCCCATTGGCTTTGATGGCGTCGAGCGCGTACTCGCCGTAAGCCGTACAGAATATTACCGGACAGGTAATGGTAACGGACTTGAATATATCAAAACTCAGGCCGTCAGACAGCTGGATGTCCATAAAAATCAGGCCGGGCATGTCGTGGTGCGACAGCCAGTCGATGGCTGCCTCCACGCTCTGCAGTTTGGCCAGTACCTGGATAGACGGCCGTAACTTCACGATCAGGTTTTCCAGTGACCTTGCGGCCTTGATTTCATCCTCAATGATGATGGCGTTCATATATAATCGGTAGTTTAACGATAAACTTTTCAGCAGTAACATCGATGATCATCTCACCGCCCAGCAGGTGCTGATACCGCTGGTTGATATTTTCCAAACCTATCCCTGTAGAGGATTCCGGCACCCGTTTGAGCTGGATATTGTTTTCCACCACAATATGCTCCGCGGTGGAATAAAGCGCAATATGCAACGGTTTTTCCTCCGAAACGATATTATGTTTGATACAGTTTTCTATCAGCAACTGCAACGTAAAAGGCGGTATCATTGACGCATATACGTTTTCGGCAATATTTGTTTCCAGTTCAAAACCACTTTCAAAACGGGCCTTCAGCAGATATACATAGGAACCCAGTATCTCCGTTTCTTCCGATAGCCTTATCAGGTTCAGCTTCCGGCTTTCCAGGGTAAACCGGTAAAAATCGGACAGCTTCAGGATGAAGTTGACCGCCTGCCGGTCGTCGCTCTCGACCATGTATTTCAGCGTGTTCAGGCTGTTGAAAAGAAAGTGCGGGTTTACCTGTTGTTTCAGCAGTTCGTACTGCGCCCACAGATTCGCGGAGGTGGTACGCTCCAGCTCCAGGGACACCTGCTGGTTCAGGTAACTCTGGTGCAGCAGGTGAATAAACATATAAAACGTCAGGTTGATCAATATCCCCCTTACCTCAAACATCAGCATCACCGGCCCGAAATTCAGGTGGGACAATAGATACTGCTGGACACAGGATAATATAAACATGATGACCAGGCCCACCAGCAAATTCCGCAACAGCCGTTTGGTACCAAACCCACCGGCGTTTTTGGCGGTATATGACGGGAACGTATATACGTTATAGTACCATATCAGCAGCGAGAACCCCGAGGTGACCGCAGCGTCCACCAATGCTTCATACAGCACAAAATGATGATCGGCGATTTTCGGAATGGCGGTCAGTATCCCCAGGGAGATGGAGCTTAACCATATGATCCGGTTGGATATTTTAAATGCCGGTTGTTGTTGTGTATTCACCTTTTAATAATTGGATCTGTTGCAAATGTATTGTTCCTGAGCCGGAAAGCCGCCATTTCAGTGGCCGGACCAGGCATATCCGCCTCCGGACCGGACAATCTGTCCGCTGAATCAGACAATCCTCTTGTTATCACCTCATTGGGCCTGAAATCCTTCAGGGTGGCCATTGTCCATTTCAGCCGCCCGAATGCCGGATTCAACAGGTTTGTACTATGCCTTTGCCCTGGTTTGTATTCTCTTTGTGCTGTAATCGTTGCTCACCGCAGGATTAGCAGGGCAACCATCTACCAGCAACATCAAAAAACACCCAAGATGCAAAAAATATTTTTCACACTGCTACTGCTGCTGACCAGCCCTTTATCAGGCTTCAGCCATGCAGCCACACCTGTACCGGTAGAACAACCTGTTAAGTGGAGCTATAGCGCCCGGAAAACAGCCGCCGGCGAGGCTGTCGTTCTGATCACCGCCACCCTGGCTGACGGATGGCACCTGTACGCACTGAACAATCCGGCCAACAGCCCAGTGAGACTGGCTTTCAGTTTTCTTCCTGACCCATCTTACTACCCGGAAGGAAAGATTAACCAGCCGGAACCTGTTACCCGCTTTGAAAAACTGTTCGGTGCGGACATCAGCTATTTCGAGCGTGAAGCAGTGTTTCAGCAGAAAGTCAAGCTGACTGGCAAAAGCGCCATTATAAAGGGCTCCATCGAATTCACCGTTTGCAGTCCCCGCCAATGCCTGCCGCCGGAGACCATCTCTTTTAACATCCACATCAAATAAATAAAAAAACATTCACATCACCCTTATTAAAATTTAAAACGATGAACAACACCGTAGCCATTGAGAAAGTATTGTACACCGCCCAAACCCGTACTACCGGCGGCAGGGAAGGAAGCGCCAAAAGCAACGATGGCAGACTGGATATATTACTGTCTCCTCCCGGCACCAGCGGCGCCGGCACCAACCCGGAACAACTTTTTGCCGCAGGGTGGTCAGCATGTTATATCGGCGCGCTGGGACTGGCCGCTAAAAAACTGGGCATTGCCCTGCCAACGAACACGCTGGTAGACGCGGAAGTAGACCTTGGCACTACAGACGGCAACTACTTCCTGCAGGCCCGCCTTGCCGTCCAGCTGCCCGGCATCGCGCCGGAAACGGCGCAACAGCTGGTAGACCTGGCCCACCAAACCTGTCCTTACTCCAAAGCCATCAAAGGAAACGTTAACGTCACCACTAACATCATCTGATATGAAAACCATCAGCAAAAAACTCAGCCTCCTGTTTTCGGCCGTCATCGCGGTACTGTTCAGCACCACCATCACTACCGCGCAAACCACCGCCGCTAAAATCAAAAACGTAGTGCTCGTACATGGCGCCTTCGTAGATGGCTCCGGATGGAAAGGAGTTTATGATATCCTTACTAAAAAAGGATACCGCGTGACCATCGCCCAGATCCCGCTTACTTCCCTGCAGGATGACGCGGCCGTAGTGAAAAAAGCGTTGGACCGACAAGACGGGGCCGCCGTACTGGTAGGCCATTCCTGGGGTGGCACCGTGATCACAGAAGTAAGCGCGCATCCCAAAGTAGCCTCCCTCGTATATGTAACGGCCTTTCAGCCGGATAACGGCGAAGCCACTACGAAATGGTTGGGCACCGCCCCCGCCCTGCCGGAAAATGGTATCCTGCCGCCCGACAAAGACGGGCTGGTATACTACGACCGCGAAAAATTCCATAAAGGTTTCGCCGCAGACCTTCCGCACGAACAGGCAATTTTTATGGCAGACGCCCAGAAACCCATAGCAGCGGCTTCCTTCGGCACACCTGTCACCGCCGCGGCATGGCATAACAAACCATCCTTTGGCATCGTTCCCACGGCCGACAAAAGTATCAATCCCATTATTCTGAGAAACATGTACCAACGCTCCGGTGCCGCCGTCACAGAGATCAAAGGCGCCAGTCACGCGGTATTCGTCTCCCATCCGAAGGAAGTGGCCGATGTGATCATCGCAGCCTCCAGGTAAACCACCACGGGCCTTTCTTCCCGGAAGAAAGGCCCATACCAAACCCTTTGTCATTAACCGCTTAAAACAGATTCACCATGAAATACATTAAAGAAATCGCTTTGTACATAGGCCTCCCGCTGATTTTTATTGCCATGATGGCGTTCCGCAACGCCAGCCACAAGACCATGATAGCCAATATTCAGAAAGATAACAATGACAAAGGGTTTGCGGTGGTAGAGCTGTTTACCTCCGAAGGTTGCTGGAGCTGCCCGCCGGCAGATGCGCTCATCGCAAGGCTGCAACAGGGCAACAACAACAAACAGCTTTACATCATGGCCTTTCACGTGGATTACTGGGACCATCAGGGATGGAAAGACCGCTTCAGCCAGGCAGGTTTTACCGAAAGACAAAAACAATACGCTTCCTGGCTGCGCCTCAACAACATCTATACACCACAACTGATCGTTAACGGCAAAACAGAAATGGTAGGCTCAGAGGAAGGCGCCGTGTTAGGGGCTGTCAGCGCAGCCTTGCAGGAAACCAGCGCCCAACCGCTCTCTTTAAAAGCAGTGCAGGCCAACCGGGAGTTGAAAATAACCTATGACGGCGCCGTGGCCAACAAAAAAGCCCGCATCGTGGTGGCGTTGGTACAGAAAAACGCCAGTTCACAGGTAAACGCCGGTGAGAATGCAGGCAAACAGCTGGCCCATGTGCAGATTGTCCGCCAGCTACAGCAGCAGGAGCTGAAAGAACAGGGAGCAGTAAGCCTTTCACTGCCGGAAGATTTCCACCAAAACGGATGGGAAGTAATTGCTTTTGTACAGCATAAAAACACCGGCGCTATCACGCAGTCGGCCAAACTGGAATGGTGATATCAGACTGGAGGCCGGAAATGTCTGATTCAGCCTCCAATATGTCCGGCCCGCCAGTTTCAGGTTCCCTCCCGGCCGCACTGCATCTACCTTTGAGCTATCAAACACGGAAAAACAATCCACATGCAAACGACCAAAAACATAAAACGCATTTACTTCATTCCTGCTGCGGTTGTGGCAGTGTTGACAGCCCTGCAACTGTTCAACCCGCCGATCGCTTCCAAACCCGTTACCGGACACATGGACGAAGCGCCGGCAGCGGTCCTGGCCATCCTGCAGCGCTCCTGCTATAACTGCCACTCCAACGAACAAAAGCTAAGCTGGTTCGATCAGCTGGCGCCGGCCTCCTGGGCTGTAAAAAAGGATGTGGACCGCGCCCGGGAAGTGATGAATTTCTCCGAATGGGACAAGCTGTCCGCCGGTGAACGTACCGGCAAAATGTATGCTATCCTCAATATGATGCAGGCAGGCAGGATGCCGCTCCGCGAATACCTGCTGCTGCATCCCGGTGCAAAAGTGACAGCGCAGGATATTGCCATCATTAAAAAATATACACTGTCCCTCGCCGGCAATGAAGCGCCACACAGCACGCCGCCGGCCGCTGCAGGCGCCTTGCCCAAAACATTCCCGGTGTCTCCCAATGGCGTGAAATACACCGATGCCTTCAAACAGTGGACCGTCATTAGTATGAGCACCCTCTTCGATCATTCCATCCGGGTTATCTATGGCAACGATATCGCCGTAAAAGCGGTGCGTGAAGAACGCTTCTTTCCCTGGCCTGACGGCGCCATTGTAGTGAAAGCCGTATGGAAACAGGAAGAACAGCCTAACGGGGAAATCAGGCCTGGCGAGTTTGTGAACGCACAGTTCATGGAAAAGAACGCTGAAAAATACAAGGATACTGAAGGCTGGGGCTTCGCCAAGTTCAGCGGACAGCGACTGACGCCTACAGGAAAAGACGCGCTGTTTGCACAGCAGTCCTGCATCGGCTGCCACCGGCAACTGTCAGCTTCCACAGGCTACCTCTTCGATGTTCCCATGAAAGTAAATCCGAAAAGCTTAACCGAAAAAATTCTTGCCCAATGAACCGTATGCTTCTCCTGTTAATGACCGCTGCCTTTTTCACCGCCTGCAAAAATGAGCAGCCCTCCAATGACCAGGCACGCATTGTATTTGAGCCCGGCGATCTGTCATTCATCGCCTCTTCGCTGAACCCGAAACAGGAAACCATGTCAGCTTTGTACGGCAATGATAGCGCCCTCCGGTCACTCTCCAAAGACGGCCATCAGGTAATAGCCGGCGCCGTCATGAAACTGGTCACCTGGCGCTATCATGACAACCCACAATACTTCGGCAGCAAGATAAACGGCGAGTTGCTGAGCGTAGAAACCATACAGGCCGGCAGTAACGACTCCATTGCCTACCAGCTTGATTTAGGCACGTTGCAACACCAGACGCCACAGGCAGAGAGAATAGCTTACATCATGACTTATAAACCAGTTCAAATACCATAATCATGAAAACGGTCCAACACATTATCGCAGCAGCGCTGCTTATTATATCCGGCAGCACCACGGCATTCGCCACAGACAGCATCGGGCCTGTCAAACAAATCAACGCCGGGGTGCTGAACGTAGGTTACGCAGAAGCCGGCCCCGCAAACGGGCAAGCGGTTATCCTTCTTCACGGCTGGCCGTACGACATCCACAGTTACACCGCCGTAGCCACGCAGCTGGCAGGCAAGGGTTATCATGTGATCGTGCCTTATCTGCGCGGTTACGGCAGTACACGGTTCCTTTCAGCACAGACCATGCGCAACGGCCAGCAGTCTGCTTTTGCAGCAGATATCATCGCCCTGATGGACGCGCTGAAAATAAAACAGGCCATTATCGGTGGATTTGACTGGGGTGCGCGCACAGCCGATATCATCGCCGCCCTATGGCCGGAGCGTACCAAAGCGCTGGTGTCTGTCAGCGGTTACCTGATCGGCAGCCAGCAGGCCAATCAGGCGCCCCTGGCCCCGAAAGCAGAACAGGCATGGTGGTACCAGTTTTACTTCGCCACCGAGCGCGGGCAGGCAGGATATCAGGCCAACACCCGTGCGTTCAACCGGCTTATCTGGCAAACAGCCTCACCACAGTGGCATTTCAGTGACAGCACTTTTGAAGAAAGCGCCGCTTCCTTTGACAACCCCGACCATGTGGCCATCGTCATTCACAACTATCGCTGGCGACTGGGACTGGCACAGGGCGAAAAACAATACGACGCACTGGAAAAAAGACTGGCACAGGGCCCCGTGATCAACGTGCCGGCAGTGACGCTCGAAGGAGACGCCAACGGCGCACCGCACCCCGATCCTGCCTCCTATGCCGCCAAATTTAAAGGGAAATATGTACATCATACCATCACAGGAGGCATTGGCCACAACCTGCCCGCCGAAGCCCCCGAAGCCTTTACAGCGGCTATCGTAGAGGCAGAACAGTTAGCCAAATAAATCCATCTCTTTTCATCTTATAAAAATTAAAACAATGAACACAAAGACAGCTACTATCATCTATTGGTCCGCCACTATTTTTATGTCACTCTGGTTTGGCGCAAGCGGTTTCTTTGAACTGACCGGCAACCCAATCGTATGGGGCATTACACAGCAGTTAGGTTATCCTCCGCATTTCATTTACATCCTGGGAGTCTTTAAAATTGCCGGTATTATCACGCTTTTAATCCCCAACAAATTCCTGCGGCTGAAAGAATGGGTGTTTGCCGGTATGTTCTTCGATATCACTTTCGCCTTCTTCTCTAAGATAAGCGTGCTGGGCTTCCCCGCCACGGTGGATGCTATCATTGCCTTCAGCGTGTTGTCCGCCGCTTACCTGATGTTCAGAAGACTGTACCCGGCGAATTATGCAGCAGTAGTATCGTGATGACCGGTGTTTTTTTAAAGTGCGAAGGAAGCTGTCTCAAAATTAATTGGAGGCAGCTTCTTTCATTTTGGGAGACCGGGCAGAAACGTGGCGTGGAGAGCCAGTAGTTTCCATACGCCTTGTTGCCTTACATAGGTTTCAGTGGTACGTTCCCACAGCTCCTGGGGTGCGGCGGCGCCGCGAACGATCTTAATATGCACGAGCGCGGTGAGTACGGCTGTATTATCATTAATGATCACCTGCTGGCCCTGTGGTGCAAATTCGGGAAATTGCAGGGAAGGGTTTAAGGCAAAGCCGTTGATGAATTTATCCTTGTCCCACAGCTCGGCAGTGGCAGAGGTGAAGATAAAATCGCTCTTCAATGATTCGTGCAGGGGGGCGCCATCCTTGTCTTTGACAGCTTTCATGATGGTGCGGTGTAATTGAATGATCGTTTGTTGCATGGCTGTTGTTTTTTCATTTTGTGCATGAAGCCGGGATTGAAATAAGAGCAGTAATGACAGGATTATGGCCTGGATCGCTTTTTTCATAACCTTCTTTTTATTGCCGAAGGTAAAGCAGGTGGCAACGTTGGTCCTATAACCCAGGTTATAATCGTTATATGGCGGTATTTATTTTTGCAAGCCTTTTACGGATCCTGCTGAGGGATGGTTGTTTGATGCCAATGTAGGAAGCCAGATGGTAGAGTGGCACGCGCTCCAGTAAGTGGGGATGTGTTTTGGCCAGGTTGATGTATCGTTCGGCGGGTTTTTCAAGTAATAACATTTCACTGCGTAACTGTGAGGCTATATAAAGGTTTTCGGTTGCAATACGTCCGAACCGTTCCCAGGCAGGGCTGTTTGCAAACAGATATTGCAGCTGTTTATAACTGATCGTTATCAATTCTGAGTCTTCGAGTGCCTGTATCCATTGCCTGCTGGCTGTTTGTGTGAGAAAGCTATGGTAGGCTTTGGGCCATTGACCTTCCGTAAAAAAGGCGGTGTTGATCTCTTCGCCTTCCACCAAATAATAAGAGCGCAGTAATCCTTTTACAACAAATCCGATTTCGCGGTATACTTTTCCTTCTTCTACAAAGAAGGCCGATTTGGGCAGGGTTTTGAGTCCCAGGCCGGGCTCACACAATTGCCAGTCTTTATCCCCGATGGGACTGATTTTATTAACTACATCGCGAAATATTTGAAATGATGGATGCATGACGGCACATTAAGCAATGAAGATAAACACTTTTGATTGTTTTGAGTCTTCATCCTTTGTTTTTCGGCGGCATTTGATTAAATTCAATTATCAACGTAAACCAAAATATCCGCTGGTGATGTAGTCGGAAAAACAAAAAACAGTGACCTCTATTTGACTTTGAACACTGATAAACGCACGCTATGGAAACATTCGGCCACGTTAGAATGGTCATCGGGTTTATTCTCAGCCTGAGCCTTGCTCATCTTCTCAAAGGCACCGCCAAATTCATCCAGCATCCCGGACGTGAAAAGCCTTACTGGATACATCTCAGCTGGGTGGGATACATCTTCATCCTGCTGGTACATTTCTGGTGGTGGGAGCGTGCTGGCCTTTTCGTTTGTGGCCGATGTGGTGGACACGATGCTGAAAGGCACGTTGTACCTGCACCATTTCGGATGGGAGTATCCGGCGCGTAATATCGCGCACGTAGTGCTTTGCCTGATGGCTATCAGGATAAGTAACCAGACATTTCACGGAGCGCTGGTCATGATCTTCCTGCTCTATGAAATGTCGTATATCCTTCGGTTATATCTTTCTGCAGGATGATTATTTCAGCAGCTTAAACGCATGTGACCAGCTGTTATGCAGAAAACCGGGGATGCACCACAGGATGCACAGCGGCTCAATGGCCCGGGCAGCCTCCACAGTGCCCATGTCTTCCGTTTCCCAGCCGAAAGCCGTCAACAGACCGGTCACCGTTTTCTTGGCTTCGTCATCATTGCCGCAAATGAACATAGACGGTTTTCCTTCGCTGAACTGAGGCTTATACATCCTGGCATTGCCCACGGAATTAAATGCTTTCACAAACCTGGCAGCCGGCGCCAGCTGCTGCAATTGCTCCATCAGCGAAAACTCCAGCGTGGTAAAGAAGTGCAACAAGCCATGTTCGGGCCCCTTCTCCGCCAGCGGATTGGTGGTATCGATGACAATCTTCTTATCAAGGTTGGCGATGCCCGCCAGCCGCAGCGCGTCAGCCGCAGCCCCTCCTTTGGTGGACAGCACGATAAGTTCGGCCGTTTTCGCGGTCGTCTCAAAATCTGCTACGGTAATACCGGTGTCTTTGTTGAATTGGACCACTTCCGGTTTGGAAGTGTCACGCGTGCCCAGGGTGACGGTATGGCCCTCCTGCTGAAACCCTTTGGCCAGTGTTTGCCCTACGGCGCCGGAACCAATGATACCAATTTTCATAAGATGTTTTTTTGGGTGACAGATACTAACAATGCTTGCAGCAGGCAGAAGTGGTTAAACAGGAAACGAAAATAATCAATTTAAAACAAAGAAACACCCCGGAAAATCCCTATTTTCGCCCCGAACGTTAACCCGAAAACTAACCCGTTATTCAAATCCACAACATACAAGAGCATGCAAAAACTATTGACCACTGCGCTGTTACTGGCAGTCAGCAGTACCGTGTTCGCCCAAAACAAGTACTATTCCTTTAAAGTCGGCGGCAAATATGGTGTTACAGATACGCTGGGCAATGAACTGGTAAAACCTGTTCATAAGTACTGCGAGGAATTTCAGTCAGGCAACGAACTGGCGCTGTACAACTTCGACGACGAAGTGAAAGACCTGATTGTAAACACCTCCACCGGCAACATCCTGACGTTTTCCTATATTCAACCGGGTGAAGTAAAGGTTAACAATAACGCCTATACGTATGTACACGATAAAAACAAGCTGTACCTCCGCAGCGAACAGGATGGTAAGATCATTCCGCTGAAAGAAGAATATTCCGATTTCAAAAATGAAGGAAAATATATTATTGCCAAATATTATGCAGCAGTAGTAGCGCCCCCACCGCCAGTGCCAAAGCCCACCAAAAGCCCGAACAAACTGGCCCCGCCCCCGCCACCGCCACCACCGGCGATGCCGCCGCCACCAGGTTTTGACCATTACGCCGTTATTGCCGATAATGACGAAACATTAAAGCCGGTCATGAAAGGATTGTTTAAATCCTATCTTCCCTTGTACAACAATAAATCCGAAGACTCCGCCGGCATCGTGGAAGTAAAGACCTTTAAGATCGGCGCGCAGCCGGTCTTCTATGCTATCCTGTTCAGCACAGACCATACACATAGTTTGTACGACGCCAAAATGAAGCTGGTTAAAAAATTTGAAATGAAAACGGAGGACAAGGAAATACTGGCTGAGAAAGCCTCCTCCATCATGAACCAAACCTTGTCATTGTATGATGCGGCCACTTCACCACCACCCATGGCCCCTTCTCCTCCGGGGAGCAGGAACGGGCAACCGGCAGTCGTTTATCCTGTTTTCGCCGTAGAGCAATCAGACAATGGCAACAACCAGTTGGTATGGAAACAAAGCGCCGATAATGTGAAAGTGATATTTGAATCTCCGAAAAAGTTTACCTGGGACAGTAAAGATCATATTATCTGGATCGGCGAAACAGGCACCCGGTTTAAAGTAGATACACAATCCGGAAAGATATTCCTGCCTAAAACGCAATGGGCCGCCGCCGGCGTCATCGTTAAATAATCCGTAAAATGCCTGTCCCGGGCCAGCTGGCGCCGGGACAGGTCTATAAACACCTACAACAAGCTATATCCCTTCGCTTTCACCGCCGCCAGAATTTCCCGTATATGCGCCAGCGTAGTCACCGGGTTCAGTATGGTGAATTTCAGGTAGAAATTACCGTCTACTTTAGTACTGGCCAGAATATAAGTCCCATCGAAAAACAATGACTGTTTAATACGCAGGTTCAGCGCCGACAGGTCCGTATCCAGTGCCATCGGCCGGAAACGGAACACCAGCACGCTCAGGTCCGAACTGCTCAGGAGGTCAAACTCAGGGTCCTGCTGCAACAAAGCGGCCGTACCTGCCGCCGTGTCAATGATCATATCAGTATAAATGCCCAGTTTCTGTTTTCCCATCAACCGCAGCGTACACCAGAGTTTCAGCGCGTCAAAACGGCGCGTGCTCTGTGTGATCGATTTGTTGATCTGTGCCGGCAGCGCTTCATAATCCTGTTCCGCCGGATTCAGGTAGTCGGCATGATGCCTTACCAGCTGCAACGTGGCCTTGTCTCTCACCAGGAAAGCGCTGCTACTGATAGGCTGAAAGAAAGACTTATGGTAATCGATCGTCACAGAATCGGCCTGCTCCAGGCCGTTCAGCAGATGCCGGTATTTACCGGACAGCAGCAAACCACAGCCATAGGCGGCATCTACGTGCATCCATACCTGGTACTCCGCCGCAAGGGCCGCAATAGGCTGCAATGGGTCTATGTTGCCGAAGTCAGTGGTCCCCGCGGTGGCAACGACGGCAATCGGAATGTTCCCCAGGCCCAGTTGCCAGTCCAGCGCTGCTTTCAGGGCAGCGGCATCCATACGGAAACGGCTATCCGTTTTCACCCGGACAATAGCCTGCTCGCCCAGCCCCAGCAACGAAGCGTTTTTATCGTTACTGAAATGGGCTTTATCGGAGACAAATATCCGGAAGCGGCTGGCCTGCGCCGGCAATCCTTCCAGTTTGATATTGTGTCCCAGACGTTGCATCGCAAAATGGTCCCTTGCCAGCAACAGCCCCATCAGATTAGACTGTGAACCGCCGCCGGTGAATACGCCGTCAGCGTTCGTGTAGCCGATCTCGTGGGCCGTCCAGTCGATCAGCCTTCTTTCGATGAAAGTGCCGCCGGCGCTCTGGTCGTACGTGTCCTGCGAAGAATTGATGGCACTGATGATCACTTCCGCCGCCAGCGCCGGTATCACCACCGGGCAGTTCAGGTGCGCAATATACTGCGGCAGGTGAAAGGCGGTAGCATGACGGACATACAATTCATTTACCTCGGCCAGCAGTTCGTCATAACCGCTCAGCGGACGGGTCAAATCCACGCTGTATACCGCTTCGCGCATATCTGCCGGCCGGATGCCGGTAAAAGGTTGCTTAGTATGGTGCAGGAAGTCTTCCACGGCCGTTCGCGCTTTCTCCAGCGCCTGGTGATATTCCGCGGACGTTTCTTCATAGAAGATGTCTTTCAGTAATTTATTGTTTTTGCCCTGTGGCAGCACAGGAGCTGCAAGGGTGATCTGGTCTGTATGCATATCAATTTTTTTTCGGGAGATGACTTAGCGGAAGACATTGCCGTAATGTTCTTCCATGATAAAATAAGGGTCGTCTGTTTTGGTGACGGCACGGATATGAATTAAGCTGGTCTTGCTCATCACGCGCAACATCATCCTTCGTTCGCAGGGCACCAGCACGCCTTTTTCTTCCCTGTAACCGGCCACAAAAGCGTTTCTGCCGTGCGCGCAGAGGTGGTTGTTAACGAAGATGAGGTCTCCTGCTTCGGGAACAAAATCATTGTAGATATGCGTCCTGGCCACTTTCCAGAACTCTTCCAGGTAATGCATGGCTTCGGCGCTCTGGCCGGCATCCGGATTATGAATTTGCTCGGCAGCATCGAAGCGGATGAAAGGATACGTTTCATTGCCGTACAGCACAGCGGTGCTTACCTCCTCCCCTGCGGCCGCGTCCCTGGCGTAGTTGGCGTCTTTAGGGCATTTGTACAGGGGGCGGAACAAAGGCCGCATCACCTCGTCGGTAGCGCCATGTGAACGGATAGAATACAACGTGGAAGGCACTCTTTCTTCATTGCGGACAAACAGGAAACTGAGGAAATCGGCCTGATGAAAGAGGAAAGCATCTTCCGTATGTACAAACAGATCGGTACGGGAACCGCTGCCGGTCTGCGTATGGCTCATTTGCTCATCCGGGATGATGGCGTGCAGCAGCCCACCGCCTTTGCGCTGCGCGTAGTACTGAACGGGCTTGCTGGGCACGGCACCATGCATCAGGCTACTGATAAAACCATAGGCTTTCAGTTTGTCATAATCGACGTCCTTCCAGCTGGAAGGTGTTTTACCCAGGTCGTCCTGGTCTACCTGTACCAATCCCCTGAAAACAACAGCGCCATACTGGCCGGCGGAATAATCGGTACCGAAGTGGCTTAGGATGCGGGCTATGCGCTCAGGTAACAGCTGATAGGCATTGAGGTGCAGCGTGGCGATGAACGCGGGATTTTCATAGCTCCCGTATTCGCGGACCAACTGCCGGCCTATATAGTACATCGCGGTAGATTCCCGCGCGGTGATGTCTACAATGAGTGGTGCGGATGGCGGCGGCACGGCCGTTTCCTGCCATACGTCCCTGATAATATCGGGTGTGGTGATGGTCATGTTTTTCATGCTGAAGGGTTTAATTGGGCGACTAATTTTTTCTTCTTCTCTTCCCGCAGAACTTTCCAGCCTTCTGCGCGGTATGCGGCGGCCATTTTACCGCCATCGATATGGTTCCAGCCCGGAGGCATGATGATGTATTTCAGTTTATTTTTCAGTCCGGGCGCCTGTTTCACATCGGTCCACAGGTCGCGCCACAGCTGTAGCTGTACCTGCAACAGGTTCCTGCCGCTGATCTTGTCATTTAGCAAACCGTACACCGGCTTCACCTGTTCCATCTCGGTCTGAAAAGTGCCGAAGGTCCTGTCCCATATGGAAAAAGTTTCTCCGTAATTTCTGTCGAGATAGATGTGGTTTTTGGCGTGATGCACGCGGTGCACGGAGGGTGTGATGAACAAAAACTCCAGCCACCGCTGTTTGCCGACAATGTCATCGAAATGATCGTTCACATGTTCATAAAGTCCGTACAGCCTTGCGACAGCTTCGCAGATGAAGATCATGAAAGGATCGAAGCCCAGTACGGGCAGGGCGATAACGGTAAGGGGTATATGCAGTATTCCCAGAAAGGAACCACGCACGGCCACCGTCAGCTTCATTTCTTCAGCGGTATGATGCACGCCGTGGATACACCAGAAGAAACGGACTTTATGCCCGAGATAATGCACGAGCCAGAACATGAAATCGTACGTCAGGTAAGCGAGTATCCATATGTACCAGGCATACCCGAGGGTAAAGAAACGGTATTCGTACATCCACATCATGGTGCCGAAAACAACGAACTTACCGAGGAAAAAATACGGGAAGCTGTCCAGCACATAAGAGACCACGTTCACCCATCCTTCGCGGTTGCTCTCCATCTTTTTGGAGATCACCAGTATTACCCATTCCAATATCACCAGCCCCAACACGATATATCCAAATACAGTTTGCATTTTTCCCAGCAACAGCGGGAGAACAGTTTCCATAGCATAGTCATTAAGCGGGTCAAAAAATCAATAGAGCCAGGTCGTCTTTTTATCAATGCCGGTACGCCTTTTGGCGCTGTGGTGCTTTTGCCGGTCGTAATAACCCATATAAAAAAATCCAAGGCACTGTTCATTGGCTTCCAGCCAGTGTTCCCGGGCGTAGGCGATACAGGCGTCACAGCTGTCCCAGTAGGCGCCTATGTCATAGGCTTCGCAGGTCAGCGCCATGTTCTGTACGGCACAACACACGGCGGCCATCTCCTCCCATTCTTTTATGTCGATTTTTTCATGCCGGCGAAAAACGATGACGATGATGCAGGGCGCTTTCAACGGATACAGCCGCGCCCGCTCATGCCTGCCTGGCGGCCATTCCTCTGCGGATAGCCGTTGCCGGTAGTAGTCTGCCAGGTACTCCCCGAAAGGCGCACGCTGACTGCCCTGCAACACGATAAAGCGCCAGGGCTGCGTCATTTTATAGGTCGGCGCCCATGTAGCGTTGGTCAGTATCTCCCGGATAACATCTTCCGGTACCGGCACATCCAGGTAGTCGTCGGCGAAGACGCTTCTTCTCCGGCGGATGATGTCCGTCAGCACCTGCTGCCGGACATCCTGCTTTTCTTCCCACATGATCATTGGTCAATGGTATTGGCCAATGTTGCGGGAACGGCGGCCGCGCGTTTGAACGGCGCTATCGGGTTCTGTAACATCCCTGCCAGCTGAAGGCTTCCGGCCGGATCGGCGAGGTCCACCATTTGGCGGTTGTTCCGCAGTTGTAAACGGTTCAGACAGGAGAGAATGAATTCCGGCGCGAACATGTCGTACTGCTCAAACTTAGCGGCATGTTGCGGCTGGTCGTCCTGGTACGCATATACGCAGGCAGCCACCTGCTGCCAGAAATCCTCTTCGCGGTAGTGGCATTTTGTCACCAGGATATTGGACAGAAAACGGAAGAAGCAGTCAAACACATCAGTGAGGATGCTCAGTATGCGCAGCTCTTCCGGAACGGTAACGCATATACGCCTTCCTTTCTCCGCGATGTCGGTGTTCATGCGGAACACGCCGATTTCTTCGGTGATATCTTTCATGATGGCTTTTACCGGCACCTGGTTTTCCAGTACCAGGATGAGGTTTTCGCCATGAGGCATAAACACGAGGTCATGTTCATAGAAACAATGCAGCAGCGGTGTCAGGTACGCCCGCAGGTAACGTTCCAGCCAGTCATGGGTAGACAGGCCGGAGGCCGCGATCAGCGCCGGCAGCAGCGCGTTGCCCTGAAAATCGGTATGCAGCAGGGCGGCCATGGTCATCAGCTGCTGACCGGGCTGCAGCACTTTAGCCGGGCTTTCGCGCCAAAGGGCCGCCAGCATTTTGTTGTAAGGCACGTGTTTGCCGAAAGGCTCATAGTAGAAATTGCGGTAGCCTACCGTCGCCACTTCGCACAACAACGTAAAGCCGTTCTGTTTCAGGTAAGGGTCCTCTCCCACATATTTCCGTATCCACTCGGTGATAGGCGGCGTACTGTCCATGTAATACGGCGTCAGCCCGCGTACAAAACCCATGTTCAGGATAGAGAGGGCTGTTTTCGTATAGTGCTTCCCGGGGTGGGTGATATTGTAGAACGTACGGATAGACTGCTGCGCGTTAAACTGGTCGGGGCTGTAGCCCAGGCATACCAGGTGCTGATGGGCCAGGTCCGGCGCACAGATAATGGCGAGTTTATTGAACCACTGCCAGGGATGCACTGGTATAAAGAAATAGTCATCCGGTGAAAGCCCGCTGTCCGCTAGTTTTTTGTTAAAGAGGGACATAGTCTCCTCTCCCAGCTCGGCAGCGATGAGTTGCTGATACGGCAGTTCATCTACCGCGCTGTAGGCGGTGCGGCTTTTGTGGCCGGCCAGCCATATCAGTTGAATGGGCTGGTCGGCTTCCGGCGCATATAGCCGGTAGTCGTTGGCATCAAAGCCAATACGGCCGTTGTTGGCCACAAAGCAGGGATGCCCGGAAGTCATGGCATGCTCCAGTGTCTGATAGTCTGACCGGACCAGCTTGTCCATAGGCAATTGTGGCCGGCTCATCATATAGGCGCTGCCGTTAAGGGTGCTGGTGATCTCTTCCAGGTAAGCCGGAATATTCTCCCGGTCGATATTGAGTTGGCTTTGGAATTCCTGTATGAACAAAATACTGTCCAGCGGCAGTTCCCGGCCGCCGCCTACTTTCCGGATACTGTCCGTATCAATGGACCAGTGGTTCAGACCCAGCAGCCGTGCGCGGAAAAAGTAAGTTGTCTGTTCAGCGTCCGGAGCGTGTAGCCGGTACTGTGACCATTCTTCATCGTCACTGATCCATTCGGGCTGCAACAGCAGCTCATGGGCAAACTCGCTGATGATCTTTGCCACATGGAGCCTGTTGGCCTTTGACCAGAGCGCAGGCTGAAGATGGTTAACGACTGATTCAGGGGAATTCATGATAGCGTTGTTTGTATACATATGTTGTTACTTTTCTTTTGTCTGAAAATATTGCTGCCTGGTACAAAAGGCCAGGGCAGCGGTTTTATGGGGTAGTTGCACCTCCTTTGCATAGGTGAAGCCGGCCTTTTTGTTGAGGCGATGGATTTTTTCATTGCGGGCATCCGGTTCCACCACTACCCGATGGTGCGATGGGTTTTCAAACAGGTAGTCCATCACGATGGAGAATACCTGCCAGGTGAAGCCGTGGACGGGTTCTTCCGGAGGACCGATCAGTATATGCATCCCTACGTCCCCTGGTTCAGGCGTATAGAAGCTGCCAATAAGGTCATGTGCCGGGTCATAACATTCGCAGAGGAAGGCAGTGCGGCCGTTTATCTTGCCGATCAGCGCCTCCGCGTGCGGGTTGTGATGAATAGCGGTATATTCCGCCAGCACCTCTTCGTATGTTTTGTATGTCATGCCCCAGTAGTGGGCGTAGGGTTGTGTCACCCAGCGATAGATCTCCGGCGTGTCCTGCTTCAGGTCCATTGGCCACAGTTCCACGATTCCCAGCGGGTGGCCGGCGCTGCTATAAGTTGGTATGATGTTGATTGTTTTCATGATCATGACTGATTAACGGGATGAACATGCGGACGCGCCAACTGGTAGTAAAGGGCGGCCACCAGCAGATATCCGGCGAAAGCC
Organism: Chitinophaga varians; assembly: GCF_012641275.1. NCBI lineage: Bacteria > Pseudomonadati > Bacteroidota > Chitinophagia > Chitinophagales > Chitinophagaceae > Chitinophaga > Chitinophaga varians. The sequence continues at coordinate 287,814 of NZ_JABAIA010000004.1, read as the reverse complement.
ACTATAAACGGTACATTCAGCGGATAGTGCTCCACCAGTATGCCGGCGGAAAATGATGCCGTCAGCACGCCCAGGTTTTGAAAGAAGTGGATCTTGCTGTATTCCACCGCATAGGACGCAGGGTCGCTGACATGGAACAACAACGCATCAAACCGTACGGCCGACTGGAAAAATGCCCATCCATAGAGGCAGCGCCCGGCGATGACAGCGCCTGTTGATGGCCACGACTGTAGCAGCAGTCCGGCCAGCGCCAGCATTAAAGCCGGCAATATGGCATGCCAGGGCGAGTCCGGCACTTTGCGCCGCCGGTTCATCCACAGCGCAAAAACCGCTACTGCCGCAGGAATGGCGTACACCGCCCCGGAGATGAGCCGCAACTGTATGCCCGATACGGTTTCCCAATACCGGACAAAAAACGGCCGGATGATAAAATCGCCATAGTAAAAAAACAGTGTGATCACGCTCAGCCGCAACACAGTACCGGAAGGCAACAGCTCCGACCAGCTGCGTGTAGGCCGCTCCGTTACCGCCGGACCGGGAATGTCTTTCCGGGTATGTAACAGCCAGCCACTCAGCCCCGCCTGGAAAAAGTCGCCGGCAGCCATGCCCAGATAGATGTACTGCGGCTGCATCCAGTCGATGACCATGCCGCCAAACACCGCCCCCAGCACGCTGCCCAGGTGAATGATCACCGACAGGATGCTGATAACGCCTACGTGTTTATCCGTGGCCGTTATACGGAGAATGAACGGATATACCAGCAGGTAGCTGCCCTTAAAAATGATGATGGCCAGGGATACTACCCAGAACAGACCATAATGGGTAATAAAAGCGCAGGAAGCCGCCAGTATGCCGGCCACTGCCTGCGTGTACACCAGTATGCGCAGCTCAGGTATACACCGGGACACCATGGCCCATATGGGAAACGCCACCATCACGGTAGCACACACGGCGCTGAAATACGTGCCGGTGGTCCGTGGGTCTTCCATGCCAAACCTGGCAGCAAAGAACAACGGGTAAAACGGGTGCATCATATAATCGCTGACCACAGCCACCAGCGTCATCAGTATCAGATAAAATCGCAATGGCATGTTATATCAGGTGAGGGTGTACAGGAACGGTTTCCTCACCGGCATCCACGGCAAACTGCTGGAAGGCTATCCGCTGTTCTATCGGATACACTTCACGCCCCAGCATCTCCCGGATGATCCAGGCATTGCGGTAGCAGCCCATGCCCAGGTCGGGTGTCACGAAACCGTGAGTGTGCAGCTCCGCATTCTGCACGAATATGGTGCCGGCCGCATCAACGGTGTAGTTGCGGTTCACCGCAAAACGGCCTTTTTCGTCCAGCTGTACCTTGTGCAGGATTGGTCCCATAAAATCAGGGATGCGGTGCGTGTAGCCTGTGGCCAGTACCAGCCCGGAAGTCTGATGGACATAGTATTTTTCCTGTTCTTCCTGGAAAAACGTGAGCCTGAACCCGTCGGTATCGTCATGGGTGATGTTCCGCAGGTCGGCGTTCGTGCGCAGGGAGATATCAATATCAGCAATCAGCTTTTTGGCGTAGATGGTATCAAAGATGGAAGCAATCAGGTCGTTGTTGATGCCTTTGTACAGATGCTTCTGGCGGTGAAGCAGCTCATCCCTTTTGGCCTGCGGCAGGTTGTAGAAATAATCGACATACTCCGGGGAGGTCATCTCCAGGGTAAGCTTGCTGTACTCGAGCGGGTAAAACCTGGGAGAACGGGTGATCCAGTGCAGGGAGTAACCATAAGTGTCGATGTCCTGTAACAGATCGTAATAAATCTCTGCGGCGCTCTGTCCGCTGCCCACGATGGTAATGGAGCGCTTTGATTGCAGCACGTGTTTGTGTTGCAGGTAATGGGCGGAATGTACCGCTTTGTTCATCAGCTCCCGGCAGCTGGCGGGAACATAAGGCACCGTACCGGTGCCCAATACCAGTTTACGTGCGCGCACCAGCAGCCTGTCATTGGCAGGCGTAACGGCGTGCAGCAGATAGAGCTGCGCCGCTTCATCGTATTCGATGTTTTTCACCGCTGTATTAAAGTGTACCTCCGGCAGTTGACGGATAGCCCACTGGCAATACTGGTTGTATTCATTGCGGAGCATTTTAAACTGTTCCCGGATATAAAAAGCGTATATGCGTCCCCGTTCTTTGAGGTAATTCAGAAAACTGAAGGGATTGGTAGGATCGGCCAGGGTAACATGATCTGCCAGGAAAGGCACCTGTAAGGTGGTGTCCTGCATCAGCATCCCGGGATGCCAGTTGAACTCAGGTCTTTTGTCGAGGAAAATGCCATCCAGGTCCGGAATGGAATGGGTGAGGCAAGCCAGTCCGAGGTTAAAAGGGCCAACGCCAACAGCCGCAAAGTCATAGATCTTTTTGTCCATAGAAATTTTCATTTAATTGATAGCAGAGGGTTAAAAGTACAAGTGTTGCCTTCCGGCAACAATCGCCCGGGGATGGTAAAAAGATGGTAGCCGGATGGTAGGCCTTTACCCTGATCGTGGTATACAGCGCGGCAGTATTGCATTAGGACAAAAAAACGGGGCAGCCGTATGATACGGCTGCCCCGGGGTTTACAGGCCAATAGCCTCATCAGGTTTCAGGTTTAACGATGCCGGTTTCGAGGGCATAGTTACACAGCTCCACGGCAGAGTGCAGCTGCAGCTTCCGCATGATATTCCTGCGGTGCGAATGGATGGTGTGCTGGCTCAGGTGCATGGCCCCGGCGATTTCCTTGTTGGACTTCCCGGTCACTATCTGACGGATGACTTCTGTTTCCCTGGCGGACAAGCCTTCCGGTGGGCAACAGGCAACGGAAGGCGATTTCTTTCTGTCGGCCAGTAATAAATCAAGGGCAAAAGTGCAGAAAAACTTTTCCCCCCGCAGGGCGCAACAGACAGCCTGATGGATATCTTTCTTTTTGCAGTCCTTGGTGAGCACACAGTATATGTTACTGTCCAGCAGCCGGAAGATATCCACTTTCTTTTTCTGGCTGGAAATGAGTATCACCTTACACTCCGGAATAACAGACAGGGTATGTAGCAGTTCATCGGCATCAAAATAAGCCGGGTCATAGTCCAGTATCAGGATCTCCGGCTGAAAGGTGAGCAAAGCAGGCCGCAGCTCTTCGCTGTTGCCCGCTTCTTCAATCTGGTAGTTATTTTGATGGTCCGCCAACAAACTTTTGATCCCTTCTCTGTAAACAGGTTGCGCATCCGCCAGTATAATACGGGTCTTTACTGTACTGTTCATTATGCTGATAACACTTTACAATGACCTGTTTGGACGCAGAAGATATATGGTTAATGTTACTTCAGGGTTACCGGTTTGGGCTGCCGGGCTTTTTTAGGATGACTGTTTTTGTTCAGCTGCGGCGCCGCTTGTTTTTTGTTCCGTCTTCCCCACCAGATATAAAATCCGGTGACCGGCAGGGAAGCAGCGATGAGAGAGGCCAGGAATGCCAATATCTTTCCTGGTATGCCCAGCGCGGCGCCTACATGTATGTCATAATTCATGGCATTGATCCGCTCACCGTTACCCATGTCCGCAAAGGTGCGGCTGGCGAGCAGGGTGCCTGTATGCTGGTCATACTGCATGCGCGTGGCTTTGTACAAAGGTTTGCCGTCCCTGCGGGCAAACACGGATACGGCCGCTTTTTCATTATTCGGAACACTCACGAAAAAAGTGGTCCCTTCCGGCGCCTTCACCACGGCATCTGCCAGTATTTTCTCCGGCGAATATACGTTCACGTTAGTAGTGTCTGAAAATACCGGGGCAGGTAATACCGTCTGCTTACCGCCATTGGCGATCCACTGAACGCCATTACTGACCCACCGGTAAGAAATCACCAGGCCGGTAATGGAGATGACCAGTAATATGATCATGGCATAGAAGCCAAGGATATTGTGCAGGTCATAATTTTTGCGTTTCCATTTGGTAGACTCCTTCCATTTGAAACGGAAACGCTGTTTGGCAGCGGCTTTGTTGGCCGGCCACCAGAGCACGATCCCGGAGATCAACATCACTACAAAAATAATCACCGACCAGTTCACGATAGTACCGCCTATCCTGGGACCGAGTAAAAGATTGATATGGAGGTTGACCACTGTATTGAAAAATTCCCATTTGGTATTTTCTATTTTCAATACTTTTCCCGTGTAGGGGTCTACGTATATCCGGTAGAAATATTCCATATAGGCAGCATACGTCCACCCGTCCGGGTTTACTTTCAGCGTCCGGAACGACACGCTCCTGTCTGCCCCTATGGGCACCTCTGCCAGCTGTAGTTTGTATTTGCGGCCGATGGCAGCCTGTGCTTTGTCCATGATAACGTTCATGGGCAAACGCTGTGTGCCCGCGGGCGCCTCCACAAACATCCGCTGCCGGTACACGACCGGTTTCAGCTCATCGATGAAGGCGTAGATACATCCGGTGACGCCCAGTATAAAAACAACCAGCCCGGACGCAAGTCCGAGCCAGCGATGTATTTTCAGGATAGTCTTTTTTAAGGGCATATGGATTATTTAGTTACATCCTTGCAATAGGTAACGCAATGCCATATACGCTCATAAGGTTTTCCTTCATGTTCTCCTTTTTCATCTTCGGTAAAAGTGCCTTCCAGCAGGTATCTGCCGTTCCACACCGGAACATAGGAGAAAGCATCCTGTGTGCCTTTCACTTTTTTGGTCCAGCCATCCGGTGACTGTACTACCAGTTCAGCCTTGGGCAATGTGGCTTTGGTTTTATGCAGCAGGGAAACTTTTTCAGGTACGTTTATTTTTTTAGCGTCGCCGGTCAGCAGCACAAAGTCATTCTGTTTCAGGTTATCAATGCCTTTGGCATGGTTTACCTGTACAACGCCCTGGGCATAATAACGGATCTTGCTGCCACTGTACACTTCCTGTACGGTGTGATCGATATACAGCACATAAGCGCCGTCTGTCTGCGGCGTGAAAGTAGCTTTGAAATGGTTACCGGCGGGCGTGCATTCCAGTTGCTGCTTTTTACCGGAAGGCTCAATGAGCCATAGTTTAAAATCCCGCATGTTGCTGAACCAGTTCTGCGTAGAGTCACGTTCGTTCTCAGCATATTCACCAAGGAACACTTTTACTTCCTGTGCCTGCCCTTTCTTACCGTTTACAATGGTTTCTATCCAGAGAGCATGTCCAAATGCTGTCGCCATGCAGCAGCATAATAAAGCGGAGAATAATAACTTTTTCATGTTTATATCCAGGTTTAAGTTTTTTTAAAAACGATAGCCAACGCTCATCCGCACGTTACGTCCGGGTTCTGTTTGCCAGTAATAGATCTTATTGCCGTACCCGTCCGCAGAAGGCGCTCCGGTGAACAGGTATTTGTTCAGCACATTATTGACCAGCACGTTCACGCTGAACTTGTTGACCGTATAACCGAGACCGGCGTCCATGCGGAAATAGTCGGGCAGGAAGTTTTCCGTTTTGTCATATACCTGACCGGCCACGCGGCCCGTCTGGTACTGGTACCCCACATTGACGCGGAGCCCTTTCAGCGTGCCGCCACCAATCATGTAAGTCAGCCAGGTGTTTTGAATATGTTTGGCGATGCCTGGCACATAGTTGCCTTGTAATTCAGGTTTGGCGTCTTTAGACACAATACCATCCGTGTAAGCATAGTTCACCACCACGTTCAGGCCTTTGACTACTTCCCCCTGGAGATCTACTTCCAGTCCTTTGATGCGCTGCTGGCCATTCTGCCGGCTGTAGATAAAATTTTTGGTGACGGGGTCCGGATGGTCCAGATCGGTGGTCAGCACATTGTTTTTAGTGATTTGATAAACCGCCAGCGTGGAGGTAAAGCGGCCTTTGAACCAGTCGCGTTTGATACCAAACTCAATATTGTCGCCGGTCATGGGGTCGAAGGCCTTTCTTTCCCAGTCCAGCCCCGGGTTCTGGATAAAGCTCATGTCATATACGCCGTATACGGAACTGTTCCTGTCTAAGGAGTAGCTGATACCGAAGCGGGGCGTGAATTTGCTGTCTTTATTGGTGCCGTCGTACGGGCTTACCACATTGTTGGTGGTGTAGCGGCCGGCCAGCGTTACACGCAGGCGGTCATCAAAGAGGCCGATCTGGTCCTGCAGGTAAAAGGCGCTGTAGCCGTAGTTATATTGTACCCCACGGGTACGGATATCCGCAGAGCGGTCCCACTTGGGCTGTGCCACGCCGCCGTGTTTGGGTTTATAGATATTGAAGGCAGAATCACCGAAAGCAGCGCCCTGCGCCCAGTCGGCGTAATAGTTGCTGTATTTCATGTCCACGCCGCCGAGGATGTTGTGCGTCAGCGCGCCGGTACGAAGCGTGCCGTTCACAAATATCTGCGCGGTTTTATTAAGCCCCAGCGCGTCCCAGATGTTCATACTGCGTTGCAGCAGGCTGTCGTTCCCTTTCGTGGAGAAGCCGGAAGGCCACATGCTCTGACCGGTTTGTTTGTAGTGGAAATACCCAAACTGCGCCGTCAGTTTCCAGTCGGGGTTGAACTTATGCTCATAGAAAGCCATTATGCTGTTATCGCTGATCCTGGTGGGGTCCATATTGCCTTCTATGGTTGTGAAGTTCATCGGCAGGTCGCCGTAGCCACGTTTGGAGAAGGAGTAGTTGCCGCCGATCACGGGCAGCTGCATGTACTGGAGGTTATATTCCAGCGTAATACTGTTTTTCTCGTCTATCAGGTATTTTACTACCGGTGCAATGCTGTAGCGGTTGGTATAATCAAAGTCGCGCCAGCCGTTTTTCAGTTCACCGGCGAAATTGAGGCGGTACAGCAGTTTGCCGTCTTTAGACAGCTTGCCGTCGAGGTCCAGCGTGGTGCGGTAGTTGTCATAACTGCCAAGGGACAGTGTTATTTCCCCCTGGTTGATGCCGGTAGGTTTTTTCGTTACTACGTTGTACATGCCGCCGGGCTCTCCGTTGGACATCATAAAGCCGGCAGGGCCTTTCACGAATTCGATCCTGTCCACCATGCTCATATCTTCCGTGAGCGGGCTCCAGGAGCTGATATATACGTTCATGCCGTTACGGAGGGAACTGGCGCGGGAACCGCGGACCTGGATATTGGAATACATGTCCCAGTGGCCCAGCCGGGAGGCGCCGCTCACATTGCGGGTAACGCCTTCGTGCATATTAAATACCTGCTGGTCTGCCAGCACTTCTTTAGAGACTTCTGCAATGCTCTGTGGTATTTCTACAAGGGGCGCATTGAGACGGAGAGAATTGGAAGGCGTAAGAACGGTATATTTGTTATACTCCCCCACTACGGTCACCTCCTTCATCTGTTGACCGGAAGCGCCCAGTGTAATAGCGGTCCGGGTGATCTTGTCCGTTTCCACTTCCACTTCCTGCATTACATTTTCATATCCCACCAGCGACACCACCAGCGTATATTTGCCGGGTTTTACCTTTTTGATAACAAACTCGCCATTAGCATCTGTCAGGGCGCCATGATTGGAATGTTGTATTCTAACAGTAACGTAAGGTGCGGGCAACCCGTCTGAGGTAAACACCTTTCCTTTGATGGCAGACAATATATCGTCTGCCGTGGCCTGTCCGCACAAGGCGAACAGGAATACTAACAGTATAGTCAGGCGTTTCACCGGGATTCGCAGATAGTATGGCTCCATGATATCTTTTACATTTGCGTGCAAAAGTAGGGGCTGCTAATCCCGGTATAGTTACGCCATCGGGAAATTGATTTTCGCAATCAGGAAAAATCGCTTATTAGTGTCTATGTGCTAGATGTACTCAGTGATCACCTTAAAAGTGGTCTGACCGTTTTTATCAAAAATCTCTTTACCACAGTCCTCGCAGTTTCCTCCCTCATCTATTAATTCGCCTCGTTTCACCTGCCATACGTTCATGCTGCCGCAGGAGCAATAGACGGTATACAGCACTTCACCGGAAAGCTCCCCAAAAGCCCGCCATTTTCCCAGTGGGGTAGTTTGTTTTTTGAGGTCTTTTTTGTTTTTATCTGGTATCAGGCCGATATAATAGCTATCATTGCCACGGTCCAGCAGGACAATGACGAAGTCTTCTTCTTCCAGCAAAGCCTGGAACGATGTCAACAGGAAAGGAATACTGTCACCGGCTTTGAAGCCGGCCGCTTCCGCCTGCATGGACGCATACACGCCGTCTGTATCCAAATGGGCGTCTGGCTTGAAGGCGTGTAGCCTTCCCTGTAAGAAATTTCCGATCTGCCCGGGTTGTTCCTCTCCTTTCCAGTCGGTGACGGTCAGGTATTGATGTTGCAACAAGAATTCGAGCAGTTGTTCATCATCCGTGGCGGTGCTGAGTTGTTTTTCTTCTTCGGGTAAAACGAGGTAACGGAGAAATTTTGCATTCATCGGGAATGGTTGTGTTTTTTTATAAAATCGGTTGCATATAAGCAAAATAAGCAAAAGCAGTGTGGCTGCCAGCGCTGCAGTACTTTAACGCAATATAGTTTTTTACGTGGGAAAATCATTGAATAGCTACCAGCAGCAACAGCATATGTATAGCTACTTACATTTTTTTTAAGTAAATTACGTCCAATAGCCAACAAACTGACTGTCAGCCAATTTCTTATTTCATAAAAAATAATTTGAGCATTATTGCTTTCAATGTATATTCGATACCAGTTAAAGAGCGCATGTTTAATCTCCCTGTCAAGCACATTCTATCATCCTTATAAAACAATCACCTCATGAACAAAAACTACGTACAGTATGGTCTGATCATCAGCGCAATCATGGTGGTACTGTCTGTCCTCTTTTACATTCTGAATCTTAGCCAGGAAAAATGGGCCCAGTGGGTGGGCACGCTGGTCATGGGCGTAGGTATTGTCCTCGCCAGCATTAACTTTTCAAAAATCAATGACGGGCATGTAACGTTTGGCAATGTTTTTATGAACGGCTTCCAGGCTTCGCTGATCATCGCTGTGATTACTGTTATTTTCTCTGTGATCATGGTTCTGATATTCCCTGATATAATAGAAAAAATAATGGAGACCTCACGGCTGGACATGGAAAAGAAAGGTATGCCGGAGGAACAGATTGAACAGGGCATCAACTTTGCCAGGAAGTTCTTCCTGATATTTATGGTAATAGGGGGAATATTTTTGAGTGTGATCTGCGGCGTAATAGCCTCCGTAATAGGCGCTGCTATAGCCCGTAAAGATGCCAAATAGCCCCGATGACCTTAATATAACTGCTTACTGTCCTGCATCCGAACCCTGGTAAATTTACGGGCCCTGATGCAGGACTTTTCATTTTCCCACAACAATACCAGCCGGCTTTTATTTCCTTCTCCTGTTTTCTATCTTTACAGGTAGCTTATACAAGATAATTTTCTTGTTGATAAACCAGCTATATAAAAAACATTTTCAAAAGGTATGGAGCGTATGTCCATGGAGGAAGAAGTGCTGTTGCGGATGATCCAGGGAGATGAATCGGCTTTTTCGAGTATCTACCGGCATTACCATCCCTCTTTATACATCTATCTGCTGCGCTTCTGTAAGGTGCCTTCCCTTGCGGAAGACCTCGTGCACGATGTATTTCTCAAAATCTGGGAGATAAGGGAGCGTATTAACCCCCAGCTGTCTTTCAGCGGGTACCTTTACCGTATCGCCCGCAACCATGTCTTTAAAACCATATCTAAACTGGCCACCGACGGACAAATGCGGGAACAGTTATACCAGCAACTGGCGGGCATCGACCCGGCGAATTCCGATGAAGTAGTACGGACCAAGGAATATGAGCGTCTTTTCGAAGAAGCATTGTCCAAGCTGACCGCCCAGCGGCTGAAAGTATTCCGCCTTTGCCGCCAGGAAGGGAAAAGCTACGACGAAGCGGCAGCCCTGCTGGGCATTTCCCGCAGCGCGGTAAAAAAACACATGGTACTGGGCATGCGTTTCATCGAAGATTATGTGTACCGTCATGGTGACATTTTTATGGCCATTTGGTTGGTCTCCGCTTTTTATTAAAAAAATTTCTTCACAGGGGTACCCTCCACTTTCATTTTCGGATAGTATATAGTACCCGTTTGTTTTCAATGGGGGGAAACGAATATGCCGCAACCAGAAAATTATCACCAGCAACTGTTACAGCGCTACCTGGATGGCCAATGCAGCCGGGAAGAGCTGGATGAGCTGTTCGGGTACCTGAACACGTCCGGATCGAAGCGGCCCCTGCTGACGGCCATGCAACAGGAATTTGAACGTGTCATGAGCGAAGAGCATACCGTGCCCGAAGCCATAGGGAACCGTATTGAGACAAGGCTGCTGCAGGAAATCAGCCGGAACAAGGTGGTGCCCGTGCGCTCCTTCCGGTATCTGAAATGGAGTGCAGCCGCAGCCGTTATGATACTGTTATCAACGGCCACTATCTTTTATACTACCCGCCCACCCGCCGCTCCTGCACTAGCGCAACAGCATGCCCCGCGGGCAGGCACCCCTGGCAGCAACAAAGCGCAGCTCACCCTGTCAGACGGCTCCGTGGTGACGTTGGACAGCACCGGCAACCAGGTGTTCCAACAAGGAGACGTTACGGTGCAGCAACATAACGGACAGCTGCTATACCCTGTTACTGCCGGCCCTTCCTCCATTGTAAGTTACAACCTGCTGGCCGTGCCGCGTGGCGGACAATTCAACGTAGTACTGCCCGACGGAAGCCGGGTATGGTTAAACGCCGCATCCAGCCTTCGTTACCCTACGGCCTTCCCTGCCAACAACCGCACCGTGGAAATAAAAGGCCAGGCCTATTTTGAAATCAAGCCTGTTCCGGGCCAACCGTTTATCGTAAAAGTGAACAATACTGAAGTACAGGTACTGGGCACCAGCTTCGACATCATGGCCTATGCCGACGAACCGGTGACCCGCACCACACTGATAACAGGAGCAGTGAAAGTTAAATCCGGCGACAATGAAAGCTACCTGCGCGCCGGACAAGCCGCCGCAGTGAACAACTCCACCGGGTCACTCTCCGTGCAGCCAGCAGACCTCCGGGAAGCGACCGCCTGGAGAACAGGCTTCTTCAACTTTGAAAATGCCAGCCTCGGCAGCATACTCAGGCAGCTGTCGAGATGGTATGATGTGGAAGCCGATGACCAGGCCATACCGGAAAACTACCGCCTCGGTGGTTATATCAACCGAAATCTGCCACTACAGCAGGTATTACCAATGCTGGAAACAGACAACGTAAAACTGAAACTGGAAGGCAGGACCATCAAAGTAATATCAACCAGGTAAAAAGTGCCAGCCCATGTAAGCATATAAAGTATCAATAAATCACAATGAAAAAACCTAACACGACTGCACCCAAACGGGTTGTGGTTTAAAACCGCTCTGTTCAACCAAAATGTTCTACGTTATGAGATTTACCGCCCTTCTCCTGCTGGCGGTCGGCCTGCAAACCAGTGCCGTAGCCTTATCGCAGCAGATCACGCTATCGGAAAAAAATGCACCGCTCAAAAAGGTGCTGAAAGAAATGGCCAGCCAGACCGGCATGTCAGTGGCCTACAGCGAAAGCCTGATGGCCGTCACCAGGCCTGTCACCATCGATGTAAAAAACGCTTCTGTGGAGCATGTGCTGGAAATAGCCCTCCGCGACCAGCCGGTGCGTTATACCATCAACAACGGCCGCATCCTGCTCAACAGTCGCAGCACTGCCGCGGCAGATTCCTCCCTGGTGGCCACCGGCAGGGTCAGCAATGAAAAAGGCGAACCCATACCCGGCGCCAGTATCCTCATCAAAGGCACCAACATCGGCACGGCCTCCGGCAACGACGGCCGCTTCGAAATCAAAATCCCCAAGGAAGCCGTCACCCTGATCATCAGCGCTGTAGGCTTTCAACCCACGGAAGTAAGCGCCCAACTACACACCAACATGGAGGTCCGGTTAAAAACGGGCACCAAAAACCTGTCTGAAGTGGTAGTAATGGGTTTCTCTGAAGTAGAGCGCCGGCACGTGGCCTCCTCCGTGGCACAGGTAGATGTAAAACTTACCAAAACCCGGCCCATCGCTAAACTGCAGGAAGCCTTTACCGGCACCGTTCCGGGCGTGACGGTCCAGCAAACCACCAACCTCCCCGGCAGTGTGCCCGGCATCACCATCAGGGGTATCAGCACCTTGCAGAATGCCAGCCCCCTCGTCATTGTAGACGGGATGGAACAAAGCCTCAACGACATAGACCCCAACCAGGTGAAAAGCATCACTGTGCTGAAAGATGCAGCGTCCGCCTCTATGTACGGCTCACGGGGTGCCAACGGGGTAATCATTATAGAAACAGAACGCGGACAGATGGGACGCTTCAAAGTGGACGTCAACACCTGGGCCGCCTTACAACAACCCATCGACCTGCCCAAATTTGTGAACGGCGTGGACTACATGCGGCTTAACAATGAAGCCCGCACCTTCCAGGGACAAACACCGCTCTATACCGATCAGGACATCAGCAAAATGGAATCCGGTGAAACACCTTCCGTAGACTGGCTGAAAGAAGGCATGCCCCGTAAAGCCAATTCCCAAAACGTGACCATGAGCGTGTCCGGCGGCGGCGGTATCGGCTCTTTTAACCTGATGATGGGATACCTGAAAGAAAACGGCCTTAACTCCTACGAAGGCTCCGGAAAATACTCCGCCCGCTTTAACACCAATGTGAACATCGCTGACAAATTCGTGCTGCTGGCCGACTTCTACGCGCACCGCCTGCAAATTAACCGGCTGAAAGAAAACGACGATGGAACAGGCCTGTACGAAAATCTCTGGAAAATGAATCCCGCGCAGCAGATATACTACCCTGCCAGTGATATCCCCGAGCACTACATCCTGTACAATGATATGAACCCGATAGCTTCCATTAACCGGGGAGGCTCACGCAACAACCTGTACGATTTCAGCTCCGTCAACCTCAGGCCACGATACAATATCAGCAAGCACCTCAGCCTGGAAGGAAACGTGTCTTACCAGATCAGCAAATCGGCCAACAAACGTCAGCGCGAGACATTCAAATTCTACGACGGCAACGGGAAACCGGTAAAAATATGGAAAAATGAAGTCGGCGCCGACCAGGACGTCAGCCAAAGCCAGCTGACCGCCCGCGGACTGCTGAACTATACCGGCAGCCTGCGCCATCAGGCCGACAAGATATATGTCACCGCGGGTTCGGAAGTGATGACCTTCAATTTCACCGACTATAAGGAAATAGCCAAAGCCTCCTTTTTCGGCAAACTGAACTACTCCTTCGATAACCGGTACATCCTCGAGTTCACCGCCCGTGGCGATGGCAGCAGTAAATTTGCACCCGGTAAGCAGTGGGGCTTTTTCCCCGCAGGAGCTGTCGCCTGGAACGTTACCAACGAAAAGTTCATGAAGGGGCTGGTTAACAACCGCATCATCAACAACATCAAACTAAGGGCTTCCTATGGCCTCATCGGCAATGAAAACGTAGACCCATACCTGTGGGAAGAGAACGTCAACGAGTGGGGCTGGCTGATGCGTGTGCCCAACATGAACTTTACCTGGGAAAAACAAAAACAGGGAAACATCGGCCTGGAACTGACGGTACTCGACAACCGGTTAAGCCTGACAGCAGAAGTATACAAAAAGAACTCCTACGACCTCATCTATTCCAGGTTCCCGGTACCGCCCATCACCGGCTCCAGCTCCCTCGAAGCCGCTTTCAATATCGGAGAAGTGGAAAACAACGGCTACGAGCTTTCTGTACAGTGGCAGGATAAAATCGGCAACCTCGGCTACAGCATCGGCGCCATGTTGTTCGACAACAGGAACAAAGTGCTGAAAGCCGGCTACCGCGACGGAGACACCCTCATCTTCAAAGATGACAACGACAAAATATGGTACAAGGGCATCGCCATCGATAACTATTATGGTTATAAAGCCAATGGTTTCTTCCGTGATCAGCGCGATGTGGACAATACTCCCGCTAAACTTCCCAACACGCTCCCCGGCGATATCAAATACATCGATCAGAATGGTGATGGCATCATCAACGATGCCGACAGGATCAACCTCGGCGATCCTTTCCCCCATCTGAACTATTCCGTTACGCTGGCCTTACAATACAAAAACTGGGACTTTAACCTGTTGGGCCAGGGCGTTGGAAAAAGGACCGGCCGCCTCAACGGTATGGAAGGTTATCCCATCCTGGTGGACGGCAGCAGCAATTCATTGGGCAAACCGCAACAGTACTATGCAGACAACCGCTGGACACCACAGACACCTGACAGCAGGTTCCCCAGGGTATGGACAGGCTCCAGCACCAACGCCTACCTCAGCGACATATGGCTGGGCAACGCAGCATTTTTCCGCGTGAAAGTACTCCAACTGGGATATACGTTCCCGTTACAGGGCAAAACCATCCGCAACGTACGTGTATACGTGAACGCACAGGATGCCATCACTTTCACCAGATGGGAAGGACTGGAACCGGAGCGTGACGGCGGCAATGGCAACTATCCCCGCATGGCCGTGTACAGCCTGGGCGTAAGGGCCACCCTGTTTTAGTCACGTTGTGGCACCCACGAAAATTTATTTCAATCCACTGCAAAATATGCATACGATGAAAAAGAGACTTATCCTACTTGTTTTACTTTCCGCTATCATGCCGGCATGCCAGAAATTCCTGGACAAACCGGACCCCACCGCCACTAAGTTTGATGAATTCTTTAATACAGAAGAAGACCTGCGGCGCGTTGTGTACAGCACCTACCTGGACGTGTTTACCAACCAGGGCGACAGAAGGCTGCTCTTCTACATGGAAGACAGCAAATCAGACAACGCCTACAGCAGAGTGGAAGGCGATAATCATCAGCGCATTGCCAACGGCAGCTACGATGCCAACACCCGCGCCTTTGAATATTACTACACCATCCACATGAAACACATAGGCCGTTTGAATACTTACCTGAAAAGCATCAATACGCCTTATGTGGAAGATGAGGCCATCCGCACCAAATACAAAGGCATCCTGGAAGGCCTCCGCTGCTGGCACTATTTCAGGATAGTGTCCCGCTGGGGCAATGTCCCTTTTTATCTCGAACCGGTAGACATCTCACAGGTAACACAACCGGCTAAATCAAAAGAGGAAATACTCAACACACTTTTCCCGATGGCGGAAGCCACCGCCAACACCCTGCCGGACAAGGAATATAACTCCGACGGCTATATGTTCAACAAATACTCGCTTAAAGCCCTGATCATGCGTTACGCCTTGTACAATGGCCGCTATGAGCTGGCGGCACGATTGGCCAAAGAGATCATGGACAGCGGCAATTACTCCTTGTACCCGGTGTACCGTGACCTGTTCAACTATAAGGGCGATAAAATCAACAAAGAGTTTATCATAACAATGGACATGCCCAGTCATGGTAACAGCGGCACGAACTCTTTTGAGCACCTGGGACCACATTTCCGGACGGGCAAAGGCCAGTCGTACGCCGTGCCCTTAAAATCACTGGTAGACGCCTACTGGACATTACAGGGCAATAAGATCGATGAGTGCCCCTATCACAGCAAACAGGACTACGAACTGGACCCCAAACTGAACCGTGATCCCCGCTATGCCGCCAGCATCATGGGCCAGGGCGATATGTTCGTCAACGAGCCGATCAACATCTATGACCAGAACAGCCCTATGTTCTATGAAAAAGAACGCGCCAGCCGCTCCGGCTACTGGTTCCGGAAATTCGTAGACGAAACTGATGCCTTCCGCGACGCCGGCAATATGCATTTCCCGATACTGCGTTATGCAGAGGTACTGTTGACATATGCAGAAGCCACGATCATGCAGAACAAAATCGATAACCTCACCAAAAGCTGTATCAACCAGCTCAGGGCCAGGGCCGGCCTCGACATGACCGAAGCAGACGTAACGCTGGCTAAATACAGCGCCTATACGCAGCAACAATGGACCGACCTTATCAGAAATGAACGAAGAACAGAACTGGCAGGAGAAGGCGTAAGATATGATGACATCCTCAGGTGGAAAATCGGTGACCAGGTAATGACCAAACCCGCACTGGGACATACCCGGCTGGTGAACGGCAGCCTGGTTTCCCTGAAGATAGAAGACCGCTCTTTTCAAGCGCGTAACTACCTGTGGCCGTTCCACTCCGGTAGTTTGAAAATAGAACCGGGATTAACACAAAACCCGGGATATTGATTTATGATCAGCCGTATATCCGCTTGCAGTGGGTATACGGCTGATATTATGATATGTTTATTTATGGGATTGGGCCAATAATTTAATATTATTCTCCCCTTCTTCTATCATTTGATAAATTTTAACATGGTTCTCTTCTTCAGCCGCGTGCTCTTTCTTTTTGGCAGATGGCTGACTGATGGATTGCTTCAGATTACTTTTAAAACTTGTAAAACGACTGCTACTTTGCAAATTGTCCTTTACCTTATTGGCGAGGTCACTTATTTTAGTCTCTGGAAATCGCTTTTCCTTCAATTTGCTTAAACCATAGGATATTAATGGCGTATTGATACTGTTGCCTTTTACCAGTTCATTTAAATAAAAATAAATTTTTTCCAGACCTTCAGGTGAATCATCACCCAATAAATTTAACTTCACCAATATCACGTAAGCTCCATATTGCCTGAAATCACTTATATATTTATGGTCCTTGTGCTGATTAACAAAATCAGCATACAGCTTATCAGCTTTTTCCCAGGAATTACCTTGTTTCTCCTTCCATTCCAACAAACTTGCACCTACGGGAAGTCCTTCACTCAAAAAATCTTCCTGTGCTTTAATATTCTGGACAGGATCAGTTATACCAGTTTCCGCCGATGTCAAATATTTTATTAGTGGTGGGAGTTGTTTATAGCCCAACCTGGCTCCTTGCACCTCTGCGTCATCTTTATCTTTTTTAACAAGGTTTACTGATTCAGGCTTTGGTGGAACTGTTCTATCCTTGACATTATTGTTACAACTTAGAACTGCCACTACAGTAGTTAAATACAGATACCTTTTCATAACTTTAGTATTATTTTAAAGTAATTTTCAGTTCAATACATTTAATGGGTACAATAGTAGTAGGTGCCTGCGGCATCTCTATAGTGATAATCTATTAATACATCATTCTGATAATGCCTTCCCAATGCGAGACCCGCATCGGGGTTGCTACAATCACCCGAACTGGACCAATACTCCCAGGCTATAAATTCGTAAGGCTGGATAATCCACTCTATACAAAAACACTGCGCCGCCTGAACAGTATTAAAAGACAAAACGGCAAGTAATGTCACTACTACTGAAAATGCAAATCTTTTCATGGCATTTAATAGTTTAGAGGTTAAAAGGGATTAAATAAAATGGCCATATTTCGCGCCATATATCTCCCTATAGTCAGCTAAACCAACATACTCTTTAACAATCCGTAAATTTTACTAATGGAGCTTCTACAGTACAACCGGTATAACTGGTTAACGAACAATATTTGAATCTCTAATCTGCCAAATAAAGATACATGTTGGGTTATTTTGAGCCTTATTCGAATATAAGATTATTTGTTGAAGCCAAAAATTATTCTTTCTACAAGGTAATTACAGATACTGAGATTACCCCCGCAAAATTTTCTCCATCTTCCTCCCCTTCGCCAATTCATCCACCAGCTTGTCCAGGTAACGCACCTGTTGCGTCAGCGGGTTTTCGATATCCTCAACCCTGTAACCGCAGATGACGCCGGTAATGAGGCCGGCGTTGGGATTCAGCGATGCACGCTGGAAGAAGGTTTCATAAGTGACTTTTTCCTTTATCAGTTTGTCCAGCTGCTTATCATCGAAGCCTGTCAGCCACGTGATCACCTGATGCAGCTCTTCTTTTGTTCTGCCCTTCCGTTCCACCTTTGCGAGTAACAAAGGATAGACAGAAGCGAAAGTCATTTTAGCGATACGCTGATCGTGTGTATGAGTGTCCATAGCCAAATATACTTCCGAATGCGGAATTAAAAAAGCCTTGTAAACGATGCGTTCACAAGGCTTTTGGGGTTATGCGCCAAATAGCTCTTTCAGCTTTTTGTTCATGGCGTCGTCATCTTCGCCGCCACCGCCATAGCGGCCAATGATCATGCCCTGCGGGTCAATGAGGATTTTGGTGGGCAGGGAATGGATGCCGTAGTCATCGCTGACATCTTCGGGATTAGGCAGGTTTTTCTTCCTTTTTTCCCAGTCGAGGCCACGCAGCACATGACGCCAGATACCGATGCCGTCCTGTTCCACCGCTTTCTTCCAGGCAGCATGATTGGAATCGTCGTCTGAAATGCCGATGATCTCAAAGCCTTTGTCTTTGTATTTGCCATACAGTTCTTTCAGATGTGGGTTGCCTTTGCGGCAGGGGCCGCACCAGCTGGCCCAGAAATCAAGCATCACGTATTTGCCTTTGAAATCGGCTAGGTTAAGCGTTTGGCCGTCGATGTCCGTTTTGGTGAAAACATGTGCCACGCTTCCCGGTGAACCGGCACGCAGACCCTCCAGTTCTTTTTTGATCTCCCTGCCATCGGCGCTCTGCTGCATTTCCGGCGACATACGGGCATAGTAGGCTTCCCCTTCCGCCAGCGGGATACCGCTTACACGGAAGCGCAGCAACTGTGCGCTGACGTAAGAGTTGGGATATTTATCGATGAACGCCTTATCGATTTTCTCCATGGCCTCATAATGCGGCTCCATCTGGTCTTTCAGCTTATCCATTTTATCTTTCAGCGGCTTCAGCGCGGCGTCTATCTTCTTAGCCCTCATACCGGCAATGTACTCATTGTTCAACTTACGATAGGCGGCTGACAATGGGCTCAGCTGTTTCATCACCGGCGCTCTCATTGCCTCCAGTTCATCCTGTTCCAGCTGTACTTTGGAGCCAGTCAGTCTGGCGTCTTTCAGTTTGCCGGTGGCCGACTTCAGCTGCATAGGCACAGGCTCTATAAAAAAGGAGGCCGCATCTCCTTCCCCATACATGGCTTTCTGTTTGTCGGTGTACAACCGGGCCTGCACCGGCTGTTCCACCGTACCAGTGAAAGTGAATTTACCGCTGTGTGTGATCACGCTGTCTGTTTTATATACGGCGGCGCCCTCCGGATAGCTGAGGTAGATGTAGCGGTCAGGCAGTCCTTTGATATCTCCCTTTAAAGTAAAAGCCTGCTTATTTTGTGCGCCTGCCTGTAAAGCGGGCAGCAGCAAAGAAAAAAGAACCCAGTTATTTTTCATATGGTGTTATTTATTATTAAAAAATCATTGAAGCGTGGCCGCCAGTTTGGTATGCAGCGCGGCTCCTCTCAGGTCTTTCGCGATGATGGTCCCCTGCGGATCGATGAGAAAGGAACAGGGTATGGCCTGTATGCCGTATTGCTGCGCCACCTCATTGCGAAACCCTTTCAGGTCAGACACCTGCATCCAGGGCATACCGTCCTGTTCGATGGCCTGTTTCCACTTATCGGCCTTATCATCCAGCGATACGCCGACAACTGTAAAGTTTTTATCCTTAAAAGTGTTGTAAGCTTTTAAGACATTCGGATTCTCGGCTCTGCACGGGCCGCACCAGCTGGCCCAGAAATCGAGCAGCACATACTTGCCTTTAAAATCTGACAGGCGTACAGGTTTGCCGTTGACATCGGCCTGGGTAAAGTCGATCATCGGCTGACCGACAGCGCTCTTCTTTAGTATAGCCAGCCGTTTGGCCAGGCGTGTGCCTGCGGCTGTTTCTTGCGCTGCCGGCGCCAGTTGGCGGTACAGGCTGTCCAGCGGCGCGTATTCGCCGATGACAGCCATGTCCGCAATGAGGTCCACACTTACCGGACTTTCCGGATGGGCAGCAATGTATTGTTTGCTCCGCTCCCGCCGTTGCTGGCGCAGCACATCTATCTTAGCTTCCAGCACTGCCTGGGCCGAATCGTTTCCCTTCACCTGCGGGTACTGCTGGTACAGTACATCTTGCTGGTCAGTAATATCCGCAATGGATTTTTCGTAGGCCTCATAAGCCTCCTGCGTGGCAGAACCGGTGATCTTCATCTTGTCCAGCGAATCCATGTTGCCTTTGAGGCTTACGGCGGCATTCTCCATGAACAGCTGCAGATAACGGGTGGAAGTACCGATAAAAATTTTCTGCGGTTCGGTAATGTTTCCGGTCCAGGTGAACCGGCCATCTTTCACCGCCACGGTATCGGTTTTAGCAGAATCAGCTACCGGCACGGAGATGAAAACAACCGTGTCTTTCAGTCCTGTCAGTTCTGCCGTAAGCGTGGCCGGCGGCGTGGTGGCCTGTTTACAGCCTGCTGCCAGTAACAAGGCGGCCATGAAGATTTTAGTGTGGGTATGCATCGTTTGGTATTTAAAGTGAATTATTTCTGATAGCCCGGGTTCTGCAGACCGATAGCGGGATTGTAGAGGAACTCGCTATGTGGTATTGGCAAAATATATTTAACCTTATCGTTGGCCGTTGGCCTTAATTCCTGTATCAACGAAGAAGGCAGGCGCAACAGCGCCATCCATTCCTGCCCGTCTTCGGCCACGAGGTTTCGCACGAATTCGAGGTACAGTTGTTTCAGCAGGTCATTGACAGATACCGCGTTGTCTACGGCACTGAAATCAGTTACACCGCCGCGGCCCATGACCGCCCTAAGGATATCGCGGGCGGCCTGTAAACTGCCACCGGAACGGACGATAGCTTCCGCTTTCAGCAGGTACACTTCTGTCAACCGGAAAGCATAGGCCGTTTCGGACAACACAGAAGGCGCATCGCCCTGTTTGATATATTTCAGGAAGTAATACGTGCCTTTCGTATAGCGGTTTTCGGTGCCTATCATCCAGGCGCGCGGATCATTCTGCAACAGGTCTTTTAATGCTGTTTTAGCTACGTACAGCGAAGAGGCCCCCGGCCAGTATTGCCGGCTGAGCACATAATAGAAGCTCTCCTGGTTTTGTTGTGGTTTGACGCCCAGTATAACCTCGGTGCTGCCCAGGCCTTTCAGGTAGAAGATATCTTTCGTTTGTGGCTCCGGCGTGTATTTACTGCGAAGGATAATGGAATCTGCCAGGTCCGCTACCTGCTTATAGTCTTCCGGCTGCCCGTGGCTCATCAGCACCCGCATTTTGAGCGCCATGGCCGCCCAGCGTGTGGCGTACCACGCCGGGTTCTCCGCGGGGGCATTGGCAATGGCGTCATCTACATCGGCAAGGATAAAAGCATAACTGTCTTTCACTGAGCTGCGGGCTTTCGGCAAAGCGTCCACCTGTGTAAAATCTTCGCGGAGCAGCGCTCCGTAAGGGCTGCCCAGGTCGAACCACTGCCCGAAGAAACTCAGCAGCTTGAAATGCGCATATGCTCTCAGGAAGCGCGCTTCAGCCAGCACCTCCTTTTTACGGTTGCCGGTGAAACGTTTGTCATCCAGCGCGGTCACGCCCTTGATGACCCCATTGGCAGCATTGATCAGCTGATAGGAGGATGTCCAGTAGATGTTCGCATAACCGGACTTTGCGTAGTTATTATCTATCTCCGCCTGATCTGCCCCGTAACCGTATCCCATATACCCTGCAAACATGGCAGGCGGCACCTCGTGTTCAAACCATTTCGTGATATTATCGCCGCTCACCGCCGCAAACCGGTAATAAGCGCCGTTGAGCGCTATTTCAGACGTCCGTTGGTCGATGATGGTGTTGCCATCCACTTTGGCGTTTTCCGGCAATTTTCCCAGTTCCTTTTTGCAGGACACACTTGTCATCACCACTGTGCTGAGTAACGTAAACGTATATATGATCCTTTTCATCATTAGCTGGTTTAATAGTTTTAAAATCCGAAACGCAGGCCCAGGTTAAACTGCTTTACGGTAGGGAATGTGCTGACATCGCTGCTGCCGTTGATCAGGCTGTAAGGGTTATTGCTCACCTCCGGGTCCGGACCAGGGTATTTTGTTATGGTGAACAGATTGGTGGCCGAAGCATATACCGAAGCATCACGGATGTGCATGCCGGCGGCGGTACGGGCGGGCAACTGGTAAGTAATGGTAATGGACTTCAGTTTCAGGTAGGAAGCATCATATACTTCAGCGCTGCTGGTATTGGCGCCATACTCTCCCAATATAAGCCGGGGCCTTTCCGCAGAAGGGTTTTCCGGTGTCCACCGTTGCAGTATCCTGGTGCCGCGGTTAGCGAAACTTTCGAAATTTTTGTTCTGCACATCGGCGATATATAACATCTGCCCACCATAAGAAAAGGTAAGCAGGGTGATCAGACTAAAATTCTTGTAGGTAAACGTGTTGGTAAAACCGCCGTAGAACTTAGGCTGCGCCTGACCGATAACATCCTGTTTATAGAACCCGTTGTCGCCGATTTCATACATGGCATCGCCGATGCCGAGGTAAGGCGCGAAGTACTTCGCATATACAAATACCTTCTTGTACTCGTCCAGCTGCTTCTGGTCACGGATAATACCGGTTTGTTTATAGCCGTAAAAAAGCCCCAGCGGCTCTCCTTTCCGCACCACCGCATTAGCGCTGAGGTACGTGGCGCCCGCGTCATTCGGGTCTGAAAAATCATTATTGATATCTTCAACCCTGGAACGGTTACCGGAAATATTCAGGGCGCCTGTCCATTGAAAATATTTTTGTTTGATGAAATCCGTACGGAGATCGATCTCCAGCCCTTTGTTGCTGATGGTGGCGATATTGGATATCACGCTGCTATAGGAAGAGCTGGGCGGCAGTTGTGTAGACAACAACAAACCGGTGGTTATCTTTTCATAATACCCGATCACGCCCCGCAGACGGGAACCAAACAGTTCAAAGTCCAGCCCCAGGTCTTTCTGCAAGGTAGATTCCCACTTGATCTTGCTATTGCCCAGCTGCGAAGGAATAAGTGCGTTGACGCCTCCATAGGAACCGGGCGTGTACAATGTGTAGTACAGGTTGTCACCGAAGTTCTGTGTACCGGTATAACCGGCGCTGACACGCAGTTTGAGTTCGTTGACCCATGCGGCCTTTTTCATGAATGGTTCTTCTGAAACCCGCCACGCGGCACCACCGGAAGGGAAATATCCCACCCTGTTGTGCGCCGGGAACTTGGAAGAAGCATCCGAACGGCCGGTGAAGGTGAGCAGGTATTTTTCTTTCAGCGCATAGTTGGCGCGCATATAAAAACTGAGCAATGCATTCTGCCCGGAGCTGCCTGTGGCAGGAAGCGTAATGGCAGCGGACGAGATATTGTTCAGGTATTTATCATCCGGGAAACCCTGGCCGCTGGCAGAGAAAGAGTTGAAACGGTATTTCTGCCAGGAGGTACCGCCCAGGAGGTTCAGCCGGTGGTTTTCATTGAACTGCTTGTCCCACGTGAGGGTATTTTCCACGAAGAGGTTCACATCTTCCGTCTGGCCCTGGGAAGCGGTACCGCCGTTGGAACTGCTCACGCCACTGGCGGAGGCGATGACTGCCGTGCTGGGCACATAGTTCTGCTGATGGAAATTGTTATAGTTCACCGAAAGGGTGCTTCTGAATTTCAGGTTTTTCAGCACGTCATAATCACCGGAGAGTGAACCGATGAGCGAGGCGGTTTTGCCCGTGTTAATACCGTCCAGTAATATCATAGGGTTCTGGAACCCCTGGTAATCGTATCCCCCGATCTGAGAACCGAGGAACTGGTAGGGTGTGCCATCGGGGTTAAACGCCGGCAAGGTAGGCGGCGCATACATGGCAGCAGGGTATATACCGTTGGTGATATTGTTTTTGGTGAAACCATAGTCCAGGTTGGTGATGATACGCAGCTTGCCGGTGATTTCATTATCGAGGCTGATTTTACCGGCGATGCGGGAAAAATCAGTTCCTTTCAGCACCCCGTCCTGTTTGGAGTAGGCCAGGGACGTATAATAGCGGGAACCGGAGCCACCGCCCCGTACGGAAATATCAGCATTGTGGGTCATAGCGTTCCGCAGCACCAGCTTAAGCCAGTCGGTGTTGGCAGTGCCCAGGCTTTCGGGATGGTTGATGACGTTGGTGGCCATAGGGTCCGGGTCCTGCCCTGCTGCGGCCCTGACGGCGTTTTTAGTGCGGGCTGCCTCCTGTAACAGGTTTACATACTGTTCCGCATTCAACAGTTTTTCGCGTATAGGTTGACTGACACCGGCGTAGTAATTGGCTTCCAGCACCGGTTTCTGATTCAGTTTACCTTTTTTGGTGGTGATGATGATTACGCCATTGGCAGCCTTGGAGCCATAGATAGCGGTGGCGGAAGCATCTTTCAAAATATCGATGGATTCGATATCGTTGATGTTAAGGCCTGCCAGGCTGTTAAGTCCGCGGGTAAAAGAGCCGTTCACCGAACTGTTGGGATTATCGCTGCCGGCCCTTTCTATGGGGTTCACCACTTCTGCCTGGTTTTGGATATAGCGGTTTTGAATGGTCACCTGTACCCCGTCGATGATATATAGCGGGTCGTTGCCGCCTAGCAGCGAGGTACCGCCACGGATGCGGATTTTGGCCACGCCACCGGGGGAACCGTCCGATTGGGTGACCTGTACGCCGGCTGCTTTGCCGGACAGCGCCTGGTCAATGCTGGCAAAAGGAACGTTCTTCACTTCCTCCACATTCACGGAAGCGACAGAACCGGTCAGGTCTTTTCTTTTGGTGCTGCCGTAACCCACGACTACGTATTGGTTCAGGTCATCCACCTTGGCATTGAGCTGTATTTCCAGTTTTGTTTTCCCGTTGAGCGATATGTTTTTTGATTCAAAGCCCACGCAGGAAACAAGCAGTTCAGCCCGGGCATCTGCATTGCGCAGCACAAAGAAGCCGGCCTGATCGGTGATAGCAGCCAGGTTGGTGCCTTTCACCCGGATGGTGACACCAGGCACCGGATCACCGTGTTTGTCGATGATCCTGCCCTGCACGTCCTGCGGAGGAAACAGGTCCGGTTGTTCCGGCTTTGTTTCCGCGGCGGGCAGTTTCCGGGAAATGACAATCGTATTGCCTTCGATGTCAAATGAGAGGGGTTTGTCCAGCAGTATCCTTGCCAGGGCGGTTTTCAACGGTTGTTCGCGTATGTCCGCAGATACGGGGCGGACATCTGACAAATCCTGGTTCCTGTAAAAAAATACGAATCCTGTTTGTTGTTTGATCACACTGAACACCTGTTGTAACGGCATGTTTTTGCATGCCACAGTAACGGTCTGGGATTTCCCGGTGGCGTAGATATGTAACGCCGCCGCCGTTAATAAAAAAGCGGTCAATTTCATTGCTCTCCAGATTTTGGTCACACGGTAGTTTTCGGCCAGCGGGGGCCTGTCGCCCCCGGTTGATACAAAAGTTTGGTGCCTGTTGCAGACAACATTAATTTTCATACCTTAGGTTGATTTTTGGTTGACAAATGTTTCCCATCCACCCTGTAAAGGGTAGCAGGAAGGGTTCAGAAAAAGGGTTAACCAACAGTCAAACCTGGTGCGGACGCCAATCTTGACACCAGGTTTTTTTATGGACGAAACATAAGCCTCCCGTACCCGGTGGGCTGCATTCCTTTCATAACATGTATTAATGGATAGCTATCGCTCAGGCCCTTGTACAGGCCCGGTTAAACGGTTCACCGGTTTTTACTGTTACCGGTAGGTAATGGTTGGTTATAGATTCTGATAAATGGTTGCTACGGATAAATAACAAGTCTTCTTCCTTCTTCCAGTTTGAAATTAATTCTCGCCTGTTTCAATATCTTCATCAACTGGTCCTGCGTAAGGTTTCTTCCGATCTCGCCGGTGAAGGTGCCTTCCGGTACATTCCCTGCATAAACGACATCCATATCATACCATCTTGCCAGCTGCCGCATCACGGTAGGGATGTCTGCGTCGTCAAAAGAAAAATAGCCGTTTTTCCAGGCGACAGCACTGTTTACGTCCACATGTTTCAGCCATTCGATCTGGTTGCTGCCTGGCTTTATTTTCGCCTGCTGACCGGGCTCCAGGTGTTTGAACGCTTCGGGCGTCCTTACCAGCACGGCCCCTTCCAGCAGTGTGGTTTTGACCGTTTGCTCATCGTCATAGGCGTTGATATTAAAATGCGTGCCTAACACCAGCACACTGATATCATTCACTTTCACCTCAAACGGACGGGCGGCGTCCGCGGCCACTTCAAAATATACTTCCCCGGTCACAGACACATTTCTGCTGCTTCCTGAGAACGCCGTCGGATAGCTGATGGAAGAAGACGCATTCAGCCATACGTCTGTGCCGTCCGGCAATGTTACCTTATACTGTCCGCCTCTCGGCGTGCGTAATACGTTGTTCACCGCCGCGTTGCCATTGTCCTTATAAACGATCTGTCCCTGTGTGGTCTTCTCCATTTTCACACCCTGCAATGTCACCGTTCCGGTGCCGATGCTGTCGAGGTTTACCACGGAGCCATCGGCCAGCGTGAGCGTTGCCTTATCGCTTCCGGGACGTACCGCCAGGGACGCCGCACCCGCAACAGGAGCAGGTTGACGTACCTTATTAAAGAGATAGTACCCACCACCGGCCATCACCAGCACCAGCACAGCAGCAGCCACTTTCCCGGGCCAGCCCTGCATATACAATGCCCTCCTGCGTTCGGGAGGCTGCGTGGCAGCCTGCAGGCGGAGGTACATCCGGTCCTTCAGGCGTTCTTCCGTCTCCTCCCCTTCCACCGTCACATAAGCTGTCAGTTCCTGTGCATCATAGGCATTGTACCACTGCAACAAACGTCCCACTTCCTCTTCACTGGCGGTACCGGCCAGATACTTTGCTGATAGCATAGCCAGTTCGTTCTTGTCCATCCATTTTAGAATTTACAGGTGTTATATTATGTAAGTGTGGAAACGGAGTACTTACCCTACCTCCCGAAGAAAAAAAATTTTCAACAAAGGAAGATAGCATGGAAATAATTCCGGAACTGTACACGTAGCCGTTGCAGCGCTTTGGAAATGTGTTTCTCCACAGCTTTCTCGGAGATCTGCAGCTGGTCGGCAATTTCGCGGTTGGTAAGGCCGGCATGGCGGCTGTAGTTAAAAACAAGGCGGCATTTTTCAGGTAGTTGCTTCAGTTGGTTTTCCATGGACTGCTGTAGAAAATGCAGTTGCGCCGTTTCATCCGTCACTGCCTGCAATGATTCGGGCAGCGCCTCCACGGTGGTAACACGGGCTGTTTTGGATAGCTGGGCAAATACAGCATAACGGTTGGCCGTAGCGAGATAAGCGGGCAGTGACCGGATAACAGACTGGCTTCTGCGTTGCCACAAACCGGTAAACACGTCCTGTACCACGTCTTCCGCCAGTTCACGGGAATGCAGGCGGTCATAGGCCAGCACATACAGGCGTTTCCAATACCGGTTATAAATTTCAGTAAACGCGGCGTGGTCATCAGCGGCCATCAGTTGAACCAGCTCTTCATCAGCATAGAAGGTGTAGTCTGTCATCATCTTAATATGTATAACACTGCTATTGCCGGCAATTGTCCTTGATTTCCTGGTTGATTTTTATCGCGGTTGTTGTCCGTTCAAAACTAAGCTTTCAACCGGAGATAAACAAGCCACTGCCGTTTAGTGTTGCATTTTACCTGCTTTTTACTACCTTCGTCAACGAAATGAACAATACGACTACACCATCTCCGGTTACTCCACCTTGATTGTATATACGCTGCCACCAGCGTCCGCCTGGCATTCCGGCCAGACCATAGCTATCTGTTCAGTCCAGTTACATGATTGTTTATTTAATATTTTTTAATCTTTCGTCAGCATGAAGGTCTACTTTAATTTATTTGACTTTTCGCAGAAAGTCAATTACAAGACCGAAGTTTTAGCAGGGTTTACCGTAGCCATGACCATGATCCCGGAATCTTTGTCCTTTGCCATCCTGGCGGGATTATCTCCTTTGACCGGCTTGTATGCGGCATTTTTAATGGGGCTGATCACAGCTGTTTTTGGCGGCAGGCCGGGAATGGTGTCCGGTGGCGCCGGCGCTACGGTGATCGTTCTGATCGCCCTGATGCAGTCGCACGGCGTGGAATATGTATTTGCAGCGGTGGCACTGGCCGGCGTATTTCAAATTCTCGTTGGTATATTCCGGCTCGGTAAATTTATTCGTCTCGTCCCTCAACCGGTGATGTACGGCTTCGTAAACGGGCTGGCGATCGTTATCTTCATGGCACAGGTACAACAGTTTAAAGTCCCGGGCGGCACCGCATGGCTCAGCGGGCCGGCGCTATGGACCATGCTGGCGCTGGTGGTATTAACCATCCTGATCGTCATCATCTTCCCTAAAATCACGAAGGCCATACCCGCCTCCCTGGTAGCTATTATCGTGGTTTCCCTGCTTGTTTTTGGGTTCACCATCGACACCAAAACAGTGAAGGACATTGCTTCCATCAGCGGCGGTTTCCCTCCTTTCCATATTCCTTCTGTTCCTTTCAATATTGAAACGCTGCAGGTCATCTTCCCTTATTCATTGGTAATGGCGGGCGTGGGACTGATAGAAAGCCTGCTTACCCTGAACGTGGTAGATGAAATCACCGGCACCAAAGGGCGAGGCAACAAAGAGGCGGTCGCACAGGGAACGGCCAACGTTGTCAACGGCTTTTTTACCGGCATGGGCGGCTGTGCCATGATCGCGCAGTCTTTTGTCAACCTGTCGGCTGGCTCCAGGGCGCGGTTATCGGGCATCATAGCGGCACTGACCATTCTGCTGATCATCCTCTTCGGCGCTCCTATTATCGAACGTGTGCCGATGGCTGCGCTCGTAGGCGTGATGATGATGGTGGCGATCGGCACATTTGAATGGACCAGTTTACGCATCATCAACAAAATGCCCCGCCATGACATTATCGTAGGTATATTGGTGGCCGGTATCACCGTGTGGCTGCATAATCTGGCCTTAGCAGTATTGATAGGTATCATTATTTCAGCGCTGGTATTTTCCTGGGAAAGCGCCAAACGTATCCGTGCCCGGAAATACACCGATGAAAACGGCGTCAAACACTATGAGATCTTCGGGCCTCTGTTCTTCGGTTCTGTGACCACTTTCCTGGAAAAATTTGATGTGCTCAACGACCCGGATAAAGTGATCATCGATTTTAAAGAAAGCCGTGTTGCTGACATGAGCGCCATCGATGCGCTCAACAAACTCACGGAACGATACCAAAAGGTAAATAAAAAACTGCATCTCCAGCATCTTAGCGAAGATTGCCGTACACTCCTTAAAAATGCAGAAGGGGTGATTGAAGTGAATATAATGGAAGATCCATATTACCGCGTGGCAACCGACCGGGCATCCGGCTAAAAACTGTATTTATCCAGGTAAATTATTCGTACAAAAATCTTGACACGCACAAAGATTTTATTAATGCAGTACTTCCACATTTGCATTATAAACGTGTCAATATGAATTTTTCCCGAACAATTAAAGTACTATCCCGCATCTACCTGCTTCTGTCTGCGGGAAGTTTTTTTATGGTCAGCATGATGGGCTTTTTTAGTCCGCAGGCAGTCATGGACCTGGTACAGGTGAAGCTGCCCAACAATGATGCATTTAGTTCCATCAGAGGCGTATATGGCGGTGTAGGATTAACGATCACGGTCATGCTCGTACGTTGGGCGATAAAGGACATCCAGCAGGGGGTTGTTTTTCTTTGTTGGCTTTGGGGACTTTATGCCCTGTCCAGGGTCATCACCTGGGCGGTAGAAGGCCCGCTGGGTGCTTTTGGAACACAATGGCTGGTGATCGAGAGTGTGTTTTTTATATTGGGGGCGTTATTGTGGGTACGTTTGCAGAAAAGCGGATCAGACTTTCAAAAATAAGACCTCAACGAACTTCCGCCCGTATCCAGGGCCGCCTCAGCATAGAGACGGTCCTGTTCTATACCGGATCTCTGACAATGATTCTTACCGGGACGAGGTATTGGGTTAACAGAGAATAAAGAATACAGAACACAGGTCCAAATAAAAAAGCACCCAACGCCATACGGGCTGGGTGCTTTGCAGAATCTATGATGATGATAACGTGTAATAAGGGTAATGCAAAAAAGCGTTGGCCTACTCGCCCTGCAAACTTTCTTTCGGATTAGCCAATGCCGCTTTAAGCACCTTATAACCCGATGTTAACAGTGCAATCAACAATGTCATAAAAAATACTGTCACGAATTGTAATATACTGATATTAATATGATAAGGAAAATTCTGCAACCATTTGGAAATGCCCCAATACCCCACTGGAATAGCGATTAAAAAAGAGATACCAATGAGCAGGGAAAGCTCTTTTAAGAAGAGTTGCAAAATACCTCCTATACTGGCGCCCAATACCTTTCGAACAGCAATTTCTTTCTTTCGGTGCAAAGTCATAAAAGCAATCAGGCTATACAGGCCCAGACATGAGATCAGCAGGGCTATCACTGAAAAACTTTTGTACAACGCTGCCAGCTGGGTTTCCTGCCGGTAAAAACGGGCAATGGACTCATCCAGGAACTCACCCGTAAAAGCATAGTCAGGGAAAAACGACTGCCAGATATTACTGATATGTGTGATCGGCTCCTGAAGATGGGTAGTGGCAGCCATCTTGATATTGATCTGTGAATACGCGCTTCTGTTAATGGCAATTGCCATCGGCTTTATATCTTCACGAAGCGAATTGGTTTTAAAATCTTTCACCACCCCCACAATAGGATACCAGTTCCCGGTGCCGATCCGGATCGTTTTACCGATAATGTCCTCGTTATTTTTAAGCTCCAGCTTTCTAACGAATGTTTCATTCACTACAAATTCACGTGTCGTATCCCCTGCCGAAAAGGCCTTCCCTGCAAGAACTTTCAAGTCAAAGGTCCTGAAATAATCTGCATCGGAAAACTTCAGGAAAACATTAAAGCCTACATTCTTTTTTGAATGATCGAAATAAAAATTACTGCTCCAGTTATTGTCAGAAGAAGGAGGGTCTGTAGCAAAGCTGACGGCTTGTACCCCCGGAACTTCGAGCAACTGGTTTTTGAGCGACTGCAGCCGATAGGCATTTGTTGAATCCGCATAACAAGGGACCATAAATACGCCACTTTTATCGTACCCCAAATCAGCATAACGAATGAAATTCATCTGCGTCATGATCACAATTGTTGCTATCATCAACATTTGTAAAATGGAAAACTGAACAACCACAAGCACTTTCCTCAGTTGGATGCCACCCCCTGCCTTTCCTTTTACATGTCTCTTTAAGGCGGCGATAGGCTTAAGGCCTGACAGCACAAAAGCCGGATACATACCGGCCAGCAACGTTACGGATATAAAGATCAACACCAGGACCAAAAGGTTGCTTTTATCCAATAACATTAAATGTGCATGAATATTGATCATATTGTTCAGGTGAGGCAGCAACAATCCGGCAATCAGTGCACCTAACAGGGTAGAAAAGAGAACAATCGCTCCGGTTTCAAGCAGCAGTTGAATAATGAGCTGGCGACGATCGCTGCCCAATACCTTACGGATGCCAATTTCTTTTGCCCTGTGACTGGCCCTGGCAGTGGCAATGTTAATAAAATTGATCGAAGCCATTATAATAATCAGCTGGCCAATTAACGCCAATATCCGTAGGGTTGACCGGCTCGCTGTATGATCTCCGAAGTTACTGAAGCGGCTGTCAAAATGATTCTCCTTTAATGGCAGCAAAAAATGGAACTTTCCAATGCCCCCCTTATTGGCGTACATCTTATTGGACAACTCTGTTAGCTGTGCATTGATTTGTTCTTCGTTAGTATTGCCCGGCATGAGCATGAACAACTGGTGACTGCTGTTTATATAATCAAGGTTCTGGTCATATCCATATTTACCGGCATTGTTTTTAAGGGTACCGTATGACACGATCAATCGCATAGGGAAATCACTGTTGGCCGGAAAATCTTCGATCACACCTGCCACCTGGAGCATCAACGTCTGGTCCATCCGAATATAGCGTCCTATAGCATTCTGCCATTGCCCGAAGTATTTTGCCGCAACTGTTTTATTCAGCACGACTGTATTAGGCTCGGCAAGCGCAGCAGAATTACCGGACAACCACACAGCGTCAAATATGTCAAAGTATTCCGGGCCCGTAAAAAAAACACCCTCATCTTCCTTGTATTTTCCATCAGATGTACCCACTCCCGCACCTGCAGGAACAATGATCTGGCTGCCATACACTGCATCGATGGATGTAAGCCGCTTTACCTGTGGCAGGTTTAACTTTACATAATCCGCCAGCTGGTAAGGCACCCCGGATTTAAAAGCCTCTCCTCCGGAAAAAGCATCCTTTGTGACAATACGGTATATATCTTTGCCCCTCTTGTGAAAGGAATCGTAGTTTGACTCAAACCGGACCACTGCAAACAAAAGCAGCGCGACGCCAATAGCTGCTGCAAGACCTAAAATATTGATAAAAACATAAGACTGCCCTTTTTTAAAGCGGAGGTTTCTGAGGGCTAACTTTAGATAGTTTGCAAGCATAACGTAGAATATTAAAGCGTTTTCATAATAAGCTGCCGGAGTGCTTCACTGATCTGTTCTGTAGTAATATCCTGCATCGCGTAATCATTGCTCTGTAAAGAATAGTTCTCTGCGAATCTGAAGCCACTAAAATGAACAGGGGACAGCTTCCCAAAAATGCCGACAGAAGGTATTCTGTAAATATCAGCAATATGCAGGGCATCAGACTCCGGGCCCAGAAAATAATCGGCATGTGCTACAAAAGACCAGGTTACTTCAGTAGTGAAATGATCAAATATCACAATCCTATCCTTATATGCGTCCGAATAGGGCCATCGAAACTCAGAAGATAGTACAATTATACTTAAATTATCAAAATTATCTAACACTTTTTTTAAGGCCTCCGGATATACGGAATAAGCTATTTCCTTCCTCTGGCAGGTAGCGTGTGGCGCCACAACCAATATGCTCCCGCCTTCTGACTTCAGGGTGCCCACAAACTGCCTTACAATCTCCCTCCCCCTTTGCGGCACCTCTGGGCCGCGGACAAAATCCGCTATTGCAGCAGATGGATCCATCAGCGCAACACACTGAAACATCATATCACAAAAATGCATATCCGGGTTAAAAGCTAGCTTCTCTTTAAAAAAATCATAAAAACCAATTGACCACTGGGGTGACAAATGCTCCAGCAACATCTTCAAATTCTCCCCCTCTCCGCCTATCCAGGTGTTTAAACAAATTATCAGATCACATTCCTGAATTTCCTTCAATATACCTTGCAGGTCAACCCTTCTGACCCCCGAATCAATACGAACACCCATCTCCACTATTTTCTTAAATCTGACAGGAGAAAAAATAACCTCTGCAATGGCTTTCCGCCCCACAAAAATCATTTCATCTCCAAACATCGCCTGCAATGCTTTCAGAACCGGACCAATCAGAAAATGCGTACTGAGGATATTTCCCAGCTCATCTCCTTCATTACCGCAGTCATATAAGATGCAGACGCTCCTATAGCTTGATCTGTTCTCCATCAACGATGTCATTTACAGGTACATTACCAATATAATCATAGTTCAAAAACACCTCCTGCCCGGCGGTAGTGGTCCCGGATGGCAGACAGTCAAGCCTGTCACCCAAAAAGTGGCGGTGCACTGCGGAAAACGGCAGGGTATGCTCCGCCGGATAATAGCTGTTATACCCTAGGCTCCTGGCTTGCTCAGACGCGACAAACAATTCTTCAAACCGGTCCTTGCATATTATCTGGATACCAGACTCCGGCCACTTACAACTGCTGCTCCATAAGGAATGCCATCCGGAACTGATACTGCGGATGAATGACAGTAGCCGCTCTGAAAGCAGAAAAAAGTCGGACTCAACATGTATAATTTTATCAAACCCGTACCTCCTGGCAATAGTATAAGAAAACACAAAACTTCTCCACCATCCGCAGTGATCGTCAATAGAAGGCCTTCCCAGCCCTTTTTCAAAAGAGATCATATACGTGCCCGGCATCAGATGTTGGTCCGGAAGAGTCTCCGCAGAAATGACGGCTGTCATACTGCCTGCTATTTTATCAATATGAGCCCTTCCATCATTCACCAGAAAAAGATGTTCTGCACCCAGGGCGGCCAACCTGGATTGATAAAAGGATATATACTTCATATATCTGCCGGGAACATGCTGGCCCCGGTCTGCGATATAGCTGGTACAAAACAGGAATGCCTTCATATCTTTGTCTTTTTACAACATACTATTACCAGTGTCTTCCGATCATCCGCTCCAGCACCGACGCCTGTCCGTACACAATCTCCACTTCCGCCTGCAAACCGTTGAAATACTCAATCTTCCTGTGCCGGGTCGTCTGCCCATCCTGCGGTAATTCCACCCGGACGGGCACAGTAAAGTCCTCCTCATTGGCAGTCGCCTTAAACGGCGGTATAGTACCATTTACAACGCCAAACTCATGAACAGGATAAGCAGGAAATTTTAACTGCACCTTTTTTCCTCCGGCTACTTTGGAAAAATCCGTTTGCGGCAGGTTTAATTGCGCATATGCCTGCTGATGATAACCAGGCGGCACACCAGAGGAATCGTTGGCAATTTTTATAACAACATTAAATCTGCCCACGTCCGGATATTTCACCAAACCGGCTATCAGCAGCAACAACGCCAAAATACCGGCCATCAGGCTGGTCCCCCAACGGGTTATCCCACGAGGCATCGTTTCTAACACTTCCTGGACCTCTTCGCTTCTTATTTCAAATCTATCCGGCATATTGTTGCTAATTTCCCAGTTCAAGCTGATTTTTTACCAGGTCAAAATACTTTCCCTTCCGCTGGACCAATTCTGCATGGGTACCCTGCTCGGCTATCTCCCCCTGGTCCAGCACAACGATCTGATCGGCATTTTTCACTGTACTAAGCCTGTGAGCGATCACCACCACGGTCTTCGATTGGAAAAATTTTGTGAGATTTTCGATAATGGCCCTTTCATTGTTGGCATCCAGCGCACTGGTGGCCTCATCAAACAACAGGAACTTCGGATCTTTGTAAACGGCCCTCGCAATTAAGATCCTTTGTTTTTGCCCGGCGCTTAAACCACCTCCTGAACTGCCCAACCTGGTAGTGTACTTCATGGGTTTACTCATGATAAACTCTTTGATATTGGCTATCTCCACAGCATTGTCCATACGCCGGGCATCTATCCTGCTGCCATCAATGACGATGTTCCTCGCAATAGTGTCTCCGAAAATATATCCGTCCTGCATCACGGCGCCGCAATGTTCCCGCCACTCGCCGGAAGACAAATGGGCCAGGTCATGGTTGCCGACCCTGATCGTTCCTTCCGCCGGTTCATAAAACTTCAGCATCAGCTTCAGCAACGTTGTTTTCCCGCTGCCGCTGGTCCCTACGATCGCTGTCACCTTTCCCTCCGGTATCACCAGATTGATATCCTTCAGTACATAGGAAGAATGAGCACCGCCATATTTAAAAGACAGGTTGCTGATAACGATATCCCCCGTTATGTCCTCTCTCATCTCTCCTTCCATCTGTTGCCCTGCTTGATTTTCGTCTTCATTCTCCTTATTATGGATCTCCTGAAGGCGGTCCATGCTCAGTTTTGCATCCTGCGCAGAACGGAAAAACATGGCCAGCTGCTGCAAAGGGCTGTTCGTCTGCCCGATAATATAGGAAATGCTTAACATCATGCCCAGCGTCATCTCACCATTTATTGTTGCCTGGGCGGCAAAGAAAGAAACTAGAATATTCTTTAACTGTGTGAGGGTATTAAACCCGGATTCCTGGTACTGGCTTAGTCTCAGACCAGTTATGTTTAATTTAAACAGCTTTACCTGAATACGTTCCCAAATCCATCTCCTGCTGATTTCGCTGTTATACAGTTTGATCTCTTTCATACCGTTTACGATCTCGTAGGTAGAATCCTGGTTGTCCCGAAGCGCCTGAAATCGCCGGTATTCAACATGCTTCCGCTTTTCCAGGAAAAAGAGTATCCAAAGAATAGATAATGTGCTAAACAGAAAAAAGGTCAAAAATATTTTCGCGCTATAAACAAAGAGTATAATCAGAAATACAAAAATATTAACCACCGAAAAAAAAGTATTGATGGTGACACCAGTCAGGAACAATTCGATTTTACCGTGGTCCTGCAGCCGTTGTGTAATATCTCCCGTGGTATGCGTATCGAAGAACTTCACCGGCAACCGCATTAATTTGGCCAGGAAGTCGGAAAGAATAGTGATACTTATCCGGGAGTTCATATGCAGCAAGATCCAGCCTCTGAACAGCTCAATAACCGTGCTGCCCGCAAACAGAAACAGCTGAGAAAACAAAACCAGCACAACTATACTGAGGTCTTTAAACCCTACCCCGTAGTCTACGATTGTTTGTGTAAGGAAAGGCAGCGCGAGTGAGATGACACTGCCTAAAATCATTCCTAGGAACAATTGAAATATATACCGCCTGTAAGGTTTGACATAGTCAAACAACAATCCCAGGCCGGTATATTTCTTTACACCGGTAACGGCCCTTTCATCCAGAAACTCAGGAGACGGATATAAAACCAACGCAACACCTTTATCCCTGGTGTCGCTGATCCAGCTTTTGAGCAACGTGGATTTATCGATCTTTATCAGGTCGTGAGCGGGATCGCCAATCCAGAAACTGACATTTTCTCCATGACCATTTTTTCCTGCTTTTTTTTGCAGCAACCACCCACCTTCGCCGATACCGGCGCCTTCTTTTTTAAATAAAACGACAAAATGTTCCTGGTTCCAGTGTAAAATACACGGTAACGGAACATTTCCATACAGTTTTTCATAAGATGTCTGCACCATAAGCGTGCGAAATCCGATACGCTCCGCCGCCTGGCTGATCCCCAGCAAGCTGACACCATTTCTGTTAATATAGGACGACTGACGCAGCATCTCCAGCTCCACATCCTTGCCATAGTACTTGGCTACCATTTTCAGACAAGCCGGGCCACAATCATTGCTATCATGCTGCGCATAGAAAGGAAATTTTCTGTTCAACATTATTATCCGTTTAAACCTGCTTTACGAGCGAACCACTATGGGTTGACAGGTCATTAAGTCAGAAAAGCCGTTATATACGGCATCTACGGTGATATCTTCCATATTTCCGGAGGGCGCTTCCACGCAGCGATGGTGCGCAGAAAAACGTACTCCCCATTCCTGCACTGACGAGGGCCCGAACAAACTAACCACGGGCACGTGAAAGAGGTCCGCTATATGCAGAAAGACAGAATCAACCCCCAGGAAAATATCTGCTATCGAAACAAATGCCCAGTCCATCGAAAAAGGCAGCGCTTCTTCAAAACGCAGTATTCGGGAAACGTGTTTGCAGCTACTGACATCCGGCTTCTTAATACCGATAAAAATAACGACCACCTCCGGCATGGTGTCCATTATTCTGTCCAACAGCGCCGGATAATATTCAAAGGGCCATGTTTTATTCGTTTTAGTATCGGCATGAACAATGAGCAACTTACTTGTTGCCGGAAACTTATTCCTGAACTGGCATACAAGCCGGCGCACTTCCGTTGGCGGCTCAGGAGAATAGGCAAAATCCTGAATATCTGTTTCCCTGTTGAAAAACAACGGGAACTGAAACAATAGGTCCGCGCTATGGAGGCTTTTCTCATAAGGTATCTGCACAGACATATACTTATAAAATCCTATGGACGGCCTCGGGGCAAAAGAACTGAGCACCTGCTGCATCACTTCTCCCGCCGGCATCCAGGTATTCATGTATATGAACAGATCACTGTTATTAAGACAGGCGCCAAGTTCATCAGGATTAATTTCTTTTCCCCGCTCGGTTTCCGCCACATCTATACCGTAGATATGTTTTACTGCCAGCTCGCGAAAAATGGTGAAATTGATTTTACCGCATCTGCCACCGCAGGTAATCAGCGATAACCGTCCCTCTGCAAGCTGCGCCAGCGCCCTTAAAGCCGGCAATGCCACAAAGCTGTCCCCTATTGCATTATCAAAAAAAACTACTGGATTGTCGAACTGCTTAATG
The DNA here is from genome assembly GCF_012641275.1 of Chitinophaga varians. Classification (NCBI taxonomy): domain Bacteria; kingdom Pseudomonadati; phylum Bacteroidota; class Chitinophagia; order Chitinophagales; family Chitinophagaceae; genus Chitinophaga; species Chitinophaga varians. Next base: position 249,773 of record NZ_JABAIA010000004.1, on the reverse strand, counting down.
TCCATGAACATGCTTTTTTATATTGTCGGCCACATTAAAATATCCCCTTGCTGTACAACAGATGTCTTTTTGTTTTCCGCCTTCCGTACAGCCATCATGAATCAGGTTTTCCGTAGGCGCGATATACGCTTCAAAAGGTTTCACCCGTAGCTTGACCACCGGGTATTCAGGCCAGTGGGTAAAAAACAACTGGCAAAGCTCATTTTTGCTCATCAAATAAGGGTTGACAGAAAGTTGCTGCTCCACCCAACCACAGAGTGTCTTTACCGACAGGTTGGTAAACAGGAAGAAGCGGTCCTGTGCCCCCAGGTTGAAACATATCCTGTTGGTGGCCGTGTCCAGCTTACCGATATCCAGCCTGTCCCACGAATCTAAATGCAGACCGGTCAGACAGCCATTTTTCAGGTTGATCGTCACACTTCTTTTATCGGGCTCATTGATAACAACACCAATTTTACTAAAAGCTTCCGGGCTGTCACACTGGAACGAGCCCATATACGCATACATGCCCTCCATGGCGGCGATATAATCGGCCGCATGATGCTTCCGAAGTATTTTCAGCTCATCGTCCGAGGTGATCCCGGGCAACCCTATACGAATGAAGATATCCGCAATATCTTCAGGCAGTTTGCTTAACCCGATTGTGCGGGATGGAGTTCTCTCAGCATCTGTTGTGAATAACACAGCCGTTTCTTCAGCTTCCGGAACACGCCAGGGAAGTCCCGGCCGATAGGCGTCGCTTTCAAACGAAAAGCCATCTTCAGTAGCAGGCGCCTTCTGCAGCCCTTTGCTGATCCAGATCCTGTTTTCTGTTTCCAGACCGGCCGGACAGTAGATTTTAATATCCTCTGTTAACATCGTCTTTAGCTTTTTTTGAAGGATTCCAGTTCTTCTATATATACCGGATCAGGATAATTGGAAAGGTTAGTCTCAATATCACTTTTTGCTTCTTCAAAAGAGATCGGGACAATCTTAGCCTGGTCCAGCAACGTTGCAGGCAGGTTGCCAAATATCCTGTTTTGTATATGAGTGATCAGTTTTAGCAGGTCTGAACAATAAACAGACGGATTATTAAAGCCATTCCGGCTTGAATAACGATGGGTAAAAAAGCCTCCGCCACATATCTCCCGCACCGGGCATGCACTACACTTTCTGCATACCTTTTGTTTGCTGAGATTATACAGTTGGGGAAGCTCCTGGCTCAGGGCATCGTCCAGACTGTCCTTAAAAATGTTCATCCCCAGCTTGGTAAATTCATTGCCGCAAATCTTGAGAGAATCGGCCGGTTCGATGCCACCGTCTGTTTCAATGATCAGTATACCGAGGCTGCCGGTACCCCAGTAGTCGTGTCGTACCTCAGCGCCGAGCAAGAGGTACATAATGTCTTTGAACATGGAAATGGCGGGTTTCTCTCCCGGCTCATCGAACCAAAGGTCAAATATTCCGATCAACCAATCGGCATATACCGTATTGTTTATCCCGTCCGGGTGCTCTTTTCCCGGAGGCAGGAAATCATAATTATGATCGGGCAATAACAAATTCACCCGTGTCATTTTCAGTCGGCTGAAATGGTCCCATACTGCTGCCGGAGATGTAGTAACGTCTATAACAGAAAGTACGCCTTTGTCTATTTTCGTTTTGTTTTGTGCATCGAAATGCTGAATGGCACCCAGGCCACGGACCACCTGTTGGTACGTACCCCGTCCCTTATGGTCTAATCTGTATTTGTCATGCGCTTCAGGCGTACCATCGATACTGATCCCTACGTGGATATTTAGCCGGTCAAACAACCTGCACCACTCCTCGTCTATCAGGATACCATTTGTCTGCATCCTGAAAAAGGGCCGGATATCCGGAGCCAGCAACACATTGGCCCGCTGCACAAAATATTCAAAGATGTCCGGGCCGGCCAGGAGCGGTTCTCCGCCATGAAATATAAAATAAAAGGTATCCAGCGCATTCAGGAACGCATATAACCTGACACGTCCCAACAATTGGTCGATTGTCTGCCTGGACATTATTTTGGGCTGATGCATATAGGTATCGTCGCCCCGGTTATACATATAACAATACGTGCAATTGATGTTACATCTGCTGGCAATCTTCACCACCAGTGTATCACATATAATTTCAGTATTCATAAACAGGAAGGTTAGATGAACGCTAGAAGTTGCATGAATATTTTTCCAGAAGCCCGGCTTCCCTATTGTAGTCGAGTATTTCGACCCCATCCGTCTCTACACCGTTCTTATTCAATTCTTCGATAACACATTTCTGGACATGAGTTATCAGTTTTAAAACATCAGGGCAATAAACAGTCGGATTATCAAAGCCGTTGTCTTTATCATAACGGGAAGGGACGTACCAGCCGCCACAAATATTTTTTACGCTGCAGGATTCACATTGTTTACTCAGCTGTTCTTTACTGGTGTGATATAGTGCAATGAGATGGTCGTTCAAAGCCGCTTCAAGGTCATCCTTCAGAATGTTGAGTTCATTTTTCGTAAATCCGTTACCGCATATCTTAAAGTCATCAGCGGCTTCAATGGCGCCATCCGTCTCGATGATCAGTAGCTCGGTACGTCTGGTGCCGAGATAATCATAGCCCACATCCTGTCCTAAAATCAGATTGATTAATACTTTAAACAACCTGATGTTCGGCTTCGGAAGCGGTTCGTGAAACCATACATCAAAAATTGATATTAGCCAGTCAGCATAAGGTGTGTTTGTCCAGTTAAAATGGTCAGTTCTGTTTGATAAATGTTTCGGCAACTGATAAAAATTACCGTCAGGAATCAAATAGTCAAGGTCACCTACGCCCAGGTCTTTAAAGTGCTGATATCCTGCCAGAGCATCAGTGTCCACATCGATCACTGAATTGATACCCGGCCTGATCCCCTGTTCTGTCAGCAGTTTAATTGCCTTTACCACCTGATCATAAGTTCCGTTGCCTTTAAAGTCGACCCTGTTTCTGTCATTGATCTCCTTGTTCCCATCGAGGCTGAATCCATATATGACACCAAACTCTTTGAACAGGTCGATCCACTCCTGGTCAAACAATATTCCGTTTGTCTGAATTAAAAAGTCCGGAGCTACGTCCGGCATCAATATTTGTTCCGCTGCTGCCAGGAACTTCCTGACATACTCTTTTCCGGCCAATAGAGGTTCCCCTCCAAAGAGATATATCGTAAAGCTCTTCAGGCGATGTTTATTGCAATAGCCGCGTATTTGCTCAAACAATCTAGTATAAATTGCCTCGCTCATAAATTTGGGCTGGTGCTTATATGAATCGTCGCCCTTGTTATATATATAGCAGTAGCTGCAGTTGATATTACACCGGCTGGCTATTTTTGCCGCTACGCTGCTTATTTGAAGGTTTGCTGCGTTCATGATATTTTTTTTAAAGAGCCAGGAATTACCTGGCTCTTTTTTCAATGACGATCTGCCACAGTTAGTCCTTGCTGAAGGTGGATTTAGCCCAGGGATTAACATTAACACCACCCTGAATCATGTCAGCTGCCATAGCTTTCAAGGTTTCATTTTTGATGCTTTCCAATGCTTCCTGAACTTTTTTTGCCTGATCGGCGTCAAATTTGATTTTTTTCATCTTGTTAAGATTTAAGTGAAGATTGAAATTTCCCGTACCAGTAGCCTTACAGGATTAGGCTATTAGATAGCGCTAGCTTCTACTAATTTCTTATTTGATTGTGATGGCGTATTTACTTGCATAGGCCCAGTTCATCCTTATCTTTTCACTATCGCTCAGATAGTGTTGTCCCAGTTCATGGTCGCGGTTATATTTTGATAACCTTTCCGCAAAACGCTGATACCTCGCGATCAGTCGTTCTACTTTTCCGATATACCGCATATGCCTTAACATGGGAGAGATGGCAACCCCTGACATTCGTCTATATAAAACAGGCAATGCTGTATGGCAACCAAATGAATAGTTAATCTCCCTTACCAGCCTGGGGCTAAACATGATCATCTTATCGTACATGGGTGAGCGGAACCCCCTGTTGATCTCATCCCATGAATGAGCAGGCAGCGCTTCGGAGAACATATCATATCCAACTGCTTTATATACCGGCATCCGCGGTGTGCGTTCTATATGATAGAGTATTTCATCCGCATCGCAGACAATGACATAGTCAGCGTCTGTGTGGGCTTTCCATATATTGTTTTTGATGTCCAGGTAACACCGGTCGTCCAGTACGCCCGGCGTCCCGAACAGCTGCACATGGCACCCCATTCCGAGCGCAATTTCCCTCGTATTGTCTGTTGAGTAATTGTCCAGGATATGGACCTCTGTGCAAAATTTCTGGTAATGGTTTATCGTAAACCGGATGATATCCGATTCATTATAAACAATGATGAACGCCTTTATGATCATTATCCGGGAAATTGTTATTCAGGTGGAAATATGTGTAAGTAATCATGTAAACGTCGGACAGTTATTGATGAACGCTGCTTATCACATAGCTGGAAGGCAGGTCTACTACAATATTTCTTTTTAAAAGCATCACTCGGACCAATATCCTGTATTTACCGCTGCCACGTATGATCTCGCAGGAAAGCCCACTTAAAGGGCCATCTTGGATAGTCATTTTTTCCTCTTGTTTGAAAGAAGCATAGGACACTTCCACATTTGTCCCCATTGCCACAACAAGCCTTATATTTTCAACGACTTCAGGCTCTACCTTCGCAAGGTCTTTACCAAATTTCACATAGTTGCACACGCCATCGAGGTGAAGACTATCATAGTATTCCTGCATTGTTGTGATATAGACAAACACATAAGAAGGGAATAGTGGCTCGTTAATCGTTTTTTTCCGGTCTTTCCATTGCCTGCTGACTTTATTCAGAGGGAGATAAAAGTGAATGTTCATCCTGGACAGCAACAGGCATACTTTCCGTTCCTGGCGCGGCCTCGTGTAAATGAGGAACCAGGCAGGTCTAAAGTTAACCATCATTAATAAAGTTAGCGTAAGGGTTACAACGCCCCGTTTTCCACAATAATTGACAGCACATCTGTAATAAACCACAGCCTGGCATATAATGCAGATGCATGTACAAAAACAGCCGGTAAAATGTGGGCTTTAAAAGAGTTGAAGGTAGAGCTATCGCTACTTTGCGCTACATGTCAGGCGCCCAAAGCAACTTAGGTAATATTATATAACGAAAACGGATAAAATCCCTCCACCAAAACATAGGTCTATTTTGTTTTGAGATTTTTAGCCTGCCGGAATACATTCCTTCGATTGTTTTTTTTGGCAGGACAGAGAAATAGCAACGTTACAAATGGCTAATTGAGTTTTCAAGTTGGAATCTTCCTATCGTCTGTGACGTCAACTTAGATGCTATCTTACGATTCTTAGTATTAGTGGGTAACTACAATCACAATAACCTTGTTATCCAAGATAAAACTATTTTTTTAATAAAACAACCTCAATGGCTATATTATTTTATTTAATGCCGAAATAAACACGACAGATAACCTGTCTGCTTTCTGTCATAGTGCGGGTGCTTACAATTATTTAATATACAATATCTCCCGGTCGTCTTACTTTTGAGCGATATATCAGACACCTGTCTGCCTTAAAAGGCCTGTATGCAGCAATCCACTTATACCAGCCCGCTCGATAAGTTGAATGATGAAGCGCTGTTGGAACAATTCCGGCAGGGCAATACCCTTGCGTTTGAAGAACTGTATAAAAGATTCTGGGGCGTGCTTTACCTCCAGGCCTACCATATACTAATACACGAAGAAGATGCGCAGGACATCGTGCAGGAAGTATTCACCGCCTTATGGACCAAAGCCGCCAACATCAACCTTTCCGGCTCACTGGCCGCTTACCTGTACGCAACTACGCGCAACAGGGTACTGAATATGCTGGCCTCCAAACGCACCTACCGGCACCACCTGTCATCGCTGAAACAATCCCTCTCCGATATCGATAACAATTCCCTGCAATACATCACAGAGAAAGAAATAACAGCCCGCATGGAACGGGAAATACGCGCCCTGCCCGCTAAAATGCGGGAAGTATTTGAGCTAAGCCGGAAAACAGCGCTCACCCATAGGGAAATAGCCCATCAGCTGCAACTGTCGCAGGAAACGGTCAAGAAACAAATCAGCAATGCTATCCGCACCCTCCGTCATAAAATGGCCCATTTCTCCTTTTTTTGCTGAACCTATCCTGTTAATTTTAAAATAATCTGCTGTCATCTACCCCCCTTTTTATTTTCAGCTGTCATATAAGAAAGGTATGTCCCTTTTTATATGCCCATGCATGACATCAAAAAGCTACTGAAAAAATATGTAGCGGGAAGTTGCACCCCGGAAGAACAGCTGTTGGTTGAACAATGGTATCAGCAGGAAAGCGACAACAGCAAAGCAGATACCACCGGGCTCCCTTTTGAACAACTGGAAAGCACTATATGGCAACAGATACAGCAACAAACAGCCACGCCGGCCAAACGGGTGACTATACCACGCTATACCCTGCTGAAAATAGCCGCTTCGCTGCTACTGATAATCGGCGCCGGCACGCTGATATGGCTGCTCCGGCCTGCAAAGGAAAACATGCAGGAGATATTTGCGTCCACAACAAAACCCTTGCAACTAACATTCGATGATGGCACACGGGTATGGCTAAACGCAGGCGGCGGATTACGCTACCCGGCCCGTTTCACCGGCGATGCCAGGAAGATAGAACTGCTGTCCGGAGAAATGTGCCTCGATGTGAAACAGGACCCGGCACGCCCATTCATCGTAAAATCAGGCGATGTCAATACCCGCGTACTGGGCACGGTATTCAATGTGCGGATGTACCCGCAGCTGGCTTTTCTCCAGGTAACGGTCCAACAAGGGAAAGTGGCGGTACAAAGTAATGCCTCGAAAGGAAAGGAAGTAGTGGTACTGCCGGATGAACAGCTCACGGTAAACACCGGTTCCCCTGCATTCAGCAAAACCCGCGTGGACGGAGCCGCCATCAACAGCTGGACAACCGGCAAACTGCTCTTTAACAACGAAAGACTGGATGTAATAGCCTTGCTGCTGGAAACCAAATACAACAGGAAAATTTCCTTTGCCGACACCGGCCTCGGAGCCTACCGCATCACCGCCGGCATAGAACCAGCCGATTCCCTGTCGACGGTACTGGACATGCTTTGCCTGGCCAACAAACTTAGCTACGTTACAGAAGGCCAACAGATTATTTTTCGAAAACAAACACACTAAAACAGATTGCCTATGCCTGTCACATAAGGTCAGTAAAAAAGCCGGCAAGGGTTACCCCACCGGCCCGTCTGAAAGAAGATCAATGCGTAACGCCAATCACTTATTGATGCTTCCCAATGGATTTTATTAACGATTAAATCATTTATTAAAACCCGTATAAAGGTATGAAAATTTATACCAGTATCGTCGTGTCCCTACTTCAACAAATCAGGAAAACAGGACGCAGGCTATTTATCCTTATCATCGTAATCGCGCAACTGCTGCCGGGAGCCGCTTCCCACGCACAGTCACCTGCCGGCACGGAAACCATCGACTATACGTTTTCCGGTCAATCGCTGAAAGAAGCATTGGCCATCATTCAACAAAAAACAAACTACCTGTTTGTCTACAATGAACAGCTGATAGCACCCTACCGAACCGTGTCACTACATGCCAATAAAAAAACGGTGGCATGGACCGTCCATGAACTGCTGCGCAACACCAGGCTGACCTACAAAATACAAAACAACAAAATAATTATCCTGGAGAAAGAAACCGCTGCCGCCGCCCCTCCTGTCATACCTGCAGAAAAAGTGAAAGGCAAAGTCACAGACGAAAAAGGCATGCCGCTGCCAGGCGTAACGGTGGCGGTAAAAAACGCCAACCGCGGCGATATCACCAACAGTGAAGGCCTTTTCTCCATTGACGCCGCCACCGGCGATATCCTGCTCCTTTCCATGTCCGGCTATATGCGCCGGGAAATAACGGTATCCGCCCGTCAGCTGCCTGCAACGGTACTGCACGAAGACGTAAAGGGACTGGAAGAAGTAGTGGTAGTGGGATACGGCACACAAAAGAAACGCGACATCACCGGCTCCATCTCTTCCGTAAAAGGAAACGACATCGCGGAACAGCCTACCACCAATGCCGCACAGGCTTTAAAAGGAAAAGTCGCCGGCCTGGACGTATTCAGCAGCGGCAATGAACCAGGTGCAGGCGCCAACATCCTCCTGCGCGGGCAACGCTCCATCAAAAATGATAACAGCCCCCTGATCGTATTGGACGGTATCCCGATGGTAGGGGGTTTCAATGAAATCAACCCCAGCGATATCGCTTCCGTAGAAGTGCTGAAAGATGCCTCTTCTACTGCTATCTATGGCTCCCGCGCTGCCAACGGCGTATTGATCATCACCACCAAAAGAGGAAAAGCAGGAAAGACAAACGTTGCCTACGACGCTTACTATGGCATTACAGCTATCACTAAAAAACTGGACCTGATGAACGGCGAACAGTTCGCGCAACTGCGCCGCGAAGCCGCCAGAACAGCCGACCCTAATAACAACTATCCCGCCGACGCCACACTCTTTGATGATATCGCACTGCGATCACTGGCACAGAGCAGGTCTACCGACTGGCAGGACCTTATCTACCATAACGGCGCCAAACAAAACCACCAGCTGTCATTGACCGGTGGCAAGGAAAAAACACAATTCGCGGTTTCCTTTAACTACTTCAAAGAAAAAGGGATCGTGGATAAAACAGACTTCACCCGCGGAGCGCTGCGCATTAACCTCGATCATCAGGTCAACAGCCGAATCCGGATGGGCGTGTCCACACTGGCCAGCATGTCGTCACAGAATGTTACCGACAATACCGTATTTGACAACGCCCTGCGTTTAAACCCGCTGGGCGTTCCGTATGACAGCACCGGCAAACTGCTGTTCCGTCCCAATAATGACGAAGGACAACGGGTAAACCCGCTGATGATCATCAAAAACACCATCATCCAACGTTATAAGACACGTGTGTTTGCCAGCATGTACGGCGAATGGGACATCTTTAAAGATCTTACCTATCGCCTGAACATAGGCCCGGAAATGGAAGCGTCTAAAGAAGGTTATTTCAAGGGAAGTGAAACAGACGATAACCAGGGAGGCAATGCCACCGCAGGTTTGAGCAATTCAGATATGTTCTCTGTAACGGTGGAAAATATACTGAAATATACCAGACAGCTGTCAAAGTCGCAACGCCTGGGCATTACCCTGCTGCAAAGCTCCCAACAGCAAACCGTCAACAGCTCCGGTATCAGGGCCAACAAACTGCCCTATGAAACCCAAAGCTATCACAACCTCGAAACAGCCGGCGAAGTGACCGGCATCAGCAGCGACTACCGCAGGTCGCTCCTGTTGTCTTATATGGCCCGCGTCAACTATGATTATAAAAACCGTTATCTCCTGACCATTACCGGCAGAGCAGATGGTTCTTCCGTTTTCGCTGCCGGACATAAATGGGGCTACTTCCCTTCTGCCGCTGTGGCCTGGCGCGTAGATGCCGAACCGTTTATGCAGTCCCTCCGCCAGGTAAACGCCTTAAAACTGCGCCTCAGCTACGGCAGCACCGGCTTTAACGGCATTCTGCCCTACGGCACCTTCAGCACGCTCAAAAAAAGCAGCTATGCTTTCGGGGAAACAGGGATGAACGGCTTCCAGCCCGCCACCATCGCCAATCCCAACCTTAAATGGGAATCCACTGCCTCCCTGAACGCAGGGATCGACTTTGCGCTGTTTAATAACCGTATCACCGGTACCGTAGAACATTATATCGCCAATACCAAAAATATCCTGTTGAGAAGAAGTATCCCCGGCAGCACCGGTTATACGGAAGTGCTGCAAAACATTGGCGCCACCCGCAACAGAGGCTGGGAAGTAACACTCTCCACCGTCAACATCAACAACGAAAACGGTTTTCAATGGACCACCGATCTGAATTTTTCCACTAACAAAAACGAGATTGTGCAACTGTATGGCGACGGGAAAGATGATGTGGGCAACCAGTGGTTTATTGGCCAACCTATCAAAGTATTCTATGACTATCAGAAAACAGGCATCTGGCAAACCAGCGAGCTGGAAACAGCGAAGGATTACGGCGCCAAACCCGGACAGATAAAGCTGCTGGACAGAAACGGCGACAAACAGTACAGTGACCAGGACCGCGTGGTCCTCGGATCAGAATTCCCCGGCTGGATCGGCGGTATGACCAACCGGTTCTCCTACAAGGGACTGGAGCTGGCCGTCGTGATCAATACCCGTCAGCATTATCTCATCAACTCCAGGTGGTTTGAAAACAACAACCGTTTGGCCGGCAGGTACAACAACATCAACGTAAACTACTGGACACCGGAAAATCCGACCAATGACAACCCACGTCCTGATAAGAACCAGGAAAGCGTGTACCTCGGTTCCACGCTGGCTTACAAAGATGCCAGCTTCGTAAGGGTCAAAAACCTGGCAGTAGCTTATTCACTGCCGTCATTATGGCTGCAGCGCGCCGCCATCAAAACCTTAAAAATCACGCTGAGCGCCGAGAATCCATTTACCATTACAAACTATAAGGGACAAGACCCGGAGTTTGAATCAGACGGTACCCGTGCCATGTACCCTACCGTAAAAATGTATGCCATCGGTCTTAATGCTGCTTTCTAACGATTAAAAAACAGGTTATGTTATTTAATAAACATCTTCATCTGCTTACTGCCATATCCCTGTGCTGCACGTTCTTTACCTCCTGTAGCCTGGATGAAAAAGAGCTGTACAAACCGGTACCGGAAGCCATATACAGCACGCCGGCCGGCATATCCAACGGTGTTACCGGCGTATACAGCAAACTGAGAGGGCTATACGGTTCCCAGAAAGGCTTTACTGTTACGACTATGGGCACTGACCTCTTCCATCACGGAAAAGACGGCGGTTATAAATATATGGACGACTATTCCGCCGCCCTCAATCCTGCGGATGATTACCTGAACGGTATCTGGAATGATTGTTATGCCGGCATCAATGCCGCCAATACCGTCCTCGACAGGATAGACGCTGTGGCCATGGACGATAAGCTCAAAACACAGTACAAGGCGGAAACCCGATTCCTTCGGGCACATTATTATTACTGGCTGACCCTTCAGTTCGGGGATGTAGTCTATTCAGCACACGAAACCAAGGGTGTGGTGACTGATGCCGGCAGAACGGCCAAAGAGGAAATCTGGAAAAGCATGCTGGAAGATACGCAGTTCGCTGCCGATCAGCTGAGCTGGACATCTCCTGACTACGGACGGATCACCAGGGGCGCCGCGCTTCACCAGCTGGCAAAAGTAAAGTTGCTGCTGAAAGACTATGACGGCGCTGCCGCTGCTGCGGTAAAAGTGATCAAAGAAGGGCCTTACCAGCTGGTAAAAACCTATGGTGGCGTATTTGACTACAACAACCAGCGAAATACCGAAATTGTATTCGCCGTACAATACATCAACAATGCCCTGTTTAATGACGACGGCAACCAGGGACACGCTTTCTTTACGCCGGCGTACGACCAGTATGCCGGCCTGAAACGCGACCTGGAACAAGGCGGACGCCCCTATACCCGCTTCAGGCCTACCGCCTTCTTCAGAGAACTGTTTGATCCAAATGATGCCCGCTTTGACGTCACCTTCCGTTATACGTGGACGTACAACAACACCGCTACCCTGCCGGCAGGAAAAAAGATAGGCGACACCGTAGTATGGCAGATATCACCGGGCGTCACTTCACTCATTGCGCCCAACAACGACAACATGCACTGGGGCATCAAAAAACATGATGACCCTACCCGCGCCAGCGTACAGGCCCTCAACGGCTTCCGCGATTTTTTTGTGTACCGCTTCTCAGAAACCTACCTGCTGGCGGCTGAAGCCTTGATCATGGCAGGAAAGCCCACCGAGGCGCTTCCCTACTTCAACGCCGTCAGGGCCAGGGCTGCCAAACCAGGAAAACAGTTGCCCGATGTTACCGCCGCCCGGCTGGACATAGACCAGCTCCTCGACGAACGCGCACGGGAACTGGGTGGTGAAGGAATGCGCTGGATGGACCTTGTCCGCACCGGCAAGTTGATAGAAAGAGTGAAGAAATACAATCCCAATGCGGTAAACATTAAGGCGTACCACGTTTTACGCCCTGTTCCGCAGGCACAGATAGATCTGTCTACCGTCAAATTCCCACAGAACAACGGATATTTTTAAATCAAAAACACAACCACATGAAACGCTGTTTTTTTATCGTACTGGCATGGCTCGGCACCTGGAGCGCTCTCCAGGCACAAACGACTACCGCCAAAGAAAAGATTGATTCTATACTGGAAGATTTTCACCAGCACCCCGAACGTGTCCTGGTGGCCGCACACCGGTCGGCACATACCTACTACCCGGAAAACTCCTTAGGTGCTATCAGAGAAGCGATCAGACAAGGCATAGACATCGCGGAACTGGACGTGCGGATGACCAAAGACAGCGTGCTGGTGCTTATGCACGACCAAACCATCACCCGCACCACAGGAAAGAAAGGAAAAGTAAGCAGCTATACCTATGCAGAACTGCAACAGTTTCCTTTACTGCATAACGGGCAGCCTACCACCGAGAAAATCCCCACTTTCAAAGAGGCATTATTGCTGGCCAAAGGACATATTATCATCGATATAGACTTCAAGGCCGACAGCCGGGAAGCGGCCCGCAAAACATGTGAAGAGGTACAGGCTACCGGCACCGCCAGGCAGGTGCTGTTCTTCGTGTATGATCATCAACAGGTGCCGTTCCTGCAAAGCATCGACAAACAAATACCTGTTATGCCAAGGGCACATAACGCCGTGGAAACAGCCGCCATCCTGAAAATGGGCCAATTCCCCGTTATTCATATTGACGACTCCTTTTCAGACAATGTCATCAACGACATCCGCACCGCAGGGTCACGGGTATGGATCAACGCTTTGGGAGATTTTGACGATATGGAAAAAAAGGCCGAAAATACCGGGTTTGATCAACTGCTTTCAAAGTTCAAACGCGCCAATGTTATCCAGACTGATTTGCCGGAGCAACTGCTTCGATATCTGAGGAAAAAGGGGCTGCATCAATAACACTTAGTCACGCCTTCATCGCAGTCAGATGAAGGCGTGACTGTTTTATTCTTCATCAGGGATTCATAATCCGTATCAACATTTTGCTGACGATATAAGTCGGCGTATAAAGCGTGTTGTCCGTAGAAGACGTTAACGGCGCATCCCGATCGATGGCGTAACTGAATACCCCGCCTTTTTTACCACCGGAAGGTTCCCACCGTGCATAGTCAAAAGCCCGGCCGGTGCCATTTACAGGATAAGTCACGTCGTACCACACATTGCCGGGATAGCCTCTTTCTTCATAAAAGGAGAAACCGGGAATGAACTGTGTGGATTTGATATACGGAGCAAAAGTATTCCAGGTGGACTGAAGCGTGGATGCTCCCCTACCATAGGCCTGCAGCCATACATAGTCTACCATGGTGTATACTTTTTTGAACAGGCTGTTACTGCCGCTTTGATTGGTATCAAATGTCAGCAGTTTACCGGTGCCGGATTTAGGGCCCAGGTATTTGGACAAGGCGCTGTAAACTCCCGCCATCCTGGTCAATTCGGTACCGGAAGGATTACTTTCAATATCGATGTCATAACCGTCAAATCCGTAGCGGTTAACGATACTGTCCATGATGCGCTTCGCAGTAGTGGCGTAACCTGTAGTGTTGTCCGGCGCACCCGGCGCCAGGTCCAGGTTGCCGGTGACGATCACTTTGGTACCCTTTGCATGCAGGGCATTGATCCATCGGGGCACGCTGTCTGCGATCGGGGAACTGGGACTGAAACAAAACAGGATCAGCACATCGAGACTGTCGGGCACCTGTGAAAAGTTAGAGCCATTGGGCGCAGCGCCATAACACGGGCCCTGGAACCGGTAAAAGCCGGCGTAGATTTCATGCGGGCTCTTTTTGTAGGCGATCAGGCTACTGTCGGTAACAGCACCAGTGAGCACAGCGGCCCGCTTCGCAGCGTCTGTAGCTTGTTGGGAAAGTGTGTTGTCGGCCAGGTTTTTAGTGCAGGCATTCATCAGCAGGCAGGATGAGAACAGCAATGCGGCAGCCATAGCTGTTTGCACAGGATTTGAAATTTTCATGTGGTTCAGATTTGGTTTAAAAAACAATATGTTTCATGCATGTATCCATCAGGGACATATACACGGGCTGATAACTGAAAAATAAACGCTGCAATGGGAACCATCGTTGTTTGTCATTATTCACTGTCCGGCAATCGGGTTAAACGTGGAATCCGGGTGCTGGTTAACCTGCGTATGCGGCTACGCTGTTGCTCATGTTATCCGAATATACTAAAAGTTGTTCACGCGGCCATTATTCATCAGGGGTAATTACAATTTTGTGGGCGTATTTGTTTATTATTTTTTTTTGATGTCCGGAAAAACAACAAACTGTATTTTTGGGCAATGATGTGTTTTCAACATGTACGAACAGCTGGCCAGACATATTACAACGCATAGCCCGTTAAAGGAGGACGACCTGCAGCAGGTACTTCCTTACTTCAAGCCCCTGCAGGTGAAAAAGAACACACTGGTGTCCCGGATCGGGGAGCCTTCCAGGCGTATGTTTTTTATTAACAGAGGATGTTTGCGGGTGTATTTTATCAAACCGGACGGAAGGGAAGTGACCCGGCGCTTTGCCTTCGAAAATTCATTCTCCTCTTCCCTCACCTCCTTTATCGGTGGTACGGTACTGAAAGAGGCCACCCAGGCAGTAGAAGCCTCAGAGCTGTTGTATATTGACCGGCTTGATTATTATCACCTCGTAGATAATGTACCAGGCTGGGACTTGTTTTACCGGTACTGTCTTGAATATGCCTACGTGACCAACACCAGGCGCCTGGAAGATTTCATCACCCTAAGCGCCAGAGAGCGTTATCGTTTGTTGCTCGATGAAAACCCGCAGGTGGTGCTCCGGTTACCTAATAAACTGGTGGCGAATTACCTGAACATTACCCAGGAAGCACTTAGCAGAATAAAATCCGACAGCTGATTTATTGATCCGGATCAAGGATTGCTACGGGAGATAATTTGACTTTTGTGGTCAAATATTTCATGTATGCGTATTGTAACATTAGAAGAACACATTGTCTTTCCTGACATGGCCCGGGAACTGGGCGCAACAGGAGAATTATCCGCCATCAACAAGATGGAAGCGCTGCTGGCAGATATTACCGATGCCCGCCTGGCATCTATGGACGCCAACGGCATTGACGTGCAGATATTGTCAGTAACAGGAAAGGGAGCGGAACTATTGCCTCCGGGAAAAGACCAGGCCTTCGCAGCGCGGTATAACGACGCTATTGCCGCGCGGATAGCCTCCCACCCCGACCGCTTCAAAGCCTTTGCGCATTTACCCATGCCCTCTCCGCAGGCCGCCGCCGACGAACTGGAACGGACACACGTTGAGCATGGCTTCTGTGGCGCGCTGATCAACGGGCTTACCAATGGCAGGTTCCTGGACCATCCGTCGTTTGCGCCGCTGCTGGAAAGAGCGGAACAACTGCAGCTGCCGCTGTACCTGCATCCCGCCCTGCCGCCGGAAGCTGTGGCAAAGGCTTATTACAGTGACTTGCCCGGACAGGCAGGCACCGTCCTCTCCGCTTACGGATGGGGGTGGCATTCGGAAACAGCCTTGCATGTACTGCGTTTAGTCTTCTCCGGTACTCTCGACCGCTATCCCCGGCTGAAGATTATCATCGGCCATATGGGAGAAATGATCCCCATGATGATGGCACGGACCGAGAACGCCGGCAAAAGCATAGGGCTGCAGCGGCCTGTCGGCCAAACACTGCGCGACCAGGTACACATCACCACCAGCGGCATTTTCACGGAGCCTCCGCTGATGGCTGCCCTGGCCACTTTTGGCATCGACAATATCATGTTCTCTGTCGATTATCCATTCAGCACCAATGAAGCCGGTAAAAGTTTCCTGGAAAGTATGCCCTTGCCCGCCGAACAAATAGCCCGGATAGCCAGTGGCAATGCAGACCGGCTGCTGGGCCTGCGCCCTTAGGTGCTACCAATTATTTAGAACAGGCTGCCTTGTATCACTGCCGGCGGTACAGTAGGCTGGAACAGGCCAACAATGGTAAAAGGCTGTTTGCTGCTGGCATGTACCTGCTGCGCAGTGCCGAGGAAAAAATGCAGATCGCTGTTCCGGGCATATTCATTCAGATATTTTTTTCTTATCTCACGGACAGCTTTCTGCTCGCTCTGAGGAGTGGCGTTCTTTTTCACCATCTTCCAGTACAGCGATGCCAGCTGCCAGTCTTCTACAGGCAGCGTTATCTCCTGGTTTTTGCTATCCATGAACCGGTAGGAAAATTTATACGGCAGTTTCTTCATCACGGCAAACGAATCTTCAGGCTGTTCGGACACTTTTCCCCGTTCTTTCTCTTCCAGCAGTTTCTCCACACGTTTCGGGTCCCATTCCCGGTCAGTCTCTTCTACCACAAAATCAATTATCCGCATTGGCTTAAATACCACCAGGGAAGTATAGAACGCTTCATGCTTCGCTTCCACGATCAGGGTAGACATATCCTTGTATACATTTCTCAGCACCACCGCCTTCCGCTCGCTCCAGTGATCTTCTGTACCGATGTGCCCTGTTACTTTTACCGGGGCGTCTGCGGTGGCCGGACTGAAACTTTCCAGCCTGAAGTCCCTGGTATTACGTACCAGATCAAGCTCCACCCAGTCGTAGAGCTGATATTGTTCGTCGTAAGTTTTTTTGGAAAATGGAATGGGGTATATTCTGATAAAGCTGCCATCTCTTCTGAAACCAGCTATACTAACCTGTTCGTCATAATGCGAAGATACGATGGGGTAACTTTTAACAGTGATCAAAACTTCTGTCACGGGCATGCTCGAATATTTTTGTTACATATCAAATCCGGTATTTTCCGGCATTCACCATTCCGCGAAAATAAGGTTAATCACTGAAAATCAGTGTCTTCAAGGGAAAAAATAAACCTATTCCCTCATTGGCAGTGCGTTGTCAACCCCAAAGATGGATTTCCATAAACCTGGCCTTCATTAATTTTTTGTTCGGGCTATAAACAATCAGGGATTATGGGGGATTAAAATATTAAACAATAATGACTTCTATTTTCTCAAAGGCGAGGGGCTGTCCCAAATTATCTTTGAGACAGCCCCTCGCCCTTAATATCGTTTACAGTTGTTAGGTAACCACAGCGCCTAAACGAAAAACAGACCTGCTGTTATGCTGTGTTGGTATTTATTTAATTTTCTCCCGGCATCAAATAAAATGGTACAGGAAAACTACATTGCCGGTGTAGGCCGGTTTCTGCTGACCTTTAATATTAAGCGTGGCCTCAATCACCACTTTGGTAACGCCTCTTAAATTCACTATCTCATTGAGTTTGGCTTTAAGCTGCACTTCGCTGTCCACCAGAACAGGCTGTCCAAATTTAAAACTCTCTATGCCATAGTTTATTTCCATTTTAATATTGCGCACATCTGCAATCTGCTTCCAGAGATAGGGTATCAATGCCAGTGTTAAATAGCCATGAGCAATGGTGGCATGGAAAGGGCCTTCCTGCTTCGCTCTTTCTGCATCTGTATGAATCCATTGATGGTCCAGCGTTGCATCGGCAAATTTATTAATCTGTTCCTGGTCTATTGTATGCCAGTTGGAAACACCTAACTCTTTGCCAAGATGCGCCTTGTACTCTTCGAAATTGTTGATTATCAGCATGTTATGTAAATTGCATTCAAATAGGGCCTGACAGATCGTTTTATTAATGATATCAAGCCTTTATTAAAGGGGGTAAAAATATTCAAAAAAACGTTCAAAATGAATGTTTTGGTAAAAATTTTCAGGGCATAGACAGTTGACCTATAGTTTCATCAGCGGAATAAGAAACTGCTTACTATGCAATCCGTCAATACATCATATTTGGTCTGCCAGGCGTATAAAATAAAAAGGCCCTCTTCCGAGGGCCCTTCATTCTGTTAGTTTCTCTATGCGGAGCGCTACAACTCAGGAAGCGATCGATTAGCGGTTTTACTATACGCGCATGCTTCTCCCAGTGTTTTATCGCCGTTAAATGCAATAAAATCCAGTACATCGTCGTAACACTGTATCATATCATCGATCAACTCTTCCTCAAACAACAATTTATTATATTTCCACTTGAAATGCAGTCCATCCGTATATTCGGTAATCATGAAATCCAAAGGATAAAAAATACCCGGTATTTCATAATGCTCTTCACTTTCTTCTTTATCAGGGGCCAGCCTGTCTTGTTCCTGCTGATAATTAATGTATATGTCAGTACTCACATGCAGCTTCACGGCATCAAGGTGTAAGTATTCGTGACTGGGTATAATATTCCTGCAATTAGCAAATACATCGCGGAACGTCTCACTGATAAAATCATTAATAGTACAATGTCCGGCTATCTCCCGGGGAAAATAAACCCCACCAAGAAGACAGCCAATCAAAAGCTGGTTTTCCTGTGTAAATCTGTCAGCTATCAATGCTGCCAACAGTATCCTCTGTTTATCGGTATAGCAAAACAGGAATATATACAAGCTTGCGTATACGATAGAAGATATTGTACAATGATTAGCTCCTGCCAACATCTTCATATTTGTAAAGCGATCTCCGGATACGGTACTGTTACGGGCAAGGGCTTTAGGATGCCGGTATGTCCGGAGTAAGTCATCTATGCTCATATTCTCCCGGCCCGTTTCTGTCCGCAACAATTTTTCATTTCCTCTTTGAAGGTATCCCTCGTAAAAATTGTTGATGTTAAACAAACTATCGTAACCCGACACCCTGTTTTTCCAAAATCGCTCCAATGCATCCCTGCTTCCACGAAGCCATTCATTCTGTTTCCGGCAGTAATCCCTAAGCTGGAAGCTTAATGGAGCTATGTCCGGTTCTATCCCGGATGCATAAAACTGATAAAGCAAGCGCAGCTCCCGCCCGATAAGTTCTATAGACCATCCATCACAAATGATATGATGTATGAGCATATAAAACCGATAACCATCGGATGTTTCCTTAAACACAAAGAACTTTACAAGCGGTCCGTTTTGTATATCCGAAAAAATACGTCCGGCTCTTTCAAAACATTCTTCTTTGACCGCCGGGGAAAACACGTCAGAAGTCCCCACAGCTATATATTCTACCCCAAATCGTTGTTCGTCGTAATCCACCACGGCCTGTTTCACCTCGTCATCAATCAGTGGAAATACTGTCCTTAAACTTTCATGTCTCTTTACAAAAAAGGAAATGGTTTTTCCAACTGCCTCCCTATGCAATTCGTCCATGTCTATACTAATGGTAACATAATCCGGTATAGCATCAGGACCGGCCGTCTGAAGGTGTTTCAGGTATGCCTGCTGTCCAATCGAAGGTTCGGTAATGATAGTCGGAATAAGACTCATAGTCTCTCTATTATTTCGTTATTGAATTATTTATAAAACGGGGTTGCTCGTGCAACCTTCCTTACAATGTTCTGAACAGGTCAATGATCTCACTGGCGATATCTTCATTCTTCCAGTGGTTCTTTATCCATTCCGCTCCCTGCGCGGCTTTATTCAGAAAATGCCCGTGACGCCGGTAGACATCTGCAATAGCGTCTCTGATATCATCTGTTTCGATATTGTCCCAACTACCGTGAACGACGCCATTGAAATCAGCAGGAATTTTTCCCGATGTTTTGATCCGCTTATAAAAACCCGTTTCTATCAGGTCCCGATGCACAGGAATATCCGAAATAATGGCAGGTATCCCCAAATACAAACTCTCTCTCGGTGTATATGACCACCCTTCTCCGCTGGAAGGGAAAACATAAGCCGACAAATGACTATACCAATCGGAGACTTCCTGCGGAGTAAGTTTGCCCGTTGTCCAGTGTACCATCTTGTCCATTTTCATTTCTCCAAAAGGCGTGGGGTCCAGCCAGTCGTAAAACGTAGCTACATGCACATACAATTGTAATTCCGGAATCATTGTCTGCTGCAGTTGTTTACATGCTTCATATAATTTTATCAGGTTCTTCCGGCTGACGGGAATACCCAAAAAACCGATATTAAAAGATGTATGCTTTACCTTTCCGTCCTCCTGTCTCGTATACCGCTGATAGCCGTTATGTAGCACGCTGACGGGTATACGAATGCCGGACGCAATAAACACTTCTTTAATAGCTGCATGCGCCACAATACAATGCTGATAGTGATTGATCGTTCTTACCCATTCCTCCGGCAGTTGATCGGATTCAAACGTGGTAAAAATAACGTTCTTATTCAGGGGTGATATCTTGTGCTGATAAAGCGGTCCTATCCCGCATACCAGCACCTTCGCTCCACAAACAGCGGCCGTATCTTCCACTATTCTACCGATATCCTTTACGGAGTTAAACAATCCGGAGAGACCATCATAAGCCGATTCGTGGGCGCTATAGGTTTCCAGCACCAATATTTCGTCCTGCAATTTCATTGGTTGCAAATCTTGCGTATTCATCATTAAAGCGGATATTTAAATAGTTACGGGAGCTGCCTCCCAACGCCAAGACCCCATATGCAGATGTACCGCATATGTTCCAAAATGACAGGATGCAGGCCCGCATGATTTCCAGCAGGCTTCTTTTTCATTTTGCAACAAGGTAATATCGTCATACCTGGCTTCACTTTCGTGGTATACATTTGTTAGCAACCCAGGGCCGGTTGTTTCCAGTACATCTGATTCCGATTTTATGGCCACCTTTGCCCGCTTTCCGGCTTCCGCAAGAAAATCCAGCCAAAATGGGTGCCCGGGCTTGCTGCCAAACATATAATTGGCAATCCTGGTGGGATAAGTATGATGAAGCTTACGGGATTCTATCGGGGACAGTTTTTTTTCCACACCCAATACGAGATTGTGGCTGCAAAGGTCGTCCAGGCTTTTAAAACACAGTATGTCCATGTCCAGGTAAAAGCCACCATACAAATAAACCAGCATTACTCTGAGTATGTCAGTCCTTTGCACCGGGGCCTGGTAGTTCTGGTAACAATATTCCCAATCGGGGAAATGCGTTCTTACCAGGGTGAGCGCCGCCACGTCGTCCCAGATGGTTATCTGCCACAACGGATGCAATGCGCGCATCCTGTTTATATAAGGAACACATATCTGTGGTGGCTGCTGCGTAGCGCCGATCAGATGAATAATACGGGGAATCATAATGGACCGTGGTTAATCGAGTTCAACATTTCCCTGTCTTGGTATTTTATTCCATTTATACAAACTTCCCTTTGTCCATCTTAAAAAGATGCACACGTAGGAAAACAGGACCAGGTGTCTGAAAATTTTCTGCATAAAGATCAGCTGCAGGGGATTGAAGCGCTGCTTTTCCGATACCAGGATAAAGCCTGTGATAAAGGTTTCCGCTGCCATGCAGATCAGATAGACTGGCAGGAGTTCATGGTTCCCCAAAAGGAAATAACCGGCGAGAAAAAAATAGTCCGCCAGCGGGACCAAAAAAGGGAGGACAATCCTAAAACACCAGGTATATGGCAAAACGATAAAAGCTAATGCCTTGTTGGGATGCCTGGTCAGCTGGCCTGCGTATCGCAGCAGTCCCTGCACTAATCCTACCGTCCATCTTACCCGTTGTTTAAAAAACATGTTGACAGTATCCGGCGCTTCTGTAAACGAAATAGCTTCTGCGGCATTTTTGATCACGTAATTTGCGCACAACATCCTCAGGGTAATATCACAGTCTTCTGCCAGCGCCTTTGATGTAAAGCCATCCAGGCTCTTTACGACCTCGCGGCGAAAGGCACCCAACGCGCCCGGCACCACCAGTATGCCATTCACATCTTCAAATACCGACCGCTCAAAGTTCTGCAGCGTGATGTATTCGATAAACTGCATATGCGTGAGTAAATTAACCTTATTTCCCACCCTTATATATCCCGAAACAGCAGCCACTTTTTTATCCTGAAAACAGGGCAATATAATATCCATGATATCAGCCCGCACCAATGTGTCCGCGTCTACACAGACAATAATATCGCTTTCCGATAAATTCATTGCCCTGTTTAAGGCCGCTGATTTGCCGGCATTGTTTTGACGTACAATCCGCACCCTGGGATGATCACCAAAGTGCTGACAGGCGACCTGATAGCTATCGTCAGATGAGCCGTCGTCTACCACTATAATGTTGCAGCCCGGATAATCAATGTTCAGCAGGTTCTCAATCGTTTTCACAACCACCCGCTCCTCGTTGTACATCGGCAACAGAACATCTACAGACAGTATCTCATTCTCCATCTGTTGCAAAGGCTTTTCAGGCCGGACCTTCCTGGTGAGCAACAGGCCAAACCAGATCAGTATTTTCAGGCAATATATACCCAGTAACAAATCCCAAAACCACATATAGTTTAGTTTTAACCGAGTATTCTTTTATCTATATATTCACTTTGCAGTATTTTATCAAGTAATAAAGAACCTGCGTAAACAGTATAGTTACCATCCAGAATATCTGCAATGCACTGCGAATGATCGTATGACAAAGCCGTACTGCATTCAAAAATATAGCTCCAATGATCAAAATTCCATGTGTTGCCACCATGATATATGTAGATATACAAGCCCGGCACACCATTCATAGGATGAAGGCATTTTTGTGACACCAGGTAGTCAATCGTAGCACTGTCTTCACCAATGGTCTTATCTTCATAAGGCATCAGCTGAAGGACCGATTTCCGGCACAACACACTTCCCTCCCACATCCGCTTGTTGGAAATGTAAGCCTGCCTATCAATGGCATCAAACACCAGCCACCGGGTCATTACCGCTCCTTCGCGGTCATGATTTACCGCGGCATTGTACTGTTCAGCCAGGCGGTCCTTATGGTACCAGTCATCATCATCCCATTGGCAAATAAATTCTCCTTTGGCGGTTTGTATGCCTATGTTCCTTAGTTCCCCCAGCGTGGTTTTGGGAAACGATTTTATTCTCACCAGCTGAATATCATCTCTGGAGATTATTGCGGCTTCATTGACCAGTTCGTCCGTAGCAACATCGTCGTCTTCATAGACAATGACCAGTTCCTTTTCCGGATAGGACTGTGCAGTAAAACAAGCTATTACTTTTTTCAGCATCTGCGGTTTATTCCTTGTCACGCAGACACAGCTTATAACGGGTATCTTAATACTCATACGAGATTTTTTTTCCACCAGGTACCGGCATAGTGATGAATTCCATACGCACGTTCCAATTTCTGCTGTATGGCTTGATTTTGCTGTGTTCCGTTCCAGTCCTCCAACTCGTCTTTGGTCAGCGGGTAGATAAGATCGGCGTCAAGCAGGAGAATATCGTCTTTTCTCTTATAGTCATTGTACAGGCGGGACAGCATAAAGGGACCGGTTACCTCCAACACCTTGTTATTGGGATGGTCCGTCAGCTGTCTGTCGGCTTCCAGCTCTTTACATAATGCGCCCAAAAAATGAAAACCCGGCACTGTCCCCATAAATGCGTTGCTGATAATAACATCCTTCTGATGAATGAGGCAGTGCTCCAAAGGTTCCTTCCCGAACACACACGAAGTATTACTTACAAGGGGTTCTATATTGGCAAGGCATTCGAAATCGAGGTCTATGAAAAAGCCGCCGTATTTGTAGAGCACAAAGTATCTGACGGCATCCACACGTTGAATATTAGTGGGGTAGTTATCATAAATTGATAAAAAGAAAGAGAAATGTTCTTTAATAAAATTCCGGTTCATTTCATCAGTCCAGAAAACATGTTCCCAGCCGCGGTGTTTGTCTTTCCAGGTTTGGGACATACGCTCAAACTCTTCCGGAATATCGCGATTCTTCCATGTTTGATGAAGGACACGTGGTATTCTCATAATAAATGATATTATTGGTTTAACATTCAAGGAGATATCCCTCTCTTGTACAGAGAAAAACAAAAGAGAAATAAAAAGTGGAATAAAGTGGCTTAAAAAGCGTATCGCACATCGTTCCCGGCGAAGATGTCTATGCAGTAAGGGGTATTGAAGATTTTATGATCAGGGTTATTCTTTATGGCTTGCTGAATTCTTTCGCCAGCATCCTTCTTGCATCACCGTTTTCCGGGTCGATTTTGATGGCGCGGTGCAGGCTCTCCCAGGCATCTGGTCTGTTTCCGTTTGCCAACATTGCTTTAGCCAGCAGATACTGCAAGTGGGAGGACGTGGGATACTTCGTTGTCATTTGTTTTGCCAATGCCAGTGCAGCGGTATTTTTCCCCATATTCAGTTCCTGCTGAATAGCAGCTGCCCAGTCTTTTACTGAGAATGCTGATTCATTCAATAATTTCCGGAAGGAATCATGTTTCTCCAGATAATAGAAAGCGGACAGGTTTTCCTTCCAGCCTTCCTGATGTTGTAAAGCATCCTGAATGATCTGTATGGCTTTTTCCTCTTCTCCGGTCATAATAAAGGCAGTCGCCAGTTTGCCGTACATGCCGAACCATCCTTTCAAAAGTGCAGTCGCCTGCGACAGCAATTGTTTCCCGGTGTCTGTTTTACCGCATTGTATAGCTGCAACAGACCTGTTTAATATAATACGTCCCTCGTGATAGTTCAGCAAAGTCTGCAGGCTGCTGACAGGATCAACGTCATTATCCACCCTCAAATCAATCCGGTTGTTCCAGGAGGTATTCATTCCGTCTACCCTTAGCGCTGCCGATTGTTTTCCTGAGAGTTGTCCTCCCGCCGCCTGTCCGGCGCTCAATGCAGCCAATAATCTTTGTGCAAAGGACCCGGCAGTCTTTTCATATCCGTCCGCCATTCTCACCAGCACACTATCTGCCAGCTGGTTCCCCATTACCACATATCCTGGTCCTGTTCTGTGTCCTGCGTATCCTTTCCAATAAGACAATGCATGACCGGTATATCCGAAGGTCCGGCCGTTTCTGTCTACAATTCCCAATTGACGGTAATCAGGCATAGAGTCTGTCTGTATGGTGTATTGAGCGGCTTGCGCCGGAGAATGTCCTTGTTTCAGGTTTTTGAGTGCATTGATACCATATACGGGCTCCGTTTCTGCAATGACGGCTGCCGCCCCTACGCCTGGTTCTATATAGACGGTTGAATTACCGACATATATATTATTGGTTGCCACTGCCACGCCCCATTTCTGTGTCGCCTTATCGTATGCCACAATGGCAAATGTGCTGTTGATATCACGTCCGGATAACAGGCTTGGAAGATTCTGTGCGCTGACAAAAGTTGATAACATCAATATTATTACAGCGATATGTCCTCTTAATAGCAGAAATCCCAGGTATCTGTTCATATGAAACATGACAATAGTTTGCCCTAAAATAAGCAATACTATTTAATTAACGACCATTCACACCGGCCTTATGCCGTTCCCAGGCACTGTAGCTGTCATTTAAATACTGTGTAGCGTCATGCAGTAATTTTTCATTTGAGGTCACGGTGAAATGATCTCCGGAATAAAACCCAAGCCTGATCTTTATTTTATTTTCACGAATTGTTTTTTGAAAAAGGCGGTTAGCCCCCTGCAATAAGAAATTATCTTGTTCCCCTACACTAATGAACACTTTGTCAGCTATTTTCCCGGCCAGGTCTTTCCAATGCGTTTCTATATAATAAGACAGATCGAACCGTCTCCATTTGTCTGCCACCACCGGGTCAACTGCCCCGGTCCGGGGGTCCCATAACTGCTGGCAGCTGCCGGATGTATCTTTCCCGGAGAAAACAGCATTAAAAGAATTAAACTGTTCTCCTGGCACCAGGCGCTCCCAATCAGCCCTTGTTTTAACATATGAGATGGGGATCTCACCGCCGATCAGTGCACTGGGGCGAAGGTTACCATTCTTATCATAGAAAACGTTTGCCCCGGCTTCATATATGTTAATGCCTGAAAAATCACGAAAATCGTAGCTATCCGGAGAACTTGCCCAACATTGCTGGAAAAAATCGGGGTACATTACCTGCAAATAAAGAGCAGACCATCCGCCGCTGCTATGGCCGTGCACATACCTATAACCATTGCAATGATATTTCCGCTCTATTTCCGGAATCAGTTCCCTGACCAGCGCATCTCCCCAGGGACCGTTATTATCGCTGTTTGCATATGCGGTGTGGCCGTTGGAACAGCTACCATCCAGGAATAAAAAAATAAACTTCGGATCATTGGTGAATGCGCCGGCCGCTTCATCACTGCCATTAAAGCGCAGAAAGGAACTGCCAAACCCCGCTATGTAAATATAAACCGGTAACCGCGCTGACGGGTGCTTCAATAAGGTGTCCGGCAGTACCAATGCCCCATTGATGAAAATATCCTTGCCGTGAAACCGGCTCAGCACATCTGAACGGAACCTGATGCGCCTGGTATGCGTTGTCTCCCTGAACTCTTTCTCCCTTACCAGTTTGTCACATATCAGCGAATACGTTGTGTCGGTATTGTCGTCAAATAATAATTGCACCGGTGGCGAATAT
This sequence comes from Chitinophaga varians, assembly GCF_012641275.1. Classification (NCBI taxonomy): domain Bacteria; kingdom Pseudomonadati; phylum Bacteroidota; class Chitinophagia; order Chitinophagales; family Chitinophagaceae; genus Chitinophaga; species Chitinophaga varians. Next base: position 223,162 of record NZ_JABAIA010000004.1, on the reverse strand, counting down.
ACGTTGCCCACCCTGTCAGCCAATGTCCTTTCTATGCCAAATTCATGGCTTCTATCGAATATTGCCTGGACAAAATAACGGCCTCTCTCCAGTTTTTTAAACGGTACCGGATAACTGCTTTGAGCCCCGAGGTCCAGTAAAAGCGCGCTATCAGGGGATACGTTGCTAATGTCCGTTACAGTGGTGGCTACCGGCAATGGGAAGTTAATACTGTTCAGCGGTTCATTGTCTGTTTTTGACATGAAAACATATAATTTTCCGCTGATTTTCTCCTTCAGTACCGTTGAAGGAAACTTTACAAGCAGCTGTTGCGCGTTTACCACCATTGCTCCCATCAGCAGGATAGCGGATATCATTACCCTGAAATATCTAATCATAAAATAACCTTCGCTTACGTGAGTATTTCTTTTTTCACCGCTTGTTTTATCAGTAACGCCAGTTCGCTGATCTTTGGATGCTCAAAAAAGTCACTGAGCGATAACGTAGTATCAAATTCCCGGCATAAAGCAGACACAATTTTAAAGGCCGCTATGCTGTGGCCTCCCAGATCAAAAAAAGAATAGTCGCGTCCCACTTTTTCCAATCCCAACACTTCACTCCAGATCGCCTCAATCCTTCTCTCCTCCTCATCAACGGGCGGTTCATATACTCTATGCTGATACAACAGGGCCTCCGGGCGGGGCAACGCCCTTCTGTCTATTTTACCGTTCAGCATCAATGGAAACGTCTCCAAATGGAGGAAGAAAGCCGGGACCATATAATCCGGCAGATTTTCCTGCAAGTGGTTACGTAATGTTATATCTGGTATGGCTGTCGCCGCCGTATAATACAGAATAAGTGAGATTTCCCGGTTTTTGTCTGTATGAGGCATGACCAACACCTCCCTGATGCCGGGGAAGCGCTGCAGGTGTTTTTCTATCTCAAACAATTCAACCCTGTTTCCTCTGATTTTGACCTGTCTGTCTTCTCTGCCTACAAAAACAAGTAGCCCGTCTTTCTGTATTTTTCCGAGATCACCCGTTTTGTACAGGATATCCTCATACTCATTATGACCGGGATGCTGAATGAAACGTTCATTCGTCTGCGCCTCGTCCTTAAAATATCCTTTACTTCTAAAGGGCGTTCGTATATATATTTCCCCGATAGCGCCAGGGCGGCAACTTTGTCCGTCCTGCAACACCAAAACGGAAGTATTGGAGATAGCCTGCCCCAGCGGTATAATTTCATTGCTATCCTCTTCAATATGGCCAATGCGGTGGAAAACCTTGGCAAGCGTCGTTTCAGAAGGGCCATACAGGTTGACAAGCACAGAACTGTCGCCGGCAACATTTCTCCAGTTCACAACGTCTCTGTAGTACAATGCCTCCCCAGCCAGCAATATATAAGCCGGCAGTGTTCCCTTCACCGGGGCTTTGGCGAGGATACCGGTAAAGACCCTGAATAGGGAAGGTACGGTGTGCATCAACGTTATTCCTGCTTCACATATCCAGGCCAGTAGTTGAGCCGGATCTTTCTTCACGTCGGCCGGGGGAATGCATAATGTACCTCCGGCGAGAAGCGGGACAAAAATATCCCTGAAGCTCACATCAAAAGAGAGAGGGGCCAGCTGGCAACATCTGACGGAGTCATTTAGTCCGAACTCTTTCACCTCCCAATGGACAAAATGGCTCAAACTTTTGTGCATCCCCGCTATCACTTTGGGTTTACCGGTTGATCCGGAAGTATAAATCAGGTAATTACCATCCTCACCTTTCAGCTCAACATCGTTGTCCGGGAATACCGGTGAAGCCAGGACCGCTGCCGTATCTTCCATCAGCAGCAACCGGGGGTTTACCGCTGCATCAGCCAGCAGGCTGTCAAGGTAGGATTTATGAGACTGGTCAGTGATGACATAACGGGGCGCCACTGTCTGTAATAAATCCTTCAGACGTGCCGGGGGATACTTCACCTCCAAGGGCATAAATACCGCGCCGGCCTTATTTACACCTAATATAGCAGCTACATATTCAATACTGCTGTCAAGGAATACACCTACCACGTCGCCTTTTTCTATTGCTAAGGCTGACAACGTGGAAGCTACTTTATCAGTCATGACCTTCAGTTCCCCGTAACTTACTTTTCTATCCTTCTCCTCTATGGCGATGTTATTGCTGTTATCTGTACAATGGTTATCGATAATACGATGCAGTATCAATTTATTATTACTCATATCCAGTATTTAACACAGTTAGTTATTCAATACCAAATCTATTTCAGTAGTGGATGAAATATTTCCATAATCAAATTTCACGACCGTATCCGCATATTTGAAATAGGCATCATCGTGTGTAATGGCGACAACGGTTTTCCCGTCTTTTATCAATCCAGGCAGAAACTTCCTGTAGAAGTATGACCGAAACTCCGGGTCCTGTTCAGCTGCCCACTCGTCCAGGATCAATATGGATTTGGCTTCCAGCAGGGAATATATCATTGCCAGCCTCTTTTGCTGTCCCTTTGACAGGTTTTTATCAGCCATTCCTTTTTTTGCATCCAGCCGCAGCACGCTATCCAGCTGCATAATTTCGCTCAGGTGTTTGAAGGGAGCATGTTTTTCATCAATCGTAAAGTCGTAGTAGTTCTCATTAAACAGGTAAGGTATTGTAAAAATTACCGAAAGATGGTCCCGGTAATGAGGCTCCTCGCTGGATATCTCCGACCCGTCAGCCATACATAGAAAGACCCTGCCGGACTCCGGTTTGTACAGGCCGGTAATCAAATTTACGAAGGTACTTTTACCGCTGCCATTCCCTCCCGTTACAAACATCAGCTTTCCTTTCTCAATATCCAGGTTCAGGGGGCCTAATGAAAATGCAGTATTTCCATCCTCATCTGTATAATTGTATCTTACGTCTTCAAACCTGATCCGCTCCGCGGGATGAATAGTTGTTGCCGGCGTAGCAGGCACTTCTTCTTTATCCAGTTCGGTGTTCATTTGCTGCTCAAATCTATTCAGTCTGGACACCGCCACTTTCACCCTGGTGATGGTAGGTACCAATGTTACCAGCACCGCCACCGGGCCAATCAGGTACAATATAGTAGATATAAACGCCAGCAACTGTACATTTCTGAACCCTATCAATGTTGGCAGGCCAAATATCACCACTCCCAGTACGATGTACCAGCTGTACTTTCCTGTCAATTCATTGCTCATATAACGAATGGCAATACCGGTGGCTAATTTCTTCCCTTCTCTCCTGTTAGGGAAGAAGTGATTATCAAATAACTTATTGGTTTTCCCGGCGCTCATCCGCAATTCTTTGTAGCCATGCAGCAGATCATTGAGATAGATAAAATATTTATCCTGTAAGTCTCTGAGTGCGTTGATATCCCGCTCCGCCTGTTTGTTACGATAGAGATATACCACCAGTAAAACAGCCATGATCAAAAGAATCATACTCCCCCCTATCAGGGAAGTCCAGAAAAGATATCCCAGGCAACAAACAACGATGACCACAGCATTGAATGTATTCATCAATACCTCCGGCACATCCGCCAATTCCCTGGCGTCCCCCATTGCGGTAAATACTTTTTCGTTACCCAGCTTTTCAAAACGCTCATACGAGGATGATTTTAATTTGGCCAATATTTTCAGCTCCATTTCAAACCGAAGGTCATTGGTCAGGCGAATGATATATCGCTGAAACAAGTTGCTGCTCATGATGGAAACGAACAATATACCGGCATAGACCACCGCAGGCGCTTTTGCTAAAATTGGAGGCAACGCTTCTCCGTTAACAGCAATGTTAATAAAAAGCAATAATCCCAGGTTAAGAATAGAGTCTGAAAGACCCAGGAAAACAAGGGACACATAAAAATATCTGGATTTTTCCCGCAAGAGACTCAGAATACCCATTTGAAGTACGTTAATTGATAATTAAAACTGTTCGTCAATAATATCCACGTTATTCCGCCGTAGTATGGTACCGCCATTTTCTGACAAACGGTAACTAAGTTCGCTCAGTGTCAATGTATGCAGGGCTTCCCTGCAAATATCCACGATCGATCTTAAGTCATTTTCCATGGCTGCTATTGTAGCCGGCAGAAACAGCGAGGTATCAAACTCAATGTTGACCAGTATTTCATTTAAATCAGACACAAAGAAAGAGAGGTCTAGTTTGCTGATATTGTCTTCGATGGGTATTCCCTGCAGGCCGGTCAATTGTTCCAGTTTTTCAAAATCGCTGTGGCTGCCATTCAGATCAGCATTATTCATTACGACCAGTACGTCATAGAATGGGTTTCTGTCTTCCTTCCCGGTAACGATCAAATCCTCTACCAGTTTATCATATGGATAGTCCTGGTGATCAAATGCATCCAACACCCGTTGTTTTACGTTTTCAATAAAGGCCGACAGGTGATCACTACCCCTTAAATCAATTTTCAGCACCAGATAATTCAGATAAAACCCTATCTGGTTTTCCAGTTCATGATGATTTCTTCCTGAGATCGGCGTTCCTGTAACAATTGTCTGTTGACCACTATAATGATATAACAACATGTTTATAACACTTTGCAGGACTACAAACAGGCTCGTATCAAATTCTCTTGCCAGTGTACGCAAATAATCAGAAGACTCCCTGCTCAGGCTGAACCTATGTTTACTCCCTGTATAACTACGTTTTGCCGGGCGCGGAAAATCATACGGCAGGTTAATTTCGGGCAACTCCTGTTCTAATTCAGCATACCAGTATTGCTTAAGGGTATCCATTTTATTAGCCAGCATTGCCTGCTGCCAGGCGACATAATCCTTATAATGTATCCTTAACGGGGGTAAAGGATCTTCCAGCCCCTGGCTAAATGCCTCGTACAAAACGGCCAACTCTTTTACCAACACCCCCACAGACCAGCCATCGCTGATGATATGGTGCATGTTAATCAACAGCAAATACTTTCCACCCGGAAAATGTACGATGCCGATAGTAGCCAGCGGTCCGCTTTCCAGGTTAAACACGCGCTCTGTCATTGCCCTGATGGAGGAAGCTGTCACCTCACTTTCCGTTCCGTCCGTGATAACTGTTTCCGTTATATCAACTATGCTGTCCGGATGGATATGCTGGCGCAGGTCCCCATTGGCAAAAGAGAACGTGGTGCGGAGCGACTCATGCCGTTCCGTAATTTTCTTCAGTGCCCGTTTTAAAGCAGGGATATTGGTATTACTATTAAGACATGCGGCCAACGACATGTTATACAATGTCTTTTGTTCTATCTTTTTATCCAGTATCAGCAAACGCTTCTGTGCATAAGAAACCGGGTAATACTCTCTGCCAGGTATAGCGGCGATAATTTCACTTTTAAATACGGTTTCCTTTCCGGCCAGTACTTTGGCCAATCCGGCCACGGTATTATTCTCGAAGAACTCTTTCAGCCCGATGTCCTTTTGTAAGGTACGGGACAGTATGGAGGTTATCCTGGTTGCGATGAGGCTATGCCCCCCTAATTCAAAAAAGGTATTGGACCTCCCGACTTTCTTCAGGCCCAGCAGTTCACTCCAGACAGCGGCTATTGCTATTTCCAGGTCACCTATTGGCGGTTCATATGTAAGCTGGCTGTAAAGCAGTTCTTCCGGCTTGGGTAATGCCTTTTTGTTTATTTTCCCGTTCAGGTTAAGCGGGAAACTATCCAACCGGACGAAATAAGACGGGATCATGTAATCGGGCAATTGTTGTTTCAGAAACTCCTGTATTGCCCGATGGGTGATATTTTCCCTGGAAATAAAATAGCAACAGAGGCTAAGTTCATGTGTGTCCGACGTTACTGTTGTCACCACATTATGCTCAACACCAGGAAAGCCGGCGACATTTTGTTCCACTTCGGCAATCTCTACCCGGTTGCCCCTAATCTTCACCTGTGTGTCTGACCGTCCGACGAAGGCGATGCTTTTATCCGGCAGGTATTTGCCCAGATCTCCCGTTTTATATACAATATCTTCAAATTCCTGCTGCAGTGGATTCTGTATAAATTTATCCGCTGTCATAACAGGGTCTTTGTAATATCCTTTGCTCCGGAAAGGTGTTTTAATAAGTATCTCGCCCGTGTCGCCCACGTTACACAGTCTGCCGTTATTGACAATAGCAACGGAGGTATTAGGTAGCGGTATGCCAAGGGGCACAACGCTGTCCGGGTGTATTTCTTCCTGTGGTATTCTATAAAACAACTTCGCCAGCGTGGTTTCAGAAGGACCGTACAGGTTCACCAATGTAACTCCTGCTCCTGCCAACCTTCTCCAGACGGTCACATCTTTTCCATACAACGGCTCTCCTGCTGTCAACACATATTTCAGCGAGGTGAACGGGAAGGAAGTAACGGCCTCCTGCTGCAATTCCTTCATCAGCAACCTCAATACCGACGGAACAATATGCAGTACCGACAATTTGCTTTCCTTTATCCAGGCAATGAATTTTTTCACATCCTGCTGAATGCCATCCGGCGGTATAAACAGGGTGCCGCCGGCCAGTAGTGGCACATAGATGTCCCGAAGGCTCACATCAAAGGAAAGAGGAGCAATCAGACCCGTCCTGGTATCCTTATCAAGACCAAACTCCTTTACTTCCCAGTGTATAAAATGGCTCAGTGACTTATGCATACCTTCTATCACTTTGGGCGTCCCTGTAGATCCGGAGGTGTACATGAGATAACAGCTGTCGTCTCCTGTCACCACTTCCTCCGCCGGCAGATCAATAACAACTTGCCTTGGCATAAATTCATCAACAAACAGATCATATCGTTCATTCATCAGTAAAGTACCAGTCCCGTAACGGGCGGAAGAATGATACTGGCGTTTCTCCAGCTGGTCCTGCGGAACAATGATAAACCGGGGAGTGGCCACTTTCATGATCTGCATCATTCGTTCAGCAGGATACCCGGGTTCTACCGGCATAAAAACGCCTCCGGCTTTGCTGACACCCAGCATTGTGATGATATAATCGTGGCTTTTAGGCACCATCAGGGCCACCACATCTCCCTTTTTCAAGCCGGTCTTTTTTAGCTGCTGCGCCAGATGGTTGGCATATTCCATCAATGCACCATAAGTAACCGACATATCATTCCAGCTAACCGCGACCTGCGAGGACCTGTCGCGTGCATATTCCTCTAAAACTGTATAAAGTACTCGTTTATCCACAGCATAGGTTTTATGAGAACATTAAAAATCTTCATTAAGCAGTTGCTGGTTCTTTTCAAGCATTTCTGCCTCCAGCGCGCCGGACAGCTGTTCTATCACATCTTCTACAGGACGGGCAATATCTTTTACGACCATTTCTATCAGCAGTAACAAGTCACTATTGAGTTTAGTAATGGTCTGTTTGTGGAAAATGTCCGTCCGGTATTCTGTATTTACTGAGATATTTTCGCTTTCGTTTATGAAGAAGGTAAGATCTGTTTTACTGACAGCATCGAAGACTGGTATCCATTCCAGGCCCAGGATTTTTTCCAGTTCTTTTATATCAGCATCTGCAGCGTTCAGTCCCTGGTTATTCATCACCACCAACACATCATACAGTGGGTTTCTTCCAAGTTCAATAGCTCCTCCCGTAATTTCCGCAGCCAGTTTTTCAAATGGATATAGTTGATACTGGTAGCTTTCGTATGTATCATTTTTGATTTTCCGCATCAGCGCAGCAAAGGTACTGTCAGTGTCTATCCGGGTCCTTAATGCCAGGTAATTGAGGTACAGGCCCACCTGGTCCTGCAGCTCCGGATGTGCCCTGCCGGCAACAGGGGTGCCTATCACGATATCATTTTGCCCGGAAATTTTCATGAGCAGTAGTTTTACAACTGCCTCAAAGAAGATGAACAAACTGGCCTCCTGTTGTGTGCAAATATTCCTGATTTTACCGGATAGGTCTGTACCCAGATCAAACTGAATGGTATCTCCTTCATACTTCCGCACTTCCGGCCGGGGCAAGTCAAGCGGAAGATACAATTCCGGCAGTGTGTTCCCCAGTTTCTCGTGCCAGTATTGACGTTTGTTATCATCCTTCTTCAATTTTTCCCACAACCAGTTTGAATAGTCTTTGTACTGGACATTCAGATTGGGGGTAAGCAACGGTGTACCCGCTGCCAACGCGCTGTACGCGGTAAGGAAATCCTTTGTCAATACCTGCATGGACCAGCCGTCACAAATAATATGATGGATGGTAAACTGCAGGAGGTACTGCTTATCGGCAAAATGGACCAACCTTACGTGCCAAAGCAAATCTTTTTCCAGGTCGAAACGCCGTTTCATTTCATCCTGTATGTAGGTGTGGGCAGTTTGCGGGGAAAACGATGTCTGGTCTGCTACAACATGCTCCACTGCCATCTCTTTCCAATCGTGGACCTGTTGCTGCAGATGTCCTTCTATATCAACAAAAGTTGTCCTTAATATCTCATGCTTTTGCAGCAATGCATTAAAGGCCCCCTGCAAGGCAGTCTCATTTATTGCACCTGAGAGTTTAAATGCGGCCGACATATTGTAAGCGGAAAAATCATCCGTCAGCTGTTCAACAAGGTAAATTCTTTGTTGAGCGGGTGTAGCCTGATAGTATGCTCGTTTCCCGACCGGCCTTATGGGCTGCAGCAGATCAGCGTCCGCATGTTGGATCAGCACCGCCAGTTTACTAACCGTATTATGCTCGAAAAAATCCTTCAGGCTTATTTGCTTATGTAATTTCTGATGTATTCCGGCAACAATTTTTGTTGCGGTAAGGCTATGACCTCCCAGTTGAAAGAACGAGTGATTCACGCCTATTTTAGCGATTCCCAACACACTACTCCAAATATCAGCAATCGCTTTTTCCAGTTCGTTTTCCGGCGGATCAAACCCCTGTTGGAGATACAGCATATCCTCCGGTTTCGGTAATGCCTTTTTATCAATTTTCCCGTTCAGATTAAGCGGAAATGCATCCAGTTTAACGAAATAAGACGGATGCATATATGCGGGCAAGTTCCTGTCTAAGTACCGTTTTAGCTCCGTCTGATCAATATCACCATTATCACAGGTATAGTAACAACATAGTATTGTACCTGTATCTTCCTGTTCTATTGACACAACCTCCGTATGCTTTATCCCGGTATAGCCGGCTATTGTTTGCATCACTTCAGACAGCTCTACGCGGTTTCCCCGGATTTTGACCTGTGAGTCTATCCTGCCAACATAGGTAATGCTTTTGTCGGCCAGGTACTTTCCCAGATCACCTGTCTTATACAGGATATCCTCATAATCCTGGTGTAGCGGATTTTGGATAAAGCTGGCGGCAGTCAGTGCAGGATCTCCCCAATACCCCTTGCTCCGGAATGGCGTTTTTATATATATTTCACCTATCTCGCCAATATTACAAAGTTGGCCATTCTGAATGATAGCGATGGCAGTATTGCTGATAGGGTGCCCCAGGGGTACGATTTCTCCTGCATTAGCCGGCACCTCCCTGATCCTGTTGTATATCTTGGCCAGGGTTGTTTCACTGGGACCATACAAATTAACCAGCTGCACCTCTTTCCCTGCTGCGTCGTACCATTCTTTCACATCTTTGCCATATAGTGGCTCGCCTGCCAGCAATATGTATTTCAATGAGGTGGAAACCGGTTTGCCGGATGCGCGGATAACCGCCGTCAATTCTCTAAAATAAGACGGCACTATATGCACCAGGGTCACCGAGTGGTCAATCAGCCATTCCAGCAATCTCCGTGGATCTCTTTTAACAGAAGCGTCCGGGATAACAATTGTTCCACCGGCCAGCAGGGGAACGAAAATATCCCTGAAGCTCACGTCAAATGAAACAGGAGCAAACTGGCAGCATCTTACGTCAGGCCCCAGATTAAATGTCTCCACTTCCCAATGGACAAAGTGGCTGAGGCTTTTATGCACCCCCTCTATGATCTTTGGCGTTCCGGTTGACCCTGAAGTATAGATCAGATAGTTGCTTTCGTTCCCGTCCAGTTCCGGCAAACGGACATCCCGGTGGTCCACTGCCTGTCTGTTACATCGAAGGCCTGCTGCTGTACTATCGTCGTCCCAGATAAGACCGGGAACATCCTCATTACCCATTATGCCGGACAGTTTATCTTTAAGCGCAGACGTAGTAATAACAAAAGCAGGTTTTACTGTAAGCAACAGTTGCCTAAGCCTGGCAGGCGGGTAATCCACTTCAAGCGGCATAAAAATCGCTCCTGCCTTGTTTACACCTATAATACCGGCAATATATTTAAAGGATGACGGCAGGTATACTGCCACAATATCCCCCGTTTTAACAGAGAGGGCGGCCAGGCTTTTCGCTACCATATCAGTGGCGTCGGACAAATTCCCATACGTAAACATACCATCCGTTGACTCCACAGCAATACGCTCCGGATGGCGGGCAGCCCAATCGTCTATCAATGTTGATAAGACCCGTTTGTTCATAGTTACCAATTAAAACTCTTCAGTGATAAAATTCAGGTTGGCGGCCGACAGTTCTATAGCAGAACGTTGCTCTCCTTCATCTGAGATGAAAGTGTTGAGGTCTTTTAATGTTGTCTCGCCATGTTGGGGAATGAGAGCAAATACTTTTTGCATTGTTGCTATCATCGTCTCCATGGTATGATATTCAAAAAGTTCTGTGCTATACTCCACATTGATATGAATCTGTTCGGCATCTGTAACAAAGAATGTAATAGCCACCTTACTGGTACTGCTGTCCAGGGATATCTTTTCTGCCCCCAGTATTTCCTGTAGATCTGACTGTCGTTGTGCAGTGCCGTTCAACTCCCGGTTATTCATGACGATCAGCACGTCATAAAATGGATTTCTGTTATTTACATTGCCGTCCGGGTAAAATTCTTCAACCAGTAATCCATATGGATACCCCTGGTGATCAAATGCCGCCAGTGTATTTGTTCTCACCTGTTCAATAAACTGTAGGTATGTGGCCTCCCTGTTGATATCCGTTTTAAGTACCAGGTAATTCAGGAATACGCCGATGAGCGGCTCCAGGTGTTGGTCTACCCTTCCGGCTATAGGCGCCCCGATATATAAAGATGACTGGCCGCTATATTTATACAATAACATATTAATGGCAGACAACACAATTATAAACAGACTTGTACCTGTTTTGTCTGCCATGGCCCTGAGGCTGTCAGACAGTTCCGCGGAAAATGTCACCGGAATTACTTTTCCTTCATATGTGCGTCGTTGATCAAAGCCTCTGTCCAGTGGCAGCGCCAATGGTATTATATCAGCCAGCTGTTCCTGCCAGTATTTCCGGTGAATGTTCATTTTATCATCAGCCATCCTGTTAAACCAGTCGGCGTAATCCTTATACTGTAGCGACAGTGGTAACAAGTCTGCCTCCTGTCCCTGCCGGTAGGCGGTATAAAAAGTCAACACTTCATCAATCAATAATCCGATGGACCATCCATCACATACAAGGTGATGAATGGTTAATAACAGCAGGTATCTTTTTTCTCCCAGGTCAATTACCTGACCTCTGATTAATGGTGGTTTTTCTATATCAAAAGGCCGAATCAGTTCCCGTTGCTGATAGCGGTCTATGTCTTCAGCGCTGTATCCGCCGGTATTATCCAGTCTCAGCTCCAGTGAAAAGTCAACTTCCTCATGTACTTTTTGCACGGGTACGCCGTCTGCCATAATAAAACCCGTACGCAGTGCTTCATGCCGGCGTATAACGGATTTAAAGGCATTATTCAGTGCCTCAAAATCTATATCTCCGCTAATGATGCAGGAAACCGGCATATTGTAGAGCGATTGCGCCCCTTCCTTCTGGTGATATATCCAGATATTACGTTGGATATATGACAGTGGATAATATGCTGCAGGCGCCACTTTTTTAATGATCTGATATGCCTGTCTATGCTTGATTTCGAGTAATCTGGCTTGTTCCTTTATAGTTGGATGATCGAAAAACTCCCTGATCGATATTTCCTTCCCCATCTCCCGGTAAATCTGGGAAATGATTCTGGTAGCAGACAGGCTATGGCCGCCCTGCACGAAAAACGACAGGGTGGTGCTTAATTTATTATGTCCCAGCACAGCAGACCAGATATCTGCCACCTGCTTCTCTGTAAAGGTTTCAGGTGCCGCAAAGTCTTCATCCTGGTAAAGCAATTCCTCTGGCAGGGGCAACGCTTTGACATCAATTTTCCCATTCAGGTTAAGCGGGAAGTTATCCAGCTTTACAAAATATGATGGAATAAAGGAGGAAGGCAGTTGTTGTCGCAGGAAGGAGATTATCTCATTGGCACTTACAATGGTATTTTCCTTGTAGTACGCAATTAATATGAACTCCATGTTCTTTTGTTGTACCGGTTTAACCAGCACCTGCTCTATGGCCGGCATCTTTTTTATTGCCGTTTCCACTTCGTTCATTTCCACCCGGTTGCCTCTTATCTTTACCTGCCTGTCATTTCTCCCTACAAATTGTATGGTGCCATCTTTCTGATAGCGGCCCAGGTCACCGGTACGGTAAATGATATCTTCAAAATTGGCATGCAGCGGATTCTGGACAAAAGCGGCGCTGGTTAATTGCGGATCGTGATAATAACCCTTGGAGCGGAAAGGTGTTTTAATACAGATTTCTCCCACAGCTCCTGCGCTACACAATAGATTTTCACTGAGGATCAATACTTTTGTTCCCGGCAAAGGAGTACCCAAAGGAATAATTTCGTGCGGCTCATCCGGCACCTCCTCTATTCTGTTGAAAATTTTCGCCAGGGTGGTTTCTGAGGGACCATAAAGATTTACCAGTGAAACACTATCTCCCATCCATACTCTCCATTCCAGGACATCTTTTACATACAAGGCTTCCCCGGCTATTAATATATATTTGAGATGACTGATCTGGCCGGCACTGACCGTTCCCTGTTTCAGTTCCTGTATAAAGGAACGAAAAATGGAGGGGACGGTGTGAATAAGCGATATTTTTTCTTCGGCCATCCAATTCCAAAGCTCCCTGGGTGACCCCAAAAGGCCCTCCGGCGGTATTGAAAGCTTACCACCTGCCAGCAAGGGCACAAATATGTCCCGCAGGCTAACATCAAATGTGGTAGCTGCCAGGTGACTGACATTAACGCTACTATCGAGCTTAAACTCCGCTACTTCCCAGTGAATAAAATGACTCAGGGATTTGTGACATCCTTCGATAAGCTTCGGTTCTCCGGTGGAACCGGAGGTATACAGCAGATAATTACTGTCCTCTCCGGAAAGCGGTATATCCAGGGATGATGCTGACAGATTATTTACAGGCTCGGAGATAATAATCTTGTTATTCTCTGCTACCACCAGCTTTACCGGGCGTTGTTCTTCATTGAGGATGATCACATGTACCCTGGTATTGGCCAGGCCCGTCGACAATAACATACCCAGTAACTCTTCTTCCTGCTTATGGTTTGTCAGGAACCACGCTACACCAGCTTTTCTCAAAAGTTTTTCCATTCTCAATACAGGATAACCAGGATCAAGCGGCATAAAAATCCCTCCCGCTTTGTTTACGCCCAGCAAACTGACAATATACCCAATGCTCTTTCCCATGTATATGCCTATTACATCCTGTCTGTTAAACTGTAGTTGCAGCAGGTAACCGGCGATATGATCAGACCGTTCTTTTAGCGTATTGTAGGAAATATCTCCCTCCGGGCTGCTGATGGCAACATGCTGTGCCTGTTCATCCGCCATTTCATCGATCAGGGTGTGCAGTACTTTCTTATCTGCCATAGATTAACACTTTTGCAGGTTAACGGGATTTTAGAACTCATCCGCAATTGTATCCATGCTATCCATCAGAAAAGCTTGTTCTTCTTTTTCGGCAACCTGATACAGGATATCACCAACTGTCAGTTCAGGTTGTTTTATGGCCAGCTCCAGGATCTGTTTCCACTTGTCGCCAAAGGACGCAATTGTTTCCGGATTATATAATTCGGTCCTATACTCAATACTGAATGAAATTTCCTCCTCATCATTGACGAAGCAACTTATATCCAGTTTGCTATACTTATGCTCAAACCGGTACCCGCTGAATCCAAGTATCCGTTTCATGTCCTGTATATCTTTATCATCTGCGTTCAGTGACGCATTGTTCATCACAATGAGCACATTGTACAACGGATGCCCGGCTTTCAAAGCGCCACCCGCCAGCTCTGTGGCTAACTGATAATAAGGATATGCCTGATGCTCAAATGCGTTCAGTATGTCATTTTTCACCAGTAACAGGTAGTCGTTGAACGAAAAACCGGATTGTATTTCCGATCTCAATACCACGTAATTGAGGTAAAGTCCGATCTGTCTTTCCAGGTCCGGATGTTGTCTGCCTGCAACAGGCGTACCCAATGAAATTTTATTTTTACCGGTATAACGGAACAATAATATATTCAATGTTGATACAAACAGCATAAAGAGACTTACCTCTTGCACCTGTATGTACTTCCTGGCTTGCACGCTCAGTGTTTTCCCCAACTTAAAGCCGGTGGTAGCGGATATATTTGTCAACACCTGCTTCGGGTCATAATCCGTTGGCAATGCGGCTTCATTGCCAATTCCCTGCAATTGTTTTAACCAGTACGTACGGTCCTTCTCCAGCTCCTTTTGTCTGCTATGCTCATAATGGGAGAAGTCTTTATACTGAAGTGGCAACGATGGCAGTGATGGCGGGGTATCATTGACAATCGATTCATACGCCACCAGTAATTCCTGTAGCAAAATCTTATTAGACCAGGCATCAGAGATGATATGATGCATTAACAATACAAGGATGCAATGCTGTTCGTTTTCCTCTACCATCGCAGCTCTTATCAGAGGCCCTGTTTCAAGCGAAAACGGCATGTCCAGGTATTCGTCTATTATTGTGTTCAATGCTGCGTCACTTTTACCCACATCGATGTATTCGATTGAAAAGTCAGACTCCTCCGGCGACAGGACCTTCTGTACCGGTTCACCATTTATTTTAGGGAAAATAGTACGCAGGCTCTCGTGCCTTGCTATGACTGTTTTGAACGCTTCATTCAGAACATCTCTGTTTACAGTAGCTGCGAGGACAAAAACGCCTCCTATTACATACGCTTTTTCAAAGCCAGCCATCTGGCTTGCCAGCCACATGCTTTTTTGTGCTGGTGACAGCTGGTAATATTCCATTTTGGGCGCTACCGGCAACGGGCGCCATTCCGTATTATATTTTGACGCCAGCAGCTGCGCCAATGAGGCTACCGTTGTATGAGACCAGAATTCCTTTAAAGTAAATTCAATACCCAACTTTCGGTATACTTCCGATACAACCCTGGTCGCCGACAAGCTATGCCCTCCCAGTTCGAAGAAATTATGCTGTGTCCCTATTTTTTCAAGCCCAAGTATCTCCGACCATATTTTTGCCAGGGCTTTCTCCAGAGAAGTATGCGGGGCGACAAACGCCTTTGTACTATACAAGAGCGCCTCCGGCTGCGGTAAGGCAGTCCTGTCTACCTTGCCGTTTATGCCCAACGGAAATTCATCCAGATACACCCAATACACAGGTAACATATATTCCGGCAGGTAGTCGTTCAAAACAGACCGTTGTTCCGGTAGTAGTTCTTCAGACCCTGTATAGTAGCAGATCAGCAAGATGTCATGATCCTCCTTATAATGAGGTATGACCAGCGCCTGTTTTACCCCGGACAGTGTGGCAACTACCTGCTCCACTTCCAGCAGCTCCACCCTGTTACCCCTTATCTTGAGCTGTCCGTCTTTTCGTCCCATGAAAAGGATCTCGCCACCCTGTTGTTGCTTACCCAAATCACCTGTTCTGTAAATAATATCAGTGTGATCGTTGTGCAGGGGGTTCTGCACAAATTTTTCTGATGTCAGCGCTTCATTTTTCCAATACCCTTTGGTCCGGAACGGTGTTTTGATACATATCTCTCCTATTTCACCTTCGTTGCAAAGTGTATTTCCCTGCATAATGGCTACCCCGGTATTTGTTATGGGCTTACCCAATGGTACTATGCCCGTATCATTCAGATCAGGTAAAGTCAAATCAATTTTATAATACAATTTCGCCAGGGTTGTTTCCGATGGCCCGTAAAGGTTGACCAATGTAGCGTTATCACCGGCAACCAGCTTCCAGTTAATGGCATCTCTGTAATAAAGGGGTTCTCCTGCCAGGAAAATATACCGGATGGCCGAAAGCTCAGGAGCGGCGCCGCGATGTTCCAACTCCTTTGTCAGTAATCTGAATACAGATGGAACAATATGGACCAATGATATGCCCATATCAGCAAACCATAACCGTAACCTGGCTGGCTCAGCGCGCACCGCCGCCGGGGGGACACATACTGTTCCTCCTGCGGCCAGCGGCAGAAATATGTCCCGGAAGCTTACATCAAAGGACACAGGCGCCAACAGGCTAACCCGATCGGTGCTACTGACATCAAATGTATTCAGTTGCCAGTGAATAAAATGGGCCAACCCCTTGTGTACACCCTCAATGATTTTCGGTTCGCCGGTAGATCCGGAGGTATATATAATATAGCAACTGTCATCTCCGGTCATCACCGGCGGTGCAGGATATGGTGTGGTAGTTTTCCATACTGTCCGGCTACCGGCGACATCTATCCGTTCGATACACTGCTCAGCTGCCGAGTAGCACAACAGCTGTTCTTCCTTTGAGAAAAATGATAATCCGGCTACCAGCCTGATGGCTTCCCCGCAATGTGCATCAGTGGTGATCACAAAGGCCGGTAATACTCTTTCACATATATCAGCTAATCTTTTTGCGGGGCTCTCAGGAAGTAAAGGCATAAAAATGCCTCCGGCCTTATTAACAGCAAGTATACAGCTTATATAATCAAAGCTTCCATTCATATATACTGCCACTACCTGCCCCTTTTTAAGTCCCAGTTGCAACAAAGTGTTCTTAAGCCATTCAGATGCATCATAGAGCTCCTTGTAGGTAAAGTCCCCCCCGGGAGAAGTTATCGCTACTTTTTCCTGGTATTGCAGGGCAACGTTATCTATAACGGTATATAACAATTTCTTATCCATAACCTAAAAATCTTCGTCTATAATTTCCTTAAAAGCTTTTACAGGATTCAGTTGTTGATAGATATTGTCTATTGTCGCATGGGTATTCTCCACCACTATTTCCACCAGCCGGAGCAATCGTTCGCCAATGACCCGGACTGTCTGCTCCCTAAACAGCTCGGTGCTGTATTCGATAGTAATACCGATGGCCGGTTTATCGTCAAAGAACAAGGTAAGTGGCAGCTTGGCACTTCGGTCGTGTACTGGCATCGGCTCCAGCCGCATCAGCTGCTTCAGGCGTTCCCCATCTTCCCATTCCATATTTAATCCGCTGTTATTCATCACCAGCAACACATTGTACAGGTCAATATCCTTGTGTATATGTTGCCCCCCTGCGCTTTCCGCAATCAGGTCGTATGGATACTCCTGGTGCTCATAGGCTTCTTCCACCGTTTGTTTTACGGTAAGGAGCCAGTCCTTAAAAGTCTGTTCATACGATATCTCGTCATACAGTACCAGGTAATTGAGGAACAGCCCCGTTAACTGGTGCAGATCAGGGTGAGACCTTGTTGCCACAGGGCAGCCTATTGTCACGTTGGACTGATCACAGATCCGGCACAGCCATAATTTTGTCAGCGCCACCAGAACAGTAAACAAGCCGGTGTCATTATCAAGTGCAATATTTCTCAATACGGTAGATAATTCTGCACTGATAACAAATGTGTTTTTTCCACCGGTATATTGTCTCAGTTGCGCTTGTGGAAAATCGGCCGGCAAATTCAACTTCGTATTTTTCCCGTCCAGGCGTTTCTGCCAATATTGCCGGTGGTGCTCCATTTCACCATTGCCAATGCGCACTGATTGCCAGAAGGCATAATCTTTATACTGTATTTTAAGCGGGGGCAGTACCTTGTTCTCCTGTACTATCTGCCCCTGTAGCTGCGCATAGAGCAGCGCTATCTCATGTAATATGATGGCCGACGACCAGCCGTCACTGATAATATGATGGATGGTAAACTGTAGGATATCTTCCTTACTGTTACGTTTGAACAACCGGAGATCAAAAAGCGGATAAGCAGCCAGGTCATACTCTTTTTCAGCATTGCGTAACAAAGCCTCCTGCAATTGTTCATGGTCCATATCACCAGCCTCCGTGACGCTAATGGTCACAGTACAGTTGTTCAGGACTTGCTGAACCAGCACACCGCCCGTACTCATGAATACAGTACGAAGAATTTCATGACGGCTCACTATCCTGCTAAATGCTTCCTGCAGCAGGTTTACGTCCATACCGGCATCAACTTTATAAACGCCGTTCATATTGTAAGCAGACTTATTCTGTAATGTCTGATGCAGGATGAACAGTCTATGTTGTGCATTTGAAAGCGGATACACTTCCTGTTCAGGCGCCGGCGGAATAGGACGATACTTTTTTTCTTCCAGACTCGTGAGATGGTCTGCCAGCTTCCGGATGGTAGCTTGCTGCAAAAACTGCTTTAACGTTATTTCCACACCCAGCTCCCTGTATAGCAGGGATACCACCTTCGTTGCGGAAAGACTGTGTCCGCCCAGTTCATAAAACGAATTGGTCACGCTGACCTTTTTCAGGAACAATACTTCTTTCCAAATGGCAGCTATTTTAAATTCCAGCTCGGTTTCGGGCGCATCGAAAGACATTTTTTCATACAACATTTCTTCAGGAAGCGGCAGCTGCTTTTTATTGATCTTCCCATTCAGGTTAAGTGGAAACTCATCCAGCTGCAAAAAGAAAGAAGGGTGCATATATGCAGGCAACCGCGGTGTTATATACTCCCTGATCTGCGCTACCGTTACATTGTCTCCCGACGTAAAGTATCCTACCAATACTTTTTCCTGGTCCATATTTTCCATCGCTACCACCACACACAGGTCCACACCCGGGCACCGGCCTATTTCCGATTCGACCTCCAGCAGTTCCACGCGGTTTCCTCTTATTTTCACCTGGTTATCGATCCTCCCCACGAAAGCAACTACTCCATCAGCAAGATATTTGCCCAAATCCCCTGTTCTGTATACAATATCTTCAAAATCATTATGCAATGGATTCTGAACGAATTTTGCCTTATTCAGGTCCGGATCATTAAGGTATTGGTTTGAAATGAACGGGGTTTTAATCAGAATTTCACCGACCACGCCTTCGTTACAAAGCTCTCCCTGGTTCTCGATGATGATAACGGTATTGGGTAGTGGGACACCTAATGGCATCACACCGTTGAAGTCTCCTTGATCGGGATCAATAAGGTGATATATCTTGGCGAGCACGGTCTCTGACGGGCCGTACAGATTGACCAGCTGTATTTCTTTACCAGCCGCCTTGTACCACGCCAGCACATCTTTACCGTGCAACGGTTCCCCTGCCAATAGTATATATGATAGCGAAAGTAACGCAGCCTGTTTGTTTTTTTCCTCCAATTCCTTCGTAAGCAACCTGAATACGCTGGGCACCAGATGTAACAGTGTAATCCTGCTTTCTGTTATCCAACTCAGCAGCTTTCGCGGATCGGCCTTGATAGCTGCATCCGGTATGCACAAAGTACCGCCGGCCAAAAGTGGCGCAAAAATGTCTCTAAGGCTTACATCGAAGCTAACAGGGGCCAACAGGGATATACGGGTATTTGCATTTAAATGGAAAGCTTTTACCTCCCAATGAATGAAATGACTCAGGCTCTTATACCTGCCCTTTATTATTTTAGGCTGACCGGTTGAACCGGAAGTATAAATAATATAATTGGTATCATCCCCATCCTGTTCAATATTACCATGATAAACAGATGCATTTGTCAGGTCTCCCACAGGTGACAATACTCCTCCATCGCTTTTCTGTACCTGTATTTCCGCCAGAGCGTCCGTTTTAAGTAACACGATATTTGCGGCATCCGAGCTCCCCGTCTGCTTCAATATTTCATTCAATGTGTCCGCGTAGGCAGCCAGGGTGATAAATGTGGAGGCTTTTGTTTCCCTTATAAGTCCGATAGCCCGGAGGGTGGGGTAATCAGGCTCCAGTGGCATAAAGATGGCACCCCTCTTATTAATTCCCAGGATGCTTACCACATATGCGATGCTTGCCGGCAGGTAAACAACGACTATCTCACTCTTTTTCACCTGTAAGTCCGCCAGGCACATAGCGATCCTATCAGAGAAATATTTGAGTTCTCCATAGGAAATATGCATTTGCTGTTGCTCAATAGCAACCGAGTACGGATGGTCTGCAGCGGCCGCATCTAACAAAGTGTGCAATAACTTTTTATCCATGAAAGCATTTTAAAAATCTTCTGAAATGAGATTGATCTTACTTTCCAATGCTGCGTTTTTTTTCCCGGCAGACAGCGTCCAGCTCAGATCACTTAATGTGATAAGCGGATTCTCAATTACCTGTTGCGCCAGGCTATCCAGTTCTTCTGCATATTGTTTGATGGTAGCCGGCTTAAACAGCTTCGCATTGTATTCCAGGTCTATCCTGATATGTTCCTGCTCCTCCATTATAAAAAAAGTAAGGTCCAGCTTACTGACCTTAGCCGGCACATCATACAATTCCAGTCCCAGTTCATTCCGGAAGGACGCCAGGTTTTCATTGCTGATATTAAGCCCATCGTTGTTCATGACTACGAGTACACTATAAAACGGCGTGTGGACGGACTGGTCCAGTGCTCCTGAAAGTTCCTCTACCAGCTTATCAAAGGGATAATCCTGATGGTCCAGCGCCTGTATTACGTTGTCGTGAACCTGTTTTAACAATATTGAAAAAGAAATGTCTCTCTTTATGCTGGTACGGAGGAGCACATTGTTCAGGTAAAACCCGATCTGATCTTCCAGGTCGGGATGGTTTCTGCCGGCCACCGGCACGCCGACAGCAATGTCATTGCTTCCGCTTTTGACATACAACAGTACCTTTATCAGGGACAACAATACCGGGAACAGTCCCATCTTATTGTCCATCGCAATTTTTCTCAATGCGTTCGCCCGTTCCTGACGGATATATGCGGTATGTACTTCCCCTTCAAACCCCGGTATGCCTGTCCTTTCCATGTCCACCGGCAACAAAAGAGCTGAAGGAGCCGGCTGCATAACACCATGCCAATATGCCTTATGCATATCCAGCTCCCCGGCTGCCAGCCGCGCCAGTTGCCATACAGCATAATCCTTATACTGTATTTTCATTGGTGGCAATGTGTCCGGAAGCTTTTTTCTGTAAGCATTATATAAAGCCAGCAATTCCTTTGTAAACACATTCATTGACCATCCATCAGACAGTATATGATGGATATTCAGTACAAAGAAATACCTGCCATCCTGTTGCCTGATCAGCCGCGCCCGGACAAGGACATCCTGGTAGAGGTTAAAAGAATGATGGTGCTCATGGGCCAGGCATTGGTCCGGTGACAAGTTGCCCTTATTTTCCAAATCCACCATCAGTACCGCCTGCTCTGCTGTTATACACTGCCAGAAAGTCCCTTCAGTGAACACAAAACGTGTCCGGAAGACTTCATGCCTTGCGATGACGCCATCAAATGCCTGTTTGAAAGCACCTACATCCAGCGTGGCGGAAAAAAAACAGGCAGTCACCATGTTATAGGCGGTGAGTTCATTCACCACCTGGTCCAGTACCAGCAGTCGTTTCTGGGAATGCGAGACCGGATACAATGCAGCTGTTTCCGCCAGAGGGATATGTTCAAACGCAGAGACGCTGATACCCGGCATCTTCTCCGCCAGTAATCGTACAGTAGGATGTTCAAGAAAGAATTTCAGGGATACATGCCGGTTCGTTTCCTTATAAATTCTTGATATAACTTTCACCGCATTCAGGCTATGGCCACCCAGCTCAAAGAAAGAATTATTGACACCAACTTTCTGCAGCCCAAGTACCTGGGAGAAAATACCGCACAAAAAGACCTCGTCTTTGTTCGATGGTGGTGTAAATTCAAGCTGTTCATACAATAAATCTTCCGGTGCCGGCAGTGCATTCCTGTTCACCTTACCATTGATATTGAGCGGGAAAGCATCCAGGTGCATATAATAAGAAGGGTGCATATACTCCGGAAGAAAATTGCTGATATGTTCTCTCAGTGCATTTCTGTCCACTTCCCGGGCAGCTGTATAATAAGCGCTCAGGACAATGTCACCGTTTTCGCTCTGATGAGGGATAACTATCACCTGTGTAACAGATGGGAAGCTGCCGATAACTTTCTCCACTTCTGCCAGCTCTACCCTGTTACCCCGTATTTTCACCTGGTTGTCTTTTCTTCCTACTATGAGGATATTTCTTTCCGGCCCATATTTCCCCAGATCGCCCGTTCGATAGATAATGTCTTCAAAGTCTTTGTGCAATGGGTTCTGGCAGAATTTCACCGCAGTAAGCGCGCTATCATTATAGTAGCCTTTGCTTCTAAAGGGGGTTTTTATACATATTTCCCCAATCTCGCCGATCTGGCAAATCTGATTGTCGTCATTCAGGATCAGCACAATGGTATTGGGAAGGGGAAAACCCAGCGGTACGATCTCTGCTTCGCTATTAAGTTCTGTTGTTGCAATCCGATGATATATTTTGGCTAGTGTTGTCTCCGAAGGGCCATAAAGGTTAACCAGGTTCGTTCCCTCTCCGTTAATGGCACGCCAGTTTATCACATCACGATAAAACAATGGTTCACCGGCTAACAATATATTTCGGACAGCGCTCATCAGGCTGCGCCTGGCAGGGTCGGCATCCAATACTTTTATAAGGAGCCGGAATATAGACGGCACCATATGCAGCATTGTAATCTGACGTGCTCCTATCCATTCCAGGAGGGCGGATGGATCGGCCTTAACAGACCTTTCCGGGATATGTAATGTACCGCCACACAAGAGAGGAATAAAAATATCGCGGAAACTTACGTCAAAAGAGACAGGGGCCAGTAGTGCTGTGTTTACTCCCCGGTCCAATTTGAATTCCGTCATTTCCCAGTGCAGAAAATGACTCAGGCTTTTGTGCACTCCCTCAATGGTCTTGGGATCGCCGGTAGACCCGGAGGTGTATATCAGGTAATTACTATCTTCACCATCTACATCCGGTAACGGCATTTGCGGAACTACCGTATCTATATCCAGTACCACGCAGTTTCCCTGGGCATCTGTTCCAGATAACAATGACCAGGCTTCCTTCAGATATTCTTTGTTTGTTAAAAGTGCTTCCGGCTTCACAGTGGACAGCAAATACCGGAGGCGCTCCACCGGATATCCGGGGACGAGCGGCATAAATATATTTCCACTCTTGTTAACGCCCAGGATAGCCGTGATGTATCCTATTCCTTCGGGGAGGAAAACGGCAACCACTTTATTTTTCCCGATGTTGTGATGTTGTAACAGGAAGGCGCAGTTGTCGCTCTTCTCTTTCAACCCCGCATAAGTCAGCAACGATTCGTCTGCGTCCACAATCGCAATACCTTCGGGGTACTGCAGGGCATGGTGGTCCACAATAGTATGGATGACTCTCTTGTTCATAGGCTACTGTTTAGAAATCCTCTTCTATGCGCTCACTGGCCTGTTCCAGGTTAAGCTCGTAAAGCTTCGTCTTCATTTTGGTGAAAGAACTGTCTTCTTCCGCGGTGACCAATGGATAAGGCCGCTGCAGATCATATTTCACATTTATCTGGTCCTGGAACGCTAAGGTGAGTCCTGATTCTTTCGGACTGTCAATGACTACCTTCTTACAGCCCTCTATAGCAGGCGCCGTTTTTTTATAAAGACCCGTCAACGTTTGAGCGGACGCTCTTATGATAAAACTGCCCGCATACCGTTTCTTTGCCGCGGGCTGGTATTTTGCTTTCAGCTCCTTTAATTCCTCCAACCCTCGCAGTATAGTAGCATCCTCCAGCCCGAAATCGATAAGACAGGCTACTTCATCAACCCCATAAGAGCGAAGGCGCTTCAATGTTTTTTCACACTGTTGGTGATCTCCCAACAGACTGGCATTCGAAAAGAAACGCTCAAATGCGATATCCAGCAGTTCTTCTTTAATGTGTTCAGGTGTTTCCTCATCGTTTTTTCCGTATCTGCCTATAGCGTTGTTCCCGTTGGTCTTACGCACTGCAGCCGTCATTGTTTCCACCAGGTGCAGCGATGAACGTATATAAGCTTTAAGTGGTGCTTCCACTATTTTGCGTACCTCCTCAGATGATTTGCCTACGTAGGTATGCAGCATGACAGATACGGTCCGTGAGGCCGGATCGAATCCATTATCTTTTAAAGACTGGCGATAAACACCAATTTTCGAAATAAGATCTGAGGGGTCCTGCCACAATAAATGGGTGAGGATATTGGCTCCATACTTTCCTGCATCCGCGAAGGTCTCCTCTTTCCCTGAAACCGTTATCCAGATGGGCATCTTCGGCTGTATGGGTTTGGGAAAGATACCTATCTTTATCTCATCTCCCACGCCATTTTTAAATGGCAGTTGTTCGCCGGCCCAAAGCTTATGAAACTGTACAATCTGGTTCAGCATTACTTCATGCCTGTTGGCATAGTTCTCCGGTGCAAATATAAAGTCATTACACTGCCAACCAGATGCAAAGCTCAGCGCCGTGCGGCCTCCTGAGAGATTATCTATGACGGACCAGTCTTCGGCGATCCTTACAACGTGGTGCAGCGGTGCTACAATGCTACCGGTCCGTATCTGCACTTTTTCTGTCGCCACTGCGACAGCGGCCGACAAAACACTTGGATTGGGAAACCGGCCGCCAAATTCATTAAAATGCCGCTCCGGCGTCCAGACACCAGCATACCCGTATTTGTCCGCATGCCTCACACTATTCATCAGGAGATCATAGCACCCTTCCATATCGGTACTGTCTTTGGTACTCCCAAAGAAAAACAAGCTAAAGTCCATAACAAACTCCTCCGCATCAGGCCGCAATTCGGCGATATTTCCGCCATTGCCCGGAAAATTAAGAATATGTATGCCACTTAGCAGACACCAGAGAGACTCTGTTATAAAGGCGACAAACGACAAGTGGTCTGCCATCAGATATTTGTCTGTCTCAATTGGCGAGATACCTTTTGACAACTCAGCAAAGGCCGCGTCCAGGCTTTCGGCAGCATACACAATCCCATCGGGCAGCTCCGGCGTATATATGCTAAAATGTATATCCGCTTTTTTTACAGTCGATGCACTATACACGTTGGCCTCAGGTTCACTTGCCAGGGCGTCTGATAATAGTGCCCTACCGTTTTCAATTATCCATACCGGCTGCTCCTTTTCAGCTACAGCTGTTGCGGCAAGGTTCGCAACCAGTATAATTTCCGCTTTTGCATGAACTAATGCCAGCAAAATGATCAATGCGGTCGCGGGATCGCTTTCCACGACAAGGACCTTTTGGCCAGTCACTTCTTTCTCTCGCTGTATGTGATGGGAGAGCGACGATATTATGCTCGCCAGTTGTTCATACGAGAGATCTACGCTGACATCTGAGTAAGCCAGTCTGGACAAGTAAACCGATGACTTCTTACTGAATAAACTTTGCAGGATAATAGATTTCATATCGGTATTGCTTCGTGGTGAGTTGGAAATAAGGTTAACGTACTTTATGATATCAGCTTCGCCAGGCGGCACAGGGATAACACCTAGTTATAATAAGGCATATCAAACTGGTCCAGGAAAATACCAAAGGTTAGTATGATCATCAGCAGATCACTTTCGAACGTCTGATTGATGTTGAAGTTCTCCTGTGTATACATTTTCTTGAGGCGTTCCACCGTATCCGGGTTGAAAAACCCCTGCCGTTTGACGCGGTCATAGGAAAGTATATCATTGATCCATTCGATGTTTTGTTTCATCAGGTAGGGACTGCCCGGGGCGACGAAGCTAAATTTCTCCCGGTTGATGATTTCTTTCGGCAACAGCGAAGAAGCGGCTTTTTTCAATATGTATTTTTCCTCCATATCAAACAACTTCATCGACGGCGGTATTGTCGCCACGTATTTGATTACGTCAATATCGAGGAAAGGATATCTCGCTTCGATTGAGTTAGCGTAGCTGACACGGTCTCCATGATCTGCTACCAGATGGTCTGATATACGCAGTTTGAAGTCAATATAGGACCTTTTGTGCACCAGGTCACGCCCATTCAGCTTTTCTTTATTAACAAGATGCTCTCTTACGCTGTTAAACTGATTATAGGTATCGTATACTGCTTGGGAGTAAATAGCCTCTTTTATTTCTTCGTCAGCTCTGAAATCCTTTTCATACTTAAAATGTTCATCACCCCAGAGCTTCATCCGTATTTGCTGTTCCAGTATTGCCTCCGTGTCCAGCGGGCCTGTCTTCTCGTGTTGACGTTTCCTGTCAAACCTATATCCTACATAACCCGCGAACAATTCATCTGCGCCTTCGCCTGTCAGAATCACTTTTATATTGTTATTCCTTACCATTTCCGACAAAGCCAGGCTACAGGTGTTATATGTTTCCTTCAATGGTGTTTCAGCATGATAAATCGCATTTTGCAAACGGCCGGCAATATCTTCCCAGTCAAACCGGAAGCGGTTATGGTCCGAATCCAGGTGAGACACCATAAGTTCCTGGTGGCGTGCCTCATCAATACCCTTGTCATTAAATGTAATGGAAAACGAGGACCTGCTGTTTTCCGGCACTATTTTTTTTATCAGTGCCCCTACCAGCGATGAATCCAGCCCTCCGCTAAGATAGAAGCCTACCGGAACATCAGCGTTTAATCTGTAGCGCACCGCTTTTTCCAGTACCTCCTGCAAGCCGTCTATGTAATACTGTTCATCCTTATCATAGCTGATTTCTCCTTCCAGGGGATAGTCAAGGTCCCAATATTCCTTTACTTCAGTTTTGTGCTGGTCCTTATACAAATAATGACCGGGACTCAGTGCATGAATCCCTTCAAACATGGTGGTAGGGCTGACCAATCCCGGGAAAGAGAATATTTGGTCCAGCCCCTGTAGGTTCACTTTCCTTTTTACCAGCGGATGCTGCAGGATGGCCTTTATCTCTGATCCAAAAATCAGTACGTCATCCTGGATAGTATAAAAGAGCGGGGCTATTCCCACATGATCACGAACAAGAAAAATGCTGTTCCTGATTTTGTCATATATAGCGAAAGCAAACTGTCCGTTCAGCATATTGACAAAATCAATTCCATATTCTTCATACAGATGTACGATCACTTCCACATCGCAATTAGTCTTAAACGAGTGGCCTTTTTGCTGCAGTTGGCTTCTAAGCTCCTTATAGTTATATATCTCCCCGTTACAAATCATAACTTTAGATGCATCCTCATTGAACAGAGGCTGGTTACCACTACTCAGGTCAATAATGGAAAGCCTTCTGAACCCCAATCCCACTCCGGATTCCGGCAAGATAAAATACCCGCAGTCATCCGGGCCTCTATGTATAAGTTTTTCTGACATATCAGCCAAAAGCGCCTGGTTAAGCGGATGTCTTTTTTGAACATCATAGATACCGGTAATACCGCACATAAGTACATTATTTTAAAAACTGTCATCAATATTAATAAGAGTAGCGTCTTTAAAGGAGCTATGTTCTTCCCGGGTTACCTCATCCTGGAAATGCAACCTGAGTGTCCGCATTTGTATCTCCGGATCAGCCAGCACAATGTGTGTCATTTTTAGTAAATCCCCGGCCATCGCCGTAATGAGCGGTCCATTGAACAGCCTGGTGCTGTATTCTATTTCCACTGCCAGGTGACTGACCGCTTCCCGGAAAAAAAAGCTAAGTCCTAATTTACTTATCGGATTATAAATTCTCAGGTCCTGTAACCTTAGCGTATGCGCATTACCGTTGAATCCGTTTATTATATCTGTCAACCGGTCTTCCTGATGTACCACCAACACGTCATAAAATGGGTTATCCGGGGATGACCGATGTCCGTGCAGTTCCTCTACAAGCTTATCATAGGGATATTGCTGATGCTTCATGGCATGTGCGATCTCCTCTTTTACGTTTTTCAGCAACATCGCAAAAGTATCCCCGGGAGCTATCGCTGTTTGTAAAACAATATTATTCAGAAACAGCCCGACAAGCGTTTCAAGCTCTTTCAGTGTCCGTCCTGAAAACGGGCTTCCTACGGTAATCAGCGGCTGACCTTTCGTATAGGTATACAACAGTACTTTGACCACCGACAGCAGCAAAGCATAAGAAGTGGTGGCATACTGTGTACAAAACTGCCGGATATTCTTTATTACATCTTGCGGCCATATCTCCAGTATGGTAGCTCCGGATACGGTGGGAACAGCATCCTCTTGCCTGATGGAAAAATGCTGTAAAAGATGAGGAGTATCCGTTATTTTTTTAAGCCAGTAAGCGCTGCTTTCAGCACCTGTGTGATCGTTCAGTAACTGCTGCTGCCAGTATACATAATCCGTATAATCAAAGTCCGCCGGCTTTACATGCCGGGCAGACTCCCCACCCGATTTTAGCTCATAATACGCTTCGAATAATCCTGCAGCCAGGATATTCATAGATAGCCCATCACATATAATATGATGAATATTAAAGAAAATAACCTGTTCTTCATCTGCCAGTTTATATACCACAACTCTTATCAGTGGCCATACCGACAGGTCGAACGGCCGCCGCAGCTGCGTGTATATTTCCTTCTTCAGCATCCCTTTTGTGAGCGCATCCTTCTCCATGACTGCTACCTCCGCAGCAAATCCTCCAGGAGCTAAAGCATACACCCGTTGTTTGATATCTCCTTCGGTTTCTACAAATGTCGTTCTCAACATCTCGTGTTTTGCGATCATGATGTCCATTGCCTGATTAAGCACATCGACATCCAGGTTTCCCGTCACTTTGTAGCTGGCAGTTATTACATAGGCGTTTTCATTCTGTTGTTTTTGTGTGAGAAGCCACATCCTGCGCTGTGCATAGGATAAATCATAATAAAGTCTGGGAGGGACTTTCTCCAATCCTTTCACATTAAATGGCCGGGCCGCGAGAGCAGCCGTAAGCGAACGTACTGTCGGATACATAAAAAGATCGGCCAGGCTCACATCAACCTTTAGCAGTCCGATAAGAGCATGTAAGACACGGGTTCCGAGAATGGAATTTCCCCCGCGTTCAAAAAAGTTAGCATCAATATCATTGATCTCCTGTTCCAATACTGCTGACCATAGTTTAAGTATTTCTGCCTCTGTACTGTTTCGGGAAGTAGTATACTGCTTCGAGACATCCTGTCGATGTATATCTATGATGGCCAATAACGCCTTGCTGTCCACCTTTCCGTTCCCGGTCAACGGCATCCGGTCCAGATAAGTCAGCCACAGTGGCAACATATAGGCAGGTAATTGACTCCTGAGAGCAGTCAGCAGGCTTTCTTTTTCAATTTCATTATCAGCAGTATAAAATCCATATAATTTCAGCTTGTCATCCCTGTCGTCCTTAATTATTGCGGCGTCTTTTATCCCTGGCGTATGCAGCAATGCCTGCTCAATCTCTCCGATTTCCACTCTATAGCCATGTAGCTTCACCTGTTCATCTTTTCGTCCCAGGAACACTAATTCCCCTGCTGAGTTCCACCTTCCGAGGTCGCCGGTACGATAGAGCCGTTCACTGGTAAATGTGTGGTTGCCAAATACCAGCCCTGTTTGTTCGGGATCATTAACATATCCCGATGCCAGCCCTTTACCGCCAATATATATTTCGCCGATGCCTCCCTTTACCTGCAAATCACCATGTGCGCCTACAATATAGATGTTGCGATTCTCGATAGGCCTGCCGATCAGGGAAGCGTTTTCAATTGAGCCGACTTTATAATAGGTTGCACAGACAGTTGTTTCTGTAGGACCATACGTATTATAAACTGATACGGACGGCAACAGTCTGTCTATATGAGTTGCCTTCAATTTATCTCCCCCGCTGATTAATATCCGTAGTTTATTCAGGAAAAACTCCCTTTTATTCAGCTCATATATGACCATTGGCGTAGTGCTCACCACGGTTACGTCATGCGTAGTTATTCGGTCGATGAGACCTTCGATGTCCCGTCCACCCTCTTCAGCGATAACGACACTACCTCCGGCTGTCAATACCGGAAATATCTCTTCCATGGCAATGTCAAAAGCGATAGTAGCCTGGTGCAATACTTTATCAGCAGAAGTGATCTCAAAATATCTGACAAAAGTATTGGCATAGTCCACAAGGGAGCCATGGCTGATGATCACCCCTTTCGGTTTCCCGGTGGATCCGGAAGTGTATAGGATATAAGCCGGATCTTCCTGGCAACAGCGACTGTCTTCAGAAGTATCTGCCGCCGTCCGGGGCGTACTGTCGGTACTGGACAGCACGTTTACACCTCCTATCGTATCCAGTAATGGCCGGGTTTCTGTATTGGCAAATACAAATTTGACAGCCGCATTCTCTATGATGTATTGTATACGCGCAACCGGATAAACAGTATCAATAGGCACATAGATAGTACCGGCTTTCATAATCCCCAGCATTAATATGATTGCTTCGGCGGAGCGGGGTATTAAAACGCCGATAGGGTCTCCTTTGACTGCTCCTTTCTTTTGCAGCAGCGCCACAACCCGGTCAATTTCCACAGTCAGCTCATGGTAGGTGACTAACCTCTCTTGGGCTATGACAGCTATGGCGTCGGGACGTTGCAATGCATGTTTGGCGATCATTGCGCAGGCAGGAGTGAACACGTCCCCGCGTTTGTTGCCCCGGCCCCAGGTCAACAGCTGTGCGTGCTCTTCACCGGACAACAATGGTATATCCACTATGGGTACATCTGTTTTCCGGACCAGGCCCGTACACAAATTTTTGTAGTGTTCCAGCAACCCTTCCACCGCCTGCTCCGATATCAGGTTGCTGTTATATCTGAGATTCAAATTGACTGCTTCGCCGGGATGCCCTATGATAAATTCAAAAATCATGTTAGCAGGCGTTGTATTGACAGGGAGTTCATTGGGAGTGATATTCAGACCGCTTTTCTCCATTCCCTGCAGGCTGGGCAGCTCAGCGAAGTTCTGAAAGAGGACAAAGATATCTGGTGCCACCCAGGACAGCTCTCCTTCATCAGCTATTTGTTCCAGTAGTCCATCCAAATACAATACCTGATGGTCAAGGCTCTCTATTACTGCTGCCCTTACTTTCTGCAGGAGGGATTCAAAAGTATCTGCTCTGCCCGCCTCTATTCCTAAAATAGCCTGGTTCAGCAAACATCCGGTCATTTGTTCCAGCAGATGACTGTTCCGACCTGAGGTATTTATGCCCAGGTGAACTTTGGGTTGTGCAGTATACCTGAACAACAGGCCCCGCAATACTGCCAGCAGCCCCATGAAAAGAGTGGCCTCCTGTGTTTTGCAGTAGCTGTCGACAGACCCGATCAGTTCAACGGGCAACTGTGTAGTCACTTGTCCTCCTTTGAATGACAGCAAGGCAGTTTTCCTGTTGTATACAGGCAGTTCAGGCTGTATTAACCCATCCCTGAGCTGCTTTCTCCAGTAGTCCATGTCTTTCTGAAAGTAGCGGGCCGGCTGGCTGTCGTACCATGAGATGAATGCAGAGGTGGCGGCAGCTTTTTGCCGTTCCGGTAATATGGCGCCTGACACGGCGGCATTATAATCTTCGGTGAACTCATTGGCAAAAATGGTCAGAGACCAGCCATCTGCTATGATATGATGAAAGACCAGTGAAAGCAGGCTCTCCGTCTGGCTATACCGGGCAATACAACATCTCATTAGTGGTGCGGCTGTTAGATTAAACGGTCTGTTTACCGCCGTCATCATCCATTCGTTTGCCATTCCAATCGGGTTCTCTTCTCCGGACATATCCATTATTTCAATCTCATTACTCAACGGCAGTTCCTGCACCTGTAGCATGGGGCCATTCTCCTTCAGCAGGAACGAAGACCGCAGGCATTCATGCCGGAGTATCAATCTGTTGACGGCCGTCTCCAAAGCGGCTATTTGTATATGTCCCTTTACAGACGCTGATAAGGCGATATTCAATGCACTTTTACTCTCCTCATTGTACTGATGCAGGTACCAGAACTTACGCTGCATGGGCAGAATTTTGCCTGCTTCATCAGGCATTCCCACTGTCTGCCCGGTGTACACTGTTACCTCCACTGGAGCTCGCTGAGCTTCCAGCAGTGCTGCCAGCTTGCTGATGGAAGGATACACGAACAGGTCTTTTACAGTGAGGTTTATGTCAAAGTCAATCCTCAACCTGTTCAACAATGACATGGCCTGCAGGCTGTTCAATCCCATTTCAACGAAAGATTGCCCGGGGTCCGGCACTACTCCGAAAAGGTAATTCCATACTGCCGTGAGTTTTTCCTTTACATTGGTATTTATATGGGTGGATGTGAATAGCGTGCGTAATTCCTGCCGGATTTTATCAAATTCCCCGGTTTGATATTGTTTCACCAGGGCAAAATTCCTGATCTTCCCACTGGTGGTCTTGGGAATTTTCTTTACCGGCAACACATCATCCGCAATAAGCCCGGTGGCATCGAGGACAAATTTTTTCACGCTTTGCGCAACCGGCAGGAAACCAGCCAATGTTCCTTTGTATAATATAAAAACAATCAGGGCGGTCCGTCCATCCAGATCAGGAACACCGCAGGCGACAACCTTTCCTGGTTCGAGGCCGGGGACCTTTTCAGCCGCTCTTTCTATGTCTTGTGGATAATAATTCTGACCATTTATAATTATAATATTTTTTTCTCTGCCTGTCAGAAATAACATATCATCCCGAAAGAAGCCAATATCACCTGTTTTCAGCCAGTTATCCGCTGTAAATAATTCCGCGGACCGTACCTCGTCATTGTAGTATCCCCGTGTCACATTTCCTCCCTTTATCTGCACATGTCCGATATGCCCCTCGGGAAGTATGACGCCGGCTTTATCACAGACGCGCACTTTGCAGTGAATAATAGGATAACCTACTCCAACAAACGCCACACCGTCCTGCGGATATTCCGCTTCCTGAATACACTCCCCTACCTGCAGATGATTTCTATCCAGGTTTAATACAACAAGTGGTTGGTCCAATTCTGATAAAGTGACCGCCACAGAAGCCTCTGCCAGTCCATATCCGGGAAACACCACGTTTTTCTTCAGCTTATACGGTGTCAATGCTTCTACAAACTGCCGGCATATTTCATAAGAGATCGGTTCTGCGCCGTTATAAATTAATTTCACGGACGACAAGTCCCATTCCGGTACCACGGACAACCTTTCCAGCGCCTGCAGGAAATAATGATAACCGAAGTTGGGCGAGTACAGGTGGGTTGCACCGTATTCGCCTGCTTTGCTGATCCACATAACCGGTCGTCTGATAAACAGCGACGTAGGGATGAGGTATTGGTTGATATTTGCCGTCAGGCTGCTCAGGTGAAAGCAGATCATCCCCATATCATGTGTCAACGGCATCCAGCTTAGAGATCTGGCATTGCTGTCCATTCCGGATGCGCTGATGATATCCTTTGTATTTGTTATCAAATTCTCATGTGTCAATATAACGCCTTTAGGATCGCCTGTTGAGCCGGAAGAGAACTGTATAAAAGCAATATCGTCACCAGTTGTTACCGCCACGGGGGCCAAAGGGCCTGATGTCTTCAGCTCTTCCCATACAATGCTGCGTGTTGGCAATTCCTGTAGTCCTTCCGCCACCATGATGTCCCGGATATCTTCCAACTGCTTTTTGTCGGTGAACAAATAAGGATGGTTTAATTTCTTCCAGACCGCTGTCAGCTTAACTTTATGAGAGGCTTTACTTTCCACGGACAGCGGAACAGGAATAAATTTCCCGATCACACAAGCCCAGAAGGCGATTAATAAGGTCTTATTATCTTCGATCTGTAAGACGATCTCATTCCCTTTTGCAACACCTTTTTCCTGTAGCTGATGCAACATACATTGCGCCGCATGCAGCAGTTGCCGATACGACATCAGTTCACTGTCATGCTCACTATTGATCAGAGTTATTCCCACGGAGTTTCCGATCGCTGCATTATGTAGCAGGCAATCGATGATATTGACATTCATAAAATCCTTGACTATTCGTTACGGAGAGACTGTATAGGCGTGTTGTTGGCAGCTTTTATAGACTGGTAGACAGTTGTAAAAAGTGTTATCAGGGTGATTAACACAATAGTAAGCAGGTAGATCCATACGCTTAGGGTTATATGCACGGTATATCCGGACAACCATTTACTCATGCTGATGTGAATAATCGGTATCGCAATAACAATGACAATGGCCAGTATTTTAACAACCTTCAGGCTGAGCAGCTTCACGATATCAAACGTGGTGGCGCCCAGTGATTTCCTGATACCGATCTCACGTTTGCGTTGTATGGTTTCGTACAAGGTAAGGCCAAACAGTCCGAGGCAGGCGATCAGCGAAGCAAGTATCGTTGATAAAATAAAAATCTTCTTAAAGCGTATCTCGTCCTGGTACTGTTTATCATAAGATTCCTGTACAATAAAGTATTCGAAAGAGTTCCCCGGGAAAAAGTTGTCCCATTCCGCCCGGCAATATTTAATGACATCTGAAAAATTGTCCGCGTTATCAATTTTCACTGTGACATACGATCTCGGGACATATCGGAAAACGTATGCGGTAGGAGAAATATCTCTTTTCAGGGATAAGTTGTAGTAATTTTTAATAACGCCTACGATATCCCTTTCGTTATCCCAAAGTACCAGTTTCTTCTTAAGTGCGTCATCTGCATTGTCCATTCCCAGGTACTTAACTGCCGCTTCGTTCAGGATAATGCTCCTTCCGCCGTCAGCGGGAAACTCATCAGCGTAGAATCTGCCGGCTTTCAGCTGGATCTGGAAAGTCTTCATAAAATCCTGGTCTACTCCCGCCACTTCAATCTCCCTGGATTTGAATACTTCCTCATTGCTCAACCGGACAGGCTCTTTCCAATAATTTTCCTTACTCGAAACAGTCGTGGTAAAGCTCACGTTCGTGATATTCTTATTGCGACTAAGGTCATGTTTAAATCCTTCGAATAGTAGTTTATAGGGGATGGTATCATTGGAGAAAACACGAGGGGATTCAATAGCCAGCATTCGTTCGATATTTATGCCCTTATTCATGCTGAGCATAAAGTTTATCTGCCGGTAGATAACCAGGGTAACTCCTATCAGCATCATCGTAATCAGGAACTGAAAGGCTACCAGCGCTTCTCTTAAAAAGATATCCCGCGGGGAGCGTTTAAATTTACCTTTCAATATGGACACCGGCATAAAAGAAGACATCAATGTAGCAGGATATATCCCTGTAATAAAAACACCACACAGAAAAATGGCTCCTATTATTACCCAGGTACCTGTATGCCGGAGCGGGGCTTCTGCGAATAATTGTGTATTCAGATAATTAAACAGAAGTGGAGGAAGCACCAGCAGGAATACAATAGCGATGATAACAGCTGCCAGGTTGGTGATGGTATTTTCCAGCAGGAATCTTTTCATCAGCTCTCCGCGTTCAGCTCCCAGCACTTTTTGAATCCCTACTTCCTTGGCCCGTTCGAAAGCTTTAATGGTGGTCAGGTTCACATAGTTTATCCAGGCAATTAGCAGAATAATGACCCCTGCCAGCAGGAAGAAATAAAGTGTTTTATCACTGGTCGCCGGTTTTATTTCATGAAGCAGATCAGATGCCGTGTGAATGGACCTTAAAGGTTGCAGGAAAAGTGTTTCTTTACGTCCCGCTTTAGCCAGCCGCTCTCCTTTTATAGCTGTGGCGATAGTATTTATTTTATGTTCCACACTGCCTGCTTTCGCATCAGGGTCCAGCCGGATATAGGTGTAAAACTCGTTCCAGTCCAGGCTGTTTTCAGCAGAGTCCCGCCCCGTAATGTGATAAAGTGTACTATAAGAGAAAAGGAACTCCAGCCTCAGGTGTGAATTTTCCGGCAGATCGGCCATGATCCCTGTGATATTAAATACTTCCTTTCCATCGAAAATAATTGTTTTTCCAAGGGCGCTTTCATTTCCAAAATATTTCTTTTGAGCAGCAGCCGTAATAACAGCCGTATTAGGCTCTTTAAGGGCTGTCTGTTTATCACCGTTTATTAACGGGAAGGAAAAGAAATCAAAGAAATGTGGATCAGCATAAAATATCTTAAATTCTTTAAATCTGGTATCCTTTTTATCCTCTCTTCCTATAAATCCATTTTCGCCTTTCAGCCTGACGTAGTCTTTGATAGCAGGAATATCTGCTTTCAAAGCAGGTGCCAGCCCGGAATACGCCATGGCATCAGCAGATGACAGTTTCCCTTCCTGATAATTGTTTACCGCAATACGATAGATATTCTCCCCGTTATTATGAAAACGGTCATAACTAAACTCATAGCTCACATACAGGAAAATAAACAGACTGGTAGTAATACCGATGATTAACCCTATTAAATTAATAGTAAAATAGAGCTTATTCCTACCAATGTTTCTAAGGAAAATATTTAAATAGATACCATTTCGCATAACTCTTTCAATACGTTTTACAGGTCATGTCCTTAACGGATAGTTGAGCATTCAGGTGCCCGGCCTCAACATCCACAATAATGTTCCGTTGCAACAGTTCTATTCTTACCAGGGCCAGATTCTTATTTTTATAAGAGATCATTTCACATTGTAATCCGGCAAGTGCTCCTTTTTGAATGATCAACTTTTCCCCGGGCGAAAAGTGATCATATGAAATTTCGATATTCTTCGCATTCGCAGCAATGATCTTAACATTGTCAATTACTTCCGGTGCAAGAATGGCTTTCCTTTTTCCAAACTTAACATACGATACAGCTCCGTCCAGATCTTGTCCTGCAAACAGCTCGTTGACAGTATTAGGATGGACAAAAACATAAGACGGGAACATGGGATTTTCGATCGTTTTTTTTCTATCACTTCGTTGGCTTACTGTTTTAATGGTTGGCAGGAAATGATCAATTCCGAGACCAGCCAGCGATCCTACTACCTTTCGTTCTTGTCGTGGCTTGGTATAAATTAAATACCAACCGGGGATAAACGTACTCATAACAAACATTTTGAAATATTCAAGAAAGACAGTTAATTATTACAGAAATGGAGGGTGCTTAGCTGAAATTTTCGCAGATGAGATTTCGGTGCATGATTTGGAGACAAGGCATAGCTGCCGCTACGATGAGTGCCATTTGGGCATCTTAAGGTTATCTTGAGACGATTTCAATGCATCTATATTGGTGGACTAACACATTGATGATCTAACATAAGCAACTACAATTGTAACTACCTGGTCAGCATAGGTCTGAGTTTTACTGTTAAACTAACTGATGTTACAGATCAGTCAGTCGGGTTAATTTCATTTAACGAAATACGCCGTTGAAGATAAAGTATTTTAAAAATACCACCAACTTTTTTTTGCAAATATTATGAGATGATATTCATCGCCTGACTACGCTTACGGCTATACGTTTTTTTTCGCATTCCTGTCCCTGTCAAAAGAGTAAAATATGCTGCTGTGATCACTACAATTGTAGAGCTGCTATGGCTTTGGCCTATTTTGAGTGCGTCAAAATGATGTGTCAGGTAAGTGCCGGAATAAATGTCAGAGAAAAACGGGAGTAAGTGTATGAATATAAAGACGGTAGGAATGCAAACAATGGGAAATAAAAAAAGCCTTCATAATACTTTGATTATGAAGGCTTTTTTCTTGTGCCCAGAACAGGAATCGAACCTGCACTCCGTTGCCGAAACAAGATTTTGAGTCTAGCGCGTCTACCAATTCCGCCATCTGGGCAATCTTTTTAAAGACCTTTTCCGCGTCAAGCGGGATGCAAATGTAGAAAAACTTTTATTAATCCACAAAATATATTTTCAAAAAAATATTCGTGTAAGCCTCCCGGTTACAAAGGCATTAAAAATTACAGTAAATTCAAAGATGGAAAAAAGGATTACTATAGGCCTCATCCGGGAAGAAAAACAACCACACGACAACCGCGTGGCCTTTACACCCCGGCAGTGCCAATGGATCATGGAACATTACCCCCAGGTACAGGTACTGGTGCAGCCTTCCCCGCACCGCTGCTTCCGCGACGAGGAATACCGCAAGGCAGGCATCACGCTGCAGGAAGACCTCAGTGAGTGTGCGCTCCTGCTTGGCATCAAGGAAGTACCCCCGGAATACCTGCTCACGGGCAAGACCTATCTTTTCTTCAGCCACACCAAGAAAAAACAACCGCACAACCGGCGTATGCTGCAGGTGGTCCTGGAAAAAAACATCACGCTGATCGATTATGAATGCCTCGTACATCCCGACGGGCAACGGATTCTGGGCTTCGGCTTCTTCGCCGGCGTAGTAGGCGCCCACAACGGACTGCTGGCCCTTGGCAGGAAAACCGGTGCCTTCACCTTCAAACCGGTACATACCTGCCACGATTTCCAGGAACTGATCACCCATTACTTCGGCGTTAAACTGCCCCCGATGAAAATCGTGGTCACCGGCTCCGGCCGCGTGGCGGCGGGCGTTCTGGAGATCATGGGACTGCTCGGCATCAAATACATCCCGCCGGAAGAGTACCTGGTCAACCAATATGCCTACCCCGTTTACACGCAACTGAAAGCAGGGGAACTATACCTGCGGAAAAATGATAAAACCTACAGCCGGGCCGATTTTCACGCGCACCCGGAAGCCTACGAGTGCCGCTTCCTGCCATATGTAACCGTCAGCGACGTGCTGATGAACGGCATCTACTGGGACCACAACATCCCTCCCCTGTTCAATGCGGCGGACCTCAAAAAGGAAAACTTCCGCATCAAAGTGATCGCGGACATCACTGACGACACCAACGGCTCCGTGCCCTGCAACCTGGGCGACAGTACCATCGAAGACCCGGTGTACGGCGTCATAAAGGATACGATGGAGCAAACAGCCCCCTATCTGCCGGACACGGTAGACATGATGTGCGTCAGCAACCTGCCCAACGAACTGCCCCGGGACGCCTCCCAGTATTTCGGTGACCAGATCATGAAATATGTCTTTGAGGAATTATTGAAGTCTCACAGCATCATGATAGAAAACGCGACCATCGCGGCCAACGGCCTGCTCACACATCATTTTGAATACCTGGACGATTATGTGCATCCTATAACTTAAGGTAATAAGGCCTTAACAGGTTTTCAAAGGCCGGGGTGTAACGGTTGTTTTCATCATAAACAGACAGCTCTGAAGTCTGCGCCTCTCCCGCTGTTCTGCTGAAAATGCCTACTGCACGGAAATACCCGTGTTTAACACTCTGCTTTACCAGTAATACTTTCCGCAGATGATAACCTTTCGCGGATGCCAGCTCCCGGAACAATGCAAACTGCACATAGGGCAACAGTACGGAACATTCCCCTTCCGGCGCCAGCTGCCGGTCTATCGCAGCCAACAGCTCTTCATACCCCAGGTTGGTGGCATGCATGGCCTGGTCCTTCTGCGCATGGCCGCTCTTTAAGGCCGTTTCATAAAAAGGCGGATTGGTGACAATAAAGTCAAACGGCGTGACTGCGGTCATTTTTCGTATATCCTGCTGCGTTAGCACCAGCCGGTCGGCCCACGGCGATGCCTGAAAATTGGCGGCTGCCTGCATGGCGGCGCCGGGGTCCAGCTCCACGGCGGTAACGGGAACGGCTATCTGCTGCGCTATCATCAGGCTCAACAGCCCCGTGCCGGCGCCAATATCCAGTATAGCCGATACCGTTAGGGCGCCGGAAGCCAGGTACTGCGCCGTGAAAGCGCCTTGTATACAGGCATCTGTACACACCTTCATGGCGCAGTGCTCCTGGTCTATATTAAATTGTTTAAATCGGAAATAGCTGTTCCCCATGCTGTTATTACTCCATCACAATTGATAAATTCGGCATCCGGAGATTGCGGTGTACAGACACCGGCTTCGCCTGCCTTACTTCTATGGCCTGCTCACGGTTACCGCCGGGCAACTGCTGCGGCAGCTGCTGCACGTACATCTCCTGCGGCACCTGGCGGTGAATGCCCCAGACCGGTGTTTTGGCAAAACGGCTGTAAAACTTCACCACCAGCTGGTTTTTCCCGGCTTTCAATGGCAACAGCAGCACTTCCCGCTGTGTACCGCCCCGCTCAGGATTGTTATATACCACCTGCTCTTCACCGTTCAAATATACGGCAATCCCATCGCCGCTGGTAAACCCAACAAGGTAGTCGCCGGCGGCTGCCGCCGTAATTTCCTGCAACACATACCATCCCAGGTTACGGTCGCCGGGCATGGTGTACACGCTGTCATTCTTCCAGTCGGCGTGCAGCTCCCACGGCTTGCCCGCTTTGGCTGACAAGGGTTTGCTTAAGTCAATATTTTTCAGGTCCCCGTGCGTGCCGTCAATGTCTGACCAATAAGGACCGGAATAATACATCGGTCCCCATTGCAGCTGCGCTGCGGAGTTATTGAGCGGTTTTACGGTGCCGCTGTTGAGCACTACTTCCTGCGGTACGCCGTTGAGCGTAAACTGCATGGTCTTGCCCTGCTCTGCTGCGCTGTACACTACGCTCATATGCGCCGGCCGCGTACCGGTAAAGGCCCAGCGGTCGCCCACCTGGCTGCGGTAATAGCTGTCATAATCAATACCGGAAAAACTGTACAGCGGAATGGCGTTGTGCCTGTTCAGCACGGCCGGATTTTTCAGCAGGTGCAACGGAGTGATGCGCACGCCTCCCTTACAGGTGAGCGCCAATACCTGCACGGATTGCCCGGGCAACTGAAACCCAGCGGGCAACTGCACAATGGTGGCGCCATCGCGGGTAGTGACTTTGCAGGACAGTTTTTTGTTGCCGTCCAGCAGCTGCACCTGCGTGACAGGGCTGGTCAGTCCCGGTAATACGATCGTGCCGCCGGCAGGCATCTGCAACAGGTGCAGGTATAACTTGCCGGGTTTGGTGGTCACTTCGCCCCAGGCGAAAGTAGTATCGAAAGGATTGGCCTGCGCGCTGTAAATAGCTTCGCCATTGCGTTCCAGCCACTGACCGTTGCGCAGCAGCACGTCTCTTTCAAAGTCCACCACGGAACCATCGCCACGCGGCCCGATGTTCAACAGGTAGTTACCGCCACGGCTCACCACTTTGATCAGGCCCAACAGTTTCTCATGGGCTTTATCTGCGGCAGGGCCATGCTGTTGCCAGGAACGGTAGCCCCACGTTTCATCGTATACAGAGGCGGGCGTCTGCCACGCAGACGCTATCTTATAGTCAGGATATTGATTGTCGCCCATCACGCAAAAATCGCCGGCATCATTGCCTAAGCGGCCACTGACCATACAACCGGGCTGCAGCCGGTGTACAATGTCTGCCAGCTCCCGGCTCTGCTCTGCTGTCAGAGAGCCCATATCAAACCAGATTTCTGATACCGGACCATAGTTGGTCATCAGTTCTGTTACCTGGTTTTTATTGAATTGATGATGCTCAGGCGTGATAGGATCACTATTGCTGCTGGAGATAGGATATGCCTGCGGATAATGCCAGTCTATCAGCGAAAAATATAATCCGAATTTCAGTCCGTGCCGGTGACAGGCTTCTGCCAGCTCCTTCAACACGTCCCGGTGTAACGGCGTAGCGTCCACCACGTTATAGTCGGTGTAACGGGAATGGAACATACAAAAACCATCATGATGTTTGGAGGTCATCACCACCGATTTCATGCCCGCCGCCTTCGCCAGCAGTACAATGGAATCAGCGTTCCAGTGCGCAGGGTTAAAACGTTTGGCCACATCGCCGTACACATCGCTGTAAATACCGGCATGTGCTTGTATCTGTTCACTGTAGCCGCGGGTTACGGGCTTGCCCTCCCATACGCCGCCCAGCGTGGAATAAATGGCTCCCCAGTGAATAAACATGGAATACTTCTGGCCCTTCCAGCTATGCTGTAAGGTGGTGTCCTGTGCATAACCGGCCACCGTCAGGGATAATGCCCACAAAAAAATGCTGATCTTCTTCATATAACTAACGTGTACTTGCTGTTTCTTTTGGCTTTGCTGTCTCTCCGCTCTTTCGCACTGGTTTAAAGCTAAATCGTTTAACGTACATAAAGGGATACCATCTTCTCTTTTTATAGTGGTAAATAAACAACGTGCCCTGTACGGCATAGCTGTTGGTGCCGGCAAAGTATGCCGGCAGGGCATGTCCGGCCGACGGACAACGGATGGTTAAAAGGCTGCCCTTGCAGTGGGCACAGCGTCCAGTGCGGTAAATGCGCCAGCCAGGTACTTGTAGTATGCGGCAATGGCGATCATACCGGCATTGTCGGTACAATATTCAAACTTGGGAATAAAAGTGCGCCAGCCGTATTTTTCGCCGTGCTCCTGCAGTGCTTTCCGCAGGCCGCTGTTGGCACTGACGCCGCCGGCAATGGCCACGTCACGGATGCCCGTTTCCTGGGTGGCCTTCAATACTTTATTGAGCA
Source organism: Chitinophaga varians (assembly GCF_012641275.1). Taxonomy (NCBI): domain Bacteria; kingdom Pseudomonadati; phylum Bacteroidota; class Chitinophagia; order Chitinophagales; family Chitinophagaceae; genus Chitinophaga; species Chitinophaga varians. The sequence continues at coordinate 180,710 of NZ_JABAIA010000004.1, read as the reverse complement.
GGATGCTGATAATACGCTGTTGAATGGAAGCACAGATGTCCGGCAGGTTCTTTTCAATGAAAGCCGGGTCCTGCTGCTGGTTTTCCTGTAGGAAATAAAGGATGGCCGTCTTCAGGCCGCTGAAACTGAAGTTCAGCTCGGGAATGCGCGGCTCCGGGAATTTGAACCGGCCAGGATCGCCCGTCTGGGCATATTTATCTATCAACGGGCCTCCGGGATAAGGCAGCCCCAGCAACTTGGCGCTCTTGTCAAAAGCTTCACCGGCAGCATCGTCAAGGGTTTCACCGATAACGCGCATGCTCAGCGGGCTTTCACACAGCACAATCTGCGTATGCCCTCCGGAAACGGTCAGACAGAGAAAAGGGAAATCAGGCTTGGGATCGTCAATGAAATTGGCCAAAACATGCGCCTGCATATGGTGTACGCCGATCAACGGCTTGTTGAGGGCCATGGCCATGGATTTGGCGAAACAGCTGCCTACCAGCAAAGAGCCTATGAGGCCGGGCGACTGTGTAAAGGCGATGGCGCTCAGCTCCTCCGGCTTCACCCCCGCTGTCCGCAGGGCAATGTCCACTACCGGCACTATGTTCTCCTGATGCGCACGGGAGGCCAGCTCCGGGATCACGCCACCGTATTGTTCATGTATCTTCTGGTTCGCTATATGGTTGGACAGCACCTTTCCATCTTCCAGCACCGCTGCGCCGGTATCATCACAGGAAGATTCTATCGCTAGTATTTTCACTGACATAAGCGGCAAAAATAAACAAAAAAGGCGGGAATACTCCCGCCTCTTTGCATATACTTACTATCCATTATTTCGTTTCCAGGATGCACTCTATCCGCACTGTCCGGCCACTCATACAAGTGGAGGCCCGGTCTTTCAGCTCCATAAAATCAAACTTCACCGCCTGTCCCGCTTTCAGGGTAAACCCCGGTACGGCAAACTCGACCGGTAACAGGATGGTGCCGTCTTTCATTTCAATCACCAGCCCACAGCCGTCAATACCGCTCAAATCCTTTACCACACCGGCATACCGGCAACTACTGGCCGGCGGCGACGTTTTGCACGCTGCAAATATAAACAGAACCGCGCATAGGGACACTGTTTTCATACCAGATTATTTGAGGGATGATCATTAATTGCTCCTGATCGCCACTACCGGGTCCAGTTTGCTGGCAAAATATGCAGGTATGAAGCCGGCCAGGATGCCTACCACCACAGAAATAGACAGTCCAAGGATAACATTTCCCATGGACAAATACATCTGGAAGGTACTTGCCAAATTTATGACAACTGTACAGAGATATACCAGCACCAGCCCTAAAGATCCCCCGATCAGACATAAAACGACGGCTTCCATGAGAAATTCCGCCAGAATAATACCCCTTCTGGCCCCGATGGCCTTTTTCAGGCCAATAATACTGGTCCGCTCCTTCACCGTCACAAACATAATATTGGCAATCCCGAAGGCCCCTACGATCAGCGCAAAAATAGCAATGAAAAAACCGCCCACATTGATGGCGCCAAAGATAGAGTTCAGACTTTCGCTGGCGGAACTGATCTCGTTCAGCGCAAAATCATCCTCCTCCCGGGGCTTCAGCCGGTGCGACGCCCGCAGCACGCCCCGCAGCTCGTCCTTCAGCTGGGTCATCGATACGTTGGCCCGGGCCTTTACCTGTATATAAGGATCTGCATACCGCCGCTCGTCTACCAGCGTACGGGCAAACCGGTATGGCAATATGATCGCATTATCGTAATTGGGCCCGCCTATCATGCTCTCCCCTTTCTTCTTCAGCAAACCGATGATCTTCACGTCACGTCCCATGATCCGCACGATCTTGCCCAGGGCTTGCTCCGGCGACCGGAAAAGGCCGTCCCATATGGTAGCTCCCAAAATGGCCACATTGGTGCCGCTGTTGCTTTCCGTATTGGCAAAGAAACGCCCCTGCACAATCTGCATCTGCTGTATTTTGTCAAAATCATTGCTGACAGCCATCATCGTCACCCCCTCCATATAATCGTCCCCATACTCCACCTTCTTGGAAGAAACATCGAAATTGAAAGCTACATAACTGGCACTCTGCACCTTGTCCTGGATAGTCCGGAAATCCTTGTACTCCGGTACCGGCCGGTTCATGTATTTCCACCACGGATACTCCCCGTTACCTCCCCAGGGCCACTTCTGGACGTAAATAACATCGTCGCCCAGTGCGGCCAGATCGCTCCGGACGTTCCTCTCCAGGCTGTTGGTAAGCGTAAAAACCGTGATAATACAGAATATGCCGATGGTAATGCCCAACAGCGACAAAAAGGTACGCAGCTTATTCACCCGCAGCTCATCTACAGCCATCTTCAAACTGGTCAGTAATATTTTAAGGGTAGCTATCATATTCCAAATTTAAAGGATTTATAGGCACCCACCTCGCCAATAAACACGAAATATAGCCGGAAAAAAAATTTAGTTACCTTTGCAGCCATTTTTTGGTTCTATATGAAGTACGCTAACGAAATAAATAAAAGAAAATCCTTTGCTATCATCGCCCACCCGGATGCCGGTAAAACCACGCTCACAGAGAAATTCCTCCTGTTCGGCGGCGCCATCCAGACCGCCGGCGCGGTGAAATCCAATAAAATCAAGAAGCACACCACTTCCGACTTCATGGAAATTGAACGGCAAAGAGGTATCTCCGTAGCGACTTCGGTTATGACCTTCGAATACCGCGATATCCTGGTCAACCTCCTCGATACCCCCGGCCACAAAGACTTCGCGGAAGACACCTACCGCACCCTCACCGCGGTGGACAGCGTGGTACTGGTGATCGACTGCGTGAAAGGGGTGGAAGAACAAACGGAAAGACTCATGGAAGTATGCCGCATGCGCGACACGCCCGTGATCATCTTCGTGAATAAAATGGACCGAGATGGTAAATACCCCTTCGACCTGCTCGATGAACTGGAAGAAAAACTCAACATCCGCGTAAGACCCCTCAGCTGGCCTATCAATATGGGTAAAGACTTCAAAGGGGTATACAACCTGTACGATAAAAGCTTCGTGGCCTTCCAGCCCAATAAAAAAGCGACCGACGAAGACGTGGTGGCCCTCCCCGATCTCTCCAGCAGCTTCGTGGACGAACACTTCGACACCAAAGACGCGGAACAACTGCGCGGCGATGTGGAACTGATCGAAGGCGTATACGACACCTTCGATAAAGAAGAATACCTGCAGGGTAAACTGGCCCCGGTTTTCTTCGGCAGCGCCGTTAATAACTTCGGGGTGAAAGACCTGCTGGACACTTTCGTGGAAATAGCGCCAACACCGCGCAACCGCGAAGCCAGCTCCCGTGAAATCGATGTGCATGAAGATAAATTCAGCGGCTTCGTCTTTAAAATCCACGCCAACCTCGATCCCCGCCACCGCGACCGTATCGCCTTCCTGCGCGTATGCTCCGGCAAATTCGAAAGAAACAAATTCTATCATCACGTTCGCCTCGATAAGGACGTGCGCTTCAGCAACCCTTACAGCTTCCTGGCCCGTGAAAAAAATATCGTGGACGACGCCTATCCCGGCGACGTGGTAGGCCTGTTCGATACCGGCAACTTCAAAATCGGTGACACCCTCACCGAAGGCGAAAACTTCTTCATCACCGGTATCCCCAGCTTCTCCCCTGAACTGTTCAAGGAACTGGTCAACAAAGACCCGATGAAGACCAAACAACTGGAAAAAGGCATCCGCCAGCTGACAGACGAAGGCGTGGCCCAGCTGTTTACCCAGCACGGTGGCAACCGCAAAATCATCGGCTGCGTAGGCGATCTCCAGTTCGAGGTAATTCAATACCGCCTCCTCCAGGAATACGGCGCCGCTGCCCAGTTCAACTCACTGCCTTTCTACAAGGCCTGCTGGATCACCGGCCCCAAAGACAAAATCGAGGAGTTCATCCGCTTCAAATCCGCCAACATCGTGGAAGACAAAGACGGGCACCTCGTATACCTGGCCCAGTCCGAATGGTACCTCAACACCGAAAGGACCAACAACCCGGACATACAGTTCAATTTCACGTCCGAAATCCACAAATAATCAATTACGAATTACGAATTACGAATTACGAATTACGAATTACGAATTACGAATTACGAATTACGAATTACGAATTATAAAAGCGAAGACCTGAGCGATAATATTGCTCAAGTCTTCGCTTTTATAATCCGGGATGATCTCCCCGTATAAATTCGTAATTCGTAATTTGTAATTGATCATTCCGCCCGTTGGTACGGGAATATATACTCCTCTGTGGTCCCGTCCCGCTTGCCTTCCACCCGGGCATCCAGATGTTCGGCGTCTTTAAACCGGTATGTAACCTTCCTTGGGAAATCATTGGCCAGGTCTTCTGCCACAAACCCGATTTCTTTCAGCACCCGCAGCTTAAGCCGGATAGGCGTGGTAGCGGTGCGGCCTTCGTAAACGGGAATGAAAAAGATATCGTTGCCGCGGCGCGCCAGTTCCACCGACTGTTGCAGCGTACTATCGGCGCCGGCTACACGCCAGGTCCTGCCTGTCCAGGTAGAATCATTGGTGCGTGACCATGTCTCTACTACAGCGCCCAGTTTGGTCCTCATTTTCCAGGTGCCCGCCAGTTTGTCAAGCATCCTGAAATCGGCAGGGCGTACCTGCGCGGTGGCAGACAAACCGCCTGCCAGCAGGAACAACAGCACGAGGCTATTGCTCCACCACAGCTTCTTCACCATAAATCTGATGTTTGTATTTAAGAGAGGGAGAAGCCACGAAAGGCCCTATTTGCAGGTCTTTCCAGAGGGCGTCCACTTTACGGATCGTATCGTCGTCTGCCACAATGATATTGGGCCAGTCCCGCTCAAAGTTGTCCAGCAACCTTGTCTTCAGCGTACCGTCCATACCGATAGCGCCAATATAGCGGCCATTGCCGGCAGGCTTGCGGACCACAAAGCTGTCACGCTTAGGGTCCATGTTATTGCAGAAACGCCATAAGGCTGAAGCGAGGTCGGTCACGTCCACGGTATGTTCCACATACAGCACCATCTTTACGCCTTCCAGCGCGGGCAGCGTATACAGCTGCTCGTTCAGCTCCCTCACATGGAAAGGACGGCTCTTTTGCACCGACACCAGGACACAGGGGATATCTATGGCCAGCAGACTGCTGTTGATGCCTTTTATCTCCGGGAACTGCTGCATGATGGAAGCCGCGTCCAGCGACTTCGGCGCAGGCGCCTGCTGGTAAGCGTTGTCAGTTTCTTCTTCGTACTTCCGGGTGCCATCGATGCACATCTTGCCACCGAAGCCCATTTTGGAGCAGGAATGGTCCAGCACGTCCATAGGGCCCTGGCTCAGGTAAATGTCCGTAGCCGGATTGAGGTTACGGAATACGTACTGCGCCAGCTTTTTATAGTCGGTGATACTTTCACCTTCATCACTTACCACCAGTATTTTGTTGAACATCATCTGACCGGCGCCCCACATGGCATTCATCACTTTCTGCGCCTGTCCGGCATAGTCTTTTTTGATCTGTGAGATCACGAGGTTATGAAACACGCCTTCCACGGGCATTTCCATGTTAACAATTTCCGGCACCAGCGTCATTTTGATAGGCGCCAGGAAAATACGTTCGGTGGCCTTGCCTATCCAGGCATCTTCCTGCGGCGGAATGCCTACTATCGTTGACGGATATACGGCATCTTTACGATGGGTGATGGCGGTCACATGGAAGCGAGGGTACCAGTCGGCCAGAGAGTAATACCCGGTATGGTCGCCGAAAGGCCCTTCCCAGATCAGTTCTTCTCCCGGGTCTACATATCCTTCTATCACAAAATCGGCATCTGCGGGCACTTCAATCTCCGGCTGGGTGATACACTTTACCAGCTCCACTTTTTTCTTGCGAAGGAAACCGGCCAGCATGTATTCGTCCACGTTTTCCGGCAGCGGCGCGGTGGCGGAGTAGGTGTAAACCGGGTCGCCGCCCAACACTACGGCCACGGGCATACGTTTGTTCAGTTTTTTGTACTCCATGAAGTGTTTGGCGGAAACTTTATGTTTATGCCAGTGCATGCCGGTCATATCTTTTTCAAACACCTGCATGCGGTACATGCCTACGTTGCGGCTACCGGTAACCGGATCTTTGGTGTGGATCACGGGAAGGGTGATAAACGGACCGCCGTCCTTAGGCCAGCAGGTGAGCACCGGCAGTTTGCCAAGGTCCGGAGTGGCCATCACCACTTCCTGGCAGGCGCCTTTTCCGCTCACGACCTTAGGCATCCAGGAGGCAAATTGTCCCAGTTTAGGCAGCATGGCCAGTTTATCGAGGATGCTCTCCTTGGGTTTGGACAGCATTTTAAACAGCTCTTCTATTTCATGGGCCACATCGTCGAGCTCCTGTACGCCCAATGCCATGCACATACGTTTATAGCTACCCATGGAATTGATCAGTACCGGAAAATCATAACCGGTATTTTCAAACAACAGGGCTTTGCCCCCACCGGGCATTTTACTTACCCTGTCGGTGATTTCCGCTATTTCGAGCTTAGGGTCCACATATGTGCTGATGCGCTGCAGTTCTCCTTCCTGTTCCAGCTTCTCTATAAAGTGCCTGAGATTTTTATATGCCATTGTTAAATTATCTAATAAACCAGTCAACAAAAGTAAACATACCGCGCCGCAATAAAAAATGCCCCCCGGAATAATACCGGGAGGCATCTCATTTATCTGTTCTCAGTTATCAATTGACGATAGTGACACCAGCGTGGAACACAGCTCTGGGCCGTGGCGCGTAATAAGGTCTTGGCGGTGGCGGCGGAACAGGCACTGGTACCGGATAATAAGCAGGTTCAGCATATACTACCCTTCTTCTGGGGCGGTAGCAGTCGTCATCGTCCCATCTGCGGCAATCCCTGTCTTTCCAGTATTTACGTTCCCACTTATCGTAGTGTTTTTCACGGCCGTGGCCCCAGCCTCTTCCGCGGTCCCAGCCTCTCTGGGCGTAGGTGGTAGCTACGGTACCTCCCAGGAGCAGCATCATCAGCAGTACTTTTTTCATGTTTCTCGGTTTTTTTAAGATCGGTTGGTAAATAAATGTTGCGGTGTTTTACAGGCTATACAGTGTAACGACGGAATTAGCTGCATATAGGGCGCCAGGGTATCCGGCATAGCTGTAGCTGTATCTGTGTTTATAATGTTTATGTTTTTTGTAATATCTCCGGTGAGGTGGCATCGGCGGCCTTGGCGGCCTGTGTACATGATGCGGCGGAAACGGAGGCCTCGGCGGTCTTGGTGGCCTTGGTGGCAAAGGCGGATGCGGAAGATGCCGTGGAGGCGGCGGCGGAAACGGCGGTGCCGGTGGCCGGTGTTGCGCAGAAAGGCTCATCGTTCCTGCCAACATTACCACGGTCGCTGCGTATAATAGTTTCTTCATGACATTTCGATTTGACCTTTACAGGAGAATGCAGACCAGCCTATTTTACAGTGTTGTGTTTCGTTACTCTCTCCGCGATTTCTGAACCATGCTGCAGCTACTTTAAGCTGGTGTTTGCGATTCTTTACCTGTTTAAACAGATAAATCCAACAACTATGCCAATAAACGTAATCCCTTTACCACAAAAGAAATCCCGGCTTGAAAGGGCCGGGATACAGTTTATAAATGGACTTTATTGGGGGTTGAAAGTCGGGGGTGCAAAGACAAACTCCATGCCATAACTATGATGGCCATGATTTTTGCCGGTTCACCTGATCCAGGAAGATATAAACGACTGCCGCCTCTTGATGCTGATTAAAAAAGCCTCTGTGATAAAACACAGAGGCTTCCGGTATCATTAATAAACCCGTTTATTTTTAATCCCGTGGAGGTCCTTTCCAATCAGGCGAATCAGCAAAAATCACGGCCATTGCTGTTACCGCAATATCGGACATCTTGTCGCTTTCACTTTTCCCCATCCGCTGCCGCCGCCCAGGCGATAGGTGATGGTGAAACCAGAGAAAGCGTACCAGTCTTTATATTTGGCGGAACCACGTTTAGAGCCATCAGGAGGATATACGCCAGGTGTTTGTTTGCCTGTCAGCTCATCGCCACGGAAAGCCATATCAACGGCCTTCTGGCCACGATAGGCCAGCAAGGTGTTCTGATCTACATAGTTGGTGCTCACATCATCGAGATAGTCAGTAGTGGTAGGACGCAGCCCTATTTCAAAACCGAGGGTCCATTTGTCGTTGAGGATCGCTTTCACACCAGCTCCCATCGGGAAAGACCAGGCAAAGAGATCGTAAGGCTGGCGTTGCGGATATTGCGGAAGGCCCTGCCCTTCTGTGCCCAGCGGACGTAAACGTACCACGTTACCGGATATATCTTTGGCAGTAGGGTCAAAACCAAAACCACCTACGCCAATAAACACAAAAGGTGTAAATCCTTTTTCATCGAGATCAAGGAAGTTAATTTCAGCAATCAGGCTGCCTTCAAAAACGTTGCTTTTAAAACTGAGGTTACGGGCTACCAGACTAGGCTCCGCATTGGTGCTGTCCGCAGCGGCAACAATGCCCCAGGTGAAACCGGCCCTTAACGTCAGGTAACGGTTGATGTCCTTCCTTACCAACAACCCCAGTGAAGGGCGCGTGTATTTCAGGTCTACCTTCTGTTGAACAAGATCACCACTGTAGTTGGAAATACCGGCAAAAGCACCTACATGCCAATCCTGCGCGAAGCTAAAAAAGGGTACTGCCATGGATAACAACAGTATTCTGGCAAATTTTCTGAATTTCAAAGTATTTTGGTTTTAAGAGGTTAGTCCTGATCTATTTAACGTTTTAATGAACAGTTTTATTTGGTGAACAGTTCTCAAAAATAAAGTCTTCTTTCCCAATAAACTATCAAAGATGTAAAAATAAACTAATAAACCAATTAAGTAATACGCTGTGAAAAACAAATCCGGAAAAACTATCAGCAACGGATATATGACCAACCGGCTGCCTGCCGCTCCACCAGATGGGCCACGGCCGCAGGCACCACCTCCACAAAAGGCAACAGCTGGTCCGTATTCAACTGTCTGCCATTGATCGTATTCCGGCAAATCAGCCAGCGCACAGACCGGGCATGCAACTCTTTTACTTTATCTGCAAACGGATTGTCCGCCGTCAACAACAACGGCCAGGCGCCGCCATGCACGGCTACCTCCACGGTTATACGGGATTGTTGTTCGTGATAATATTGTAACAAATTGTGAAGCTGGCCCAGTAAAGCTTTTTGGGCATCCGCGGCGGCAGACGTGATCTGAAAAATGACTTGCATGGCAACAAACCTACTGAAATAGCGGTAAATGTGCCACAAAAAATAGATGGGCGGAGCCGTTACATATCGGGGAAATCGTCGTCTTCCTCCGGCTGGGGACCACCGGAGTTTTTACGTGGCTGTAAAGTGGCGGTTTTACGCTCCAATGCTTTGTACCTCCGGGAAGCTTCCCGCAACTGGAATACCAGCGAGGCTGCCCGGACCTCCTCCTGATGCAGGTTCACCTCCGCCAGCAGCAGTGCTTTGCGCTGGCGTACCATCACCATCCAGCATATCACCAACAGGGCTGCCAGCAGTAAAAACAAGGGCACCAGTATATACAGTGCCCATACCGTACCGTCGCCGCCCGTTTGTACGGACACGGTATCCTGCCGGGCGTCGGCACGACCGGCACAACCCCATAACAGGATCAGTAAGCAGAAATACCGGATGGAAATAAAGCGTTGCAATGTCTTAATAATGGTTAGCCGGATATAGCCTTGTCTTTAAAATTATCAAATCAACCTGATAAAAAGTTGTCCAATCTGGCTTTTTTTGAATCATCCGGTGGGTAAAATCAGGGCAAATCAATAGCAGAAAATCTCCATATGATCAAAATAAATTCATTTTCCCGATTATACAATACTGGTTATCAACCGGTAATTTTTTTTCTCAAAAAAACAAACGGGTTACCACCAAAAAAAATTAACTTGGAAGATAACTATAATACATCCGTGCCCATTTTTAATAAGGAAGAAAGCGAATCACCCATCCCGTGAAGTAACCAAAAACCGAGTATGTTAAAAACTGCTGTTATCACCAGGCAACAACTGGAGCACCTTGTTCTGCAGGGGATGTCCTATGCGGACGATCACGTAGGCGATACCTTCAGTATCAAAGACGTGTCAGACCGCCTTGGTATCTCCTACTCCTATTTCTATCACAACTTTGCCGATTACATGGGAGAACCTTTCTGGCACTATGTAAAACGGCATCGCCTCGAACTGTCCGCCGGCCTGTTGCGCCATAGCGGCCATTCCATCGGCATCATCAGCGACCTTTGCGGATACGCTACCACAGCAGCTTTCAGCAAGGCTTTCAAACAACATTTTAAGGAAAGCCCCAAAGAATTCCGCCGCATCGCGGAACTGCCCAACGAAAAAAGGACCATCCAGATCATTGAAACCATCACCACCACAACAGGCACAGATATCTTCGGGAACTTCTTCCGGTACGACCGTGGCGAAAGAGTACAACTCCCCGACTCGGTACTGTACTACTCCCTGCTGTCACGCGGCCAGAACCCCATCGGTGAAATGATCGTCAAAATGAACCAGTACTTCAACGCCTTCAGCAAAATACTGGGCCAGATAGAAATAGCCACCGCTAAAATCATCACCGGCACACTGGACTCCGTACCGGTGACCGACTACGAAAAAATATCCATCTACGCCGGCCTCAGTATCCCGCTACACGCTACGGCCGCACACCAACACATGGAAAACAACTACGGCTACCTGATGCGCAAACGCATCCCCGGCGGCACCTACCTGCGGCTCCCCGTGCCCATGGACTTCGCCACAGCCGGCATTCCCATGTACAACTTCATTAACCAGAACTGTAAAGAAGGAAATTTCAAAATGAGCGGCAACCACTTCTTTATGGTACTCAACGGCACATCCGCCTGCGAAATTTATATACCGCTGCTGCGTAAACATTATTGATCGCAGGATTCCCAGGGCTGAAGCCCTGGGCTACGTTGTGTTTCAGGTGTCTGTCATTAGCAGAATGACGATGTTAATGCAGCAGTGCTTTCTTATTTTTCATTTTCTGTTTGCGATAGTGTTTTTTCATAAACGCAACAGGGCTGGCCAATAGACCAGCCCTGTTGCGTTTATGATGTTGCTTCTCCTGCTTTCTTATTTCGTGAAGATGGCGCGGAAGCAGTTGGCACTGGTGTTGACCGTGTCTTTCTGCGGTTTGCCACGGCCATAAAACTCATCCAGGAAATGGCCGGCATCTGACCATACGGTCTGCATCATGCCCTGGTAACGGGGTTTCATTTCCTTTGTGGCGGTGGCGCGGAAATCATACATGTCCTTAAGCTGCGCTACCGCATTGTCGGGCATACGCCACGGACAAGTGATCACCTGTAATCCTTTGGACGCAAAATAAACGGGCGATTTGTCAGGACGCTCATAGTGCCAGTCGCAGATCATAATATCTTTCGGTACCAGGTCCACAGCACGGTGTGTATTGTTCATGCTGGCCTCCCACATGCCCATACCGGTGGTTTTGCCGTCCAGCAGGCGGTCGCCCCAAATCCATAAGGTACGGCCTTTCTGCGCCAGGTGATTGCGGATGGTCCATACCTCGCCGGCATACAGCTCGGCTTTGTCGCGCCCCCCGCAGCGCGGACATTTATCCTCACCGATGTAAAACACCTCGTCCATGCCGGCATGGAACGCAGTCGCCTCAAACACGTCCAGGATCTCGTCCACCAGCTCAAACACCACTTTGTGGACACCCGGGTGCAACGGGCAATAACTCTTGCAATAAAGGCCGTCAGCGTTAGGCCATTCATATTTCTCCGGCATCTTCACCCAGGGGGTTTCGTCAAAGTCCGGGTACACCTTCAGCAGGTTCATCGTGGTACCGGCCCATGACTGATGCCCCAACAGGTTGATCTGCGGCACCAGCCGGATCTGATGCTGCCGGCATACCTGCACCAGCTCCTTTACCTGCGCTTTCGTCAGCGCTCCAGGGTCGCGCAGCTCAGGATGAGAGGTATACTCATAGTTGAAATCCACCCGCAGTACCAGCGTGTTGATGTGCCGCGGCGCCAGTTCCTCGCGGATAAATTTCAGAAAGGGCGCCAGTCCGGCCCCTGTAGGCGCGGCAATACAGAAACCTCGTACAGGCAGGGTATCTTTCGGTAAGGCGATGGAAGAAGAGGGAAACAGTACAGCGCTGCCCAACAGCAGCAATAGCATGGTCAATAGTTTTTTCATAAAGGGCAATTTTTCCAGCGTTTGCAACAAAATAGCAAATGCATCGCTTTTTATATAACGAAATCCGGCATTAGATAATTTCACATGCAAAAACATATGATTTTTAATAAATTTGACTAAACGCAAATCCATGACCGAGTTTAAGCTCCCTTTTAACGCGAGGCTTACCTTTACCCTTTTATCGCTCATTTTACTGGTGTACATCGCCCATACGGCCAGTGGGATCATCATCCCGCTGCTGTTTGCCTTCCTCATCTCCATTATGTTACTACCGGTAACGTATTTCCTGGAAAAACATAAATTCCCCCGGGGACTGGCCTCCGCGATCGCCGTACTGCTGTTCGTGATCGTTATCCTCCTGATCATGCTCGCCATGGGCACGCAGATGCAGGCCTTCATCGCGGACTTTCCGCAGCTGGAAAAGAAACTGCTGGACACGGTCACTTCCCTCCAGGGATGGATTGACCATAAATTCCATATCAGCTCCAACGCACAGCTCAGCTACCTGCAAAAAGCGGCCCTCGGAACACTCGGAACAGCCACCAGCTTTATCAGCCAGACTTTCCTGTCACTGTCTTCCCTGATCATCTTTGTGGTTTTTGTATTGCTGTATTCCTTCTTCATGCTGTTTTACCGCAAACTGCTGGTGACCTTCCTCGTGAGGCTGTTTCAGGACAAACACCGTGACACCCTGCTCGATGTGCTCGCCCGTACCCGCTTTATCATCAAAAGCTACGTAGGCGGCCTGATGATAGAAATGGTCGTGGTGGCCCTTCTCAATACCACCGTATTCCTGATCCTTGGTATCAAATACGCCATCCTGCTGGGGGTAATGGCCGCCATCTTCAATATCATCCCCTATATCGGCATTTTCACGGCCCTGATCATCAGCATGCTCGTTACCCTCACTACGGGCACGCCTATAGCGGCGCTACAGGTAGGCATCTCGCTGTTCCTCATCCACCTGCTGGACAGTAACGTGCTCCTCCCCCGTATCGTAGGCTCCAAAGTGAAGATCAACGCCCTGGTGACCATCATCGGCGTAGTCATGGGCAACATGTTATGGGGCATCCCCGGTATGTTCCTCGCCATCCCCATCATCGCTATTATTAAAATCGTTTGCGAAAGTGTGGATTATATGAACCCCTGGGCCATCCTGCTGGGAGATGAACAAAAAGAGAAAACCGAAAAGGTAAACCAGGCAGCCGAAGAAAAAGGCCATCCTGATGTAGACAATCTCGCAGAAACGCCTGACTCACCAGAAAAAAAATAATTATCAAACTTATATACAAAAAGCCGCGGGAGACGAACTCCTGCGGCTTTTCTCATTTATAAAACAACCAACTAAACTATTACGCTTCTGCCTTTCTCAACATCCTGCGGTATACCCAATAAAACACAATCGGGAAAATAAACAGGTTGAACAACGTATCGGTAATCAACCCTCCGATCACCACGCGGGCCAATGGCCGTGCCGTCTCAGAGCCAATACCATGGCTCATGGCAGCCGGCAGCAACCCGATAGCGGCCATCATCGCTGTCATGATCACCGGCCGTATGCGCGACTCCACGCCATCATGTATGGCCTGTGCCAAAAGGCTGTCGGAATACTGATGCATCCCCCGGATATTCGTTTTGAACTTGGTCAGCAGGATCACGCCGTTCTGCACACAGATACCGAACAGGGCGATAAACCCGATACCGGCGGAAATACTGAAGTTAATGCCTGTCAGCCACAGCGAGAAAATACCACCGATAATGGCAAACGGCACATTGTTCAGCACCAGCAGGGCATCTTTCATACGTCCAAACAGGATAAAAAGAAACAGGAAAATCAGGAGCAGGCTGATAGGCACCACCTGCGTCAGCCTTTTGGTGGCACGCTGCTGGTTTTCAAAGTCGCCTGCCCACTCCAGGAAATAGTTTTTGGGCAACGTTACCTGCTCGCCCACCTTTCTCCGGGCTTCATCAATAGTACTGCCCAGGTCACGGCCACGTACGGAAAACTTGATCGCTCCGTACCGCTGGTGTTTATCTCGGTAAATCATGCTCGGTCCGATAATGTGGCTGATATCGGCAATTTCCTTCAGCGGTATTTTGTTGCCCCGCAACGTAGGAATAGAGAGATTGCCAATCGCTACTTCATCTTCACGGAACCCTTCCGGGTAACGGATACGCAGGTCGAAGTTCCTCTCCCCTTCGTATATCTTAGTGGCGGCCTTGCCACCGATCGCCATCTCGATAACAGAGTTGGCATCTTCCGTAGTGACGCCATAGAGCGCCATCTTCTGCTGGTTCAGATTGATGCGCAGCTCCGGCTGGCCGATATTGCGCATGATGCCCAGATCTTCAATGCCCCTCACCGTTTTGAGGATTTTCTCGATCTGCTCTTCATGTTTTTCGACGGTCTTAAAATCATCCCCAAAAAGCTTCACTACAATGGAACCTTTTACACCAGATACCGCTTCTTCCACGTTATCCATGATAGGCTGGGAAAAATTGAGCGTTACGCCGGGCGTCCCGTCCAGTCTTCCATTCATCCTACGGATAAGCTCCTCCTTGGATATCCCGCTCTTCCATTCATCCTGCGGGTAAATGTCTACATGGAACTCTATGTTATAAAAACCGGTAGCATCGGTACCGTCATTGGGACGGCCCGTTTGCGACATCACCTGCCTCACTTCCGGAAAGGCGAGTATCTTTTTACGCATCTCATCGGCCACTTTCACCGACTCTTCCAGGGAAGTGCTCAGTGGACCGGTGGCCCTGATATAAATGGCGCCTTCATTCAGCTGTGGCAGGAACTCCGTTCCCAGGAAACGGAAACAGTACAGTCCAATGATGAGCACTACAATTGAAAGGGTGAACACCAGCCGACGGTGATGGAAAGTATAGTTAAAGAGGCGTGACGTGGTTTTGTGCACAAACCGCAGGAAGAAGTTTTCTTTCTCCTTCACGTTTTTACGCAGCAGCACACTGGCCATCGCCGGCACCAGCGTAAATGTAAGTATCAGCGCGCCCAGCAGGGCAAAGCCCAGCGTCCACGCCAGCGGGGAGAACATCTTGCCTTCCACTTTCTCAAAGGTGAAGATGGGCAGTAACCCGGTGATGATGATCAGCTTGGCAAAGAAAATACCTTTACCGTTTTCCATACAGGCTTTGCGGATCATGCCCAGTTTGCTCAGGCGGTTGAACCGCTCCATGCCCACCTGGTGCGCCTTCCTGTCCAGCACCACAAAAATCCCTTCCATCATTACCACCGCGCCGTCTATGATGATGCCAAAGTCGATAGCGCCCATAGAGAGCAGGTTGGCGCTCATGCCTTTCAACTTCAGACAGATGAAGGCAAACAACAAGGCCAGTGGTATTACTACTGCTACGATGACCGTCGTGCGCCAGTCGGCCATGAAAATGAAAACAATCACCGTCACGAAGATGATGCCCTCAATCATGTTGTGCAACACCGTATGGGTGGAGAAATCGATCAGGTCTTCCCGGTTATAGAATGTTTTAATCTTTACATCGTCCGGCAGGATGCGGGTATTCAGCTCTTCAATTTTTTTCTTCAGTTCCACGATCACGTTGGCCGGGTTCTCTCCTTTGCGCATCACCACAATACCTTCCACCATATCGTTGTCGCGGTCGCGGCCCACCTGCCCCAGGCGTGGCAGTGCGGCCACTGACACGTCGGCCACGTCTTTTACGAGGATGGGCGTGCCGCCTATGTGGTCTACGATCACGTTCTTGATTTCCTCTACGTTATTGAGCACCCCGATGCCGCGCACCACATACGCCTGCGCATTTTTGACGATCACGTCGCCACCAACGTTGATATTGCTTTTGGAGAGCGCCTGATACATTTCCTGCGCCGTGATGCTGTACTGTACAGCTTTATCAGGATTCATGGTCACCTGGTAAATTTTCACTTCACCACCAAAGCTCACAATGTCCGCCACGCCGGGCACGGCCAGCAGATTGCGTTCCACCACCCAGTCCTGCAGCGTTTTCAGTTGCTCGATATTCAGTTTGCTACTTTCCAGCGTGTACCGGTAAATCTCTCCGGTAGGGCCGTACGGCGGTTCTATCTCGGGGTCCGCCCCTTCCGGGAGGTTGGCGGACGCGATGTTGTTATTGATCTGTTGCCGGGCGAAAGTATCATCCACATCATCGTCAAAGATCACTTTCACCACAGACAGTCCAAACAGGGAGGAGGAACGGATATGTGTTTTTTTCTGCGCCCGGTTCATCGCTATCTCGATGGGACGGGTCACGAATTTTTCCACTTCTTCCGCGCTGCGCCCCTGCCATTGGGTGATGATGGTCACCGTGGTATTGGTCACGTCCGGGAAAGCGTCTACCCCGATCTGTTTAAAGCTGAGATAACCTGCAATGGCCATCACGCCGGCGGCAAAAAAAATGAAATATTTATTCTTCAGGGAGAAAGCTAGTATCTGCTTAATGAATCTGTTCATAATGCTGGCCTTTAGGGTTTACTGCTGATCGCTCAGTGTGTCATAAATGAATACCTGGCGGGAAGCGATGATGCGCTCCCCTTCTTTCAACCCGGAGGCGATATAAGCACGGCCCTCTACCGTCCTGGCCACCTGTACTTCCCGGATGGCCACGCCCGGTTTGGTGTTCGTGAGCACCAGCACATAGTATTTATCATGATCGAAGATGATGCCGCGGGACGGAATGCTGACCATGTTGGAATCCACATGGCGTTTGGCTTTGGCGCGCACAAACATTTCCGGCTTCAGGAAAAAGCCGGGGTTATCCACTACCACCCTGGCTTTCATCACTTTTGTCTCGGGGTCCAGCACATTGTAGATCTTATCTATCTTGCCGGTAAAGGTTTTGTCAGGATAAGACAAGGTGGACATCTGCACCTGGTCGCCTTCCCGGATGCCGGATATATCTGATTCAAAGACATTGATCATGGCCCATACGTTGTTAAGATCGGCCACAACGAAGATGGGGTCTGAGTTATCCGGCCGCCACTGCATGCTTTCAGCGGCTCTTTTGTTGATCACGAATCCCGGTACCGGTGCTTTTACCATGTAGCTGGTCTGGTGGGCACCGCCGTTTATTTCCAGCACGGCGCTGGACTTATTGTAGGCTGCCACGGCTTTATCGTAGTTGCTTTTTGCCTCTTCATAGTCCTTACGGGAATTTAATCCGCTTTTGTAAAAGGACTCTGCCACCTCCATATTCCGTTTGGCAGTGGCCATATCGCTGGCGGTTATACGTTGATCTGCAGTGAAGCCCGCCATTTCAGGACTTTTGATCACGGCCAGCACTTGTCCTTTTTTAACGAAATCACCGGAATGGACTTTCACTTCTGTAACGATACCGCTTACCATCGGGAAGATACGGGCCGTTTTATCTTCGTTTTCGCTGATTTTTCCGGTCAGCATAATTTCGTTGTCCATAGCGGCGGTAGTGGCGGTATCCACCACCAGCGTGCGAAGCAGGGAGTCACTGAGCGCCCACCGGGCGGTTTTGTCCGGGACTGTTTTGCTGCCACAGCCGGTGAGGATGATGCCCTGGATGGATATAATAAAAACAGCTGCAGGTATATAAAGCTTTTTAATGTTTTGCATGATTCTGGCGTGTTTGATCAAAGATGGAAAATGGAAGCGCCGGTAGCGAAGTTGATTTGCTCCAGTGCGTTGAGTCGGTCGTATTTAAGCTCGTTCATTTTGAGCACGTTGTTGCGGTAGGCGTCATACAGGTCTATAAATTCCAGCAGCCCTATATTATGCAGCCCGTAATTTTTTTCCACTTCGCGCATCATGGTGGTGTATTCCTGCTCAAATCCGGGATCAAACTCCTGTAACAGCTTCTCGGTCTTCAGCGCCTGCTGCAGACTGTTCATGACATCATGTTCCAGCTGGTCCTGCGTGCCGTTGAGCTGTAGTTTGCTGCCCTCCAGCTGGGCTTTCGCCATTTTGATGTTTCCCTGGTTGCGGTTAAAGAACGGCAACGGCATGGAGATATTGAGGCCGTTGTAGTTCCTTTCAAAGTTGCCCTGCTTATCATAGGAAAAGCCCAGCTGTATGTCGGGTACGGCGAGGGAACGTTGCAGCCGCAGGTTCAGATTATTATACTGGACATTTTCCTGGGCAATTTTAAGATCGTACCGGTTGGCCCTGGCGGTGTCCAGCAATGTCTGAAAAGACAAGGCCGATGCAGGCACGGCTGCCAGTGTGTCCGGCAGCTGCGGCTGTATGTTAACGGTGGCGGGCACACGAATCAGCAGCGCCAGGTCGGACTGTGTCTGTTGAATATCTTTTTCCATTTCCAGCGCATCGTGTTGCAGGTCGTACAGCAGTGACTTAATACGGATGATCTCTTTGGGCGCGATGTTGCCCATGGCTTTCTGCTGTTCAAACACTTTAACGATCTGCTGCAGGAAGGTGATCTGGCGGCCGAATGTCTGCAGCGATTGTTGTTTGTAATAGAGATCGAAGAAGTTGTCGTGCAGGGAGAAACGGAGGGTACGCAGCAGATCGAAGAACTGGTATTCTGTCATCTTTACGCCGCTTTGGGCCAGTTGCACAGCTTTATTGCGTTTACCGGCCAGCTTGAACAACTGTTGTACCTGGAGGGAGTTTTGACCATTGTAGGAGAAGTCGAACCACTTTTTGGTCGTGTGGTTGTACAATACATTCTCGAAAGTTACCTGGGGATTGTCCCACAACCGGGCGGTGATCACCTCTGCCCTGGCGGCGTCGATATTAAATTTTTGTGCCAGCAGTGGGATGTTCTTCTGAAGAAGCTGCTGCTCTGCCTCCGGTAGCGTAAGTTTCAGGGTATCCAACGGTTGCGCACGTACGCAACAGCTCCATAGGATGCCCAACAGTACAGGAAAGGCTTGTAATGCTAGTCTGATCGTCATACAACTGATTTTTCGTTGCAAAGATGGCGATAGGCTATTAAGTACTAATTAGAATGAAGTTAAAACAAAATTAGATTTTAATATCAACCGGAAAAAAAATGTTAAAGGTAGTGCCCTGCCCAAGGACACTGCTCACGGTGATCGTGGCCTGATGGAGTTGAAAGATGCGCTGGGCCATGGCCAGCCCGATGCCGTAGCCGGCAAACGTATAGGCGTTGTCTGCCCGGTAGAGTGGCAGAAATATTTTATCCAGTTCTCCGGGCGCAATGCCAATGCCTTTATCACTCACAGAGATGACAAGGCAATTGGAACTATAGGTAAGACGAAGGGTTACAGGTTGATGATGTGAAAATTTAAAGGCATTGCGGACAATATTTTGCAATGCCAGCATCAACAAAGGCCGGTTGCCACGGATGGCCAGCCGCGAAGCATCTTCCGGAAGATCGCTCAGCACCACGTCGACCTGGCAGGGCGGTGTTTTGTACTGCCAGTGCTCCTGAATCTCCCACAGGAGTTCGTCGAGCCGCACGGATTCCGTGTTGGCAGGCGTCAGGACCACATCTATGCGGGTGAGCTGCAAAAGGCCGTCGGTAATCACTTTCAGCTTTTCCGACTCGTCCAGCACCGTGTCCAGCGTAGCGATGTATTCGGCCTGGCTGCGTTCCCGGTGCAGGGTGACTTCTATCTCGCCTATGATAGTGGTCAGCGGTGTCCTTAATTCATGCGAGGCATTGGACACAAAGGAGCGCTGCATCTCAAAAGCCTGTTCCAGGTGTTGTAACAGCTCATTAAAATTCCCGGCCAGTTCGGCGATCTCGTCTTTGTTACGCCCCTGCTCCACCCGTGTGTGCAGGTTGTTGGAACGTATTTTCTTCACCTGCCTGTTAATGCTCTGGATGGGATGCAGCGCTTTGCTGGCAAACCACTGGCCCAGCAGGAAGGTAACGATCAGGGATATACAGAGTATGACGACCAGTATCAGCGCGAGGTATTGCAGCTGTTGTTCGCCAGCTTTGTTGCGGGCGGTCACAATCACCACAAAGTCGCCCTGATTGTCGGGATAAAACATGCCCACGCCGTACTTCTCCCCGAACGTAAAGCGGTAGGTATTGTTTTTACGGATGGTGTTCAGCAGCGATGGCGGCCAGTTGTACTTTACCTTTTCCAGGAAAACAGGTTGGTTGTCCTGATCATAAATATTGCTGGATTCGTCGGGGATGCTCTGGGCGTAGCTTTTTTCTATCTCCAGGAATTTCTTTTTGGTCAGTTCGTCTTTTTCGAGGTATACCTGGGCGGTGACCAGCGCCCTTACCTGCAGCAGTTTATAGAAGCTGTTGCGGATATATTGGGCAGACAGCAGGTATATCAATACAAACACCCCGGCAAGGATAATACCGGTGATGAGGGTGAACTGTAATGATAAACGGTGCCTTATCTTCATAGCTGTTGCTGCCAGGTGCTTTTAACTTTCATGACATATCCCATCCCTACCACCGTATGGATCAGCTTTTCGCCGCTGAAGCCTTTTTCGATTTTGTTGCGGAGATAGTTTACGTACACATCGATGGTGTTGGTGCCGGTATCAAATTCCAGTCCCCATACCGCTTCGGAGATGAGCGCGCGGGACAGCACTTTGCCGGTATTTTTGAGCAGCAGTTCCAGCAGGGCGTATTCTTTGGCGGTGAGGGTGATTTCCTGTCCCTCCCTGCTGGCGGTTTTAGAGGTAGTGTCCAGGCGCAGGTCGGCCAGGGTAAGTATCTCTTTTTCCTGTTTGAAATTGTTTTTGCGGCGTGACAGGGCGTTTACGCGGGCCACCAGTTCTGAGAAATGGAATGGTTTGGCGAGGTAGTCATCGGCACCTGCATTAAGACCGTCCACAATATCATGGGTGGCGCTCAGCGCGGTGAGCATCAGCACCGGTGCAGTGATATCGCGGGTGCGGAGGTTTTTGCAGATGGTCAGGCCGTTGATGCCTGGCAACATGATGTCCAGTATGATCAGATCATAGTCCTGCTCCAATGCTGCCTGTTGCCCCAGCAGTCCGTCAGTATATACGTCCACCTGATGGTGGTGTTCTTCCAGTCCTCTTTTAATAAAGGCACCTACTTTGGACTCATCTTCTATAACCAATATTTTCATACTTGAAGTATTATTATACTATGATCTAAGCAAAAGTAGGAATGTTTCAGTTGGCGGGCATTAAAGGGAGATTAAAACATAGGGAGATGGATAAATTTTCACATTTTGTGTGATGAATACAGGTTGATGACCAACATTTTGTTGGTACAATTTAAGCAGATCGATTAGTTTTGCAGGCAACCTAAAACAAGCACCGTATCATGCAACTACCCGTACTCAGCACAGAACAACTGGTGCTCCGCCCTATTACAGAAAAAGATACCGCTGCTTTGTTCTCCCTCTTTTCCAAAGAAGAAGTGACACGGTACATGGACATTGACGCTTTTACCAATATTACCGAGGCAACCCAGATCATTACGTATTTCCGTGAACGTTGGGAAAAGCAGGAAGGAATGCGCTGGGCCATTACTTTCAAAGGTAAAGATGAGCTGGTGGGCACCTGCGGTTTCCACCACTGGAACAAAACACACTATAAAATAGAGCTGGGTTATGACCTGTTGCCTTCTTATTGGGGCAAGGGTATTATGACCACTGCTATCGGACAGATCCTGCGGTTTGTGTTTGAGGAATTACAGTTGAACCGTGTGGAGGCTTTCGTAGATCCGTTGAATGCAGCGTCGTCCCGTTTGCTGGGACGGGTAGGGTTCCGTCATGAAGGGATGTTACGCGATGCTTTCTTTGAAAAGGGGAAGTTCGTGGATGCGGACCTGTATAGTTTACTTCGCCGGGAATATGACCGGGAGGCTATCTGGCAATAATTTTTCTTTATCAGACATATGATGCATTTGCAGTACCGGGACGCGGTCCCCGGTGATTTACCACAGATCGTTGAGATTTATAACAGCACCATAGCGGGCAGGATGGTAACGGCAGACACTTCGCCGGTGACCGTGGAAAGCCGGCAGGCCTGGTTTCTGGCACACAATCCGGAGCATCGTCCCTTGTGGATGGTGTATGATGGCACGGAGCTGGTGGGATGGATCAGTTTTTCTTCTTTTTACGGCCGGCCCGCTTACGATGGCACGGTAGAGGTGAGCATTTACCTGGCGGAACATACGCGTGGCAAGGGTTACGGAAAGCTGGTGCTGCAACATGCCATTGATGTGGCGCCGAAATTTGGTATCCATACCCTGTTAGGTTTTATTTTCGCGCACAACATTCCCAGCCTGAAGTTGTTTCATGCCAAAGGGTTTGCGGAATGGGCGCATCTGCCTGATGTGGCCGTGCTGGACGGGCAGGCCCGGACGCTGAAGATATTAGGCCTCAAAGTGTAAACATTCTACGTAATTCGTAATTCGTAATTCGTAATTCGTAATTCGTAATTCGTAATTTATTATGTGGTGGATATATGCTTTATTATCAGCTGCATTTGCGGCGCTGACAGCGATTTTTGCCAAGATAGGCGTGGCGGACGTGCCTTCCAATCTGGCCACGGGCATCCGTACCATTATCATTTTACTGGTGGCATGGGGCATTGTGCTGGCAAGAGGGGAATATAAGGGAGTGACGCTGACCAGGCACACTTTGATATTTCTGGTGTTGTCCGGCCTGGCTACCGGTTTCTCGTGGATCTTTTATTTTAAGGCGTTGCAGATAGGCAAGGTGTCGCAGGTGGCGCCGGTGGATAAGCTAAGTGTGGCGTTGACGATCATTTTGTCCGCCATTTTCCTGCAGGAGGCGCTTACCTGGAAAACGGCGATTGGTGCCTTACTGATAATTTCAGGCACCCTGGTATTGATCATCAAATAGCTGGCAGCTGTCTGATAATATCAAATCATTCAATGCCGGGTTGATTAAATGGCAGGGACAGTGTTTTGTCTGATTTTGTAGACACAGCGGCGGGCGCCATTGATGATATGGTCCAGGCGTGTCACCTGTACCTCTTCGCCGATAACACTGATAAAGGTATTCATCTCTGAAGTACAGATATTGTCGCAGGTAGCGGCAGCGCAGCAGATAGGGCAGTGATTTTCAATGAAGAGGAACACATCTCCTTCTTTTCTCCATTCTGCCAGGTATCCTTCGCCGGTGCGGATGGCCGCAAAGGCGGTCAACCTGTTTTCGATGCCGTTAACCCCTTCCAGGGCGGTATTATATTTCTCCTGTTGGTTCTTTTCGCGTGCTTTGATCACATTGGCCAGTGCTTCGGGGCCCAGTACCGTTTTAATGGTCTGGATGATGTCTACCGTGAGTTCGGTATGACTGTCCGGGAAGCGGGCATTGCCAAGCGGGGTCAGGCTCCATATTTGCATGGGGCGGCCGACGCCTTTGGATATACTTTCAAACTGCAACAAGCCCTCTTCAGCCAGCTTTACCAGCTGCAGGCGGGCGCCTTCCGTGGTGATACCCAATTCACCGGCCAGTTCGGCAGCAGACAGGGGGCCCTTGGTCTTGATCAGCATCAAAAACCTGTCAGCGGCATTTTTGGTTCGTGTTGGATATTTTTCCAAGTTATTACTTGTTTTATTGTAAATGTCGTAATTTTGTGGGAGCTAAAAAAAAGAAATTTGAGATTTAGATGATTTTAAGATCACATCTATCACCCGTAAATCTCATAATCTCTTAAATCTCTAAATCTTAGGTATTAATGAACGTACTCATATTTAACGGTGCCACTGACACCCGCCCTGAAGCCACCTCTAACAGGCTGGCGGCGTACCTGTCGGAAGGCCTGACAGAAAAGGGGTTACCGACCGAGATTTTCAGCCTGGCCGAGAAAGAGATCCCGTTTTTTTCCATGTTGGAAGCGGCTAAAAAGCCGGAGAGCGTGGCAGCGATGTGTGAGGCTTTCTGCAAGGCGGACCTTCAGATATGGATGACGCCTTTATATCATGGCAGCATGACGGGTGCCATGAAGAACTGCCTGGACTGGCTGGAGCTGACAAGCAAACACCAACGGCCATATTTAACCGGAAAGGTTGTAGCTTTGCTCTCCTGGGCCGACGGCACACAGGCCATGCAGGGGATCAACGCCATGGATGCCGTAGCCAAAGCATTGAGGGCCTGGGTACTGCCCTACTCTTTGCCTATCCTGAAAAATAATCTTTATGACCCGCAGACCAGCGGGTTTACTGCATTTTATAAAACCAAGCTGGATATGATGGTATCCCTGCTCTCCGCCGCGCAGTCACACGTGGCGGCCGGGACAGCAATCTGAGCCACCCGTTCAGTTTTAGCAATTTAAAAATTCTGAATTATGATAACCGTTTCAGAAAAAGCTGGAGTATATATCAAGACGCTGATGGAGACCGAACATCACGCTCCCGGCACTTTCGTAAGAGTAGGGGTAAAAGGCGGCGGTTGCTCCGGCCTTGAATATGTCATGAAGTTTGAAACAGAAGAACAGGAAGGAGACCAGGTATTTGAAGACAAGGGAATAAAGGTAGTCGTACAAATGAAGAGCCTGCTCTACCTGTATGGCACCGAACTGGACTACTCCGACGGCCTCAATGGCAAAGGCCTTTTCTTCAACAACCCGAATGCAACGAGAACATGCAGCTGCGGCGAAAGCTTCGCGGTATAAATATCAAAATCGTATGATGAACAGTAACGAAATAATAGATGATATAGCCAATAAGGAGTACGAGTTTGGCTTTACCACCGATATTGAAATGGATATCGCTCCTCCGGGGCTGAATGAAGATATCATCCGCTTTATTTCCGCTAAAAAGAATGAACCGGAATGGCTGCTGGAATGGCGCCTTAAAGGCTTTGCCGCCTTTAAGAAAATGCAGTTCCCCACCTGGCAGCACTTCGAAATGCCGGAGCTGGACCTGCAGGCGCTCTCCTACTATGCCGCTCCCAAAAAGAAAAAACAACTCAACAGCCTCGATGAAGTAGATCCGGAACTGCTGGCCACCTTCGAAAAACTGGGCATTCCGCTCAATGAACAGAAGGCCCTCGCCGGTGTGGCCGTAGACGCCGTATTTGACAGCGTGTCCGTAGCCACTACCTTTAAAGGCAAACTGAAAGAGATGGGCGTTATCTTCTGCTCTTTCGGTGAAGCGGTACAGGAATACCCTGACCTGGTAAAAAAATACCTGGGCACCGTAGTCCCTCACTCTGACAACATTTTCGCCGCGCTGAACTCCGCTGTGTTTTCTGACGGCTCATTCACCTATATTCCCAAAGGCGTACGCTGCCCGATGGAACTGAGCACCTACTTCCGTATCAATGCCCAGAACACCGGCCAGTTTGAACGTACCCTTATCATCGCCGATGAAGGCAGCTATGTGAGCTACCTCGAAGGCTGTACCGCCCCCATGCGCGACGAAAACCAGCTGCACGCCGCTGTAGTGGAACTCGTAGCCCTGGACCATGCGGAAATCAAATACTCTACCGTACAGAACTGGTACCCCGGCGATAAAGACGGTAAAGGCGGTATCTACAACTTCGTGACCAAAAGAGGCATCTGCAAAGGCAACGCCAGCAAGATCTCCTGGACACAGGTGGAAACAGGTTCCGCTATCACCTGGAAATATCCCAGCGTAATCCTGCAGGGCGACTACTCCGAAGGGGAATTCTACTCCGTGGCCGTAGTACGCAACAAACAGATCGCAGATACCGGTACCAAAATCCACCACATCGGTAAAGGCACCAAAAGCCGTATCATCTCCAAAGGCATCTCTGCCGGCAGAGGCGATAACAGCTACCGCGGCCTCGTGGCCGTTGGCCCCCGTGCCGATAACGCCCGTAACTTTACCCAGTGCGACTCCCTGCTGATCGGCAACGATTGCGGCTCCCACACTTTCCCATATATCGAATCACGCAACAAAACCGCGATGATCGAACACGAAGCCACCACCTCCAAAATCGGAGAAGACCAGATCTTCTATCTGAACGCCCGTGGCATCGATACGGAAAAAGCAGTGGCCCTGATCGTAAACGGTTACGTGAAGGAAGTACTGAACCAGCTCCCCATGGAATTTGCCGTGGAAGCACAGAAATTATTATCTATCACACTTGAAGGAAGCGTTGGATAATTCGCTTATCCAATTAACTACATACAGAACGAAATAAAACAATCATGCTGACGATTAAAAATCTGCACGCAGAAGTAGAAGGGAAACAAATTCTGAAAGGCATTAACCTCGAAATAGGTAAAGGCGAAACACATGCCATCATGGGCCCCAACGGTTCCGGCAAAAGTTCGCTGGCCTCCGTGCTCGCAGGCCGTGACAACTATACCGTTACCGAAGGGGAAGTATGGTTCAACGGTAAAAACCTGCTGGACCTGTCTCCCGAAGACCGTGCCCGTGAAGGCGTATTCCTGGCGTTTCAATACCCTGTTGAAATTCCGGGCGTATCCAACCTGAACTTTCTGAAAACAGCCCTCAATGAAATCAGGACCTACAAAGGCCTGCCTACCATTGAAGGCCGTGACTTCCTGAAACTGACCAAAGAGAAACAACAGCTGGTAGACTTTAACGCCAATCTGATGAACCGCTCCCTGAACGAAGGTTTCAGCGGTGGTGAAAAGAAACGCAACGAAATATTCCAACTGGCCATGCTGGACCCTCAACTGGCCATCCTCGACGAAACAGACTCCGGTCTGGATATCGACGCCCTGCGTATCGTTTCCAACGGCGTTAACAAACTCCGTGACGCAGAAAAATCTTTTGTAGTCATCACCCACTACCAGCGCCTGCTGGAGTACATCGTGCCTGACTTTGTACACGTGCTGTACAACGGCCGTATCATCAAAACCGGCACCAAGGAACTGGCCCTGGAACTGGAAGAAAGAGGCTACGACTGGCTGAAGGAAGAGTTACATTTGAAAGAATCAGTATAAGAAGCATACCATTATGACGAGTGATATTACATTGCCTTTTTACCAGGCGTTAACGACCGATGTAAACGCATTATCGACCTGCCAGGCGCAGGACGATCTGCAAGACGTCCGCCGGGAGGCTCTGGAGCGCTTCTCAGTGTTGGGTCTTCCTACACTGAAAACAGAAGCATGGCGTTATTCCAACATACAACGTTATCTGAAGGAATTCCCTTATGAACTGTTGTATGCCACCACTACCGTGCCCGCCTCCGTGGTAGCCCAGGCTGCCATTCCGGAGCTGGACTGCTACCGCATTGTGCTGGTAAACGGCCAGTTGCAGGCAGACCAGTCTGAACTGCCCGCCGGCAAAGGTATTACCATCGGCGCCCTCAGCGCCCACACACAGGCGCCTGGTTTCACCAAGTGGTTCAACAAACAGCACCACCTGGCCCAGGAATCACTGGCCACACTGAACACCGCCCTCTTCGCCGACGGCCTGTTTATAGAACTGGCCGCCAACACGGTGATCGACAAACCGGTACATATCGTTCATGTATACACTGCCACACAGCATGCCTTTATCCAGCCCCGCCACCTGTGGGTGCTGAACAGGAATGCCGCCGCTACCATCATCGAAAGCTCCGTTCATCCGGGCGCCGACGTGGTGACTTTCGCCAACAGCGTACTGGAAACAGTCGTGGAAGACAATGCGGAACTGTGGCATTACAATATCCAGCAGGGCGACCAGCACTTCCGTGAAGTGCATACTACCGCCGCCCAGCAACAGGCCAACAGCCGTTACCATCATTTTAATTTCACCCTGCCCGGTACCCCGTTCACCCGCAACAACCTGAGCGTGGCACTCAACGGCAGCTATACGGAAACGAACCTGAACGGCCTGTATCTTGCCAACGGCACACAGCATGTGGACAACCATACTTTCATGGACCACATCATGCCTAACTGCAACAGCAACGAACTGTACAAAGGAGTACTGCTCGACAGCGCCAACGGCGTTTTCACCGGCAGGATACTTGTACACCAGGAAGCACAGAAAACCAATGCCTTCCAGCAGAACAACAACCTGCTGCTGGGCGCTAAAGCAGATATCAACTCACAACCGCAGCTGGAAATTTATGCAGACGACGTAAAATGCAGCCACGGTTTCACCGCCGGACAGTTCAGCGAAGAATCCATGTTCTACCTGCGCTCCCGCGGTATCGGGGAAGATGCTGCCAAAGCACTGATGGTAAATGCGTTCTCCCATGATATTACAGACGAAGTAAAGGTACCTGCCCTGCAACATTATCTGCAGGAACAGATTGCCGCCATCATGAACAACTAATACCCATCCAATGGAACATATTGCTAACATAGAAACCACAGCCCTGGACGTAAAGCAGATCAGGAGGGACTTCCCTATCCTGCAGGAACTGGTGCACGGCAAACCGCTGGTATACCTCGATAACGGGGCTACCACGCAGAAGCCGCTGACAGTTATAGAAACAGAAGCCCGGTATTACGAAGAATATAACAGCAATGTGCACCGCGGCGTCCACCATCTGAGCCAGGAAGCCACCAACGCCTACGAAAAAGCCCGTGAAATTGTTGCCGGCTTTATCAACGCAGCGCATACCCACGAGGTGATCTTCACCAAAGGCACCACCGACGGGATCAACCTGGTGGCCAATACCATAGGCCGCCGTTTCCTGAAGGAAGGTGACAGCGTGATCATCTCCGCCATGGAACACCACTCCAACATCGTTCCCTGGCAGATGGCCTGCGAAGAAAGTGGCGCCACCCTGAAAGTGATCCCTATCAATGAGAAGGGAGAACTGAAGATGGACGCGTTTTCCGCCCTGCTGGACGACACGGTGAAAATGGTAGCAGTAACGTATGTTTCCAATACAATGGGCACCATCAACCCGGTAGAAGAAATCATCGCACAGGCACATGCCCGTAAGGTCCCCGTACTGCTGGACGCCGCACAGGCCATCCAGCATATGAGCATCGACGTGCAGGCCCTGCAGGTGGATTTCCTCGTTTTCTCCGGACATAAAATTTACGGTCCCACCGGCATCGGGGTACTGTACGGTACCACTGAATGGCTGAACAAACTGCCTCCCTACCAGGGTGGCGGTGATATGATCAAGACCGTTACTTTTGCCAAAACTACCTATAACGAACTGCCCTATAAATTTGAAGCCGGTACACCGCATATTGCCGGCGCCATCGGTTTAGGGGCAGCGATCAGATACCTGCAGCAGACAGGCCTCGACAAAATCCAGCAATGGGAAGAACAACTGCAGGCCTATGCACTGGAGCAACTGCGGCAGATAGATGGCATCCGCTTCATCGGCGATGCCGCCCGCAGAAGCGGCGCCATTTCCTTCCTGATACACGACATTCACCCGTTTGACCTCGGGGAATTGCTGGACCAGCAGGGAATTGCCGTAAGAACAGGGCACCACTGCTGCGAACCGCTGATGGATGAGTTTAAAATCCCCGGCACTGTTCGCGCATCGCTCACCTTCTATAATACGAAGGAAGACATTGACAAGCTGGTAGCCGGTATCAATCGGGCTGTGTCCATGCTGCGGTAAAAGGAGACTACTATTATGACGATCAACGAAAGACAGGATGAAATAAAGTCCGACTTTGAAGTAATGAGCAACTGGGAGGACAAATATGAATATATTATCCAACTGGGCAAAGACCTGCCGCTCATTGCAGAAGAATACAAGACACCGGAAAATCTGATCAAAGGCTGTCAGTCACGCGTGTGGCTGCACACCGAGCTCAGAGATGGGAAACTGTTCTTCACCGCCGACAGCGATGCCGTGATCACCAAAGGGCTGGTAAGCCTGATGATTTACGTGCTGTCCGGACATACGCCGAAAGAGATAGCCACCGCGGACATCTACTTTATCAATGACATCGGCCTGAGCAGCCATCTCTCCCCCACCCGCTCCAACGGGTTGCTGAGCATGCTCAAACAGATGAAACTTTATGCAGTAGCCTACCAGGCAAAAACAAACCAGTCATGAGCGAAGAAGCAACATTAAGGGAAAAGATAGAAGAACAGCTGAAAACCGTATACGACCCGGAAATCCCTGTCAACATCTGGGAACTGGGCCTGGTATACGCTATCAAGATCAAAGAAAACAACCGCATCGGTATTGATATGACGCTCACAGCCCCGGGATGCCCGGTTGCCGGTGACATCATCCGCGAAGTGGATGAAAAGGTACGGAATATCGAAGGCGTGTCTGAAGTAGATGTACACCTTACTTTTGATCCGCCGTGGAGTAAAGATATGATGAGCGAAGAAGCCAAACTGGAGCTTGGGTTTCTTTAATCTGACAGGCATTTCCAGGTAATTGACGATTCCCTGGAAATGCCTTTTTGTTTTGTTCCTTACATACCTCCATCTGCCACCGTCGAAATAAAACTAGCAGACGGCACAAAAAACAAACTCCCTGTTTTTGCAGTACTGAAATCCAGCAACCGGTCATAGTTCCCCGCCGGCGCCCCCAATAAACATATTGTCCAGCATTTTCTTTACCGTACTATAGAACGCCGCTTCATCGGGTGATGCTAATGCATTGGGCCGCTATCTTCTGGAAGGCGTCTTCCCGGCTGATAGGCTGGTAGTGCAAGCCTACTACAGCAGACATAACTTTCATCCGGCGATGCCCCGTAAGTAGTTTTGCTTAGGTTCATTTTTATTTGTAAATTATTCATCTGCATCGCCAACAGCGATACCCGCTCCATACAAACAGCTGTTCCCTTCAAAAAGAATATAGGATGATATGGAATACATTGACTATTACAAGACTTTAGGTGTAAACAAAGATGCTTCCGCTGACGACATCAGGAAAGCATACCGGAAACTTGCCCGGAAACATCACCCTGACCTGAACCCTGACAATCCCGAGGCTGGCAGGACGTTTCAACAGATCAACGAAGCCAACGAAGTGCTCAGCGATCCGGAAAAACGCAAAAAATATGACCAGTACGGGAAAGACTGGAAACATGCGGAACAGTTCGAGGAAGCCAGGAGACAACAAAATGCCTATAGTGGCCAGTCGCGGTATGAGGGCCATCCTTTCGGAGAAGGACAACACTATACCTATAGTGGCGGGGAAGATGATTTCTCCGATTTCTTTTCGTCTATGTTCGGCGGCAGCGGAGGGAGACAAGGCCGTTTCCGGGGGCAGGACATACATGCCAAACTCGAAATAACGCTGTCGCAGGCTTATACAACGCATCAACAAACCTTTACGGTCAACGGACAGAACATCCGCATTACTTTGCCTGCGGGTATTGAAAACGGTCAGGAGATCAAACTCGCCCACTATGGGGGACCGGGCATGAATGGCGGACCTAAAGGTGATCTGTATATCACCTTCGGGATTAAAAACGATACAAATTTTACCAGGAAAGGGAATGATCTCTACTGCGATGTGCCGTTGGACCTGTACAAGGCCATGTTAGGCGGCGAACAGGTGGTGGACACTTTAGGCGGGAAAGTAAAGCTGAAGATCGCACCCGAAACACAGAACGGCGTAACCGTACGGTTGAAAGGGAAAGGATTTCCGGTATACAAAAAAGAGGGTATGTTCGGCGATTTATATATCACCTGGCAGATCAAATTACCCACTAATCTCTCTGAGAAAGAAAAAGCACTCTTTCAGCAATTATCCGACGAACGATAAAATTATGCTGGTATGGAAAACATTGATAAACTGACAATAGAAGAATGCAGTCAGCATTACAACATCGCCACTTCTTTTATATTTGATCTGGACGATCACGGATTGATCGTGCTGACACGGGAGGAACAGGTCACTTACCTGCATTACGACCAGTTGCCTCTGCTGGAAAAATACATGCGGTTACACTTCGATTTGCAGATAAATATGGAGGGATTGGAGGCCATCAGCCACCTGTTGAAACGGGTGCAATTGCTGCAGGCCACGATCAGGCAACTTGGCGGACAGATTCCCGGTTAGCCGGACAGATAGCTGCCCCTTCTCTTTATTCAACTTTAAACAACCGTTATATTTATTTCATAATGAATATTTTACCCTCTCTACTTAAACTTCTGCTACAACCATCCTTCTTTTCTCCAAAAGATTATTTTTACGCCGGAAATTGCGTTGTTACTATATACATTGCGTAGTATTCAACGATATTTGACTTTTATTTTATGAAATTATTTAATTTGTAGCATTGTTCATCAACAGCTACTTTGACTTAATTTGGCACATGCTACGGATTAAATAACCAAGCCAATAACCAAATAATAAAATAACTGCATAATTGGACCTAACGGAAGAACAGGTGCTGGCAATGGCACCCGACGAATCGTCCCGCAAAGCGGGGAAAGAACTGGCCAGGCCGGCCAAATGGGTCAGCACCGGCTACAGTGAGGCGGCCCTGTGGGGAGAATGCCAGGGCAGCGGCAGCAAGCCTTATCAGACGCAGGTGGATACCAGCGCCATGGCTTTCCGTTGCAGTTGCCCAAGCCGTAAGTTCCCGTGTAAACATGGCGTTGGCCTTTTATTGTATTATGCCAGGGAGAAAGCCTCCTTTGTGCAACAGGAACAACCCGCCTGGGTAACAGAATGGATCAGCAAGCGCACGGAGAAAGCAGAGAAAAAGGCGCAGCAGCCCACAGAAGCCAAGCCGGTGGACGAAGCCGCTCAAAACAAAAGAACGGAAGCCCGGCACCGGAAAGTGAGCGACGGCCTGGAAGAACTGCTGCGGTGGAGCAAAGACCTTGTCCGCAACGGGATTATCGGTCTGCCTGACAAAGGCGCAGACATGTGCGAAAACATGGCCCGCCGCATGGTAGACGCACAGGCGTCCGGGCTGGCGGCCATACTCCGGGAGATGGCCGAAATCAGCTACTACAGTGATGGCTGGCAACACACCTTTATGGAGCAACTGCTGCGGCTATATCTGGCCGCACAGGCCTATGGCCATCTGGACGAACTGCCCCCCGCACTCCGGCAAGACATCCGGACGCTTGTCGGTTATGCACAGTCACAGGAAGAACTCAAAGCACAAACCGGCATCACGGACACCTGGCTGGTCCTCGGTAAACAAAGTACCGAAGACGACCGCCTCATTACTGAACGGTACTGGCTATACGGCCTTACCACCCGCCGCGCAGCGCTGGTGCTGCAATTTACGATCCGCCATCAGCCGCAGGTACAGCTGATGCCTGCACCAGGCAGCTGCATAAAGGCAGAACTGGTATATTACCCGTCAGCCGCCCCTATGCGGGCGCTGATCAAAACACAGCAGGCCACCACGGCAGCCCGCCATTTTAGCGGTCATACCGGCTGGGCAGACGTGATGACCGCCCAGACACAGGTCAGCAGCCAGTGGCCGCTCTATAACGATCAGGTATATACGATTGCCGCGCTTACACCAGTACAACGTAACGGCCAGTGGTGGCTGCGAGACGACCAGGGACAGGAAATGCAGGTACGGCCGGATTTCCGCAGCCTGTGGAAACTGCTCGCCCTCAGCGGCGGCCAACCGATACCCATGGCCGTGATCGGCCGCGAAACACAATATGAGCCCATTGGCGTCTGGCACCAGCAGGAATATAAAGTGCTGTGACCGACACCCCATATCCGTACAGGCGTAACTGTTATAAAACGCCGGTCCGGACAAAAGCCCGGTCATCTGCCTGCAGAAAAAACGTTAAGGCAGCCCGGTCCCTGAACAATAATTAAGCAAACAACGATGCAGTCCTGGAACGACATTATTAATATAGCCCTGTTGGGCACCGCCAAAAAGCAGCTGGACACCGGCAGCCTCCCCGCCCCTTTACAGGCGGCAGCAGGAACAGTGCTGGCCTCCCGTGGGACAGACCGGGAAGAACAGTTCCTGCAACTGGCCTCACTGGTGCTCAACTACCGCCAAAGCGGCGCTATGTCCGTAACCGGCGGGCCATCTACCATGACGGCGTGCGCACCGGAAACAAAACCCTATTGCGGCGCTACCGCTATCCAGTCCCTCCACCATACGCTCGACAGCGAAAATATACCGCTGCTCTACCTATGGCTGGAACTGTGCATGCGCAACAACCAGGTGCTCCCGCCCGAATACCTGCCACGCATCCTGGAAAGTGCCAGCCGCCACAAATCGCTGCGCAACCTGGCGGCAGCCTGTTGCGGCAAACGCGGTGAATGGCTGGCACAGTTCAACCGCGAATGGAACTTCTCCGTAGTTGCAGACACTACGGAAGAAATGTGGGAAAACGGCACCACAGCACAGCGCCTGGAAGCCCTCACCCGCATCCGCGGGGAACAACCGGCCGAAGCACGGTCACTGCTGCAAGCCACCTGGCCCAAAGAAAGCGCCGCGGTAAAAGCCGAACTGTTAACTGCCCTCGCTACCGGTATCAGCATGGACGACGCACCCTGGCTGGAAACACTGCAACAGGAAAAAAGCAAACAGGTAAAAGAGGCAGCCCTCACACTGCTGAAAAAAATTCCCGGTAGCAGTCTGCATGAACAATACTGGCAACTGCTGGAAAGCTCCATCCGCATAGGTCCAAAAGGGAAAATAGTGGTAACACCGGCCATTCCTCCGGATGCAGAGATCTTCAAAACCGGTATCGATAAACTCAGCAACAACGCACGCATATCGGACGATGAATACATCCTGTCTCAATTAATAGCGCTGGTACATCCACGAATGTGGGAGGAACATTTTAAGGCGTCCTTTGAAGAAGTGACAGACCTCTTCCATCACGAGAAAGCGCTCAAACCCTTTGCTCCGGCGCTGGCACAGGCTATCAGCTGGTTTGCGGATAAAAAACGTGCGCTTTCGTTTGTACAGCACAGTGATACCTTCCATATGACCCTGTTGCCGCTGCTGCCGCCCGATCAGCAGGACACCTATATCCTGCAACACTTTGATGCGCACAGCAGCCTGGTGATGAATTACGTAGGACAGCTGCAGCAGGTATGGAGCGAAGAACTGGCCATGAAGATATTCCGGTTCTGTGCAAAAAACCCATACACCTATTCACAACGCACCATGGGCGATTTTATCACGCTCATCCCCTCTTCCATAAAATCTGCGCTGGACGGGATCTCTACGGAGAACGAAAATTACCAGACCTACTGGAAATCCATTTCCATGCACCTGGTAGGACTATTACAGATCAAAACATTTATACAACAATCATTCACAAAAAACAGCTAAATTATTATATACCATGTCTGACACCTTACGCCAACACGCAGAGGCCCTGTACGCCACCGAACTGGAAGAGCTGAAAAAGCAGGACAGCGGCAAACGGCCGCACAACTGGCTGTTGTCGCCACAGGCGGTAGTCACCTACCTCATCGGCGGCAAGCTGAAAAACGGATTTGAGGTGAGCCCTAAATACATTGGCAGCAAAAGACTGATGGAGATAGCCGTGGCCACCCTGGCGACAGACCGCGCCCTGCTGCTGTACGGCCTGCCCGGCACCGCCAAAAGCTGGGTGAGCGAACACCTGGCCGCCGCTGTCAGCGGTGACTCCACCCGTATCGTGCAAGGTACTGCCGGTACCAGTGAAGAAAGCATCCGTTACGGCTGGAACTATGCCCGCCTGCTGGCCGAAGGCCCTTCCCGTCAGGCGCTGGTGGAAACGCCCGTAATGCGCGCCATGCAGGAAGGCAAGATCGCCCGTATTGAAGAACTGACCCGTATCGGTGCAGACGTACAGGACACGCTGATCACCATCCTTTCAGAAAAAACACTGCCTATACCCGAGCTGAACACTGAAGTACAGGCGGCCAAAGGCTTCAATGTGATCGCCACCGCCAACAACCGCGACAAAGGCGTCAATGAATTGTCCAGCGCACTGAAACGCCGCTTCAATACCGTGATACTGCCCGTGCCCGGCACTATGGAAGAAGAGATCGACATCGTAAAAAGAAGGGTGGAAAGTTTTGAGAAAGTAATGGAACTGCCGGCGGAAAAACCGGCACTGGAAGAAATACGCCGCATCGTGACCATCTTCCGCGAGCTGCGCAACGGTGTCACGGAAGACGGCAAAACAAAAATCAAGTCCCCCGGCGGCACGCTCAGCACCGCAGAAGCCATCTCTGTTGTGAACAGCGGCCTGACCCTCGCCGCCTATTTCGGCGACGGACGGCTGACAGCAGCTGACCTGGCTGCCGGCATTATCGGCGCAGTGGTGAAAGACCCGGTGCAGGATAAACTGGTATGGCAGGAATACCTGGAAACTGTTGTGAAAACCCGCGATGAGTGGAAAGATGTATATCGCGCCTGCCGCGATTTGCAATAACCTAACTGTGTAATCATGTCTGTTCATATACTTGGAATCCGGCACCATGGGCCCGGCTCCGCCAGGAACGTCAAAAATTTCCTGGAGGCGCTGCAACCCGACATTGTGCTGGTGGAAGGCCCGCCGGAAGCTGACAGCATCCTCCCGTGGGCCAGCCATGAAGCGTTGAAACCACCAGTGGCCATACTGGTGTACCAACCCGATAATCCGCAGCATTCCTGCTTTTACCCGTTTGCTGAATACTCCCCCGAATGGCAGGCGATCGGTTATGCCCAACGGCAACATATTCCCGTGCGGTTCATGGACCTGCCACTGACGCATGTATTTGCCCTCGAAAAAGAAAAACAGGCCGCTGCCGAAGCCGCGCTCCGGAAACAGGAAGTTGCACAGGCGCCGGAAACGGACAGCCCTGCGCCGGAACTGGCCGCTGCCAAATTCACTTCCCTTCCCGGAGAAACCGGCGACCTCATTGCCGTAGCTGACGAAGAAGACGAAGACTTTCCTACCGAACACCTCAGCCCGGCCACCTTCCGTCACGACCCCATCGCCTACCTCGCAGAAGCCGCAGGGTATGACGACGGCGAAAGATGGTGGGAACATATGTTTGAATACCGGCAGGCGGACGACCAGGTGTTTGATGCCGTAAGCGACGCCATGGAAGCGCTGCGGGAAGAACTGCCTTCCCGCGACAGCCGCATGGAAAAGCTGCGCGAAGCCTGGATGCGCAATATGGTCCGTCAGGCTGAAAAAGAAATGTTCACCCGCATAGCCGTGATATGCGGCGCCTGGCATGCGCCCGCCCTGAAAAACATGCCCACCCGGAAAGCAGATAACGACCTGCTGAAAGGGCTGCCTAAAGTAAAAATAGACTGTACCTGGATACCATGGACATATAGCCGTTTGAGTTATGAAAGCGGTTACGGCGCCGGCGTGCCTTCTCCCGGATGGTACCAGCATGTATGGGACCACCCGTCAGACGACGGCACCCGCTGGATGGCGCTGGTGGCCAAACTGTTCCGCGAACAGCAGAAAGACACTTCCGTGGCCCATGTGCTGGAAGCGGTAAGGCTGGCCAATGCGCTGGCATCCCTGCGGCAGTATTCCCGTCCGGGCCTCGAAGAGCTCAACGAAGCCACCCTCAGCATCTTGTGCAACGGCGAAGATGTGCTGATGCAGCTGATACGGGACGAACTGATCGTGAGCAACCGCATCGGACAGGTACCTTCGGATATTCCCAAACCACCGCTGCAAGCCGACATTGAGCGGCAGCAGAAAAAACTGCGGCTGCCACAGACGGCGGACTTCAAGGATTATATACTGGACCTCCGTAAAGACACAGACCTGGAACGCAGTATCTTCCTGCACCGGCTGGAACTGCTGGGCGTCCGCTGGGGCCAGCGGCAGGAGACCTCCGGTAAAGGCACCTTTAAAGAACAGTGGCGCCTGCAATGGGACCCCTCGTTTTCAGTAGACATCATTGAAAAAGGCAGTTGGGGCAATACCGTCCTGGAAGCCGTGACCCAATATGTGCTGGACGTATCCGGCAAAACAGCCACCCTCCGGGAAGTATGCCGGATGCTGGAATCCGCACTGCCGGCGGAACTGCCCAAAGTGGTGGACGCGCTGATACTGCGCATCAACAACCTCGCCGCCGCTGCCGGCGACGTACTGCAACTGCTGGAAGTAGTGCCTTCGCTGGTGGACATCACCCGTTATGGCAACGTGCGCAAAACAGATGCAGACCTGGTGATGAACATCGTGGAGAGCATGATCAGCAGGGTATGCATCAGTTTACCGGCCGCCTGCACTTCCGTAGGAGAAGATGCCGCACTGGAACTGTTGCAACAGTTCCAGGCCATGAACGACGCCATTAACCTGCTGCAACACCCGGACCTGACCGGCGCGTGGACAGGCACATTACAGGCTATTTCCGCCAACAGCCAGCCGGCCCCGGTGATAGCCGGGTACGCCTCCCGCCTGTTGTTTGACTTTAAAATACTGGACAGCGAAACCCTTTTCAGCCGTTTCAGTATAGCCATGTCCGTAGCCAATGCGCCAGCGGTGGCGGCAGCCTGGCTGGAAGGCTTCCTCAAAGGCAGCGGTACCCTCCTGCTGCTGGACGATACCCTCTGGAATATGGTGTGCAGTTGGGTAGGACAGCTGGAAAATGATATTTTCATGCAGATATTGCCGTTATTACGCCGCACCTTTTCTAACTTTACCGCCCCGGAAAGGAAAAAACTGGGGGAAAAAGTGAGAACAGGGACCGGTAGCGGTCCGGTGCAAACCACCGTGGCCAGCGGCATCGACGATACACGGGCTGCCCTCGGCATCCCGGTGGTAATGCAGATGTTGGGATTTTTTCACCCTGAAAACCAGGCAGAATAAATGGAAGAAAATTTACGACGGTGGCGACTGATCCTGGGAGGCGATAATAATGACGGTACAGCATTTACCCTCGACAAAAACGACCTTCAGGTAGACAAAACGCTGGAAGCCCTTTACGACAGCAACCGCAAAGGCGGACTGGGTGGCTCATCCCCCAACGTCAGCCGCTGGCTGGGCGATATCCGCAGCTATTTCCCCTCTTCCGTAGTACAGGTGATGCAAAAAGACGCCCTCAAACGACTGGACCTCACCTCCATGCTGCTGGAAAAAGAAATGCTGCAAAACGTGGAGCCAGATGTACACCTGGTAGCCACCCTGATGACGCTCAGCCGCGTGATACCGGAGAAAACCAAAGACACCGCCAGACAGGTCGTAAAAAAGGTGGTAGACGAACTGCTCAAAAAACTGTCGCAACCCATGCAACAGGCCATTACCGGCAGCCTGAACAGAAGCGTCCGCAACCGGCGGCCCCGCCATCAGGAAATCAACTGGGACCTGACCATCCGAAAAAACTTACAACATTATCAACCGGATTACAAAACAGTGATACCGGAAACACTGATCGGTTATGGCCGCAGAAGGTCATCACTGAAAGATGTGGTGCTATGCCTGGACCAAAGCGGTTCCATGGGCGCCTCCGTCGTGTATTCCGGCATCTTCGGCGCAGTGATGGCCTCTATCCCTGCCGTACAAACGAAGATGGTGGTATTTGATACCGCTGTCGCTGATCTGACAGAAGAACTGCAGGACCCTGTGGAACTGCTGTTTGGCGTACAGCTGGGCGGTGGCACCGATATTCACCTGGCCCTGCAATATTGCCAGCAGCTGATCACCAGGCCGGCAGATACCGTGCTGGTAGTGATCACCGACCTGTTTGAAGGCGGCGATGAAACCGGCATGCGTAAACGCTTTACCGACCTGGCCGCCAGTGGCGTACAGGTGGTGGTATTACTGGCCCTCAACGACGAAGGCGCACCCTCATATGATCATGAAAATGCACAGTTCCTTGCCGGTCTGGGTATACCGGTATTTGCCTGCACGCCAGACAAATTCCCGGATATGATGGCCACGGCGCTGAGCAAACAGGACATCTCCCAGTGGGCTGCCCGCGAGGATATCGTCCTGAAAAAATAAAGAACCTATTTAAGCCTTATGCCATATACTAAGGAAACTATACTACCTTTTATCGAACGACAGCAACAGCTTTATGAAGACAGCAGCCATTACGCGCAGCTGCAGGATGGGGTAGCTTTCCTTACCGGGCAAACCATTCACCCGCCTGTATGCACTGATGCAACGGTCGCCCGCGAAATGGGCGTTTTTGTACAGCTGCTGAAACTGCCCGACCAGTGGGACGACAATGACCGGCTGGTATTACAACTGCTCGCAGATCCCCTCGTCTGGCAGCAGTGCCGGGACAGGTTTCTTCAACATGTTGTGCCGATGCTGGACACACCTGGTTCCGCATCCGCCATCGTTATGCGCTTCAGTTACTTTACCAGCTACCTGCAACAAAGAGGCTGCAGCACTGAAGACATCGGTTCTATCCTGATCATCTATTCAGGCGACGGCCACAACTTTGACCTGGCGCCACTGAAATTCACACCACTGCGAAAATTCCTCCAGGACCTGATCAAAAGCGCGGAATGGCCAACTGTTGATGCCTACCTCCGCACCTGGAAACAACAAGGCTGGAACTCCCTCTTTTTCCGGCTCCTCTCCAAAGGACATCCGGAACGCGAAACGGAGTACCTCGAGTATATCCTCGCCCAGCCGGACAAAGGATTTGTCAACGTAGAGCTGTCGCGGGTACTGTTGCAGCTCAATACTGACAAATATCTGCCGCTGATAGAAAAAGCCGTGGCCCATCTGGCCACATTGCCTGACTATACCGCACAACTGTGTGGTTATTACCTGCTGGCCCAATATCAACCGGAAGCATATCAACCACGGCTGCTGAAAGCCGCTTATGCATACCTGCAGGAATACAACAGCAGCATTACCGGCCAGGCGTTCCGCCAGCAGCAGATCGCCATGGGGAGCGCTTCCTCGCTGCCAGCGCCCGATGTGATCGCCGTAGGCCAGCTGCTCCGTCAGGAAAGGCAACAGGCCATTCTTTATCTCGACACCCATCTGGACGAAAGAAAATACCTGCATCCGGAAGCATTTCAGCTGATACAACAGGAACTGGGCAACCAGGCCGTTCCCCTGTTGCTCAAAGCCATTGACAACGATTACGAAGCCAAACATATTTTCCCGCTGCTCACCCGGCTGGACGCATCATTGTATGCTGAAAGGTTATGGGACTTCACCCTGCATAAACTGAAATCGGTGCGTATGCTCGTTGCCGTTATACTGGCAGAACATCCGCAGGCGCTCGAACGCGCAGGCCTGCTGTTACAGCATAAGAAAGCGGAACAGCGACTTACCGCCGTACAGATACTCTGCAGGCTGGACATGCCCGAAGCCAGACAGCTGCTGCAACAGGCACTCCAGCAGGAAATCAACGACGACGCACGCGACCTGATGCTGGAAACATTGGGCCATACCTTCGCAGGAGAAGACGACACTACTACCGCACAACAGTTGGTGGCCTTCGCCAAAAAACGGCACAAACTCAACCGACCGCTCGAAAAGTGGCTGGACGACACGGTGTTACCACCTTTATATCTGCTCAACGGCGAAGCCCTTACGCTGGACATGAAACGTTTTCTTCTATACCGCATGTCGCGCATAGAGGAGATGACGGTTGACATGGAAGCCAGGCCGTTGTTGCGCCTGATAGACCGCACCACCAGCGGCGACTTCTCCATGCACCTTTTCCAGTTGTACCTGTCCCGCAATGGCGACGCCAAAGCGAAATATCTGCTGGCGCTGGCCGGCCTCACCGGCGACGACCGGATGGCCCTCACCCTCGAACAGGCCATCTACCAATGGATCGGTGAAAAAAGGCTACGCATGGCAGAACACGGCGTTGGCGCGCTGGCCATGCATGGCAGCAAACAGGCACTGCATACCGTAGAATTCCTGTCCCGCAAATACCGCGTCCGTAAGGCCAACGTAGGGGCGGCAGCGTTAGCCGGCATGCAACAGGTTGCTGCCGAACTGGGCATCAGCATGCACGAACTGGGCGACCGTATCGTTCCTGATTTTGGCTTTAAAGACATGCTCCTGCCCTTTGATGTGAAAGGCGATACCTATTATTTGTATATCGATCAGCAGTTTAAACTCGCTGCGATCAATAACAGGCAACGGAAACTTAAATTCATTCCGGTCGCCATTACGGCTGAAACCAAAGAAAGGATCAAACAACTGGGCAAAGCCATCGCCGAAACCGTGAAGCAGCAAACCGCCAGGCTCGAACATTTCCTGGTGGTGCAACGCAAATGGGAACCGGCACAATGGCAACAGTGTTTTCTCCATCACCCGGTCATGTTCGTATATGCCACCCGGTTACTCTGGGCTTTATATGACGCACAGGACCAGCTGATCACCGGTTTCCAGTGCCGCAACGACCGTAGCCTGACTGATCTTCACGGCCGGCTGGTCACCATTCCCGCCGGCGCCTCCATCCGGGTGCTGCATCCGCTGTACCTCAGCAACGAAGCAATCGCCCAATGGAAACAGCGTTTTGCCGAAGATGGCATCGAAGCCGTGTTCCCGCAACTGGACAGGCCCGTGGCGGCTATCCCGCCGCAACAGGCCGATACTACGCTGGTGCATGACTTTGAGGACATTGCCCTCGAAAGCACGCTGCTCAATAAACATATGGAGCAGAAAGGCTGGAAGCTCAGTGAAGGCGCTGAAGGCAAATATGTATATGCCTACCACAAAACAGATGATGAAAACCAGCTGGAAGTGATCGTGGAAATGAGCAGCATTTATAAGGAAGAAGGTTTCCGCTACAAACTGGGCACCCTCTATTTTGTAGATAAAACCAAAATGCGGCAACGCTGGTCCAGAAACCCGGATAAAGAAACCGATGAGTGCCTGATGCCCCTTGGCCATGTACCACCGGTATTCTATTCCGAAGCGATCACCGATATCGCCGTGTCCCGGCAAAAGGTAGAAGTGGCCTGAAGCATTTAAACATGAGATTTTTTTTGTATTTTATCGTTCGTTAGATTTGTGAACAATAAAATACATATATGCTCAGATTTCAATCCATGGTCATCAGCAGCTGCCTGTTGCTGGCCGTGACTGCCAAAAAGTTGCAGGCACAACGCCTTATACCGCAACCCACGCAGGTAACCGCTACCACCGGCATTTTCAAACTCTCCGGTACGACCGCCATCGTAGCTGGCGCCAGTACCGGAGAGGCTAAATACCTCCAGGAAGCATTTAACAACCGTATCCGCCTGAAGCTTCCGTTACAACCTGCCGCCCAAAACAACTATATCCGTTTATCGCTCAATCCGAAGCTGGACTCTTCCCTTGGTAAGGAAGGCTACCTCCTGAAAGTTACGCCTGTCGGCGCCACTATCACCGCGGCCACCAACGCCGGAATATTTTATGGCGTACAGTCCCTCCAACAACTTATCCGCTATAACGAGACCAACGGTTTCACTATCTCCGCCGTGGAAATAAAAGACAAACCCCGCTTTGGCTGGCGTTCCTTTATGCTCGACGAAGCGCGCCACTTTAAAGGAGCAACGGCTGTTAAAAAGCTGTTGGATGAAATGGCTGCACTGAAAATGAACACCTTCCACTGGCACCTCACCGATGACCAGGGCTGGCGGATAGAGATCAAAAAATATCCCCTGCTGACGAAAGTAGGCAGTCACCGCGATTCTACGCAGACCGGCAGCTGGAACAGCACTGTTTATGACGGTAAACCGCATGATGGTTTTTATACGCAGGACCAGATCCGCGATATTATTGCCTATGCCACCGCCCG
This sequence comes from Chitinophaga varians, assembly GCF_012641275.1. Lineage (NCBI taxonomy): Bacteria > Pseudomonadati > Bacteroidota > Chitinophagia > Chitinophagales > Chitinophagaceae > Chitinophaga > Chitinophaga varians. Next base: position 137,000 of record NZ_JABAIA010000004.1, on the reverse strand, counting down.
TCACATCACCATTATTCCTGAAATAGAAATGCCCGGCCACTCTGCTGCGGCCATTGCCTCCTATCCCTGGCTGGGCACGCAACAGACGCCTATCAAAGTACCCGGAAAGTTTGGCGTGCACTACGATGTATACAATGTGGCAGATCCAAAAGTAGTTGGGTTCCTGCATGATGTACTGGACGAAGTGATGCAGCTCTTCCCTTCCAAAGTGATCCATATTGGCGGCGATGAGGTGAAATACGACCAGTGGAAAACCGATGCCAACGTACAGGCCTATATGAAAGCCAATCAGCTGGCCACTCCCGCAGATCTTCAGATCTATTTTACCAATAACATTTCCACTTACCTTGCCGGCAAACAACGCCGCATGATGGGCTGGAATGAGATCATGGGCGCCAAACTGCATGAATACAACGATACCAAAGACGTAGGCACCACGCAGCTGGCTCCCGGCACGATCGTACATTTCTGGAAAGGCGAACTTAAACTGATCACCGATGCGGTATCAAAAGGATACGATGTGGTCAACTCCTACCATGCCGCTACGTACCTGGATTACAACTACGAACAGATATCACTGGAAAAGGCATATGCCTTCGACCCGATTCCCGCAGGGCTGGACGCTAAATACCATCAAAAAATTCTGGGCACAGGATGTCAGATGTGGGGAGAATGGATACCAGATGAAATGTCCATGGAAGAAAAAGTGTATCCCCGCCTCGCGGCTTATGCAGAAGACGGATGGACACTTCCGGCCAATAAGAACTATCGCGAATTTGAGAAGGCGCTGGCAAACTTTTATGCCCGCTGGAGCGAACATAGCATCTTCTATCACCGGTAAATAACATTTACGGATTGGGGATTTTTTGATTTTGAGATTTGTAGGAGCGAAGATTATATGTTAATCATTTCGCTAAATCCAAAATTCCAAAATCAAAAAATCCCACCATCCGTAAATCAGGATTTGCTCTTCAGCGTGTAGCCGTTACCGATTTTTACCAGCTGATAACGGATGATCTTCCTTTTATCCGTCGTCAGGGCCTGTGGCTGACCTTCCCCGAAGGCCGGATACGTGCGTACCAGTTCGTTATTTTGAATATAAAAAGAATCTCTTCCCTGGTAGTCTTTTGCGTTCAGGCTATCGATGTCACCAGTATTGATTTTTATCGCTCCTTTCTTTTGGACCACAAGGCCGTATACTTTTCCGTTGAGACCGGTGCCGGTGGAAATATTAAAAACGTATACCTCCGGTTGCCCGTCCTTATCGAGGTCAGCTACCGCCACGCCGCCGATATTGCCTTTCACGTCTTTTTCAATGATGGTGTCCATACGGGTTGAATCCTTTACGTTGCCTATACCAACATAGAGGTTACGCAGCGTACCGTCGCCGCGGGTAGACACACTGAAACGATAATCTTTAAAGGTAGTATCCAGTTTAAAAGTGGCCCTGTTTTCTGTTGGTGCAGGTGTTGGCGGCCTGGTACTGTCGTTGGCCTTGTCCTGCTGATTAGCCTTTTGCTCCGTCAATTGGTTACAGCCTGTGAAAGTGGCGGCCAGACAGCTGCAGGCCAACAAATACATTACATGCTTCAACATAGTTTATCGTTTATGTTTGGATGATTTGTGTGCCTTTCGGTTGTGCGTGGTATCTGAACCTTTAAAATCCTGTTCCTCGTTTTTACGGCTGTCAAGGTTGTCCCTTATTTCCGGCTTGGGCATATTGCTCAAAGGCATCTGCTTGCTCTGATGTGTATTTTCACTTCTTGTACTTTTCATAACCTGTATTTTGAGGTGAATAATACAGGACGTGCTACAAATGCAGTGCCTTAGTGCCGGATTTACCACAGGCAGCGCTTTCGAAGCTCCGCCATTGTCACTCCCCTTCCCCTGAATGACGGCCAAAATCCACACTGTGGGCCTGGTTGGTCTCTGCAAACAGATTTTGAAGTGGTGGCCACAACAGGTCATTTTCAATATTTTATGCCTGTCCGTGCCATTGGTACAAAATCCAGCATGATATTGGTCATCTACCTACAGACAAAAAATGAATTTTATGAAGAACCTTCCTGCTACAATTGGACTCATGATCGTATTGTTTGTATTTTTTCTGTTCCAGGGCAACGCCGACCGTACGCTACAGGCTAATCCCATGAATCAGGATGAGCTGGTGAAACAGGCCGGGTACCAGGAAATCCTGCAGGATACCTTTCCTCCCAGAACGAGGGATACTATTAATCCTGCCCGTAAAATGAAGAAGGAAAAAAAGGAGATGAAGGAGATGAAAAAAGACATGAAAAAACATCAGAGAGATAGCTCTTACAAAAAAGATTCGATCATGTAAAGTAACGTAAAGTAATTTACCGCCCTGACAATTGTCAGGGCTTTTTTTATGCTTTTACGCGCTCCAGGAAATTTCCTTTACTCCGCTGTCGGCCTGTATTTCGGCTATCAGTGCAGTAAATGTGGTCTTGTCCAGATTTTTAAAGCGGATGCTCAACAGAAAAAGCGTGTCTGTTTGTTCAATATTACAACCGATGATAGAGAGGGCGCTGTTGTGAAAAAGGTTGTTGATCAGTTCTACCGATTTACTTCTTTCGAAGGTGACAATGCGAATGCTTTTATGTTCAAAGCGGGAGAGAAATTTTTTTTCCAGGGGTTGCAGTGCCCACAGGATAATAATGGCGATCACGGTGGCGGTTAGTGCGGCAAAATACATCCCGCCGCCGGTAGCCAGTCCGATGGCCGCTACCGTCCAGAGCCCTGCTGCGGTGGTAAGGCCCCTGATGACGCCTTCTTTCAGGAAGAGGATGGTGCCTGCCCCGATGAAACCAATGCCGCTGATCACCTGCGCGGCCACCCTGGAAGGGTCCAGTACTACGTTGGGCCTGCCGAGGATATCTTCAAAGCCGTAGGCGGAAACCATCATCGTGAGCGCGGCGCCTACGCATACCATCATATGTGTACGCAGACCAGCAGCCCAGTCTTTGCGTTCCCGCTCCAGACCGATCATGCCGCCGAACAGGGCGGCAAGCGAAAGCCTTAACAGTATTTCCGTCCATGGGATCATACTATTAAAGTTACTGTATTATTCTGTAACAGGAATGGCTGTACGTTGTTTACGCCTCCAGTGTGCCGAAGAGGCCATTTTTGTAGTCGGCGATGGCCTGGTCCACTTCTGTGGCCGTGTTCATGACGAAGTTGTCTTTGGCCGCTACCGGCTCATTGATCGGTTCTGCGCAGAGATAGAGTATGCGGGTTGTTTCTTTGCAGGTGATCTGAATATCTTCCGCGGCATCGTCCCTGTCAAATATCACGAGGTGATAACCGTTGACCGCAGTACCATTGACCGTAATTTGCCCGTCCACCACATACAGCAGTGTCCAGTAGCCCGGCGTAGCCTTGAGCGTAACGGATTTGCCGGCCTGTATAGCCCCCCAGATGGCGATGATGGGAGTGAAATTTTGCAGCGGGCCGGTTTTGCCTTCATAGTTACCGCTGACGAGCGTCAGCTGCACCCCTTCGGCCTGGGCCACGGCAGGCATGTCTGCGCCTTTTACATATTGATAGTAGGGGTCGTCGCCTTTACGGGCAGCCGGTGCATTGAACCACAATTGCAGCAGTTCATAATTGCCGCCTTTACGGAGAAAATCTTCGGAGGGGCCTTCACTGTGGAGGATGCCTTTACCGGCGAACATCCATTGCACGTCACCGGCGGTGACCGTCATGGCATTGCCTGCATTGTCGCGGTGATAGCCCTGTCCCTGCAGCATGAAGGTGACCGGTGAAAAGCCGCGGTGCGGATGCGGGTGCAGCCTTTCTGCCGGAGCGCCCGGTGCATAGTATTTTGCCGGCATATGGTGCAGCACAATAAACGGACTGGCGAAACGGAACTGCGCAGAGGGCAGCGGTTGCCTTACCACTTCCGTGTCGGTAATATGTTTTTCCCGGCCTTCAATCACATGCAGGACCTTCTTTTCCATATGGCAATATTTATCGGATCAACTTTAAGCGTGCTTTCTCAACAGAGCTTCTGAACATCTTCAGGATCAGCACTTCATAATTTTCGATGACCAGCACCTCTCCTTCTCTCGGGATGTTACCATGGATATAGTTGATTAAACCGGAGAGTGTTTCATAATGTTCACTTTCGGGGAGTGGCACCGGCAGCAGTTCATTAATATCAGCGAGGTATTCATGGGCGTCCACCAGGTAGGTGTTTTCGTCCTTTTTCTCTACGATAGGGGTTTCCTGGTCGTGTTCATCCTGGATGTCGCCTACCAGTTCCTCGAGGATGTCTTCCATGGTAACGATACCTTCCGTATCGCCAAATTCGTTGGTCACCACCGCCATCTGGAGGCGCTGGCTCTGGAAAGTGCGGAGCAGGTCCTTGATCTTCATGCTGTCAGGCACGTAGAAGCAGGGCTTGAGGATATCCTGTATGTTGGTGAGCGTTTTTTCCAGCACGCCCTTAACGAGGTCTTTGGTATAAATAACGCCTTTCAGTTCATCGAGGGTATTGCTGTACACCGGGTAACGGGAATAGCCGTCTTTGATCACCTGGTCTATCAGTTCCTGGAAGGGTTTGCTGATATCGAGGGCGGAGATGTCTTTGCGGTGGGTCAGGATTTCTTTTACGCGGCTGTCATCGAATTCGAACACGTTCTGGATCAGTTCGCGTTCGGTTTCCTCGATAGCGCCGCCTTCCTGGCTCTCGGAGATGATGAGCTTCAGTTCCTCTTCCGAATGGATTTCAGACTCCCCAACGGGCGTTAAACCGATCATGCGGAGGATGCTGTTGGCCAGGCCATTGAGCAGCCATATAAACGGCCGGAAAATAACGAAAAAGAACCGCAGTGGCAGGGCCACCGTCAGGGTGGTGGGCAGCGGTTTCCGGATAGCCATTGATTTGGGGGCCAGTTCACCGAAAACAATATGCAGTATGGTGATGGTCAGAAAAGCTACCGGTATGGCGATGTTATGCGCTGTACTTTCCGTCATCCGGATGTGCAGTGCGTCCATCAGCCGCAGGATCAGGGTGGTTACGACAGATTCGCCGACCCAGCCCAGGCCGAGGGAGGCCAGGGTGATGCCCAGCTGAGTGGCCGCCAGATAGCCGTCGAGGTTACCCAGGATATGTTTGGCCGCTGTTGTGGCCCTGTTCAGGCCGCCTTTGCTGTTGATCTGTGAAGAACGTACTTTCACGATGGCAAATTCCGCCGCTACAAAAAATCCATTTAATAAAACTAGAAAACAAGTCAGAAAAACCTGCAAAAGCATGAATGTGGTAATTGGTTCGCAACCCCAAATATAGGTAAATCAATTTTTATGCGTCTGTTTTTCTCGCAAAGCTGCATATGCGAAGGTGCAAAGCAGAAAGAGCGTCCCTTTTGCGCTTTGCATAAAAAAAATTTCACACAATAGTCTACTAATTTCATAGAGTTTATGTATTTTGTGGACAAATTAGGCTGGCTCATTGTTTAAAAATGGAGAAACAAACAACCACAATAGTCACTACAGTGCCTGCGGACGAAGCAACACTGAAGCCCTTGCTGGTTAGCGGGGCGGTGACTGGCGGCGATGCCGCCGCAGTAAAAAAGCAGCGATGGATTTATTGGTTGACAGGTATTTTACTCCTGACGATAACGCTTGCCCTGGTCTGGTACTTTGTACCGACGTTCAGGGTGCATGTGGAAGACGTGCCGCCTACTTTTTACTATTTCCTGGCGGCGGGCTTCCTGTTTGCCATGATTGACGGCGCCATTGGCATGTCTTACGGCATAACCTCCACGACTTTTTCCCTGAGCATGGGCATTCCGCCCGCTTCTGCCAGCACGGCGGTGCATATATCGGAAATCCTCAGCAACGGCATTGCCGGATGGATGCACTTCAAAATGGGCAATGTCAACAAAAAACTGTTTAAAATCCTGATCATTCCGGGCATTGCCGGTGCAGTGATCGGCGCCTATCTCCTCTCCTCTCTCGAACATTATTCGATGTACACCAAACCGGTGGTATCGTTATATACCCTGATACTGGGCTCTATTATCTTTAAGCGGGCTATTCAGGCACAACGCGCCCAACATACCGGCAAAAAAATAAAGCGTATCGGGCTGCTGGGCTTTGGCGGAGGTTTTATCGACGCCATCGGCGGTGGCGGATGGGGCTCTATCGTGCTGTCCTCTCTTATTGCGGGCCGCAGGCATCCCCGTTTTTCACTGGGCACGGTAAAGGCTACCCGCTTTTTTATCGCCATGCTGAGCTCCCTCACCTTTGTGGCCGCACTGTCCCATGTTCACTGGGACGCGGTACTGGGACTGGTCATTGGCAGCGCCGTGGCTTCTCCCATTGCAGCCAAGGTGTCCAATAAGATTTCTGCCAAAACCATTATGATGGCGGTGTCCATCATTGTGATCGCGGCCAGCATCAAGAGCATCTACAGCTTTGTGTTTAAGCTATTGTAATCTACCATCTGGTTCTAATCATGCGTTACAGGCCGGTTAGCCGTCAGGGTGACCGGCTTGTTGATTTCATACTGTACCCAGGCTTCGACGATCACTTCCTCCCTGTCGCTGAAGGGTTTGCCGGGCAGGAACTTATCTGCAATATCCACGCGGATCTCAGCGGTACGGTCTTCCAGCAGATAGGTGGTTTTACCGACCTTTTCGGTGATGTACCCTTTGATTTTTACTGTCGTACTGTCGTAAGTTAGCTGCCGTGCGTTTTTCAGGACTTCTCCTATCGTATAGTACTTATGCTGGGCAAGAAAACACAACGGTAATAATAAACCCAGTAACAAACATTTCATATGGACGATGTTGGTTTGATAGTGTAACAAGCGGGAGGGCCAAAAGGTTACACGTATAGGCGGTAACGTTGTCTTACCGTCTAAAATTCATATTTAAATAATATGCGTGAAATGTGCTAGCTTTCGGGAAGAAATAAATTTCCATACATGGAAGTCCTCAAGAATTACCGTGATATATTCCTGCTGCTGGGCGGAATTATCGCAGGTTCCATAGCCGGGGCGCTATTGGGGCCAAAGGTGGAAGTGATCAAACCGATTGGTGATATTTTTCTCAACCTTTTATTTACGACTGTCATACCACTGGTATTTTTTGCGATCGCGTCTGCCATTGCGCATATCGATGCGTCGCACCGGCTGGGAAGGGTATTGGGTGTGATGTCATTGGTATTTCTCAGCACATTGCTGATTGCTGCTTTTCTGACTATTGTGGCCGTCTGGATATTTCCCATTCACCAGAAAGTGGTGCTGACGCCCGTAACAGATCATGCCAGCGCCGGCACTTTCGGCGAGCAGCTGACGCGGCTGCTGACGGTCAGCGAGTTTTACGAGTTGCTTTCCCGCAAGAACATGTTACCGTTCATTATCTTTTCGGTACTGACCGGCATGGCCGCGATGCGGGCGGGAGAACGGGGCGCTTCTTTCCGGCGTTTCCTGCATTCGGGCAACGAGGTGATGAAAGACCTGCTGGCATTACTGATGAAGGCCGCCCCCCTGGGGCTGGGCGCTTATTTCGCCTACCAGGTAGGTACGGTGGGCCCGCAGTTGTTTGGCACCTATGCGCATTCGCTGGCTATCTATTATGGCTTCGGCGCTATTTATTTCCTGGCTGGCTTCAGCTTCTATGCTTTTGTGGCCGGCGGTTTCCGGGGGGTGAAGATTTTCTGGAAAAACAATATCGTCCCCACCCTTACCGCTGTCGGCACCGGCAGCAGTATCGCCACTATTCCGGCCAACCTGGAAGCGGTACCCAAAATGGGAGTGCCGGCATCTGTTGGCAACGTGGTCGTGCCGTTGGGCGCAACGCTGCATAAAGATGGTTCCAGCATCAGCTCCATCATCAAGATGGCGGTTGTTTTTGCCATGTACGGCAAAGGTTTCGACAGTGTCAACGTGATTGTGATGGCACTGGGCATTACCGTCATCGTAAGCATTGTGGAAGGCGGCATTCCCAACGGTGGTTACATCGGGGAGCTGCTGGTGATGTCGGTATACAATTTCCCCCCGGAGGCGCTCCCGCCGCTGATGGTGATCGGCACCCTGGTAGATCCGCTGGCCACCATTTTAAACGCGACGGGAGATAACGTAGCCGCTATGCTGGTAACCCGGTTTCTGCCAAAGCGGGCTGCGGTAAGTGTTTAAAGGCCTGCTCCAGGTCGGCGAGCAGGTCGGTCGCTTCTTCCAGGCCTATAGACAAACGTATCAGGCTGTCGCTCACACCGGCAGCCTTTCTTTTTTCGGCCGGTATGGATTTATGGGTCATGGTAGCGGGATGGCTCACCAGGCTTTTAATACCGCCGAGACTTTCAGCGAGTTTAAAATAGTGGGTGGATGTCACAAAAGCGGTGGCTGCTTCTTCGCGGTCATCTTTCAATGAGAAAGAGATGATGCCGCCAAAGCCCTTGCTCTGTTGTTTTGCCAACGCATGGCCGGGATGGGAAGGCAGCCCCGGATAAAACACTTTATCTACCGCCGGATGTTGTTCAAGGTATTCGGCGACGACCTGTGCAGAGGCGACATGCTGGCGGATGCGCAGGTGCAGTGTTTCAATGCCGCGTATGAGCAGGAAGCTGTCGAACGGTGACAGGATAGCGCCACAGGCGTTCTGATAAAATTTGATCTCCTCTCCCAGCTGCGGCGTTTTAGACACTACCACACCGGCGATCAGGTCACTGTGGCCACCCAGGTATTTGGTGGCGCTGTGAATGACCAGGTCGGCACCAAGGGCCAGTGGCTGCTGCAGCACCGGTGACGCAAACGTATTGTCCACACAAAGGAGACAGTTACTTGCCTTGGCGATACGGCTGATGGCCGCAATATCAGAAATCTTCAACGTAGGATTGGTGGGTGTTTCCAGCCATATTAGGCGTGTGGCCGGTGTAATGGCCTGGAATACCGCCTGTGTGTCGGCCGTGTCCACATAATGCACTTTGATACCGAATTTTTCATACACTTTATGAAAGAGGCGGAAAGCGCCGCCATAGATATCATCTACCGCCACAATTTCATCTCCGGCCTTCAGCAGTTTGATGACCGCGTCTATGGCTGCCAGACCGCTGGCAAAGGCGGAAGCGGCTGCGCCGCCTTCAAGTCCGGCGATGATTTTTTCTGCTGTTTCGCGGGTGGGGTTGTTGGACCGGGCATAGTCATAACCTTTGTTTACACCGGGAGCTTCCTGTACGAAGGTGGATGTCTGGTAGATGGGAACAGCGATTGCGCCTGTTTGCGGATCTACGGGAATAGAATGGATCAGTGATGTGATAGTGCTCATCTGTACTTGTTTTTTAGTTTGATGAAAAATGAATAAACAAGTTCTATGCAGCGCCCATCAAGAGATTTGGTTATTGTGTCATTTTATTATAGTCATTAAAATAAAAATGCAGCGGGTATATATCCGCTGCATTCCTATAATAAAATATCTAAATGAAATAACAATCAAATGTAGATACTTATCTTTCCCGGCTTCGCCGGGATGGATGCAGCACCTTTCATCAGTGCCATGATGAAGGTTGCTAAGGTATCGTCGGGCCATTTCCCTCCTCCTTTCTTGATAAGCGATTAAAAGAACTGGTGCAAAGATAGGACACAAATTCAAACTACCAAATTTATTTCCTACAAATTTTGTAGACTATTCATATTGCAGGGTAAGTTTAACACCTTCTTCATAGGAAGTAGGTTTTACCTGAAAGTGTTTTTCAAATTTGGATGAATCGAAAATATAGGGATAGTTGCTTTGGTACAACATCTCTCCCAGTTCGCGGATGGTGGAATCGAAAAGGCCGGAAACAGCTATGAGGAAGCGGTTCAGCTTCATATACTTTGGCTTAACGCCCATCTGGCGCGCGATCATCTCCATATATCCTTTGCCGTCCGGGGCCGGATTGGCAGTAGGCAGATGCCATACCTGGTTCCAGGAGGAATCGTCCTGGGAAAGCAGGTAAAGTCCTTTGCCGGCGTCGGGGGTGAAGGTGTAGCTATGGGTGACGTTGTCTTTGCCCAGCCACATGGCGGAACTATTCTTTTTGAATTTGTCGATGATCAGCAGGTTAAGGAAGCCGGTCTTGTCTGCGCCGGGGCCGTAGAAATCCGCTGCCCTGGCGATAGTGGCCGTAATGTTACCGGCTTTGACTTCCTCCATCAGTTGCGTGGCAATAGCGGCCCGGATTTTTCCTTTTTTGCTGACAGGCTTGTAGGGGGTGTTTTCTGTCATCGGACCGTTTACTAACCCATAAGAATATACGTTATCGAAGAAGATCAGTTTAGCGCCTTCCGCTTTACAGGCTTCGATGACGTTGCTCATGATGCGGGGCCATGCAACGGCCCATAGTTTATGGTCATATTTCAATCCGGCCGTGAGGAACACGACAGTAGCGCCGGCTACCGCGCGGCGGGTTTGCGCGGCGTCAGTGATGTCTGCGGCCACCAGGTCGGTGATGCCGGCAATAGCCTGAGGAGAGCGGCTTACGAGGCGTACCTGCTTTCCGTTTTTTACCAGTTCTTTGGCCAGTTCATTGGCGATTACGCCACCGGCGCCGAGGATAGTGTACATGAAGTTGTGTGTTTTATGAATAACAAGTGTGACGATTCATCATAGTACATACTGTGGTCCGCGATCAGGGATCGAGCGGGTCGAGTGAGTTGGCCTGCAGCGACTTCAGGTCGGGTATAAAAGAGAGGAAATTCAGGTCGGCCTGCTGCATGTCCGTCGCCGGCTGATAGTTCAGTTCTTCCTCGCAGCGTTTGCCGAAAACCGGGCTGGCCACGTAATACAGTTGCAAGGCGTCAGATACGCACAGCATCCGCTTTTCCAGGGGTATGCCGCTTTTCCAGGCAATGCGGACAGCATTGCGGATATTGGTAGTGGTATGCCGTGCATGAGGCTCCACAATAATCGCATCGGCCGGTACTTTCAGTTCGCTGACCATATATTTTTTCATCTCCACCGCTTCTGCGTAAGGTGTTCCAAACGGATGCACGTGGCCGCCGGAAACGATGATAAAGGGAGCTTTCCCGCTATGGTACATCTCTGCCCCAATGCGGCAGCGGTTTTTGCCGGCATCACTGATGGACGCTTTGTCACCCGGGCCGGCGCCTGGAATAAGCAATGCGGAGTAAGCATATTTGTTCCAGTCGGCCTTCTTCACTTTCGTGTAGGCGTCTTTGTTAGTCTCCTCCAATGGCATGTACCGGGCGCATTCATCATGTTTGTTCAATACCAGCAGTCCCACCGCCACTGCCAGCGGCGACTGGAAAAACAGGCTGTTGGTGGAGGTACTGCGGGCAACGGACGTCATTAATTTTGTCAGCGCCTGTTTATAGGCAGGGCTTTCCACATAAAAAGAAGCCGAGTCGATTTTAGGGTAGCGGAAACCCTTATTGGTCGTATAGGCGTTGAGGATATAGTTCACTCCATGGGCGGCGTCCTGCCAGGATTTTGTGAGCAACGTGCTGTCGGGGGCAGTGGCATATAGCTGAAAAAAACCTGAACGGCGCATATGTTGCAGGAGTGTGCCCATTTCCCGCGGATGCTGTTGCAGCATCCTGGCGAAGCAGGTATTAAAACGGGCGATAGTGGCATCGTCAAGTTGTATGTCTGTGGGACGATGTGCTGACTGCAGCTTATCGCGATAGATATTGTTCCACCGTACAAAGCTGGTGTCTTTCAGCACCAGCCTGTTGACTTCCGGCAGGTGTTCGAGTAAGGTAAAGAGGTAAAAGTTCCTGTTTACGATTATGTTTTTTTCCTGTAGTTGCCTGTAACCAGGGTCTGGTGCGGGAGTTTGAGCGGAGGTGGCCAGTATGCTGCTGCATAAAGGGACTATTATCCATGCGTAATAATTCATAATCGTCCACGAAAGTGTTATTGTTTTAGAATAGAGCAGCAAAGTACAAATTACCTTTAAATAACATTTACTTGAATATAGAATTTAAAAAATCAATAATACATTTTCAATCATAATACATATTTCAATAATTTAAAATTACATACACACCAACATATTCGCCATAAGTGGCTTTTACCACCAATACGGAAAATGAGTTAATTTCACCGCGCCGGAGAGTCACATTCACTCTTTCGTGCCAACTTCCAATCCAAGCAATAATGTACAACGCCTACGAAAGAAAAAGTTTTTTCCGGTTCGCAATAGTCATTCTGATGGTAGTCATCCTGGTTACCTTCTTTATGATCATCTTTTTGCGTAAGCGGGCAGCAGACCAGCTGAGTGCGGGCGTGCGGGACCTGGTGGCCACCAAAACAGATGCAGGGCATATTGACCAGGCCGTGCAATTGTTATACGCAGCAGACAACGATTTTCGTTTTTATACCCTCACCTACGACCCGGCTTATCTCCACTCCTATGTGGCTTCGCTGGAATCCGTGAGCGCCCATATTGACACTGCCATCGGCGCCGCCTCCAAACAGAAACAGGTACAGGAGCTGCTGGCCGACAAAGAGGCCAAGACCCAGCTGTTCCTGCATACCCGCCTGTATGTGGACTCCCTGTTGCAACTATCGCAGCAATGGGACACCGCTGCAACGCCGCTGGTGATACAGGAGCTGCAAAAGATAAAGCTGCCTCAGCGGGAACAGATCGATACCATCATCACTTCCTCTTCTGCCACCGTCAAGCCTAAAAAGAAATTATTCGGCCGTATCAAGGACGCTATTTCCAACAAAGCCGCGGTGCAAACAAAACAGGAAGTAAAAGTCATTAAACGGGACGCCGGCGCTGACAGCCAGACCAGTGTTATCTCCACCGCAGACCTGAAGAAGATGCAGCAAAGCTATCAGCAGTTCATGCGGCAGGCGGCACAAAGCCACGCCAACCTTAACCGTAAGGAATATGCGCTGGTGATGGCCAACCAACGGTTGTTTAACGCCCTGCAGCAGGTGCTGGCCAATCTGCGCAAAAACATGGTGGCGGAAACAGATAAAAAACGCTGGGTGCTCAGTCAGAACATCGGCAATTCCCTCTATACGATGGACAAACACACGTATTGGGAAATTCCCTTGTTGCTGTTACTGACCGGCATCATCATCTATGGTATCATCCGGCTTTATAAATATGACCTGGCCCTGTTGCGTTCCAAACAGCAGGCAGAGAAATACGCGCGGCAGAAAAGTGAGTTTGTCTCCACCATGAGCCACGAGATTCGGACGCCCATCCACTCTTTGCTGGGGTATACCAGCCAGCTGGAACGGGAACAACCGGGAGAAACAACTTCCGCTATCCGTAATTCGGCAGAGATGCTGTTGTCTGTAGTCAACAACGTACTCGATTATACGCAGATGGAAGGCGGCAAACCCTCTTTAAAACAGGAGAAATTCTCCCCCCGCACCGCCATCGAGGAAGTCTGCACCAGCCTGCAGGTACAGGCCAATATCAAATCGCTCCGCCTGCAGCCCTGCATTTATTTCCCTACCACGCAGCAGGTATATGGTGATGTGTTCCGGCTGAAACAAGTGCTGATCAACCTGGTCGCCAACGCCATCAAATACACCAGCAAGGGAGAAATCACCGTGACCGCCTGGCTGCGCGATGGCGAACTGTTGCAGGTGTCCGTTAAAGACACCGGCTCCGGCATCCCGGAAGATGTGCTGCCGAACCTGTTTGACGCTTTCACACAGGGACCTAACGGCGTTTCCAAAGGTAGCGGACTTGGATTGTACATCGCTAAAAAAATTATCGACCTGCATGATGGGAAAATAGAAGTAAAAAGTACACCCAGAAAAGGCACTACGTTCAATTTCGAAATAAGGTATCCTGCTGCCGTTCAAACACCTGGTACCATCAAAATTACCATGCCCGTGAACAACTCTACCGAATCCCCCGACACCACCCCTGCCGCTCCTTCGCACATCCGGCTGCTGGTAGTGGAAGACAGTGTGCTGAATCAAAAATTGCTGGCCCTCCTGCTGGACAGGCTTGGCATCGCACACGTGATCACCGGCTCCGCCGAAGAGGCGCTGACCATCTACGTCCGCGAATCATTTGATATGATCCTGACAGACATTGATTTGCCTGGCATGGACGGCATCGCGCTCACACAGCAGATCCGGCAGTTGCCCGACAAGAAAAAAGCCGGCGTTACCATCATCGCCATTACCGGTAACATACTGGACGACGATGTGGCCAGCTATATGAACAGCGGTCTGAATGACTACATCATGAAGCCGTACCGTGAAGAAGACATCCTCGAGAAAATCAGCGCGCACGGCCTGCTGGTATAACTTTAAGGATATTCACGGATTCTGTCCTATCTTGTCGTATGACATTCGCAGACCAGATCATCGACTTTAATAAAAATCTTGTGTTCAACGGTCACCTGCCCGCCGGTATCCGTATCATGAACCCGTTCCGTGAAAATCCGGAAATCAACGGTATCATGGAACAGTTCTATAAAAAGTTCTACAACGACCACTCGCAGCGCCGTATGATACTGGGCATTAACCCAGGCCGCCTTGGTTCGGGCGCTACCGGCGTGCCTTTCACGGACACCAAACGCATGGCGGAAAAATGCGGCATCACCATCAAAGGGTTTAAATCGCATGAACCCTCGTCCGTGTTTGTATACGATGTGATTGATGCCTACGGCGGCGTAAAAAAATTCTACCACAAATTCTATATCGGCTCTATATGCCCGCTCGGCTTTACGCAACAACAAGCCGGCGGAAAGGAGATCAACTACAACTACTACGACAGTCCCGCCCTCACCAAAGCAGTCACCCCCTTCATCATAGAAAGTCTGCGCAAACAGCTCACCTGGGACATAGATACCAGCGTGTGTTACGTGATGGGCACCGGTAAAAACGCAGCTTTCCTTGAAGCACTGAACAAAAAAGAACAGTTCTTCCAACAGGTCGTCCCGCTGGAGCATCCCAGATTTGTAATGCAATATAAAAGCAAGACAAAAGACGTGTATGTAGATAAGTATATCACAGCGCTAAGCGGTGACTGAAACGGCTGATTCAGCTAATAACACAGATTGACTGCTGCTATTTTGCAAGGCAAAGATTCACCTTCGGCTGCTGATATACAGTCTTTAACGAATAGCCGTTTCAGATCGCTGATTCGCGCTGATCTTCGTAATCAGGCGAATCAGCAGCAATCCTGGCGTTTTCTCTTACAGTTTTTCGAGGCGGCAGTCCCACACCCGCTGGTGGCTTTCCGGCTGTGGCCTGTTTTCCGGCAGCACGCCGGTAATTTTGTACAGGCTTCCTTCCTTCTGGATACGTTCGCCTAATTGCGGACAGGCATCGTCTTTAAACTGGACGGTGGCCATAATACCGAAAGACGTGTAACTGTTAATTTTCAGAATGCTGGCTGGCCGCACTGGTGTCAGTAAACGGCTTCTTTTGCGGGCATTGCTCTTATACTGAAGATAGAGCAACCATAGGGACAAGGCGACAACGCCTATGAATAGCAGGTTCACAGCTACTTGAGGTTTAGATGTTTAGGTAAATCAGAGACATGGCTGTCGTTGGCATCAAACAGCTATACAATTTAATCTTTTTACCTGACAAAAACACAAACAAGCGGGAAGAACGGCAAATAAAAAGGCCCGGCTGCCAAAACAGCGGGCCCCCGATTGATTCCATGTAAACAATGTGGGCAACTATCAGCTGTCAACCGCGCGGTACCGGTGCTAACGGTGGCGTACGAAAAGGTACCCATTCCGCAATTCTCCCGATATCTTCCCGGATGTTGTTCAACACACAGTCCAATGCTTCAAAACGAAGGTCCACCACACTAAACCGCATCTCCACTTTGGCTTCCAGTGAATCCACTTTCTTCTCCAGGGAATCCATCCGGTGGTCCAGGGTATCCATGCGGTCCTCCAGCGATCCGATACGTGTTTCCAAAGCACTAAACCTGCGATCAACTTTTTCATCCAGAACATCCAATTTGGCTAAAACCAGCTGTAATTCCATGATCAAAAAATTATATTGTTTCGCTAAATTAATACTTCTTCCAACACCAACTATCAACTGACAGAAATTCGATCACTCTGATAAAACCTCTATCAAACGCAGTACAGGAAAGCATTTCAACAGAATTCGAATAGCTGTAATAATACCACCAGGCAGCAACACCCGTTAACAAAGAAAGGAATCCTACCCAAACAAAACACTTAAAAACAAAAGGGTATTTTTGATAAAACAACGGACAGATCATCCCATAAAAAAAAGCGCTCCATATAAACATCGCACCCAACCACCAATCGTACAATAAAGGAATAGGGCCCTGAAAACGGTACGTCATCAACGCCACCATCATCAGCGGGAACACGGCTATCAGGCCGGCGGAAAGTATCTTCCTGAACAACAGGCTCATAGGACCACAGGGTTTCATCGCTCTCCGGCAGCGGGAGTATCAAATATCGTTAACGGATCATCGTAGATAAATTTATAGCCGAGCCACTGTTTTAACTTCTCCGAGCTCACTATTTTAGCAGACTGCTGACCAGATGGCTGTTTCTCCGGCAGTTCCAGCCCAAAAGCCTTTGCAGCCACGCTGTAATACTGATACCGCGTTGGATGCCCACCGGCACAGGCATTAAAAATTTCACCCCAGATCTCTTTTTCAATCAGTTGACAGATAATGGCAACACAGTCATCACGGTGTATGACGTTCATCGGCGCATCGTTGTTCCGGCGCTGAGATTGTAATACAGCCGCAGTAGGTACCCGGTCATAACCGATCAGTCCTCCGAAACGAAGCACGGTGGTACGAAAGGCAGGGGATTGCAACAGCAGTTGTTCCACCTCCCGTAAAGCAGCACCATTGGGCGCTTCCGGCATCCCCATATCCGTTTCCGTTACGATGCCGTCAACATCGGCATATACGGAGGTGGAACTCACGAACAGCACCTTTTTGATGCCTGTGGCTTCCAGCTTTTCGCGCAGCCCTTTGATTTCTTCGATATGCGCCTGTACGCCTCTCTCCCGGTTGCGGGGCGGCACATTGATCACCAGCACATCTGCATCCCAGAATGTTTCAGGCGCCTGCGGCAGACCGTCGCGTAACACTACGATGTGCCCGTCGATACCCGCTTCCTGTAGTTCTTTTACGCCTTCGGCGGATGTACGGGCGCCTTTTACGGCGTAGCCCCTTTGTTGCAACGCTATTGCCAAGGGCTTGCCCAGCCAGCCGCAGCTTAAAATGCTTATTTTCTGAAAAGGTTGGTCCATACCGGAATACTCAAATAGTTAAATAACCCCATAAACAAATACCCAGCACCGTTACCAGCGTAACGGCATGGTTTACATACAACACCTTACGGAATTCCGTATGCTCAATATCACGGGCCTGCTCACCGATATACGGTTTCACCACCACGCGCCCGTGATAGGTATTAGGACCGCCGAAGCGGCAATGCAGGATACCCGCCAGCGCCGCTTCCGGATAACCGGCATTGGGACTGGCATGCGCCCGGCCAAAACGCAACACATACTGTGCCGCCCGGCCACTGCCCGTTACTATTACCATCAGTAAGGCAGTGAGCCGGGCAGGAATGAAATTGGCCACATCGTCCAGCCGTGCCGCCACCCTGCCGAAATACAGGTACTCCTCATTTTTATAACCAATCATGGAATCGAGCGTGTTGATCATCTTATACAACATGATCCCCGGCACACCCAGCAACGCATAATAAAAAAGCGGCGCAATGACGCCGTCGCTGAGGTTTTCAGACATCGACTCCATTACGGCGGTCCGTATCTGATTGGGGGACAAGGCAGCCGTATCACGTCCCACGATCCAGGAAAGCCTTTTGCGTCCGGCTTCCAGCCCCTCCTGCTGCAAGATATCAAACACTTCCCGGCCTTCCCGCAGCAGGCTTTTATTGGCCAGGGCAAAAAACACCATGACCGATGCAAACAATACCTGCGCCCATGGCCAGCGCCCGAGGCTATATTGTATATAATAGAAAAACAAAAAGACAAACACGCATAACCCTGCGGTCATCAGTCCCCCTTTCCACAGCCGTCCCTTCCCACGGTTAAGCCGCCGGGAGAAAAAACTGATCAGATGACCGTAATATTTCACCGGATGTGGCCAGCTGCGAGGGTCTCCCAGCAGGAGGTCCAGCCCGTAACCTAACAGCAACGGCAACACGAATTTTACGAAAGGGTCCATTTACGCAGGGCGGTTAGTAATAACGTATTATCCTCTTTATTTCGGCAGGCAATGCGGCAGTGCCCCTGCTCCAGTCCGTAGAAATTGGACGCATCACGGATAAGGATGCCATAGGCATTCACCAGCCAGCGCTTCAGTTCAGCCGCCGTGCCTGTCAGTGTTTCAAACAGGAAATAATGGGTATGGGTAGGATATACATTGAATTCCGGCATTTTCCGCACGCCCTCCCACAGCTGGTAAGTATCCGCCAGCAGGGAATCTACCGGCACTTCAAATTCCGCCGGATGGTCCATGATATAATATCCCGCTTCCAGCGCAAGGCTGTTGACCGACCACGGCATGCGGTAGGCCCGTACCTTGTCCAGCAGCGTTTTCTGACCAGCCAGATAACCCAGCCGCAGGCCGGGGATACAGCAGGACTTCGTCAGCGAGCGCACCACGAGCACGTTAGGCAGCCGGTGCAGGTATGGCAACAGGCTGTCAGCATTACGGGTGAATTGTATATAGGCTTCATCAATGACAAAAACACAACGGCTGTTGAACTGTATCAGTTGTAACAGCCCGTCTTCGTTCATCGCCTGGGCGGTGGGATTGTTGGGGTTACAGATAAACACCAGGTCAGTGATAAACCGGGTGTCCGGCGCCAGCTTCTCCCAGAAAAAATAACTCACCTCATGCCCGTACAACTTACAGGCATCTGCATATTCCGCAAACGTGGGCACTACCACTGTGGTGGACGAGCCGCTGAAGGCCTGTGCCACCAGGTAGATAGCTTCCGTACCACCGTTGGTGACCATCACCATGCCTGGCGCTATTTCCGTACGCTGTTCAATTTGCTGTTGCAGCCTGCCGGCAGCCGCATCGGGGTAATGGTCCACCCCGCGAATGTGGCCGGTGATGTGTTGTACCAGTTTTTCCTTCATGCCGCCATAATATACATTGGAGCTGAAATCAGCCACAATGGGGCGGTCAAACAGGTAAGCGTCGTCTCCGTGTCCTAGTATCATAAGCGAATGGCTTTATAGACCGCGTCCATGTCCAGGTGTTGCCGGATATGAGCAGCCAGTTTATCATATTGAGCAGACCGGAAGGCCTTGTAGTCGAAGCTTTGCCCGGGGCCGACCTGATGGCCGCAGGCCAACAGCAGGTCGTTAAGCACCGTGGTATTGTCCAGTATACCGTGGAGGTAAGTGCCCCAGCACTTATCATTCAGGAAGTACCCGTCAGGCTCCCCATTATCCAGGGTAGCCAGGGGTGATGGTTTTTCGCTTTCTGTGACACCCATGTGTATTTCATATCCTTCACAGATGGCTGTTTGCTGACGGTAGGTGAAACGGCGCTGCCGGGTCACCTTTTCACGGGCAAGGACCGTAGATACCGGCAGGATGCCCAGCCCCGGCATGCTGCCCGGCTCTCCTTCCACTCCGTACGGGTCAGCAATGGAAATGCCCATCATCTGATACCCGCCGCAGATACCGATCACCACTTTATTCCGTTTATACGCTTCCGTGATAGCCCTGGCAGTGCCGTTATTTTTTATCGCCACCAGATCGGCCAGGGTGTTCTTACTGCCGGGGATGATGACAATATCGGCCTCCGTGATCTCTGCCGGGTTATCGGTATAAAACAGGTTCACACGGTCATCTTTCTCCAGCACATTAAAATCAGTAAAATTTGACATATGGCGAAGCAGTACCACCGCGACATTGATCCGTCCCTGCATCTGCCGCTTATGTTTGAGCGACAGCGCCACCGAGTCCTCTTCTTCTATATGAATATCGTGATAATACGGCAATACGCCCGTTACCGGAACACCGGTGATCGCTTCCAGTTGCCTTCGGCCATCTTCAAAGAGACGGATATCACCGCGGAATTTGTTGATGATAATACCTTTGAGCAGCGCTTTTTCTTCCGGTGGCAGCAGCGCGACAGTGCCATACACGCTGCCAAAAACACCGCCCCTGTCGATGTCCGCAATGAGGTACACCGCTGCTCCCGCATGCAGAGCGATACGCATATTGGTAATATCACGGTCACGCAGGTTCAGTTCAGATATACTGCCTGCCCCTTCCATCACTACCGGATTATATTGTGCCGACAGGCGGTCGAAGGAAGCCTTCACTTCTTCAAACAGTTGCCGTTTGTCGTCCTGCATAAAATATTCCCATGCCGTTTGGTTACCGGCCGGTTTGCCATGCAGTACCAGTTGAGATGTTTTATCGTTGGTAGGTTTCAGCAGTACCGGGTTCATATCGGTATGACAGGGCACCCCGGCCGCTTCCGCCTGCACCGCCTGCGCCCGGCCTATCTCCAGGCCATCGGGCGTAGCGTAGCTGTTGAGCGACATATTCTGCGCCTTAAAAGGTGCCGGATAGTAGCCGTCCTGTTTAAATATACGGCAGAACCCCGCCGTAATCACGCTTTTACCCACATCAGAAGCGGTGCCGACGAACATCACCGGCCGGAGTTGTTTCATGGTATCCATAACATCAAGTGGCAACGAAGATATTAACTTTCACAAACTTATCTTTGTCCGGCATGAAACCACAGTTCCTTATAGCCGCGCCTCACAGCGGCGCCGGTAAAACGACCATCACACTCGCCTTGCTGCGGGCATTGCAACGTAGCGGCCGGCGGGTACAGCCTTTCAAGTGCGGGCCTGACTACCTTGATCCGAAACACCATACGCTGGCAGCAGGCCGGGAGAGCGTCAACCTCGACGCTTTTATGATGCCGGAGCCTCATTTGTTCGAAGTATACCAGCGCTATGCCCGGCAGGCCGATGTCAGCATCATCGAAGGCGTGATGGGACTTTTTGACGGCGCCCATAAAATGGAAGGCAGCAGCGCCGCCCTTGCCGCACTGCTGGACATTCCCGTGATACTGGTAGTAGACGCCCAGGCCATGGCCTACTCCGCCGCGGCGCTGTTGTACGGCTACAGGCATTTTTTTCCCGGCATTAAGCTGGCGGGCGTCATCTTTAACTTCGTGAATGCGCCCTCCCACTATCGTATACTCGAAGAAGCCGCCGCCGACGCCGGCGTGCCGGTATTAGGCTATCTGCCGGAAAGACCGGACATCAGGATTTCTTCACGGCATCTGGGACTGCATATTTCCGGGGAGACTGACTATAATGCCGTTATCGATACCGCAGCGGATCACCTCAGCGAACATATCGACCTGGAACTGCTGCTGCAACACACGCTACGGCCGGAGCCGGCAGCCGCAGTGATTACGCCCGCTTCTCCAGGCCGGTTACAAATCGCTATCGCCCGGGATGAGGCGTTTAATTTTACTTACAGGGAGAATATCGCTGCGTTGTCCCAATTGGGGGATATCCGTTACTTTAGTCCGCTCACAGCAGCGTCCCTGCCACCTGCGGACCTGCTTTACTTCCCTGGCGGTTACCCCGAGCTGTATCTGCCACAGCTGGCTGCCAATACTACGTTGTTACAACAGTTACGGCAGTATGAAGGCCGGATACTGGCGGAATGCGGCGGCATGATGTACCTTGGCGAAAACATCATCGATGAAAACGGGCAGCCATGGCCGATGGCCGGGCTGCTGAAAGTCAGTACCAGCATGCAACATAAAGCCCTCACATTGGGTTACCGGGAAATACATATCGGCAATGAGGTTTTCAGGGGACACGAATTTCACTATTCACAATATGAAACAGTGCCGGAGATCACGGGACCGGCTATACGTATATTCAACGCCCGGCAGGAAACCGTTGCCGGTGTGGTGTTTCACACGCCGCGGATACTGGCGGGTTATATGCATTTTTATTGGGGAGATAATATTGAGGGGTTGCAGCGGGTATTGGGATTAGTCAGTTAAACCTTTCAAAAAACGTCGCTCCTCACGCTTAATATCGCGGCGTATACCACGGTATCTCAAAAGCACCTTCGTGCAGCTCTATTCTCACTATATCATCAACATTAGCGGCCACATATTTCCTCTTCCCGACAGGGATCAATACAGGCGATTTTACAGGCCCCCATGGTTCCACCACCAGAAAATAACTGGTGGACCTTCGT
The DNA here is from genome assembly GCF_012641275.1 of Chitinophaga varians. Classification (NCBI taxonomy): domain Bacteria; kingdom Pseudomonadati; phylum Bacteroidota; class Chitinophagia; order Chitinophagales; family Chitinophagaceae; genus Chitinophaga; species Chitinophaga varians. The sequence goes on along the minus strand of NZ_JABAIA010000004.1, from coordinate 114,798 downwards.
CGGCTGGCCCTTTTATCAAAGACCTTTGTCTCAAAGAATTGTGGCTTGCTATGATCAAAAAAAACATTCAGGTAGACGAGAGATTCAAAGAATGCAGGTGTACAGAAAATAATAAAGCTGATAACGCCCCATGTTTTTTGCGCTGAAGCCGTTTTCCAGTGGCGGATAGCGTAAATGATCCCTACGGTAAACACTCCTGTAACTGCGAAAGCGCCCAGCCATAGCTCTTTCAGGGTTATGTTGAAAATGGGGCCTGCAAATACGAACAAGCCGATTGCACAAAATATAATGGTCACTAAAACGAGGGAGAACGGCTCCTTTTTCCGGCTAATCATAACGGGCTGTCCTTTATAGTAGACAAAGGTTATCAGCGTAACCGGCAACAAAACAACCAGTATCAGCGGCAACCAGGGCATAGAACGGACAAAGAAAAAACACAGCAGCATTACCACGAAGCCGATAAGATTTAGCACCCATGCTATTTTCCGGGCCATCTTTAATTCATATGACGCAACAATGTCCGTCTTATCTTCTGTTCCGGTTACATTGACAGCCACTTCACCGAGTTTAGGAAAACGAGCTGCTATCCAATCTGCTATCTCCCGGAAGTTCCTGCGCCGGCGGGATATGCGGACTTTTCGTTTGCCCGTTACCGCGGGCAACAGCACCAGACTACCTTCTTTTAATTGATACCCTTTTACCTCCTGCCATAATAATTCACGTTTGCAAAGGAAAGACCGGTAACGTATACCTGTGGCGTCTGATGTCACTTCCGACAGCATCTCGTTAACACAGTAGGTCGCCAGGGCCAGACCCGGCAATACCAGCAGGAACCCGCACAAAGTTTGCAGAGGCAATGTTACACCCCCCAGTATTGTTGTACCGAAAGCCACTAACGGCACCAGGGCAAAAGGAGTTACCAGGCAAAAAACAAAGATGCGGAAACCGCGGCTATAGGTATACTGTTGCTGCATAAAGGGTTAATACAATAAAAATCCGGTAACAAACATAAGGAAAAAACGGGCATCCCTTTGTCTGTTACCGGATATGTTTTGTTAACGAACGTTTACTTAGTAAATACGTCGTCGCTGAGATTACTGTTGATGGCCGCCTTCACGACTTTTACATTGGTATCAAAACCGCCGGCGGTGGTGCGGAACCGGGAAGGTATCTGTACGCCGTTTACATTGCGGTATTCCAGGTAGTCTGTTACGGCATTGCTGGCCGGTGAGCCTTCCTGTCCGCTGAGCAGCAGGGTGCGTACTTTCAGGCCTGTTTTGGCGCTGTAATAGTTCTTTTGCAGGCTGCCGTTGGCGGTGGCGATGGTCAGTACATATACGTCTTCATCATTGACCGTTTCTGTTTGAGGCGCCAGTTCCACTTTCACGTTATCCGGTGTTTCCAGCCAGGAAAGTTCGGGGAACAGCTGGTTTTTTTCTTTCAGCATTATTTTTTCGGAAGGCCCCAGCGGTATTTCACGGCCCATCTGCCACATTCTCGCAGAGTCTCCATTGACAGCCACTTTATACGCCACACCGTTGATAGCCGGAATAGTGACCGCCTGCCAGATTTTGCCGGGCACCTTGTACAGTGATTTCAATTCCACTTCCGTGCCTTGTGTTTCTCCCTGTGCTTCTATGGAAAGATCTTTCACGCCTTTCAGTTTTTCGCTGCCGCCGATAGCGTTGACATAGCCTTTCAGCACCGTAGCCGCGGTAGTTCCCGCCGGTACCGGTTTTCCGGTTTCGGCTTTCCAGCTGTTGTTGGACGGGTTAATATCCGGCATATCGCCCTTCGGGTCAATGATAACGCTGACGAGTTTTTCTTTGGACGGATGATGATAAGCCCAGGTAGCGCCACGCTGCCAGATTTCCACCGGCAGGCGCACGGTATCAACGCGGCCGCTCTCCGTGCGGACAGTCATCACTACCGGCATAGGCAGCTGTTCCAGGTTTTGCAGGGTAATGATAGCGCCTTTGGCCGGGTCGCTGCCAACGTAGGTTACGCTCTTCACCGCCTGGTCCAGTTTCCAGATATTGAAGAACCAGCCCCGCCAGAACCACGCCAGGTCTTCGCCTGCGGCATTCTCTATAGAACGGAAGAAGTCCCACGGTGTTGGGTGTTTAAATGCCCATCGTTTGATGTATTCCCGGAAGGCATAGTCAAATCTTTCATGTCCCAGGATCTGGTCACGCAGCAGTTTCAGGCCCATGGCAGGTTTAAAATAGGCTGCCACGCCGTTGTAGCGGAGACCGATCACATCGGGCGTGTTCATGATGGCTTCCGCATTGGAGCCGAACATGGAAGCCGCCGCGCGCTGGCCGGACTGTTCCGTGTTGAATTCTCCCTTGTTAAAGGACGCCGCCGCGATACCATTGATGAAAGTATTGAAGCCTTCATCCATCCAGGCATATTTACGTTCATTGGAACCGACGATCATCGGGAACCAGTTATGGCCGAACTCATGGCTGGTAACGCCCCACAGGCCGCCTTTGGTGGACTTGGCAGAGCAGAACACGATGCCGGGGTATTCCATCCCGCCTACTATCCCGGCCACGTTCGTCGCCACAGGATAGGTATAGGGATACCATTGGCTGGAGTAATGTTCAATACAGCCTTTTACAAACTCCGTAGAACGGCGCCAGGCATTGGGGGCAGCTGATTCGGCCGGATATACCGACTGTGCCAGCGCTGTTTTGCCACCAGGCAGGTTCATACGGGCAGCATCCCATATGAAAGCGCCGGAAGCGGCCCATGCCACATCGCGGGATTCTTTACAGACGAAATGCCAGGTACGGTTACCTTTTACGGCAGCATTATGAAATTCGGTGGTATCGCGGATCATCACGGTAGCGTCGCTGTTGCGCGCTTTGGCAATGCGGGCCGCTTCCGTGCTGTTCAGTACCTGTGCCTCATTGACGAGCGCGCCGGAGCCTACCACCACCATGTTGGCCGGGGCGGTAATAGTATAATCGAAGTTGCCGTACTCCAGGTAAAACTCAGATGCTCCCAGGTAAGGAATATTGTTCCAGCCCAGCACATCGTCGTACACGGCCATGCGGGGGTACCACTGGGCAATTTCGTATATCCATCCGTGACGGGTGTTTAGGCGGCCGGTACGGTCAGTACCATATTCCGGTATGGTATAGCTATAATCTATTTTCAATTGCAGGTTGCCTCCCGGCTTCAGGGCGTCTGAGAGCCGTACCTGCATTCTTGTATCGTCTACCAGGTATTTGGCAGCGCTGCTTTTGCCATTGCTCACCACATCTACCGACTTCAGTTCAAACCCTTTGGTAAAGGTACGGTTGGCAAACCGGTCGCCAGTGGCCGCTACCGTGGCGGTGCCGCGGGAATCCTCGCGGTACACGTTCTGGTCCATCTGCAGCCACAGGAAAGGCAGATGGTCTGGGCTGTTGTTTTTATAAGTGATCAATACGCTGCCGGATATGCGGTGTTGCAGGGTATCCAGGGCGACGGTTATCTTATAGTCGGCGGCATTTTGCCAGTATTTAGGCCCGGGCTGTCCTCCCGCGCTCCTGTATTCATTTCCGTTAGACGGATAAAACAAAGGGGAAAATGCCTCATGATGGTCATACCGGGAAACCGGCGTATTCTGTGCCAGACAAGGCTGTGCCATTCCACACAGCAACAGGGAGGCCAGAGAATAAATCTTGCGTAGTGTCATCTCGTTAGCGATAAGTTAGATTTTGTGGTGTCTAAATATACTGCGATTTGTCGACTTTGACCTTTACGGATTTTGACCAGTATCATTTAATTAATTAATAATTGGCTTATTGGGTTATTGAAAAAGCGAAGACCTGGGCGGGTTATATCCGCTCAGGTCTTCGCCTCTAAATAATCTAATTATAAACTGCTCAATTCGATCGTTATTTCTGCCACCATACTCTGGTAGCAATATCATCTCCACCCATGGCCTGCACTACGTTCTGGTAGTTGGCTGCGTTGATGGTCTGTACGATGATCGGGAATTTCATACGGGCAGGCATGCCCACACCGGCTACAATCCCTTCTCCGCGCGGCAGCACCGGGAAACCGGTACGGCGGTATTCAAACCACTGCTGCATATCGTTAAAGAACAAGGCAAAATATTTCTGGGTAAGCACCTGCTCAGGGGTATTATTGAACGCGATACCCGGACGTGCCAGGAAATCGGCAGGCACCTGTGCGCCCCAGTAGGTAACGGACGCCTTCACACCGTTTTCGTATGCCGTTTGTGCGTTACCGGTAGCATAACCGCGCATAAAGGCTTCCGCCCGGATGAACTCCACTTCCGCATAAGTCATGATAGTGCCGATGAGGTTGGATTTTTTCAGGTCTGTGTTGAGCGTGGAGGCATTGATACCGGAAATATCATCAAACTGCTCCGGTTTATATCCGCTGGGGATGCCTCTGTATACGCCATCGCTGGCTTTTTTGCCCCATAGCGGCAACCGCGGGTCGTTCCAGGAAGTCAGCTTGTTCACGAAGAAAGCGGACAGCGCCCGGTCGCCGTTGAAATCATAATCACGATAGCTGAAGAACGGGTTCTGGAAAGGTTTGATATTGGTGTACTTCAAGACGGCCGACTCGTCATTGTTAAGCATGACAGGGTACTTGTCAGGCGCATTCAGCATATTGGCCAGCTCCTGGCGGGCGTCGGGCGATTTGTGCGCGATACGCATCAGCAAACGCAGGCGGAGGGAGTTGCACAGCTTTTTCCATTTGATGATGTTAGCGGGAACGGCCACACTGTTGAACAACAGGTCATCCCCCTGCTCTATGCCTTTGCTGGTCACAAACAGGCGGTTGGCCGTGTCCAGCTTGGCGATCAGGTCGCGGTAGATATCCTGTTGCGGGTCAAACCTGTTTTGCAGCTGGTTATCGGGATATCCGCGCAGGGCATCCTGGTAAGGGATGTCTCCATAGATATCGGTCAGGTTCTGGAAAAGCCAGGCCCACAGCGTCAGCGCCACCGCTTCGCTGTTGACTTCCCCGGCCAGTTTGGCGGAGGCACGCATATCTTTCACGTTGTTCAGCGTGAGATAGTAGTTTTCCCAGGGATAGTCTGACTCTGTGTTTTTGATGATGTACCGGTGCAGGTCAGTCGTGGAAATTTCGGTCACGGTCACCTGCATCAGTTCATTGTTGATACGATGGGATTCTCTCAGGCCGGTATTCATGCCATCGTACAGGATGGCATTGAGGAAGTTGCCTGCCGGCACCACTTTCAGTGTTTCCGGGTTATGCTGCATGTCCCCGAAGTCCTTGGTACAGGCTACGCTTGTACACAGTCCTATCGCGACACCCATATAAATAAAATACTTTTTCATATATGCCTGTATGTTGTATTAGAAGTTGAGTTTTATGTTAACGCCCATGGTACGGGTAGAAGGGAATTGACCTGTTTCAAAACCCGGTACGATGGAAGAGCTGTTCAGTGTGGCGGTTTCCGGATCAAAGGCCGGGAAGTTGGACCATACAAAGAGGTCGCGGCCATAAAGGCTCACCGCGGCACCTCTGATGAAAGAACGGCCAAAAACACTGGCAGGAACGTTATAGCTCAGCACCACTTCACGCAGTTTGATATAGGAAGCGTCGAATGTGTTGGACTCTACGTTGTTTCGGTCATAGATGGCATTGTAATATTGGTCCATATTGGTGACCAGCACATTATTAGGCACATATTTACCGTTAGCGTCCAGCATCACACCGTCACCGATCAGGCCATTATCACGGCCCGGCAGGGTGGATTTGATCTTGCCCTGTTCAGCCAGGATAGCGTGTGTGAGGGAGTAGATCTTACCGCCCTGACGCATATCGAACAGTACGGAGAGGGACAGGTTTTTATAGGTGAACTGGTTGTTCAGGCCGCCTCTCCAGTCCGGATTGGCATTACCGCGGAAGGTAGCTTCGGAAGACAGCTGCGCAAGACCGTTCTTATATACGATCTGTCCATCAGGGCTGCGCTGGAAGCCGATACCATACAGCTCTCCGAGCGGATGGCCTTCTCTTGCTTCGAGAGTGCCTCTCGGGCCTTCGGCAATGATCAGGGAAGTACCTACTTCCGGGTTCAGCCTGATCACCTCATTACGGTTGCGTGACCAGTTAATGGTAGACTTCCACTGGAAGTTTTTCAGTTTCACCGGTGTTACGTTCAGCATTACCTCTACGCCCCTGTTCTCCACGATGCCTACGTTGGCCAGCTGGTATTCATAACCAGTGGAACGATCGATCGGGATAGCAGAGATCTGGTTGATAGCGCGCTGACGGTACCAGGTAACGTCGAAGCCTACACGGTTGCTGAACAATTTCCACTCTGTACCTATTTCCAGCGCGTTGTTACGCTGCGGTTGCAGGTTCGGATTAGGGATGGTGGTGGGATTGCTCATGCTGCCGGTGATAGAGCCGGACTCATAGTCTTTCTCCAGGGAGTAGGTGCCGAAAGGCGCATCAAATCCAACGCTGGCATAAGAGGTACGCAGTTTGGCATAAGATACGAAAGACGGCAGGTGTACCATTTCGCTCAGCACGGCGCTGGCAGCGATGGAAGGATAATAGAACACGTTGTTCTGCAGCGGCAGGGTGCTGGACTGGTCTCTGCGAAGCGTCAGATCGAGGAACAGTTTATTTTTCCAGGAAGTGTTCACAAAGGCGTACAGGCTGTTTACCTGCGCCACAGGGCGGGAAGAGCTGGAAAGCACCGGGTCTTTACTGTTGGCGAGGTTGTATACGCCTACGGCAGCCAGTTTATCAGCGCGTTGATTCGTGTAATAGCGGCGCTGGTTGCGTACGTTGCCACCCAGGCTGGCGATGATATTGAAATCGGCGCCGATATTTTTATTGTAGCGCAACAGGAAGTCGTTATTGTTTTCGTAGTTCATTACGGTCTGCTGACGGTACATACCATCCTGGAACTTCTGGGTGTTTTTGGGACGGCGCTGGTTACGGAATTCATAGCCCATATCGAGGCCGCTGCGCAGCATCAGCTCCAGGTTGTCAAGAATTTTGTACTTCGCCATCACGTTACCGGTAACGTTGTGCCGGTTGGAGGCGTTGATCATTTCATTTACGATCAGGTACGGGTTGTCAATCAATGAACTGAAAGGATGGTTCTGTTCAATGCCTTCCCTGCCTGGCTTCCAGTAAGGCTTATACCAGTTCAGGTCCACGTTGGGGTTCTGGAAATTGATAAAATAAGCGATAGACTGGTTATTATAGCCGGAGTTGGGCAGGTTGTCAGCGATTTTGTTCGTATAGTCGATCCTGGTAGACAGGGAGATTTTTTTGCTTACCTGTGTATTACCGGAGAACGAGATGGAGTAACGTTTGTAGCCGGTGTTAGGCATGATCCATTCGTTCTTCATGTGCGTGAAGCTGAGGCGCATGTCGCCTTTATCATTGCTGCCTGCCACGGAAACGGTGTTGGTATTGGTAAGACCGGTACGGAAGAAATCCTTGCGATTGTTTTTGTAGGGCACCCAGGGCGTGCGTTCTGTTCTTACGCCGTTGGCGTCCATGGGTGAGTTGAACTGGAAGTACGACTGTCCGTCGAACTTAGGGCCCCATGAGGAGCTGGTGGAGGAAGTATTGGAGCCGTCGGCTGTTTTGCCGTAGGAGTAATATTTAGCGTTGTTGGTACCCTGACCGTATTCATATTGGTAATCGGGCCAGTTGTTGATCTGGTCGAAAGCGAGGTTGCTGCTAACGGTCACGCCCATACCTTTTGTATTGCGGCTGCCGTTTTTGGTGGTCACGATGATGGCGCCGCCGGCACCACGAGCACCGTACAATGCCGCAGCACTGGGGCCTTTCAGTACGTTGATAGACTCGATGTCGTCCGGGTTGAGGTCTGTGAGCGCAGAACCGAAGTCGATGGGGCTGTCGTTGCCGAGATATCCCTGGTGGCCGGTGCCGTTGAAGGATTTATTCACGATTACGCCGTCTACCACGAGGATCGCTTCACCGCCTTGTCCGTCGAGGATGCTTTCCCCGCGGAGCACGACGCGGCTGCTGCCCATAGGTCCGCCGGCTTTGGTGAGGTTGAGGCCTGCCACTTTACCGCTGAGAGCATTGACAAAACCATTGGTAGGCGCGGCGCTGACGGCGCTACCGTCCAATTTCTGTGTAGCGAAGCCGAGGCTTTTCTGCTCACGGGAAATACCCAACGCAGTGACTACAACGCTGTTCAGTTCGCGGCTGTTGGGTTTCAGGGATATTTTAACAATATCTTCCTTGCCTGTCACCGTATATTTTTCCGGGGTAAAGCCCATATATGAAAAGATGAGGGTGTTGCCGGTAGCGGTTTTCACGGAGAATACACCGGAAACGTCTGTGGTGCCCAGCATTTTGCCGTGCTGGTCTATGATGCTTACGCCCGGCAGCGGGGTGTTGGCATCATCAGTCACCTTGCCCTGTACCACCTGGATATCCGTAGTAGCGCCGGTTGGAGCAGGATTGTACTTTACAGATACCTGGTTGCCTTCCAGGAGGAACTGCAGGCCGTAATTTTTTTGCAGGTATTCCAGGGCCGCTTTAACGCTGGACTGATGAAAGGTGATGTGCGCCACCTTTACTTTTTCCAGTGCCTGTTGCTGATAGGAGAAATGGTAACCGGGCGCCTGTTTTTGCAGGCTGGCCACTACCATTGCCAGGTTGGAACCGTGCAGGTCCACCTGGATGGCCTGGGCCTGTACCTGGGCACTCATTACAGCTACCAGTGCTAATGACCAGCAACCAATCTTTGCGCGGTATTGCCATCCGGAAACAGGTTGGAGCCACCGTTGCAGATTCTTTTTCATACTGTTGTTTTGAAGTTTTGTTTGCTTTACAGGAATAAATAGTACCCCTGCACCGCTTTGGGCGATGCCTTACAGACCAATGCAGGTGAATATGTTTATTGAATAATGATGCTGTCGTTCCGCTGCTGAAAATCAAGCTCCCAGATGAAAGCCAGGTGCTGTAACACTTTCGGCAGATCATTGGCCGGGAACACGGCGGTTACTGTTTGTTGTTGTGGTTTGCCGGCATAAATAAAATGCAGTCCATATGTATTTTCCAGTTGAAGCAATACTTCCTTAAATGGTGTATTGACAAAATTCAGCTGCCCTTTACGCCAACTGTCGGCGTGTGCAGGCGGAAGCTGTGTAACAGTTGTATGATGTGTATGTTTATCGAAGATGAGCAATTGCCCGGGGGACAGGATTTTTTCGCCGGAGAGGCTGTCGCAGGTAACGCCGATTTTGCCGCTTTGCAGGGCGATGCGTGTTTCTCCCGCGCCCGGCAGTGCGTTAACGTTAAAGGCAGTGCCATATACGCGGGCGGTGGTGCTGCCGGCTTGTAGCACAAATGGCCTGTTGGCATCAGGATGGATTTCAAAGAAAGCCTCCCCTGCCAGTTCCACCTGTCTGTCTTTTTTATTATAGGCAGATGAATAACGGACTACCGCATGTTTGTTGAGTGTAACGGTAGATGCGTCCGGCAGCTGGATGATACGAACGATATTGCTGTCGTTACGTATTTCCGTCCAGGCCAGCTGTTGCGGCGCAGACAAAGAGAATGCCCACCAGGCGGCGCCTGCAACGGCGGCCACGCATGCAGCAGCGGCGGCTGTGGTGAGCCGGCGCCATTTTCCTTTAGTCGCCGGCGCCATGGCAATCACCTGCGAAGCGAGATGGCGGCGTTCCTCTCCGGTGGAAGTTTGCGCGACGGCGTCCCAGTGCTGCTCCATGAATTGATCTATCCATTCAGCGCCCTGCTGGTCCAGCCACTGTTGCACCTGTCTGGCTTCTTCTGCCGGACAGTGTCCCTGAAAATATTTTATGATGCGTTCCTGGTCCATTTTTCGTTTAGTGCTTCCCGGTAGCCTGTCAGTCCCTCTCCGGAAGCCGTGTTTGAATAATACACGTACACAATGAAAAATGCCTGTACAAAAAAAGCGGGCTTAACAATTTGTTAATCTACGGGCAGTTAACACCACCGTAATTTTGCGGCGTACAAAAATCAACATGTCATTGGCACATCAACAGGAAGAAAGGCTGCAGCGGATAATAGACCAGACCTATGACAAACTTTTTGGGGTACTGTTCGCACTTTGTAAAGACCATGACCTCTGCGCCGATCTGGTGCAACAGGCTTATATCAGGGTATGGGAGAACCTTGACAGTATCCGGGACGATGAAAAAATAATCGCTTTATTAAAAGTCTATGGCAGAAACCTGTTCCTGGACGAACTGCGCAAAAAAGCGCGACAGGAAGAGGCGCTATCCCAATACACGCCGGAAACCACGGCCCCTTCCCCGGAAGAGAAATTAATGGAACAGGAGCTGCAACGCAGGCTGCAAACCACTATCAACCGTTTGCCGGCACAACAGCAGCAGATTTTCAGATTGCATAAAGAGCATGCCTATAGCTACAAACAGATTTCTACCCGGCTCAATATCACTACCGGTACTATAGAAACACAGATGAACAGGGCGCTAAAATTTCTGAGGAAAGAACTGGGACGATAAGTATTTCATCAAACAATAAAATAATATAAGATAAAAGGAGCAAGATCAAAGTGATACCTGCTCCTTTTGTCTTATATCAACATATAGTTACTGAAATAATCTCTTCATATGCTTTAGCCGGAAGGCGAAAATGATGCTCAATACACCGGTCACCCAGAAGGCCGCCGCCATCACGCCCAGGATAGTGGCCACTCCCAGGGCAGGGTTGTCCAGTATCACGATGGCGATCATGATCAGCAGGATGCCGCCCACCAGTACCCAGCCCCAGTTGGGAATTTTGTCTGTACTGAGCGCTATAGCGAACACAATCAGGCTGATGCCTTTGAACATGAACCAGAACCCCAGGAAAATGGGGATGACCGCCATGCTGATAGCCGGATACAACATCAGGATGAAACCCACCACCAGGTCTATAATGCCCGATGCCAGCGACCATCCCCAGCCATGCATGGAGCGCCGGTTGCCGGTAGCGAATATGATTTCAAAAATGCCGGTCACGAATAAGGTTACACTGAAAAAGATGCTGAGCAGCACATAACTGCTGAATGGATTACTGAAAACAATGAAGCCCGCAATAATGAAGATGATGCCATTGAGCAGATAAAGCCACCAATACTTTACATTGTTGCGGATAGCTGACAGGACCTGTGACATATATGAATTTTATTTTATTGTTATAAAATAATGACAATCTATATCTTCCTAACACCTGTACCCTTAAAAAGTTCGGGACGAAGACCCTCGGTTTGGCCGGTGAAATGCCCTAACTTTGTCAAAATGATTTAAATCATAAATTTAATAGACCACGGAAACTATATTTGCAGAATGAATAAGGCGATCAAGCAAGACAGAAAATCACCTAACTGGTGGCATCAAGTGGACTTTCTGGGAATTCATGCAGTTCCCCTGCTGGCATTTTTTACCGGCACCACTGCATTTGACTGGATACTGTGCGGCGTATTGTACGTAGTGCGCATGTTTTTTGTAACCGCCGGTTATCACCGGTATTTTTCGCATCGCGCATTTAAAACGTCGCGGTTCTTTCAATTTATCCTTGCAGGCGGCGCACAAAGCAGCTTACAGAAAGGTGCGCTCTGGTGGTCTGCCAATCACCGTATTCACCATAAACACAGTGACACGCCGGAAGATCCACACTCTGCCAATATCTATGGTATCTGGTACGCCCATATCGGCTGGATCATGGGCCCTGAATATAAACCTACCCGTTTTGACCTGATCAAGGACCACAAAGCGAAAGAACTGTTCTGGCTCAACAAATGGCACATGGTGCCGGCTGTGATACTGGCTATCGCCGTATATTTTGTGGGCAATAAAGTAAACGGCACCGGATGGTTCGACTGGACAGCGGGATTGTCTACCTTGTTGATAGGCTTCTTCCTCAGCACCGTTATTCTGTACCACGGTACCTTTACTATTAACTCCCTGATGCATAAAATCGGTAACCAACGCTATTATACCGGCGACCAGTCCCGCAACAGCCTTGTGCTGGCACTGATCACCCTGGGCGAAGGATGGCACAACAACCACCACTACTACCAGAGCGCTGCCCGTCAGGGCTTCTACTGGTGGGAAATAGACATCAGCTATTATGTGATCAAAACACTGGGCTGGCTTGGCATTGTATGGGATATCCGTCCTGTGCCTTCCAAAGTACAGAACAGCAACAAGCTGAAAGATATCCAGGCAGGACGTGTAGCCGTGCCCGAAGCACAATTACAGGATTAATTACGAATTACGAATTACGAATTACGAATTTTTTTAGCGAAGACCTGAGCGGATTACTGCTCAGGTCTTCGTTTTTTAGGTAAATAGTAATCTCCTCATATTAATTCGTAATTCGTAATTCGTAATTCGTAATTCGTAATTGATTATTATCTTGTTTGCCGGAAAAAAACACCTTACATGCAATATACACCAGCTACCGACAGATATGATGCCATGATGTACAACCGTTGTGGTAAAAGCGGCCTGCAATTGCCGGCTATTTCACTGGGCCTGTGGCACAACTTCGGCTCTATTGACAACTATGAAAATGGCCGTAGTATTATCCGGCGCGCTTTCGACAAAGGTATTACCCACTTTGACCTGGCCAACAACTATGGCCCGGTGCCAGGCAGTGCGGAAGAAAATTTCGGACGTATCCTCCGCCAGGATTTCACCGGACATCTGCGTGATGAACTGGTGATCTCCACCAAAGCCGGTTACCTGATGTGGCCCGGCCCTTATGGTGATAAAGGCTCCCGTAAATACCTTATCTCCAGCCTCGACCAAAGCCTGCGCCGCATGGGACTGGAATATGTGGACATATTCTACTCCCACCGCCCTGATCCTGAAACACCGATAGCAGAAACGATGGGCGCCCTGCATAGCATCGTGCAACAGGGAAAAGCGCTATATGTGGGCCTTTCCAACTATACCGCGGAACAAACCAAAGAGGCTGTCGCCGTACTGAAATCACTCGGGACCACCTGCCTGATCCATCAGCCTAAATACAGCATGTTTGAAAGGTGGGTGGAAAACGGTCTGCTTGATGTGCTCGAGACTAACGGTATCGGCTGTATTCCGTTTTCCCCGTTAGCACAGGGCCTGCTTACAGACCGTTACCTGAACGGTATTCCCGCAGGTTCACGCGCCAGCAAACCCAGCGGATTCCTCCAGGAGAATGAAGTATCAGGAGAGAAAATAGCGAAGATCCGGCAGCTCAACAGCCTGGCGCAGGAGCGCGGCCAGTCCCTCGCCCAGATGGCGCTGGCATGGATACTGAAAGACAAACGTATCACCACGGTACTGATAGGCGCCAGCTCCGTAGCGCAGCTGGACAACAACCTGGATACACTGAAGAACGTGTCTTTTACTTCAGCAGAACTGGAAAAAATAGAAAATATCCTGCACGGCCGGGGCTAACGCCCCGGGCCGCAGGCCTTTATCAACGGGGCTTCGCTCTTTCGTATTGCACCGGCCATTTAACGCCGGTATCGCCCAACAGATGGGCCGCCCGTAACGGGAAATAAGGATCGCGCAACAGCTCGCGCGCCAGCAGCACGATGTCTGCCCTTCCCTGTTCTATGATCGACTCTGCCTCTTGAGCGGTAGTGATAAGTCCTACCGCGCCGGTGGCTATCTTCGCTTTCTTCTTGATTTCTTCTGCAAAAGGCGTCTGGTACAACGGTCCCAGGCTGATCTTCTGATGCGGCACCAGTCCGCCGGACGAGCAATCGATCAGGTCCACCTCTTCTGCTTTCAACAGGGCGGCCAACTGCGTGGACTGCTCCAGGTCCCAGCCGCCGGGCGCCCAATCGGTAGCGGATATACGAACCAGCAGCGGCAGTTCCTTTGGCCATACTGCCCGTACGGATTCCACTGTCTGTAACAGCATACGTATCCTGTTGTCAAAGCTGCCGCCGTATTCGTCAGTACGCTGATTGCTCAGCGGCGACAGGAAACTGTGCAACAGGTAACCATGCGCCGCATGTATCTCCACTACTTTAAAGCCGGCCTGTAAGGCCCTGGCGGCGGCCTTCCGGAAATCGTTCAGCACTTCCAGGATGCCTTCCTGGGTGAGGGCCACCGGCATCGGATAGCCGTCATTGAACGGAATAGCGCTGGGCGCATACACGTCTTCCCAACCACCATCTGCCGGCGTTACCTTGCCGCTTCCCTCCCATGGCCTTCGCGTGCTGGATTTCCTGCCGGCATGTGCCAGCTGGATGCCCGGCACCGCTCCCTGTGCGGCAATAAATGCCGTAATACGTTGCAGCATCGGGATGTGCTCATCTTTCCAGATGCCGAGGTCCTGCGGGGAGATGCGGCCTTCCGGAGACACCGCCGCCGCTTCAGTCAACACCAGTCCGGCCCCGCCTACCGCCCGGCTGCCCAAATGCACCAGGTGCCAGTCGTTGGCAAAACCATCTTCAGAAGAATACTCACACATGGGTGATACCGCGATACGGTTACGCAGCGTGACGGTCCTCAGCTGCAGGGGAGTGAACAAATGCGCCATGGTCTCTCGTTTTATCTGCTTAAAAATAAGATATTCTGCCCGAACTACCATCTTATAAACAGATGCCGGAGGTGGACACAGCAAGCCCTGGTTATCCTATATAAAGCACCACACGCCGCTCCTTTAAAATAGCTACGGCAACGCATATGCTGAGATGGAAAGCCGATAAAGGCCCGGCTCCGTGCGTGTGCGTGCCACAGGGTAAATGAAGAATCATTCAACAAATAACCCCTACATTTGAAGATGACAGCAAATATCGAAGTACACCGGCAACAACTGGCCACGGAAGGCTATACTGTACTGGAAGATATCTTTTCGGGAGAAGAGGTGCAGGCGGTCCTGCAACAGGTAGCTGCTGCCGACACCAGTCAGACGGTGTTCCGTAAGACGGCCGATCTGTTTGCCATCCGGCAGTTCCTGCAATCAGTGCCGGGTGTACGGAACGCTATTTTTACGCCGGCATTACAGTACATCATTCATACACTGTTTGGAGAAGATTATGTACCGGTAAAGTCCATCTATTTCGACAAGCCGGGGCAGTCCAACTGGTTTGTGGCATGGCACCAGGACCTGACCATCTCCGTCAGCGAGCGCCTGCCAGTGGAAGGTTTTGGCCCGTGGACGGTAAAGCAGGACCAGTATGCTGTGCAGCCGCCATTGTCCCTGCTGGAAAATATTTACACCATCCGGCTGCACCTCGATGATACCGACGCACAGAACGGGGCGCTAAAAGTGATACCCGGCACACATTTACAGGGCATTGTAAGGCCGGACACTATTTCCCTGCAAGCCGCTCCTGAAGTAAGCTGCAATGTAAAAAGCGGTGGTATTATGATTATGCGGCCCTTGCTGATGCATGCGTCGTCACGCAGTACCAGTGGCGCCAGCCGCAGGGTGGTACATATGGAATTCTGCAACAGCGGACTTCCCGGCGGATTGATGTGGTCTGAAAAAATTTAGGAATTTTTTGATGTACGATTTTTTGATTTCGGCGATCATCGAAGCGGATGCACATAAAAAAAGATCGAAGCGATGAACTTCGATCTTTTTATTTTATTATTTATTCATTCTTATAATTTCACAAATCAAACTCCGATTTAGTACCCCGGGTTTTGAATCAACACTGACTTCCCGTTTTTCACGCTCAGGTCTATCTGCCGTTGCGGAATCGGGTAATACCTGTTCCTTGCGCTAAAATTACCGGTTGCAATATCAGAGGTGATCGTTCTCTCATAGGTAAAATAGCGGTTGATCTCTGTTTGTGCCAGTCCCCATCTTACCAGGTCAAAGAAACGATGTCCTTCCATGGCCAGTTCCAGCTTACGTTCGAATCGGACCGCTTTCAGTGCAAAATCTTTTCCACCACCGGCGAAGGCACCTGCCGGATAGGGGCTTACGTGATAATTGGCTGCAGGTTCATCGGTGGTACCACCCATAGGGTCATTGGGGTCAATATATTCCTTCACCCATCCTGCGGGATTGGCTGCACGTTCACGGACCATATTCACGTATGCCTGCGCCTTATCGAGGCTGCCGGCATTGGCCTGGCATTCGGCCGCCATCAGCAGTACGTCGGCAAAACGTATCAGTACATAGTTGATGGCATTGCCCGGCGCCCAGGCGTTACCGTCATAGAACTTGTCCTGGTTCACCTGCATGTAGACATTTTTGAGCGCGGCATAAGGGCCTGCTGACTGTTGGTTGCGTACCCATGCCATGCCCGGATGCAGGCCCCAGTCGAGGAATGGAATACCCCGACGGCCAACGGTCCAGTCCAGCCGCGGGTCCAGGTTGCCGTTATCCGGTGTAAAAGCTACGGTATCGGGCACGCCCATATCATTTTTTACCGGATGCTGATTAAAATCGTCAAGATAAGGCAGTCCGTCATCATTAGTACGGAAGGAATTCACCAGGTCCTGTGAAGGCTGATAAAAACCGCAGCAGCTGAAAGGGCCGTTGTACGGATAGTTCAGCATTTCGCCCTGATTGGCATTACCGGTACCACCGGAACCGTCATTGGCGCTGTATTGTATGGAGAAGACCGCTTCCTTGTTATTTTCCGTAAAAGCATCGAAGTTATCGTGGAAATGCTCCATCAGGCCAAATTTCAAACCTTTCGTCGTAACGCCGGAATTGATCACATCTTCCAGCAGCGGCAAAGCGGCCGCATACTTTCCCTGGAACAATAATGTTTTAGCGAGATAAGCCACGGCAGCCCACTTATTGGCGCGGCCCACCTCCTTTTGTGTTTCGGGCAGGTGATCCGCGGCATACTTAAAATCCGCTTCGATCATCGGCCAGATATCCTTATCATTCGGTACTTTATAATCATCTACCACCAGTTTCTGATAGTTGGCTGAATTTTCATCTACCCAGGGCACTTTATCAAACATCTTCTTGAGGTCGGAATAATAGTGGGCGCGCAGGAAGCGGGCCTCCCCTGCCACCACCTGTTTCTCCGCGTCGGTCATGTCGGTCACTTTGGCCAGCACGTGCAGGGTGAAGTTACAGCGACGAATTCCTTCATAGTCTACTCTCCATTTATCATTGAAGAAGCCGTTGCTGGAGTTGGCGACGAAAGTACCGATCTGGAGAATAGGTGCCGCATCGCTGGGGTCACTGCCTTTGTGGGCATCGCCACCGGCCACGCTGCCATAGATCCAGTTGTCCGGTGATACGGCGTAACCACTGCCACCGGAGAGGTTTTTCATATCGCCGTCCTGATAGTCCTGTCCGTCGAGCGCGCCATATGCGCCGATGAGCAGTGTGTTCACCCCTTTTTTATTGGTGAGTGCGTCTTCCTGCAAAGCAGATTGAGGTTCGCGCTCCAGGAAACTTTTGCTACAACCGGCGAGCAGCAGGGTTGTAAAAGAAGCGCCCAACACTATATGATAGAATGTTTTCATGGTCTTTAATTTAAGTGAGCAACGATTAAAAAGCCAGGTTCACCCCGATGAGGTATTGGCGTTGATTCGGGTATGCGCCTTCGTCCACGCCGAAGTCGGTGATATTGGAACCGCCGATTTCAGGATCGATACCCGAATATTTGGTGATGGTGAACAGGTTGGCTGCCTGCACATATACCCGGAACTTCGTGATGTGTAAGCGTGACAGGGAGCCGGCCGGCAGCGTATATCCGAGCGTTACGTTTTTAGCGCGCAGATAGGCGCCGTTTTCCACCATATAGGAGTTGGGAACGCCTTGTGTGCTGACAGAGCCGTCCACTTCCTGTATGGGTGCTTTGGCATCTTTATGGTCAGGGCGCCAGGAATCGTAGAGCGCTGTTTTACTCTTTGCGCTTTCGAATGATGAATAGAAATCGCGCCACCAGCGGACGTTGTTCCATATCTGGTTGCCATGTGTACCGAAGAGGAAAATATTGAAGTCGAAGTTTTTGTAGGCTACGCCGATATTGATACCGTAGGTGAAGTCCGGGTTAGGATTACCGAGGAAAGTGCGGTCGTCCGGCGTAATGCGGCCATCGCCGTTGATGTCTTTATAGCGGAAGCGTCCCATGCCGGCGCCTTCCTGGTAGAAAGCGTCCGGGTTATTGGTGGCTTTCTTTACTTTATCGTCTGCATCGGTTACTTCCTGGGCGCTGTTCCAGAAGCCTTCGATCTGATAGCCGAAGAACGAAGACACCGGATGGCCTACTGCATTACGGATAATGTTGCTGCCATCGAAGCGGCGGCTGTCACCATCGAAGTAGTCCACACCGTCGGCGATCTTTATGATCTCGTTTTTGTAGGTCGTGAGCGTACCGGTAACATTCAGTTTCAGTTTGTTGCTGAATTCCTTGTGCCATCCGACAGAGAAATCGAAGCCATGGTTTTTCATCTGCGCGATATTCACGAACGGCTGCGCGGCCGTACCGGCGAGGCCTGGCAGCTCAGGGTTGTACAGCAGGTCTTTGATGTCTTTGCGGTAATAATCGATAGAGAAGTCCAGTTCACCTTTGAACAGGGACGCGTCCAGGCCGATGTTGGCGTTGACATCACTTTCCCATTTTGCATCGGGGTTACCGATCTGCATGCCTGCGAAGCCGGCCGTAAGGCTGTTGTTGGTGCCTGCCAGGTCGTAGTAGCTGGCGCTGCGTTTGCCGCCATAGAGGAAGTACCCGTTGTTGACGCTGAGATTGAGCTGGTTGCCCATGATGCCCCAGCCGCCACGGATTTTCAGGTCGCTGATCCAGGTGAGCGGTTTCATGAAGGCTTCCTCGGAGAGGCGCCAGCCTGCTGTTACAGCGGGGAAGGTGCCGAAGCGGTTGTTGATGAATTTGGAAGAACCATCACGGCGGATAGTGGCGCTGATGAGGTATTTATCACGGAAGGAATAGTCCACTCTTGCGAGGAGCGAATACAGTCCTTCCTGTTCGCGGTTGCTGTAGTTTGTCTGAGTGCCGGTGCCGGTGCTGAGGTCAGGGAAATTGGGATCGAAAGTAAAGTAGTCTTTGGTAGTGCCGCCTACAGCGCGTTTGCGGCTATCGAACGCTTCTGTGCCGGCCAGTATTTTCAGGTCGTGTGTATTATTAAAGCGCTGGTGATAGGTCAGCGTGTTGGTCCATGTCCAGCTGTGGCCGTTGTTAGAGCCTTCCGAGTAGGAGTTGGAAGTATTGTTTTCCTTGTTCTCATACTGCGGATAGGTAAAGGAGTGGGACCACCCGGAATAGATCTCACCGCCAAAGCTGGTACGGAAGGTGAGGTATTTCAGGAAGTCCACTTCTCCGTAGATGTTACCAAACAAACGGGTGTTAAGGCCTTTGTTGTTTCTGGTGCGAGCCTGCATCGCTACCGGGTTATAGGCATCTCCGAGGGCATCGCCCCAAGAGCCAGCAAAATTGCCTTTGATATCATACACCGGTATGATGCTTTGTTCGCGCATGGCGTGGCCGATGGCCGCGTCGGAGCTGTTGATTTCCACAGCAGGGTTTTCCGTCATCGAAAAAGCGAGATTTTCCCCCACTCTGATGTGATCAGTGATGTTGTACTGGGTATTGGAGCGGATCGTATATCTTTTCAGATAGGTGTTCAGCAACGTACCCTGTTGATTAAAATAATTGAGGGAAAAGAGGTAATTGCCGCGGTCCCCGCCACCGCTCACGGCCACGTTGTGGCTGGTGATGGGGGCCGGGCGGAAGACTTCATGATACCAGTCAGTCCCGGCCTTGTTGGCACGTACAATGCGGTAAAAGTTGTTATAATCGTTTTGATCAGTAAAGTTGGGATTCACATAATATTTGGAAGGGTCTACAGCGGGATCGCCTTCCATGGCGCCATCGGGGGTGATATAATCGGGGATGACCGGCGCATTGCCGTTGCCATATTGCGGGGTATGTGGATTAAGGCCGGAATTGGTATAGGCCATCCAGCGGAGCTGTGCCTGTTCTGTGGGATTGAGGGTATTCCAGACATTGCCTTTTTTCGGGTATTGGCGGCCGTAGTACCCGTCATAATGAACGGATACTTTGCCGGTGCCCCGACGGGTGGTGATAACGATCACGCCGTTGGAGGCGCGGGCGCCGTAGATAGAGGCAGCGCCGGCATCTTTCAGTACCTGGAGGCTGGCCACATCGTTGGGGTTGAGGTCAGCGATATCTGTTGTGGGCACGCCGTCCACCACATACAGGGGGGAGTTGGAGCCGAAGGTGTTGATACCGCGGATTCTGATCTGTGGCGCCTCACCTGGTTGACCGGAACCGATGACCGTCACGCCTGATGCCTGTCCTTGCAGCTGTTCCGTTACCTGCGCCGTTGGTTGCCGGTTCAACTGCTCAATGTTTACCACTGCCACTGACCCGGTGAGGTCTTTTTTCTTCTGTGTAGTATAACCGGTGACCACAATTTCATTCAGTGCGCTGGCACCTTCTTTCAGGGTGAAGTTCACCAGCTGTCTATCGCCAACGACTATACGCTGTGTTTCAAAACCGATGAAGGTCACTTCCAGCTGGTCGTCGCTTCTGCCGGGCACGGAGATGGTATATACGCCGTCCGCGTTGGTAACGGTGCCGATGCTGGTGCCGGGTATTTTTACGGTCACGCCGGCGATGGGATTTCCTTTTTCATCTTTCACGGTACCTTTCACCGGGCGCTGCTGCAGCGGGCCTGAGGAGGTAGCAGGCGCTGCGGGCGCTGTTTTTTCGGTGATCATGTAAAAGTGGTCCCTTAATTTTTCGAAATGCAGGTTAAATGGTGCCAATGCTTTATGCAGTGCTTCTTCCACTGTCTGGCAGCCGTCGACGGACAGTTGAACCCTTTTGCTTTTCACCAGGTTGCTTTTGTAAGCGATAGATACATTAAAACGTTGTTCTATCAGGTGCAGCACATCTTTCAGGGAAGACTCATCAGGTTGGCCCATAGTTCCCGGACGCAGGGGCGTCGCAGGAGTGCCGGTGGCAGCCAGGGCCGGGACAGCAACCGATTGAAATAGGAAATACAGGGCTAAAGAGGGCACTAGCGCCACACGTAAACCTCTTTTCATGTGAACGGGTTTTGACGATTAATATTAATAATGAGATTTTGGTTGCAGCAAAAGGTGGCCTGCCTTTTACGCGGGTATTACTTCTTTTGTATCCAGACTTCGTCGCCTTTTTGGTTGAATTTCATTCGGAAAACCTTTTCCAGCTGTACCAGCATGGTATCAGCATTATAGATGATGGGCATGGAGCCCGACACTTTGTATTTCAGCAGCTGGGTATCCGGAACGATAATGGTTTTGCCGAAGACCTGCTGCATGAATGCCGCAGCATCGGCGAGGGAATAATCGTCCATCACGAGACGGCCGGTATGCCAGGAAACGTACTGGCTGGCATTGACGCTGCTTTTGGTAAAGTCGCCGTCCTGTTTGTTGTACCGTACCATTTCTCCCGGTTGCAGGGCCATGGAGGTATTCCGGCCTTCGATATTGAGCTGTATCTTTCCCTGTTGCAGTACCACTACCACTTCTTTACCTGCGCTGTTGACATTAAACTGTGTGCCCAGTACTTCTACATTGATATTGTCATAGGTATGCACCACAAACCGCTGGTGTGAGACCGTATGTTTTACATGAAAGAAAGCTTCGCCGTCGAGCCATACTTCCCTTTGTTTGCCGGAGGTGGCGTACAACAGGCGGGAATCGGCGTTGAGCGTTACTTCCGAGCTGTCGGGCAGCAGGAGTGTCTTCGTTTCCCCCAGGCGGGTATGCGCGCTCACGATGGCGGGTGTATGGTCTTCGCGCCACCAGGACCATCCGCCGGCCAGGAGCATGCCTGACAGCAGGACTGCCGCATACTTCCACAGCTGACGCCAGTGCGACCGTGTAGCCGTTGCCGTGATGGGCGCCTCGTCTTCCAGTCCCCCGCTGATAGCTGCCCACAGCTCCTCTTTCTGCCCTTCAGAGAGCTGATACGATGTGAAGCTGATGCCTTGTAGCAGTTGTTTTGCTTCCCGGATGTCATTTTCCTTCTCCGGGTGTTGCTGCAGCCAGTGTTCCCAGAAAACATTCCTGGTGGACGGTTGCAGCACCCATTGCTGGAAATCCTCGTCCAGGGCAAAGTCACGGGCGCTATATGACAGATAATCTTTACGGGCCAAGTGGCGGTCTTTTTACTAAAGAGCAGGTAACGGGTTTTTTCTCATCACTTTTTTGGAGATTTTTTTTCATCTTCCCAAAAACAGCAACAGCAGCGGGAAAGGCAGGTTCTTTTTGAGGATGGCGATAGCTTTGGAGATGGTGTTATATACGGAATCCACCTGCATGGACATGATACCGGCCACTTCATTGTAACTGAGGTTCTGATAAAAACGAAGGTAGATGGCTTCCCGCTGGCGGCGGGTCAGGTTACCGAGTGCAGCCTGTAACAGCTTCTTTTGTTCTGCTGCGGTCTCTTCCTGTATCAGTTTATTCTCCTGTGGGGTGGTGAACTCAAATTCAAACCCCTCCCAGGAGTCGCGGTATTGCCAACGGCGGTCTTTTTGCAGGGAGCGTAGCAGGCGACGGCGCAGGCTGCTGATCAGGTAATAGCGGATATGTTGTACCTGCGGGCTCAGGTGTTCTCTGGTAAGCCAGAGGTCCTGGAACAGGTCCTGGATGTTGTCATTCACTCTTTCATGGTCGCGGCAGAAATGCATGCCATAATGATAGAGGTGATCAACATGGGTTTTATATATTTCAGCGAAGGCGTGGCGATCTCCCTCCAGCAGGCGTCCCCAAAGTGAGGAATGGGAAGGCACCACTTTCAGGTCTGCGCGTACTGCTTTCCCTGTGTTCATAACTATTTTGGTTGAGTTAGATAAAGCTGTGCAATTATTCTGACAAATACAAATCTTTTTTGGTACGGGATATGTATCGCGTTCATTTAAAAACATATCCATGAAAAAGCTTACCTCTCTCCTGTTAGTAATGATGATCGTAATGATGACCAGCTGCGAAGTTGTTGGCGGTATTTTTAAGGCCGGTGTATGGACCGGTATAATTATCGTGGCGGTGGTGATTGCATTGATCATCTGGCTGATTTCCCGCGGCACCCGGAAGAATTGATTATCATTCGGGAATAAATAAAATTCAGTTTAATATTCGTTATTCCTACATTGTTTTGTAAAGACAACCAAGTAGTTAAACCAACTATTTTTGAAAAAAAGTAACGCAATATTTTTTTAATTCAAATAATTACCTACTTTTGCATCCCCGTCAAACGGGAAACACACCGGAAAAAAGTTTCGGGACGTAGCGCAGCCCGGTAGCGCACTTGCATGGGGTGCAAGGGGTCGCTAGTTCGAATCTAGTCGTCCCGACGAACAAAATCAAGCACTTACATATTACTGTAAGTGCTTTTTTGTTTCCAGTAACCTCCCAGTAACCTCCAAATAAAATTGATTCAACACAAGGTTCCGGTAACACTATTCAAATCTATTTCATATGGTTAATTTTTATTGTGACATGAAGGTCATCCCAACGCTCAAACGGGACATCATACACGTATGAAATTTATATTCAAAGACATAAGGAATGGCACCAGACGAGAGATTACGGCAAATGCTAAACAAAGGCTTAAGCCATTAATGGATAGTTAAAATTTTATTTGTGGTTGTGGTGTTCAATATTCAATCATTCTATTAGAGGATACGACCTCTTAAGAATATTCAAGGCCAACACTATCTGTTACGTCAAGCATGATAAATATCTTTGATTCGAGCGCGTTGATGCACGGAGCCTTATATGCAAATTAATGGAAATCAAAAGATTTATTTATATTACATTCTATGTTAAATCTATTATTTCCTAATATTTATGAGTTACATTCCCAAAACCATCAGTGAGGTCGTGACAGAATACCTCAATAAAACAACTTTTCTACCCGCCATACAAAGGGAGTACGTTTGGAATACAGATGCAATTGAAAAATTATTTGATTCGATAATGTGTGAATATCCAATTAGCACATTTCTTTTTTGGAAGATCCGGGAGGAAAATAGAAATCAATGGACTGCATATGAGTTTATTCGAGATTTTAATACAGACAATCCTCATAACAAGGAAGCGAACTTAGCTGGTGTCAGTCATGATATTTATTTGGTTTTGGATGGGCAACAACGTCTAACCTCTCTGCTTATTGGACTCAAAGGCTCCTATAAATACTTCTACTACAGGTGGCATAAAACCAAATTATACATTAACTTACTTACCTCCCCTATACCTCCTGAAAATGCACAGGATCTTACCTATGAGTTTAAATTCAAGCCAGACAACAAAGCTGATCAAAAAAATTCTAATCCTCAGTATTGGTATCTAGTGGGAGACATCCTCAATTTTGAAGAAGCTGAAGATGCAAAGAAGAGTATCAAAACTGATTTGGCCAACTTTACAGAAGATCAGAGAGATATTGCCAACTCTAATATCGGGAAGCTCTTCTCTCGTATTCATATTGCCAGGACGCTGAACTATTATGAAGAAAAGTCTCAAAACTATGATAAAGTTGTAGAAGCATTTATTCGCGCCAACACAGGTGGCATAAAACTTGGGTATAGCGACATTTTGCTTTCCACTGCTACGGCGAAGTGGAACAAGTTGAATGCCCGGGAAGAAATACACGCATTTACAGACGAAATTAATTCTATTGGTAGTGGCTATTCTTTTGAAAAGGATTTCGTTTTAAAAGGCTGTCTATACTTAACAGAGAATCTGCCTATTCAATATAAAGTCCAAAACTTCACTCGTGATAACTTGGCGAAAATTGAAGATAATTGGGAGATAACTAAGAGCTGTATTGAGAAAGCAGTAAAACTGGTGTCAAAATTTGGTTTCAATGACAAAAACCTAGTATCCAAAGGGGCCTTACTCCCTATTGCACTTTACATAAAGCTCTTAAACAAGAAAAATTTCATAGAATCTACAGCTAGCACGGATGTGCTAAATCAGTTATCTATTCAACGTTGGTTGACCATTTCTCTATTAAAAAATGCTTTTGGAAGTTCTTCTGATAGTACTTTAAAGGTCGTCCAGGATGTGATCAAGGATCAAACAGACTATTCTGTGTTCCCTTTTGAAGAAATCAACAAGAAATTAAATATTGAATCTTTTTTTAATGATACTGAAATAGAGCAATTATTATCTGTGAACTATGGAACAAAGTATAGCTTCCTATTGCTATCGTTGCTATACCCTGATCGTGACTGGAAAGACAATAAATACCACGAGGATCATATATTTCCGAAGTCTGAATTTACTACATCAAAGTTAAAACAACGTGGGTATGATGAAAAAAGAATCGAGGAATATAAAAAATGCTACAATGCATTACCCAATCTTCAACTTCTTACAGATAGCGAAAATCTGCAAAAGAATGCTTGTGAATTTGATGAATGGCTGGTGAGCCGCGACTCGAACTACAGAAGCAGACACAGTATTCCTGACTTAGAGAGTTATGATTTTGATCATTTTACTTCGTTTATACAGGGAAGAATGGAACAAATAAAGAGTAAATTGCAGCAAATTACCATAGGACATAAAGTAGGCAACCTAGAGATAGCCGGTTGATAATTGTATTGTAGCAAACGGACAATTACTTGATTTGTTCTAAAGGCTTTGTGTTTTAACTCTTGAGCATTTTAGTAAAGAATGATGCAGTAAACAACAGCCACATTCCCTCCGTCTGCAAGAACAAACGGTAACTTTAGGCGTATAAGGAGTCAATTCAAGACGCTAAAGTTTTTGCCATATGAAACCGAATGAAAAAGTGTATTCGCTGTGAAAAAACCAATACTACTAGAAAGCAATGAGTAGACTAGCTGAATTTATTGGTCAAACCAAGGCCAACGAGCAGCAAAAGAAAGCAATCACCTGCACAGAGGGACCTTTGCTTATTATTGCAGGGCCAGGTTCTGGCAAGACGTTCACTTTGGTGGAACGAATTGTTTATCTCGTACTTCAAGGGGTTGCCGCAGAGCGTATTTTTGTAGCCACATTTACGGAAAAGGCCGCAAGAGAGCTTGTTAGTCGTGTGTCAAATAGATTACGGGAGATTGACATGAAAGTCAACCTTAATGCGATGTATATTGGCACACTGCATTCCCTATTTTTGCGAATATTGGAGGAAAACAGACTTGAAACCAGGCTGAAGCGCAATTATCGTTTATTAGACACCTTCGATCAACAATATTTTATTTTTCGTAATATCAAATCATATCTTCAGGTTCAGGACGCAGATCGACTTCTAGGTTCTCCTGCTGCAAGTAACTGGGATAAGGCACAAAAACTGATCAGTTATTTAAGCAAGGTCAGTGAAGAGTGTCTTCAACCCAGTAATCTAAAGGCTGCAACAGAAACTGAAATACGTTTAATAGGTGACTTCTATGATATTTATAAAAAACAACTAATTGAGGAAAATGCCCTTGACTTCAGTACGATTCAAACGGAAATACTGGATTTGTTGCAGACCCGGCCTAAGGTACTGGAAAAATTACAGGGTGCGTTTGATTATTTCATGATTGATGAATACCAAGATACTAACACTATCCAGGAAAAGATTCTATTACTTTTGGCCAACCGAAGTAAAAATATCTGTGTGGTTGGCGATGATGATCAAAGTCTTTATCGTTTTCGTGGAGCTTCTGTGCGGAATATTTTAGAATTTTCGAACCACTTTCCTGAGGGCAATTGCCAGCGGGTTACACTCAATATCAATTATCGATCTACGCCTGATATTGTACGTTTCTGCAACAATTGGATGATGGAATGTGATTGGACAGATGGAATAAGGACTTTTCGTTTTGAGAAGTCTATAAAAGCATACAGGCAGGATAGTTCTGACCAACCATCTGTAATCAAAGTAAGCGACTCCGGAACACAGGAAGAATATTTTACTACAATTTACCAGTTTATCGATGCTTTGAGGCAGTCCGGTAAATTGACAGATCTGAATCAGATTGCCTTTCTTTTCAAGTCCGTAAAGAATGAAAACGTTGTCGAACTTGCTAATTTCCTAGAGTCGAAAGATATACCAGTATTTTCCCCGCGTTCCTCGCTCTTCTTTGAACGCGAGGAAACACAGTTGCTTTTAGGGGCAATTATCTTTCTCTTTCCTAACCTATTTGATGATCTTAAATGGAAAGAGGAGGCGCGTCTTTCTATATGGGATACCTATTTAGCATACAAAGTTCGGTTTGCTGCCAAGCTTCGCAGCGATCCCGATCGTCATAATGCGCTGCTTCAATATTGTAGAAAGAGAGCAAAAGAACACCTAACACTTTCTTCTAACACCAACTATAGCTTCTCGAGCCTACTCTATCAATTATTAGAATTTCCCATGTTTGGCGATTATTTAAATACGTCAATTACTAAAAAAAATAATACGAGGGCTGCATACAACATTGCGATGCTGTCTAAACTATTTTATAAGTTTGAATATTTATATAATATAAACGTCCTAGGTCCTAAGAATCTCCCAAAGGTACTCCAGCAGCTTTTTAATCAATTTTTACGGTTTGTTATTGAAGGTGGGATTGAGGAGTACGAAGATTTTGATGAAGCCACGCCTTCGGGATGTATTTCCTTTATGACGATCCATCAGTCAAAGGGTCTGGAATTCCCGATCACTGTTGTCGGATCACTAAATTTGGTCCCTCGAAAACAGTTTGATCAGATCGATATTATCCTCCAAAATGAATATTATGACAAACCACCCTTTGAACCTATGGAAAAGGTTAAAAATTTTGACTTTTACCGACTGTTCTACACCGCCTTTTCAAGAGCGCAAAATCTCCTAATATTGACCGCCAGAGAACAAGGGGGTCAAGGTAGGAACCCATCCAAATACTTTGAAACCCTTTATCGGTCAACTCCCGCTGACTTCAATATAAATCAGTTACATTTAAATCAGGTAACAGCTACCAACGTTAAACACGAATACTCGTTTACTTCTCATATCCTATTATATGAAAACTGCCCATTGCAGTACAGATTTTATAAAGAGTTGGAGTTTGTGGAAGTACGAACGGGAGGTGTGCTCGGCGGTAGTCTTCTGCACCAGACCATCGAAGACATACACAAAGCTGTTCTTCGAGGCGAAGAAAACCAGTTAACTGATGATCGAATATCCGATTGGTTTAACAGTAATTATTTTCTTCTATCTAGACAGCAAAGATCATATATGCACCAGGGGCAGTTGGATGCACTACTTAGGCAGATAATCCGTTACCGAGACAGAAACACCGGACTTTGGGACCGCATCAAAGAAGCAGAAGTTGATGTGTCACTGGTCAAAGACAATTATATACTCAGGGGTACAATAGACCTCATTCGAGGTGAAGATGACACTGTAGAGCTAATTGATTTTAAATCGGGAGATAAGCCGGATGTTAACTCAAGTGACACCAAGGACAGGCAACTCATGGCCCGTTACCAACGGCAGTTGGAGGTATATGCTCACCTAGTAGAAGAACGTACTGGACAAAAAGTGTCAAAAATGCATCTTTATTTTCCGAAAGAAGACGAAGGAAGTCCTTACATTTCTTTTTTATATAACCCTGAGCGGATTACTAATACTATAAGGGCATTTGATGAGGTGGTAAACAAAATTGAAAATAAGAACTTTGATATGGATACGGTGGTAAAGTCAGAAAAGCAGTGCGGAAACTGCGATATGAGATATCATTGCAATCCAAAGCAATACGATTAATTTATGGAAAAACTGGGATTAAAGATCGAAGAATCAATCGACTCTGTTGAAAATTACAAATTCGAGCCTATAAAAGGCTATCCAATGCTGCACTGGAAAGGAAAGCGGCCATTCACAGCAACACCGTATTTTCCGGCACAACTCAAAGAGCAACATGGACAGGAAATTAATGGTTGGATCAATAAGATTTTTTGGGGAGATAATCTTCAGGTTATGGCACATTTGCTCAAGCAGTATCGCGGGCAAGTGGATCTAATTTATATTGACCCTCCTTTTGACAGCAAAGCTGATTATAAGAAGACGATTCGGCTAAAAGGAGTCCAAGCTCAAAATAATGCTACAGCATTTGAGGAAAAACAATATTCTGATATCTGGAATAATGACGAGTATTTACAGTTTATGTACGAGCGAGTGATTTTGTTGAAAGAACTACTTTCAGACAAAGGTCATATTTTCCTCCATTGCGACTGGCATAAAAGTCACTACCTGCGTCTAATATTGGATGAGATCTTTGGCTCAGAAAATTTTAGAAACGAGATTATTTGGGTGCGCTCCACGAATCCTAAAGGATCTCAGCATGCAGCTTCTCGCTTTAGTACCTTCACAGATACGATTTTGCTTTATTCAAAAAGCGCACTGGCAAGCCTTCGATTAGACAGAATCAGGCGGCCGCTCAATGAGGAGGAAATTGCCGAAAAGTACCACCGTATAGATGATAAAGGAAAATTCTATGATGGTCCAATTATTCGTTCTCTCTCAATGGGTGAACGTCCGAACCTTGTTTATGAATATAAAGGCTACACTCCTCCGGCCTCTGGTTGGAGGGTTAAAAAGGAGACGCTGAAAAAGATAGATGCTGAAGGAAACCTCGGCTGGTCTTCTAACGATGTGCCATTCCGAAAGTTACGACCAGAAGATGATAAAGGAAATCCAATAGGAAACATATGGGACGATATTTCACTGATTAACTCCCAGGCTCAAGAACGCGTTGGCTACCCAACACAAAAGCCAATCGACTTGCTTAAGCGTATTATTTTGGCGTCAACAGAACCAGGAGATCTTGTTTTTGACTGTTTTATGGGTTCTGGTACAACACAAGTTGCAGCAATGGAATTAGGTCGAAAATTTATTGGAGCTGACATAAACCTGGGAGCCATTCAAACTACGACTAAGCGGCTTATCCATCATTCAGTATCATTGAATCAAGTGATTGCGGAACCTTCACTTGATATGGATACTGATGAGCAAATTGAAGAGGAGGAAAATGAAAAAAGTATCAGCACTATTTACACAGGATTCCAAGTATACAATGTAAATCACTATGATGTATTCCGAAATCCGGTACAAGCAAAAGAACTTTTAATAAAGGCCTTAGAGATCCAGCCTCTGCCGAATAATGCACTTTATGATGGTGAAAAGGATGGCCGGATGGTTAAAATTATGCCAGTTAACCGGATAGCAACAAGAGCCGACCTTAATGAATTAATCACAGGATTTGACTATAAAGTGTTTGAGAAGCGAAATACGGAAAACCCTGGAAGGGCTGTTGAATATTTATTACTCGTATGTATGGGACATGAGGCGGACCTCGCCGCCGCTTTGCAAAAACAAATGCCTTATAAATTAGACATCGAGGTAGTTGATATCCTCCGCGACAAATCGAATTTAGAGTTTAAACGTGATTCCGAGGCTAAAATTAGCATTGATTCTGAATCACTTACAATTGAACAGTTCTACCCGATGAATCTACTCCAAAAACTATCGCTAATGAAAGAGCATGTTGAAGACTGGAAAGAACTAACCGAATCAATCATGATTGATTTCAATTTCGACGGAGCTGTTTTTGAGCCCCAAGTAATCGATATTCCATCAAAGGAAGAACTGGTTGCTGGCAAATATCCAGTCCCCCAAAATGCAGGAACTATAAAAATCCGGATCACGGACTTGCTTAGTGAATCCTTTGAAATGGAGTTGGTTAATTAATCTAGTGGAACGATATTTAGAAAATCATGGTAAAACAACAACAAAACGAAATTGAGTTTCCTTTTTATGTGTACCTGAGGGCTTTTTATAACCAGGAGCGCAAAAAGATACTGACTTCCTATAACACACTAACCCGAAAGTTTATTAGTTTTAATGATCCGGATAACAAAACTTCATTTTTACGTAGGCCACAATTTGAAGCACTGGAAATCTATGTTTTCTTAAAAGAGTTCTGCGAAAACAAGCACCTACATGAAATTTTTCAGGAATGGTTTGACAAATCCGGCAAATTCAATAACAGGTCGGACACTGGAATTTCAAGCTCAGGGCAAACCTCTTTATTTGGCCCAGTGGAAACAAAAGACTCGGACGAAAAGAAAGCTTTTAAAGCCGTCTTTGAGCAAATAAAGAAGTTTGAACAAATATATCCTAACTTCATTTTTGCTCTTACAATGGGCCTAGGTAAGACCGTACTTATGGCCACTTCCATATTTTATGAATTCTTGCTTGCGAACAAATATCCTAAATCAGAACGGTATTGCCATAATGCGCTGGTTTTCGCTCCTGACAAAACAGTACTTCAGTCTTTAAAAGAGATCCAAGTTTTTGACAAATCTAAGGTAGTTCCTCCAGAATATATTAATTGGCTAGAAGCGAATTTGAAATTTTATTTCCTGGACGAAAGT
The DNA here is from genome assembly GCF_012641275.1 of Chitinophaga varians. Taxonomy (NCBI): domain Bacteria; kingdom Pseudomonadati; phylum Bacteroidota; class Chitinophagia; order Chitinophagales; family Chitinophagaceae; genus Chitinophaga; species Chitinophaga varians. The sequence continues at coordinate 83,445 of NZ_JABAIA010000004.1, read as the reverse complement.
GGAGACGCTCTCAATACAATTGAAAATTCCAAGTATAATGTTATAATTTCCAACTCGCAGAAGATCATACTGAAAAAGCAACACAAGACTAAGAGTGCTTCCCAGCTCCTTTTTGAGGATTTTAACACTAGCTATAAAGCTAAAAGCCTTAATAAAGACTTTGAAGATCTCTATGGATTTGAGATAGACACAGACCAGGATCTAATCACGAATCAGCGATTTGCCAAACTTACCAAGCTTAAACAGCTTGGAATTTATGTAGATGAAGCACATCATGTCTTCGGAAACCAATTGGCAATTGACTTTGGGCTGAAGAAATCTTCAACAAGTCTGAGAGTAACTATCAATGAACTGGCGGAAAACCTGAAAGAAGCCGGTACGAGAGTAGTAGGTTGTTACAACTACACAGGAACACCTTATGTTGGCAGCCGCTTGTTACCAGAGGTTGTGTATGCTTATGGGCTAAAAGAGGCAATCAATAACCGATACCTGAAAAAGGTCAATATCAGCGGCTTTACCAATGTTAAAACACAAGCCAAGGCATTTGTTCGTACAGCCATAGTAGAATTTTGGAGTAGTTACAATAGGAAGCGCTATGAGGGCTGCTTACCCAAGATAGCTTTTTTTGCCTCTTCTATTGAGGAACTTGATAAAGAGTTACGGCCTGCTGTTGAGGATGTGTTAAGTGAACTAGGAATTCCTCTTTCGAGCATCCTTGTTAATGTAGGTGATGCCAAACTGACTAGTAATGATGATCTACGTGAGTTTAAGAATTTGGATACTCCAACCTCCGAAAAGCAATTTATTTTATTGGTTAACAAAGGGAAAGAAGGCTGGAATTGTCGGTCGCTCTTCGGAGTCGCACTGAATAGAGAACCTAAATCCAAGATATTTGTGCTTCAAGCCGCAATGCGTTGTCTGCGACAAATTGGCGATGTTCAGGAGACTGGAATGGTATTTCTATCCGACGAGAACGTACGTATCCTTAATGAAGAATTGGAAGAAAATTTCAAGTTGTCAGTAGATGATCTCAATGAAGCCGGAGATAACTCTGAAATTATGGAAGTCAGACTGGTTCCTCCGCCTGTGAAGGTAAAGCTTAAGAGAATTAATAAACTCCATCAACTGGTCCCTAAAAAAATTGGAGGTTCTGTAGATCTCGAACTAGCATCCTTCGATACTGAAAAGTATAAAATATTTCGTTCCCAGCGAAACATTACTGATTTGTCTAAAAAAATTGGTCAGGAGGTAGATTTTTCCCATATAAAGGACAAAAGACAATATTCAGAGATCATGCTTATTGCGGAGATTTCAAGGTACCTTAACGAATCTCCAATCAGAATTAGAGAACTCCTCGTAGATTCCGTAGATGGTCTTGATCAGGTGATCGCAAAAGTTAACGAATTTAATGAAGTACTTCACGACTGGATCATACCTCGACTTTTTGGAACACTTTACACCATTAAAGAATATACCGATGAAGAGGATATGGAAATCGAACTGATTAAGGAACCTAAAGACGGTGATTGCTACAAGGTAAAGGCGAGACAGGAACTTATTGCAAGTCTTGACTCAGAGAGATATGCTCCATTTGCCGAACGGTCCTTCCATGTAGACAAGTATTGTTTCGACAGCAACCCCGAAAGCAAGATGTTTTGGACACTGTTGCAAGATGAACGAATCGAAAAGGTGTGGTTCACAGGTATGTTCACACATGGGCAATCTGACTTTGTTGTCAACTATATTGATCCAGAATCTCATACAGTAAGAAGTTACTATCCTGACTTCCTACTGAAACTGAAAGAGGAAGCAGGAGACGGATATGTTATCCTGGAAGTTAAAGGTGACAATAAAATTGAAGATGCAGTGGTTAAAGCTAAGTCAGAATATGCCACCCAAATAGCAGGAGCAAGCGGCATGGTATATAAAATTATTAAGGCTAGCGATGCAAGTGCTGGAATACGACTGAAATATTAATAATATATATTCAGGAATTTAAAAAGCATGTAACTAGACGGTAAACAAGCTGTGTCAAGGGCAAAAAGTAGCTTTTGCCACAGTTTATTTTACACTCCCGACCCAAAAGAAAAATCAGGCTGAAAGCTACCCTCAAACAGTAACGTTTTTAACTAAGGTTCCTATTCATTGAGGTCACCTCACATTTTTTGGAAAAAAAATAATCATCGGAGTACTCTACTTAATTGGATTGTAATTTACACGGAATTCTACGCAAATTACACCTAGCACAACCTCATAAATTATTCATATGTTTGTAAACAGAAATATTTAACATGCATATTGTAAAAAGCCACATATAGGCAATTGACCTCAGTAGGATTGAAAGAAAAACTATAATAAATTAATTATCCATGAAGTTGCAATTTCTCTAGCATTGGGTATTTTCTCCGAAAAGGCCTCAAAATTTGAAACAAATAATCTGAATTTTTATTAATTGTACCCTACAAACTTAAAAAATGCTTTTACTTGCCAGCACACAAGAATCATCTAATGATTTGATAATCAAATACTATGGAACAAATGAAATAGAAATCTCAGCTTTAGCAAATAGTATAATAAATATTGCCAATGTCATACAAGGAATTAACAGTGAACTGTATACAGGAAAAGTTATTCAAATTGAAATAAGTTCGATAGAAAATGGTAGCTTCATTGTTCATCTTAGAATTAGGGCATTCCTACAGAATTTAAGAAGAACTGTATTCACTAACGATAATATTTCAACAACTGCAAATATTATTGCAATCGTTGGCGGAATTTATGGTTTAATGCTGTTTTTAAAAGGAGATAAACCTGAGGCAATAGAAAAAGAACAAAATGAGGTAATTGTAAAGAATGATTCAGGAGAAACAATGATTGTTGACAATAGGGTATATAACATATATATTGGAAATAATGAGATCAATACCTATGCTGTAAAAAGTATTGAGTCAATTCAAAAAGATAATCGGATTACAAATTTTGAACTCCAAGACAGCTCGGGACAAACGTTGGTAAATATTCCAAAAAAATCATTTCCTGCAATCACTGAGAAGGAAGACATTGCAAAGGCTCACAATCTTAGGACCATTACAAAACAAGGAATTCTAAATATCGAAACATTATCCTTTGACCATCGCATCAAATGGATATTTTATTATGAAGGACATAAAATATCAGCCAAAATTAAAGATGAAGAGTTTACGAAAATGATAGATAGTGGTGAACAATTTGCAAAGGGAGATAAGTTAGAAGCAGAAATCGAAATTACCCAAGAATACGATAGTTCGGTTGATGTTTATATCATCAAGAGTTACACAATAACAAAAATAATCAATCACATACCAAGGAATAACCAACCAAGATTAGATTTTTAGTAAATCCATCTAAATCAGATTTAGTTACTCTGACCTTCTATGTAAGTACCCCATCTAGGAGACTATTACATAAAGTGTGTCAGTAAAAAGTTTTTTAACTTTAAACTGACAATATGGAAAAGCAAAACTTTGATTTCGAAGCCTTCAAGAAGCAAGCGGCGAGCCGTTTGAAGAACGGAGATACGCTTTTAGGCAAGGACGGCGTGCTAACGCCGTTGCTAAAGGAGTTTCTTGAAGGCGCCCTGGATGGTGAGTTGAAAGTTAGCTTGTCCCCAATCCTGTACACGGTAAATTAGAGATTTTGGGCGTTTTTATGTCTTTCAACGACCTCGTTCGGCGTTAGATTATTAAGCGAACTGTGGGGGCGAAAATTGTTATACTCCCAGCGCCAATGTTCGATTTTCTCCTGGGCATCCTCAAGGGATAAGAACCAGTTCACATTCAGACATTCATCCCGGAAGCTACCATTGAACGATTCGATAAAAGCATTATCGGTGGGCTTTCCGGGTCGGGAGAAATCCAAAGTTACGTTATTTTCATAAGCCCATTTGTCAAAATCCTTGCTGATAAATTCACTCCCATTATCAACCTGGATTCGCCGGGGAATGATATTTTTTTGACGTTTTAAATCTTCCAGAATTTTCACCACATCGATACCTTTTATTGATTGCCCAACCCCGATTGTCAGGCATTCGCGACTAAAATTATCCACTAAAGTTAAGGTCCTGAATTTCCGTCCGTCAAACAGCTGATCTGCCACAAAATCCATCGAACAGCACTGGTATATTCCAGTTAAGCCAGGCCGTTCCAACCGATGTGCTGCTGCTTTACTTCTACGTGGACGCTTACTTCTGAGATTAAGCCCCTCTTCCTTGTAGATACGATGTACGCGCTTACGATTATCTTTCCAGCCTTCTCTACGCAGCAGTATATGAATCCGCTTATACCCATATCTTACCCTGGCTGCAGCAATCTCCCTGATACGCTGTCGGACCGGCAAATCGCTCTTCCGCTTTGATCTGTAATACCACTTCGAACGGGCATACTTCACCACTGAGCAAGCCCGCTTTACAGCTACCTTATAGCTGGCTATCAGGTACTGCGCGTGTTTCTTTATCTGAATACGCGTTAAACACTTTTTTTTAGTACATCCTGTAACATTTGCTTGTCCAGGCTTAGATCCGCGACAATCTGTTTCAGTTTGAAGTTTTCCTCCTCCAACTGACGTAATCTTTTAAGCTCTGTGACTCAAAGCCCGCCATACTTCTTTTTCCAGTTGTAGAAGGTCGCTTCACTCACTCCCATTTTTCGACAAACCTCCTGGACCGACACGCCGGTTTCTGCCTGCTTGAGCGCAAACACGATCTGAGCTTCTGTAAATTTGGATTTTTTCATGGCAATTACTTCTTTTTAAAGTTACCCATAATTGCCCATTTTCTCTATTTTTAAACTGTCCGATTTTGCGGTAGAAGGTCAGTGATCGCCTGAAATTACGGTTATAAGGTGACACAGTTTATTTTACACTACCGTCACAACTACATTCTCGCACATGTTAGGCAAATTAGTACTATTAAAACTTAAGTAAAAGTCGCGATTAGATCCTCCTACCCTTTTTTTGCTGTTTTTCAGGTTTTCGCTTATTTACGGTTAACGCTTTGTTTATGGCATCAGCTACAGGCTTATCATCGAGCTCCTCCAGGTATACCACAGTTTGCTCTTCCGTCTCATGCCCTAACGCCTCCTTGATAATGGAAATATCAACGTCGTTATTCCTTAAGTGGGTGGCAAATCCATGTCTTAAGGAGTAACTTGTGAACTTTCTTTCCCATCCAACCATTTCAGCCATCTTTTTGAGGTCTTCATTAAATTTTCTTAATTGATGATGAATGCGCGAATCAACTTTTCGAGCGGTGTCATGCCGCGAAAACAAAACAGGGAAAAGATAACCAGCATCACTTTGTTGAGGATAATTTTTAAAATATTCAACAATTTCAATTGCTCTGGGATGTAGGGTGTAATCATACTCTCTATGGTTTTTAGATCTTGTATAACACAAAGTCCCATTGGCGACATCCTCACGCCTCAATTTACACACGTCACCAAAATTGATTCCCCTGCCATAATACATAAATTGAAGAATCAAATGAGATCTAAAGATTCGACTGCCAGGATCAAATTTAGCATCGATTATATCTTGTAGAAAATCCTGGTTGATGGAGCGCTTTTTAGTTCGTATCCTCTTGTAAGCACGGAACTTAATAAATTTGGAAGGGTGATGTTCTTCTCTTGTGCAATATCCTTCCTTGATAGCCAAATTCCAAATCCGGTAATATGTTCTCAGATACAAGCTTATTGTAGATTCCGACGCACCGGCCGAAACAAGTCTCTCATACTTCTGATGGTCATCCTTTGTAAATGCCAAGAATGGCTTGTCTTTTTCTCGTTCCCGTTCATCGGCAGGAATGAACTTATTATTAATTAGTTTACTAACTGTGGATCTCGTGCTCTCAAACACATCCGCATATCCGGGGTTACCCGCCTCCTCCAACTCATTAATTACTTTATCAAAAAACTCCAATATTTTAAGCTGATCATGCTGTAACGGCAAATCTCCAGCCGTATGCAATACTGCTCGTTTTACCTCAATACATGAAATAAAACGTCCCGACCTCTGCGCCTTTTTTAGTTCAAAGTCAATATCATCCATTATTCTATTGATCTTCTTAGAAAGCTCTTTATAGTGAGGGTGACTTGGTTTAGGTAACATATGCACCTCATCCCAATTCTCGACACTTGAACTATAGCCTAGAGAAATAAATTCTTTTTCTTTATATTGTGATAGGCGAATTCGTACCTCATACTCCCCTTCCTTAAAGGACTTTCCGGACTTTTTAATCTTTCTTAGCGTGTAGATCAGTGATTTTACCTCCATACCCTAACTATTAATTAATACCCTCACAAACAGAACCTCTTAACCGAAAAATCATCTAAGAATTTCGGCCAGATGCTTTTTTCCTTTAGGTAGACTCAACAATGCTTGATCTAACTCATCTGCATGATAATAACAGATACCGCCTATTTTTCGGAAGGGTATAATTCCATTATTCCTAAGTGACTGAAGTGTAACTTCCGAAATTTCAAGAATAGCTAAGACATCTTGGGTTTTAAGCCACTTCTTCGTCTTGTTATTATAGATAATTCCCTCTATATCAATCAATAGCTTTGATCTGAACTCTTCCAAGTCCTCCCTGGTCAAAAAATCTATGGTCATAGGTTATCATTGAGAAATTGATAGTTTTTCGAATATTCAACAGAGAATAAAAAGCATTCATCTTACATAGCAGAAAGCCAAATGCCGGCCCAAATGGATTCAGCAACTGCTAACATTAAATACTTTAACACTTTCGATTCCATGCTTGCGGATATTTTCTTTAAAGTCAAGCCATAGGCGAATGTTATAATCCGCCAACTCCATTAGTTCATCCTTTGACAGGTTACTTGGATTACCGATGCCAATAGGACTTTCTCCATCAACGTTATTTTTATGAGAAAAAACATTAGGAACATAACATTCACCTATTTCAAGCGAGGGGCTAATCCCAATGCAAATTCCAAATAGCTTTACTTTTTTTCCGGACATAAAGGATAATATCCTTTTTTTTATTTCCGCCATAAGTCAATATTTAATTTTTCATTCATGATAAAAAATGGATCATCACCGCCATCACAAACGTCTTTTAATAGGACGTTTCCGGTTTTCCATCGTATCTTGACGATAAGTAATTATATTCGGAAGATCGGAAAGCTTAAATGGCCGATATCCCTTTAAAATCCTACCTACAAGTTGGCGATAAAAGACGCGGTTTTCGGTATCTGGATTATTAACAATGTGATTATTAATAATATCCTTAACAACTTCCATCATGGGGTCTCTGCGGCCCGTCTGATGTGCCATAGTATGTTCATGATCATGCAGTGCTGTCGTCAGTACCACATCAGAACCTACCAAATGAACTTCTTGCTGACAGATCAATAGATTAAGCTTTCTGGCCGGGTCAAAATCTTTTTCCGGATATACCGAACTTTCAGATACAACGATAGAAATCCCCTTGGCGTACTCAGCAAACCGCTCTCCTATCGGGAAATGATCTTCATCCGGAAAAGGAAATCTAAAGCTGAACCCCAAATCCGGTTTTGCGTATTCAAATGGCATAAGACTGCCAGGTTGCTGCTGAAGAAAACCTGAAGCCAATGCAGCTACGAACTTTTCAAAAGTTGCATAATACAAGTTCTCATAGTTGCCTATCGTTACTGGTCGCCCTTTGTATTTTACAATTTCTGCCATAGCACTATTTAGCTATAATGATTTATTAAAGCACTTCATTATTTCGTAGTAACCTGCATCTTATTCATAACTTACGTTTGGATTGCCCCTTTGGCGGAAGCGCTTTTAACTTCCCGGTATCCGCTATTATACGGATATCCTCCTTTAAGTTCCTATGCAGATGATATCCTTTGAGGATGCGCAAACATACCTGACGGTAAAAGTGCTTTTTATCAGCATCAGGTTCTGAGGCTATATGATGTTTTACAATTTGAGCAAGAAGATTTTTGACGGAGTCGTCGTCTTCCAAGCGGGCAAGCCTTTCTGCTCCCTGATACACCACGGCCAGACATAATTTTCCATCGGATTGGCGGTGAACCAACCTTTGCTGGACAATAGAAATCTCATTGCAATTTGCCTGAATGGTATCATCCGGACCGAAAATAAGATGCGCTTTGGAAGGGTCATATCGAACAGGTAAACCACGCATGTAGTCGCCATTGATCTCTCCGAATGGCAAGCCATCTTCATCAGGAAAAGGAAACCTAAAGCGATTACCGTTTTCAGGAAGAAGATAGTTTATTGGATAGTCATTTCCTTCGCATCGTTTGAGATGTCCCGATTTATATGCCTGGAGAAATTTTTGAAAACTGGTGTAATACATATTTTCCACGGTGCCGATTTTCACCTCTGTTCTATTATACCTGACGTATTCCCCCATCTTCTTAATTTTTTTTCTTCAATACTCGATTATCGTTTAATCCCTCGATATTGCGCCAGCGTGTGGATACAATAGGCCATTAAAAATTCGAATTCTTTAATAAATTCAAGCGCTTTCCTCCGCTTCTGCTTCATACGGTAATAAATGACCAGGGTACAAGCACTTACGTTGCCACTCGCCCGGCTGCCGCGCCCTCATTATAATATCTGCTGGTGAACGGATAGTCAATAAAGCATCGGTATGGTACTTCCCATAGATATTTTGATCAAAGTGTACTTCAGCGACATTCTCCTCCGAAAGTGCCATTACCTTCCCACTACTGCGTTGCATACAAGCCAGATCTGTAGCGAGGTCCCGAGGCATTAGGACTGTTTTTCCTACAAGGTGTCTGTTGTATCAACGCTTTACACTGGGGGACTTCCTCTTCTTAGGAGGCTCCTGCAGCTTGGCAGAATGTCTTATATTGGATACATCTCGTTTTTTCCTGCCGACCGCTGGTATAGAAAGGCTGTGTTCCGTCCCCTTCTTGTCTATAAACCTAAATCCTGCGATCCTTGGATCCACCCAAAGGGAACCTTGTATTTTTTCGCTGTTATTGTCAAGACATGCGGGTATAGGCTGACCACTGTTCGCTTTGGACAAAATGTTACGCATCTTCTCCAACTGAACGACCTGGGGTAATGCTTCAATAGCTCCACGCAGGTCAAAGTCAGCATATTCCTTTAAATGACCATTCTCGGCCATGAGCCATTGGCCTTTCAAGGGTAAGATCAAATGGCCATTGCTATTGATCTCTGGCTTGTTTACAGCCCTGCCTTGCAATAGGTGATAAGCTTCCTTTATATCGATATCGTCGATCTGCCCCGTTACCGGAAATGACATTTCTTTCCTTATGCCAATCTCAGGAAGTGGATACGGTACCAGCTTTTCCATGGGCGTGCCTTTCCAGTATTTACACATGAGCATTTCCACCGCCTGGCGGGCTATATCATTCTCCCTGGCCTCCATCACTTTTGCCTGCGTTAGTGCTGAACCAGGCTGCGACAAAACGGACCGCTCCTGCCACTTAAAGGCTTTCAGCTCTTTTTCCAGACTAGCCGTATCAATTAGGGCCGTTTTTGCATGCTGGATTTCAGGAAAGGAAAGTGTATATACGGTATAAAATACGACTTCCCACTCCTTGCCCTTATCGAGGTTATAAAGTGCGTAATTATACCGGACAATGTCCGTTTCCGTGGGATAATATTGACCCTGTACATCTGTTTTCCACGGCGTTCGCGGCCTTAGCAATTCGGGGTCCAGCCATTTATCCGCCAGGTACAATTCCTGTAGATAGGCTAACAAATCCTCCGGGCTATTAGTCTTCATATCCAATTCATTTAAATAATCATCAAATAATAGTTCAGTGTATCGGGTAGTTCGCCGTTACCACTTCTGTTTTTTCCTTTTGTTTGCCGCTTTTTGTATTGACGGTAACCAACATCGATCTCTGTTTCTGTTGCCAGCCAAGCTGTTTAACAAAACCATCCAGGATTGAGGACGGATAGGAGGATAGTAGGAATTTTCCTTTAATGCCCGAGAGAGTATTTAACAGCGCGGTAAAGTCTGCTTCGGTATAACCTTTGTAATGTCCGAGATCGCTGCCGATATAGGGCGGATCGCAGTAAAAGAAAGCCTTTTCATGGTCCCGGCTTTGTATAACATACAAAGCGTCGGCGCATTCCAGTTGGACGCGGGACAGTCGCCGGGCAATCTCAGGAGTAAAAGAGATCCTTTTGTTCTCGATCCTTTTGGAGGTGGTGTTATCCGTCTTATCGTAACCAAATGTCCCATCCAGCTTGGCTGCAAAGCTCATCGCTGCAATCGTCCATATGGCCCAGGCTCTTTTTATCGGATCGAACATGTCCGGGTTCTGGTTGATGACCATAGCCTGGCGGAAGGCATCACGACTATGAAGTGTATCCTGCACCAGCTTATTAAGCTTTGGGAACTGCGTTTTAGCCATCCTGTAAAAGTTGATCAGCTCTCCGTTGGTATCATTGATCACCTCCACACGAGAGGGCTCTTTGTGAAATAACACTGCCGCCCCGCCGCAAAAAGGCTCCCCGTAAAGGACATGTTCGGGTATCATGGAGATGATCCATGGTGCAAGGGTCTGTTTACCGCCATAGTATGTCAAGGGCGGTCTTAGTCTGTCAGCCATATCCAATCTATTGTTTAAATACTTCCTGATCGATCACTATTAAATATTTTCAGGGCCGTAATCCCCGGCCCGGCCTTTTCCTGAACAGCCTTAACTCTGTATTTCGTGCGGCCATTTCAGGGTGGACCTTGACGATACGAAGTGCTGTGCCATCCTCCAGGAAAATACGCAGGTCGTCGATGTCAGGCGCCGCTGATATGAACACCGGCCGGTCGCCGGATGTACCCTGGATGTGACAGGGCACCTTATCCCCGTTCATCAGATCGACAATAAGGCTGCTTCCCGGCGTTTCCTCCATATATTCTTTGATTCTGTATCGAACCAACAGTGCCTCCAGGTCATAATGGGATCCCAGCATCGTGAACTTACCATCAGGAAGCCACTGCCAGCTGGAGGATGTTACCTCCGGATTATTCAGGACTTGGGAAAATCGGAGTAGGGAGCGACCGACCAGCAAGCTATAGGCCTGCCTAGCCGTAAAATCTTCGAGCGTACCCTGAAGCTTAAAATAACGGTGACTCCTCAGATCATCGATATTGCCTGCCGGGATCAAATCGGCAACAGGCGATTGCAGCCAATGCTTTACCAGCAATGCAGTGGCCACGGTTGAAGCGCCGTCGGGCAGCCCTTCCAGGAGTTCGGGCAAGGAAGATAAAATTGTGCCTGCGAGTTTATCGTGCTTGCCACGCTCATGGACAACCGGCTCAACGGACAGTTCGGCCCATTCCATCTCCCGGGCGATGGAAGCAGTATCTTTCTCCAATTCCATATCAACATAAAATTTAAAAAATGATCTGCCGTGACGGCCTATGGTTTTAATCCCCTAGATCTTGATTTTCCCCACTCAATCTTCTGCGGCTTTTTTTTTTCGTCCCCAGGACCAGTTTCCTGCTTTTGTTCCGGCGCCTGTTGCTGGTGCTCTTCCTGTTTTTTCCGGGGTATGGATACAGCCTCCACTACGTTGCCTGCCGTATCCCTCAGCATAGCGCCTTGCTGCTTTGGATTGATGGTGATCATTCCTGTCTTCTCCTGTCCTGCTTCGAAATACTGGACCCGGACAATATTGGCCTTCCTCAGCTTTTCATCCAGCCGTTCAAGACTAAGCGAATATTGAACCTCTTTGATCGGCGTCTGAAATCTTTTGAGTGCTTCTGTGGGCAGGAAAGGCTGGCCGCCGAAATAGTTCTGGTGATAGGTCTTTTCAGGAAAATTGTTGAATTCGTTCTTTTCGCTGGTCACATCAAGGGAAATCCAGGTATTATACTTTTCTCCCTCTTTGTCGAAAAGGTTCTTGTTGACGGCTACATCCAGCCCATGCTTTAGCATGCGGTATGCTTCTGCGGCAGTAATCATAAACCGGGTGGGAAAAGTATGTTCCCGTATTTCTCCCGGGCGCTCCGTATTTTTTAGCAAACCTGCAGTGAAGGAATTGAAGTATACGTTACCATCCTTTTCACTGCGTGCGAAGTGAAGCTGGTAGCCGATCTCATCGCCATTCTTCATGGTGGCGAAGTGTTCGATCATAAACGCTTCAGCGGGGGAATTGATCTTTTCTTCGAGCTCCCGGTAAAGCTCTGTACCAAAGCCCTTACGGTATAATTGCTCTTTAAGGTTTTCCAGATTGTCCATTGATATAATTTTATAACTGAGCAAAATGGGGCTGTCAACTAATTTACACGATAGTACTATACTACAGGTGACGGCGCTTATGGTGCCGGGTGACCCTGCGGGCAGCATTGCTGCAATAGAGAGGCTTATTTAACTCAATGATTGCAGGAAAGGTAATTTTCAGCTGCGCCATGATTTCCTGGATGGAAAGGTTATCCGGAAAGATCCTGCCGATCAGCTCAACCCATTTACCACTGTCTCCCAAAAGACTTAAATGGACGATCAGCTGCCTGCCATCTTTGCCTGATGGCTTGAACTCAAACCTGCATCGTATAAACCCGATTGCCGGCCTCGAGGTATAGAGCAGTATAGGAGGCTTATCCCCATAACATTCGGCTGAACTTCCCAGGTGCATCACCTGCTGTTCATTAAACCCCAGCCACATCAGGCTCTCCTGCAATTCTTTGAAGTCTCCCATCAGGCAATAAATTTCTTTATTAAACAGGATAAGTTCCGTAATCCAGTCCTAGCTTACATATGCAGGCCATTTCCTGTCTTCTGCTCCTTTTTACAACCCAGGTCCTGGCCGACAGGCTTTTTGACAAAAATGTCTTGTGCATTTTCAGTCGCTTGGTACACCTGCCTTTCCTCTGTCGGCGGTTTGTACCGCTGAAACACGGAATCATTAAAAATGGTGTCGGTCGGCTGTTCCTGGCGACGGCCAACATCCAGCCGTTCAAATAATGCGACACCGACCTTATGGATCATCCTGGCGATAAGGGATGGGTATAGCGCTTTCTCCAGCCGTTTGCGTTCAATATCCGCAACCAGGAGCCAGGCTTTTTCATCACGGGTCCTGGCGGTGCTGCGGAACTCACGAACGATGCGTTCATATTCGAAAAGCCGCAGCTGCAACCATTCCCGGTCTTTGAGCACCTTCGGCCCCGATATTTGTTCAATTGAGGCTTCTATTCTTTTCCAACTACTGATTTCTCCCATGACTGTTTTATCATAGGCGGTGGTCGCTTCATTCAACATAGCATAAAGATTAAAAGGATTAGAGGGAATGTGCCTTGAGCAGTTTTTTTTGTTTGATACGGTTAGTGGGATTACGATCGCCCTGCTTTTCCATAATCTCAATACCGAAGTACTTGTTTTCTGCAATGGTAAACCGAGGGAATGCCGCAACGATGGTAGTTCCCCGGTCCGATTCAGGAGTACCGGATTGCAGGATGTTCAGCGGTACGATCTCTGTATCCTGCGACGCCGTCCGCTTTGTGCGTGCCCTATCGCGGATATAAAACCGGATGGTCGCCGGCTCAAAGGGTATATGCGTTTCATTTTTTACCCGGAACTGGAAAAACAATACATCATCCTTCACATAAACACCTTGTGTTTCCAGACTGAGCCCGTAACGGTGAAACCTTCCGCCCCGCAGGAATGCGTAAGTCTCGGCCACTTTAACGGATAGGTCTTCTACCTGCTTACTGTTGAGCGAAACACCCGGAAAAGTTACCGGAGCATAAGGCATTGCCCTTCCCATATCAATGGGCCTTGCTGGTATGTTATCTTTATAGTTAACGGTAAAGCAATACACTTTCCCATCGCTGGTCACCACCTGCAGGTTACTTTCTTCAAAATTTTTCTTTCCCGCTTTTACCTTAAGTATATTATTGGCATCTTTAAAGGTTTCCGCCAAAACGTAGGCATCCCCACGGTCGGCATCTTTTATGGGCTGCGGAAAGATCAGTACAGCCGTTTTGTGCCAGGTAATATCGAGGGGAAAGGATGGCAGCTGGGCATTTTCCATGATCCGGCTTTGCTGGGCGGTGGCGGTAAGCATTCCGTAAAGCAACGCGGTAAAAACAAACAGTAACTGTTTCATATGATCTGTCGTGTTTAAATTATTAAATAAGTCATGCCGGGTTTATTGGAGGTCCTGCTGCGCTTTGGTATCCATGAGCAACAAGGGGAAGCCGGCCTTTACGGTTACCCGGACCAGTCTTGCTTTCTTGCCGAATAATCCCTTTGCGGCTTCGACTCCGGCGCCTGCAGCCTGTGCTGCGATGGAGGGATCCATGCTCATCAAATTCAGGCTTTGTACCGTCCTGTCGAGGCCTTCTTTCGCAGCGTCCCTGGTCAGGGCGCCGGGAATGCTGATCCCTTCCAGGCCATCAAGACTGAAAGCTGACAGGGATACCGGAAACAGGTGCTTGCCGAATCTTATGCCGGGTATGGCAATCTGGAGGCGTTCGCCACTGATAGCGCAGTTGCCATAAATGAAATTACCCTGCGGTATCAGCACGCCATTGACCATAACATCTTCAGTCAGGCGTATCTTGATGGTGGAGCCAGAAATTACCGTTTGGGTTTCGTGAATAACTGCGGGTATGGCTGTTTGTCCCGTTTCGGTGTATGCGTCTGCCTTATTCAGGTCGTAAAAGCTGTTCCGCTCCGACAAAGGCTCATAGATCGCAGCAGCGCCGGAACTATCGACCTTGCGGGCCAGGGACAAAGCAGCGCCATTGGATAAATAACCAGCAGAAGGTTCCTGCACCGGACGGCTGACGGTATAAACCCTGCCTCTGTTCTTTTCCGATTGCTCCCTGAGCTGCTGCTGTACCCTGGCCGGGTTCTGAATATCCTTGATCGATTCCAGCATTTGACCCAACTGCTTCATTTCAGTATCGCCGCTGGAAGGAGCTGTTATGGACTGCATCATTTGCTCAAGGCGGTCCAGGTCCGGATGGTCCATGGCAGGAGCATAGAATGGCTCAGGAGGTGCGACAGGCGCTTTGGATGGCGTTTCTATAATCGCCTCCAGCTTTTTTAAACGATCGGCGACCTTCTGTTCATTGGCATCCGGTTCATGCTTCCAGGTTGTCCGGGTAAGGCCGCCGTCTATTTCTTCCAGGGTATCCGGTACAGGCAGGGAATCCAGCTTAAAGGCTAGTCTGTCTGCCGGTCCGGCATTGAATGGATCCATAGCCCTTCTTTGACGTAATGCTGCGGAATCATCGGCGGCCTTTCGGTAAAGGCTCATTTTATCCAGTGGGCCCTGGGGAAGTTGTGCATCCGGCAGCTCATGGTTGAGCCCTTGCGGCTCCCTGACTGTTTGTGCTGTCCCTTTGCCTCCGTCAAGCATCCAGAAGGCCAGCGTAGCGAAGGGAAGGAAAAGAAGCGGATAGACCAGCAGTTTCCTTCTGCTTTTCCTCTGTTTTTCTGTCTTTGTCGTCATGCTTTTATCGTTGTATTGGTAAATGAGTGGCATTGAGATATCCGGTCCGCTTGACTGTACTGTCCATATGAGGCCGCAGCCACTTCGCTTTTGTCGCTTTGGGGTCATTTCTGAACAGCGGGATGGTCACCCAGGTCAGGCAACTAAAGAACAGAAACCCCATAATCAGGTATACGACCTTTCGCTGGCGACCACTGAGCTTCCGGTCCAGGGACGCCAGCCTGTCGGCAAGCTTCAACTGATGACGCAGTATAACCATGGCAATCCTGCTGGCAGCGGCATCACTTAATCTGTGGTGCTGTTTGTTTTTTAAAAATCGCAACATCACTATCTGTTTTTGATCTCCAGGTCATGGTTGTCAATAATTTTCCAGCGCTCAATCAGAAATCCGTGAGGGTTCACGTCGCTGCGACTGACGCTCCGCAGGAATCCTTCAGTAATAAGGTTGCGTGTGAGAATAGCAGTAGGCCGTATGATCTGCTGCTTTCCGAAATACTTGAACCGGAAAGGATAAGTATCTATACCCAGCACGATGGAATCCATAGTGACCATCTGGCTGATATTACCGCTGATTATTCCGGTATAGTAGCCACTTTCACTGAGGTTATCGAATTGCTTTTTGGCACTGGCATCCGACAGGTACAGGGCCTGACCGATATGGCTGGCAATCAGTTTATCATCAGGATCCAGTTGAAAAAAGTAGAAGTGGAACATCTTAATGTGATCCCTGGCCTCTACCGGAATATTGTCCTTTCTTTCACCAGCAAGGGCTTCCAGGGCTTTACCACTTGCAAGGATATAAATACGCTCCTGGGCTTTGGTAACCATCCTATAGCTTTCCAGGATGGTAAAGCATACGATGGACATGCAGGCTGCTATTAAAACAAAAGTGAATAACCGGACATGCCTGAAGGCGGTTTCTATGTTGTGGAACTGCTTGAACATTGCGCGTTACATGTTTCATTGGGGACAGTTTTCACGATTTAAAAAAAATTGAATTCCGGTGAGGCCCTAAAGCTTCCCGATGGCAGCCATAGCCACTTTCCCACCTGCGCGTGTCATATTGTTGATCTTATGCAGGAGAGTGTCCCTTCCGCTTGCCTGGATAATATAGCCGGCGACGTTAGGAACAGTAGTATACCCAACGATAGAAATGATCATAAAAATGATATAGACTGCGCTGCCAAAAAATCCGGGGCCCATAGTCATCAAGTTGGCCAGTATCTTAGAAGTGATCCCTCCGAAGATGTTGGCAACGGGCAACCACATCCAGACGTTGATATATCGCGCAAACCAGCTGGAGAGCGAGTTCTGAAAGCCGTCGAATATGGAAAGGGCAAAGACGATCGGTCCGAGGATGGCCAGTATGATCAGGTAGAACGTGCGGATCGTATTGATGCAAAGACCGACTGCGGTGTAAAGGATCTGGACGATCTCCATAATAAAGACCTTAATAAAGCTTTTGATATTAAACCAGGTAAAGACGTTTTGCAGTCCGGAAAAAATACCTTCGTTGCTGCCGTCCGGCTGCTCGTATTTTCCCATATCCGGCGCTGATGGTCCTGTACCGGGAGGAGCATCCTGTTTGATCGCCTGCTCCTGCTGGTCAATATTGTACCATACCGCGTCCAGCGCGTCGCCTGTCATGGCCCGCGTGGCTTCCTCTATAGGCTTCAGCGCACCATTCATAATCTTGATCACGAACGGGAACAGCATAATGGCCATCCCCAGGGCAAAGGGCCTTAGCAGTGGAAAAAAATCAACCGGCTCCGCGCGGGCAATGTGCCTCCAGACCCTCAGCCCTATATAGAACAAGGCGCCCAATCCACCTACGGCCCTACCTACCCCGATCAGCCGTTCACATAGGGGCAACATTTCGTCAAAAAGCCGATCCAATATATTGTTGAATTTATAGATACCTGAACTTAGCCCCTGCGCTTGTACAAAGCAGGGAAGCGACAGGAACAAAAGGATCAGCAGAAGGCTACCGGATATAAATATGAGTTTTTGCATGGAATGGTGCATTTAACAGGATCAGTTATGGTAAAGGGATCGCAGCGTTTTGTTTTCCCGCAGATACGCTTCCCGCTGGTCATTAATTGCCGAAGCCCTTTTATTGAATGCCTGCAGAAAGGCTGTCTTTTCATTCGTATCGTTGTACAGGCGGTCAATAGCCTTGATTCGTTCGTCGTCCGACATCCTCAATTGTCCCGAAGTCAGTACCATTGTAAGCTCGTCGAGGTTTCTAAGGCTCCTGTCCAATAGGTTGCCGTAAACACGAAGCATATAGTCCAGTTCCTTCTCCGTAAACCGGCCGCCAGCCCTGAACTGCCGCCAGGCAGTTCTGTATTCAGACAGCATCCGGGCCTGCCCCGAAACAATGGCCGGCACCTTACTGTAACGGGCAATCCCGGGATTAACCCTCAGCAGGCCATTCAGGAATACCTCGTGGATATTGAAATTGCCTTCGCTGATGTTCTTAATAGTACCATAGCCCTTAGAGACGATGTCATAGCCTCTTTTCAGGTCGCTGAGGATACTTTTGAGTTGGGCAAGCTTCTCCAGATTGAGCGCCAACTGCTCTAACTCCGCCGCCTGGGCGGAAGCCAGTTGTATCTTTGCTCCTGCCAGTAAAAGCACCAGTAGCAACAGTATTTTTTTCATTGTTCACTGTTTGGTGCGCCGCTTGCCACAAGCAGGGCGGCGCAGGTTAACGATGCCGGTTACACATGGCAGGTACCGGAGCACTCACCCCATTGGGTATCTCCACGGGAATCAAATTCAACGCTTTCCAACGGCCTGCAGGAACGGTGCAGGAATACAGGATAATGAATTCCCGCCCGGGTACTGTTCCGGATGGCGTTGTCGACAGCGATTGCGGCTGCAAAGTCATCTGGGAAGAGCTTTTTACGGATTGCCCAGCTGGCATCCGATTGATAAGGACAAAAGACACAGGCGCTCTTTGGTGGCACTGGGAGCTCACGAAGCACATACCAGCGGATAACATCCTGCCGGGCCATGGGCTTTGACCATTCCAGCTTTTCTGTTGCGCCACCGTGTGTGGTATAATATCCGGCAAAGGGATAGGTATTCACCTTCCAGGCTTCACGCGGAAAGGAGAGCCTTTCTATTTCGTCGGTTGTGATGCCATACCATAAGGCGGTTTCCGGCCTTCTAGCATATTTCGGCAGGCCATAGATGCTGTTGCGGATATAATCGTCCATCACCCTGATTTTATACTCGGAAGTGCATTGCCTGCGTAGCATGCCGATAGTGCCATCGGGATTATAGGTGAATGCAGGAATGCTGGTAGGACGTTCTGCGTAGGATGGATGCAGCAGGTCCTGGTACAGGTTCTTGCCAGTAAGCACGGTCAGGGGCAGGCCATTGTTGCCGGCTTGCCAATTTTGCAGAAAACGCAAATACTGGTAGGTTCCGGTACCTTCCTTGCCGGTGTCCACGAAAATGGCCAAATCTGCTTTCGGTATCATTCCCATAGAAGACATCAGGTATAATGCGGTACTTTGTACACCAAGCCCGAGTAAGATAATTTTAAGCATAAGAATAAACATGTATCCGCATTGGCGGGGGAAGCCTTTGGGGATGATAAATAAAAGTTCAATCAAATATTTTCCTGAAGCGCCCAAGGTCAGCCTGGCGTTGCCTGTAGTACTCGCGGAACGCGTATATATGTTGCAGTAACCGGATCTGGTAACTATATAGGCGCTGCACCTGGACATGTATCCGGTCGATGGCTTCCAGGCGGGCATCCTCCGTCATCCCGGAGCGGCCATCTTCCAGGATCAGTAGCAGTTCATCGAGTTCGCGGGCCGCAGACTCAGCGCCTGTACAAAGCATGGACCGAAGGTTGCCAGAAGTGCTATCCGGCAGTATAGAAAGATAGGGGGCTATCCGGGAGGTTGCCTTGCTTATTTCCGACTCCATTTCATAGATGGCCTTCACCTTTGAGTAATGGCTGACTCGGGAACTGACTGTGTAAAGACTGCTGAAATAGTCTTTATGCAGGCCGAAGTCACCATCCTTTATATCGCTGATAAGACCTGCGCCATCCCTCACGACATTGTAGCCGGTTTTCAAAACACTCTTATAAGCTTTGAGCGCTGCGATCTGTTCCAGGTAATATTTAACCTGCGTCTTACTCTGATTGAAAAAGCCTCCCAGCAGCTGGGCCGATGCATTGTAGACAACCAACATGGATAAAAGCAGTAATAAACCCATTTTCATAAGCCGGTATTTGCTGTTGATGAAATGGGGGCTAAAAGGACAGATGTTCAAAATGGACGGAAACCACGCCTGTTCGTAGCGCGTCCCAATTTCTGGTCTGCTTTCTCGTTTTCTTTAAGAAGGGTATAGGCTTCATGCAGGTCGGGAATTGCAGAATTACTATGCGGAACAATAACTATTTCACCATGGTCATTGTCGATCTTCATTTGTTTCAGATCAATGGTTCCAAGGTTCCCGTTATGGTGAAACTCAAAAGCAATACCTACCCGTTCCTTACTGGGCCCTATTTTTCCGAAGGTTTGCAGGACCAGCAGGCCATCCTGATCAGCCTTTCCCTCACTTAAGAATTCAAGGAACCCTTTTTGAAGGTTCATTTTTGTAGCATCAGCTGGATGACCGTTGCCCAGCGTAGCATCATCGTAATGCTTTTCCGCTAAAAGTTCCTGGTAGGCTTTTATATACTCCATCAATCGCTCCTGTTTCATGACATTTAGAATTTGGGTTTGAAACCATTTCCGCGCAGGAAATCATCCCAGGGCTTCTTCGTTGGAAAAAATGTAGGGACCATTGCCGCGCCGGGAACCTGCTCCACCGGCAGATGCTTCATCACATGGTGCAGATCCTGCTTCACATCATAAAGATGTCCGATGCGGATATGGAAGCCTGAAATATGTGAGTAATCCAGTAAAAATGTACACCGGTAGTGCTGGCACGCAGGATCGGAAAATGTGGACAGCAATACATCCTGGCAGTCACCGTTAAGCTCAAACTCCTTGCGCAGTTTACTTAAGCAGTTCTCAATGGTGCCATCAGTCGGCAGCCGCCGTTCTGTGCGGCTATCCATCAGGAAAAAGTTACCCCTGTATCCTTTGAGCCGCAAAGCAATCGCAAAGCGTTCTGCCATATGCTCATATTGCCGACCATCGATCTCCATAAGTATCAGTTTGCAAGTCCGTAGAGTTCCTTGATCAATCTTTGTTCATCCGCGCTGGCAGCGCGGGACAGGCTGATACGGAAATTCTGGTTATTAAAGCGGCGGAGGTCAACCAGGTTCTGTTCCAGCTGACGGCTGACGGATGCGATTAGCTCCAGACGGCGGCCATCGCCCATTTGCGTCGTAAGACTGCTGACTACCATCGTCAGTTCTTCAATGCTTTTCACACTCTCCTCCAGGATACCGCTATAGATATGGTACATCTGCCGGAGCTCGCGTAGTGTAAAGCGGCCGTCTTTCTGCAGCAGGGACCAGGCATGACTGTACTCGTCCACCAGGCTGGCCTGCCGTCTGATGATAGCGCGGACCTCCTGATAAGTATGGATGGCATTCTTAATTTTCCAGAGCTCTTTAAAATACTGATCATACAGCTGGCGTTGCTTATCAGACCATTCGGATATCTCTTTCAGCTTCAACCGGGACATGGTATTTTCTAAATTTTTCTGGGCGTTCTGCATCCATATCACTTTGTTTTGCTGGCGCTGAATACCCAGATCGATCTGGCGGATCACCTTTTTAAGCGCGGCTTTAACGACAACCCAGACAATAGCATGGCTCCGTTGGGTAGGTATTACTGTTAATGTCCCCATCAGCAGTAGTACCAGCAAAATCTTTTTCATTATTATCGTATTAGTGGAGGTTTAATTAAATCTGGAGGATTTACTTTAGACCGATCTGTCGCTTTTTCAGCTTGGGATTAAGGGCACTTTGTATATTTTTATTCAGGGCAGCGGCTTCCCGCTTGGCGGCCTTAAAAAGATTTTCATAGGATTCTCCACTAGGCCCTATTTTTTTTATAACTCGGTCGATCATCCGCTGTGTTACCGGTACGGTCTCTGCAACCCGGTACATCAGCATACGGCCATTTTCAAGGAACCGGGAGACCGGCAGGTTAGTGAGCATGGAGTACATGTAGGGATCCAGAAACCGGCTCTCCGGGATCTTTACCAACAGCATGTTTTCGGCGATACACCCGGTTAGGTCATCTTTTCCCTCGCCGCTTTTTTTGTCATAAAAGAATAGCTGGGATTCATTATCGTAAGTTGAACGGCTACATTCACTCATCCTGATCTCAGAAAGGTTATAAGGGTCGACTGGCCGGAGGACACTGAAACGGGTCTCGATATAATAGGGCATATCGGCAATAACCAGCATAGGCAACCTTCCGCTTTGTCGGGCCGGTAGCCCGTCCTCCTCTGCATGCGCTTTATATAGCGCCACCACTGCTTTTACGTCCATGATCGTTGATATTTACTATTGTTATTTATTATCGTTGAAAAAATGGGGACATTATCAGGCCGCCTCCTCTAAAGCAATAGCACGGAGGGCTTTACGGATATCGCCACCGTATTTGTCCGTATACTCCTGTACTTTCATTTTTTCCCGTTGCTCGGTACTGTAGGCGTAGTATTCCTCGATACTGGGTTCGTACCGGTAGACCTTCATGATCGTGTTGCCCAATTCAATATAAACTTCCCGGTACCGTTTCCCAGGCTCATTGGCGCGGTTCAGGCTAAGGACAAGGTCTTTGCCCTTGTCGGTCATGCCGAGCGTTGCCTGTATATCATCGAATTTGTTGGCGAATTTTTTCAGATCAAGCAGGATCTTGCAGTCCGAGTTGTTGATGATGGCTTCTTTAATGACCGGGCTGCTGATCAGGTCATCTATCTCCTGGCTGACCGTGATAGCCTCGCCCATATGCTTTCTGACCGTCTTGTACAGGTACTTGATGAATTCGGCCATGCCTGCCCTGGATATGGCTTTCCAGGCTTCCTCTATGACAATCACCTTACGGATACCTTTAAGCTTGCGCATCTTGGAAATAAACATCTCTGCAATCACCAGGGTAGTTACCTGGAAGAGCGTCGGATGGTCTTTGATCGCGTCCAGCTCATAGACCACGAACGGCTGAGATAACAGTTCCAGGTTCTCAGAGCCGTTAAGGATATAATCAAATTCTCCACCTCGGTAGAAGGGGCGCAATACATATAGGAAGTTGTGGATATCGAAATCCCTGTCCTTAACCTTCTCTGCTTCCAGCTCCTTTATATAATGCTGCTGCAGGAATTCATAGTAGGAATTGAAACAGGGAAAGATCTCTCTATGACCGGATAAAAAATGGAAGTAGGACTGCAGCGAATTGCTGATGGCCACGTATTCACTCCGGCGGAAGTTTTCATCATTGGCTTTCCAAAGCCCAACCAGTAAGGATTTGATGCTTTCCTTTTTCTCTGTATCCAGGTAGTCGCCGGCAGGGATATAGAACGGATTGAATTTAATAGGGTTGGCCTCTGAATAGGTGAAATAATATCCGCCCAGCAGCTTGCACAAACCCTCGTAACTGTGACCGACATCCAGGATCACGCAATGTGCGCCCTGAAGCACATAGCTGTGGCAAAGATGATTCATGAACATGCTCTTTCCCGAACCGGAGCCACCGATCACCAGCTTATTCCTGTTCGTGCAGACCGTTTTCATCGGCTCATCACTGATGTCCACATGCAGGGGAACGCCTGTCAGCCGGTCTCCCAGCCGGATACCGAAGGGACTCTTGGAGGAACGATAGCTTGTCTCCAGGTTAAAGAAGCAGGCGGCCTGTTCTGCGAACGTATAAAAGCATTCATTCTCAGGCAGCTCGGCAGCATTGCCAGGAATGCCTGCCCACCAAAGCTGCGGGGCGCCAACGGTCTCTTCGTGAGGGACTACTTCCATCTTGGAAATCGCTGCCGAGGCCGCATTACGGATCTCCTTCAGCTGTGACTCGTCTTCAGTCCAACACAGAACATTGAGATGTGCAGTAATCGGTGTACGGGCATCTGCAACGGCTTCATTCAGGTATTCAACGGTGGCATCCCTGCTGATGGCGTTTTCACGGCTGTAGGCACTTAGGGACTGCAGCTTTCTACGCTTGGCCTCCATCGTCTTTAGGGTCTGTACCGGATCTTCCAATACCAGGTACTGATTGAAGATATGATTGACGGGTAGCAGCTGCCCGACGGGAGTGGCAAACCCGACAAAGAACTTCGTACGGTCGGTGGTGTACTTGTCGTAATTGAGCTTAGGTGCGCAGGAAGCCGGCAGCTGATCAGCATCTGCGACAGAAAATACCAGGCAGCGCTTACTGCCGACTTTCAGGTCCGGCTTGAAATGGATATCTTTTAATACTGGCTCCCGCTGATCATTACTCAGGGAAAGGTATCGGTCAATAATACCTTGCGTTTTACCGGTCCCGGCTATCTCTTCAGGGCTAAGGACACTGATGGCCACAAACCCGCTATCTGAAAGGATACGGCAGAATTGCCCGATGCTGCCTTGCAGCTGCTGTAAAATGGAACTGTCGGTCAGCTCCCGGGGCACCATACTTCTGCGTAGCAGGCTGGAATAACCGGAGCTAGCCGGTTTGCGGCCGGGAGCTTTAATGGTAATGTACAAATAGCATTGATGGGCCAGATAGGGGCGCTCGTTAAAAAAACGGTCGCTGCTTAGTTGCAGGAAGTTGTCCTGCGACCTTTCGGGCATGGCTGAATATCGCTCGGCAGTAAACCAATCCTGCTTATGAAGGATGCTGCCAACCGGCAATACTCTAATAGCTTTCAGCCAGGCAACGTGCAGAGATTCGTATTCCATCTCCGACAGGGTGAAGATCTCCGGCAGCTCTATTTTGAGCCCGACGGTTGCATCTCCTGCTTTGGACAGTATTATTCCCTTTTCCAGCTTCCATATCGGTAAGAGCGCTTGCAGGTCACTCTCCGTTTTTGCGGGAGGGCGGGCATTGAGTATCGCTGCTGCCAAGGTGATGGCTGCAAGAATAAATATGAGTACCATGTCTGTTATGTCTTTTCTGTGCTAACGGTGTCGTGATTTAATGCGATGATCGTCTTACGTGTATTGCAGTAAATAGCAGAGGGTAACCCGCGCCTGGCGAAGGCTTTCATCAGCCCGTGTACGCCATACCTGTGGCTCAACCGGAACACCGTACTCAACAAACCAAACCCTGCTATTCCAACAGCCGGCAGCAACATGGTCGTGGGTACCCCCGCTATATATAAGATGCTGAAAGAGATGAGTAATGCCGCGATTCCGACCGCCATAACATAGATGTAAGGACCTTTCAGACCCTTGAATTCAATCGGCCGGTTAACGCCTTTATTGATCTGGTACCTTATCATACATCTTCTGTTTATTGCAGAATATCATCCAGGTCCTCTTCCTCATCATCTTCCCAATCGGGTGGCAGACCAGGCGGGGCGTGTTCCCCGCAGAGCAGCTCTATGGGAATATTGTACTTAAGGGCGATGCCTACAGGGTCCAGCTCCATCAGGGCGGCAAGTGTTACCCAAACATAGCGGCTGGAATCAAGGGGCGGAGCATTAGGAGCAGGAATATGCTCCGAAAGTTCTTGCGGCGAATTTTTTTCTACTTTATCATACAGGAAAGTGTAGCCTTCACCTTCCTGGTAAAATGCACTGAAGGATATACGATTGGCCGCATTGTCCTTCTGACGCAGTTCTTCGCGAAGTACATCGACGAGGAACCCTGTCCCTTCTATGTCGATTAAAGGTAGTTTCCGTTCCATAAGAAAGATAGTTTAGAGGGCAAAGAACGCTTTGAGTACTGTTGCTACGACTACCAGAAAGATGCATGCAGAAAACCACGCACTGGCCACCTTTGCGGTATCCGGCTCGCCTGCTGACCATTTGTTATAGACCTTTATCGCTCCGATGAGGCCGACGATCCCGCCGATGGCATACAATAATTTTTGCGCTGTATCGAAGTATCGTTTAACTTCAGTAGTAGCTTTTTGGATGCCGGCGTTGCCATCCTGCCCTAACACCGTTATTGTAATGATCACGAGCAGGACGGTAAGCCAAACGGGGCCTGCAGGTGTTTTAAAAGGAATACGTTTTTTCATATGCACCGTTTGAAGATTCGGTGCATGGCCATGCATCTATATTGAGTAACTGTACAGTAAGATTAATGAGCGATTCCAGAGGAAGCCATCGGTATCAGGATATCCAGCTCCCTTTCGGTAACGGTGAAACCACATGCCTGTGTGGCATTACGGATTATAAACTGAAAAAGAGCAACCCGGAAGGCGGGAAGCCGAAGTCCCGGGTAGGTATCTAACCGTTGCTTCAGCCGGGAGAGGACAGCCCCCTTTTCCGCTCCCCCCGCACTTTCCAGGATGCTTTTTAGATCTGCTACCACTTCTTCTAACCCATGATAGTCCGGCCTTTCAGGTTGTTCCCCTCTATTGTATATTTGGGGTAGCAGCTTTTGTGTCCGCATCAGGGAGATAACAGCCCCGCGGAAGTATAGAAAAATAAGGATGGTATAATATGTGGCCAAGACAAAAACTATTGTCAAAATGTATTGTGACCAGGTAATATCGCTGAACATATTTGGCGTCTTTGTTGGATACTGATTGAATACGTCAATTACGATAGCAAAGGTGTGGGCATTGGAATCTGATTTTACTATAGGTGGTAGTAGGTACTAAAAAAAATGTTGAATTTTCCGTTGTTTATGGTGGTGGGGCTGTTTATGCTGTCGAAATTATTTCCGTTGCTGTGGGAATTCGTCCTGCAGGTCCCAGCGACGTTCCACACTTTTTATCATTGACTTTAATACGGGTGTCCGGTCCTTAGTACGGATACGCATGGCTTGGAAGTAACTCCAATAATTGCCAGGTTTAATTCCTAAGCAAAAACCGAGATACTCCATGGCTGTCTGGATGTTTCCCGTAATCAGGCCATCCTCCACCATCCCTAACACCACCTCATAAAAGCTCGCCTTGCTAGACCTCCAGAATACTTTTGGCAATTTATCGAATTCGGAAGGGGTAATTGCCTTTTCACCCTTTTCCAGTGAGATAACCAGGTTGGCTATATAAGCAGTCAGGTTCTGATAGGCATGAAATTTTGCCAGGCGATAGCTAAATGGATTCGAAAAATGACCATCTCCTTCATCATATTCATTAAACAATGGAATTCGCTCACCGGTATTGCCAAACATCGCTGGATCAAAAACGGTCTTTCCTGTTTGAAAATAGACGTGGAGGAAATTATGTCGGTCAAAATAATAGTTAATTTGGCTAAGTTCCTTTTTATAGAAACTAATCGCCGATTCGGTGTTATTAATGGGGAAATTTGACTCTATTTCAAACAGTCGTTGGTAATACAGTAGCTCCAGCAGGAAAAGTGGTTTATACGTTTTGTGGAATAGGATTCGCTCCTCGGTATCGTTAAATTTATAGTTGGATATGAACTCCTTAAGGATGTTTAAATGATTCTTCGATATGGCAACGGCCGCCTCAGCCTTTTGAATGGCGCTGGCCATTGAGCGTGTATTTTCCTCGAGCTCGGATTGCAACTTTGCATACTGGCTTTTGCAGAATTGTTCCATTGGATTAACGGTTTGGGTTTAATGAATAAACTGCAATTTAGAATACTTTATACCACGTATCAGTGCCGTTGATAAAAACCGTTATGAACTGGCAAAATTCTATTCAAGAGTGCTCAAATGACATAAGTTGCATAATAAAAAATTCGAACTTACCATTTGGGGGACGTTTATCTGTGTTCAGGTAGCGCGGTTGGTCTATTGTTAAGACAGCTCCATAGACTTAACGTTATCAATATAAAGTTGATGGTGAAAGTTTCTCCTGATTGTTGGGTCGAAAGAACGATATTTCCCATTCATCTGGAGAGAAAGTACCTGATTCCCTCTTTGGGTATGATAGTTTTTAAGCCAGATTGGTAAATGACATCTTGAAATGCCGAAATGCCAAACAAAATAGGTGAAACAACTCTGCCTCGCTCAGGCTTTTGGCGATTTTTGCTAAATTACTTATATTTCGATATTAAACTTTCTTTTAACTTAAATTTCAAGAGATTGATATCCATAAAAACTCTACTCCCTATATTCGTCGCTGTTTTACTGATTCTTATGGCATGGTTGCCTAAAGCCCGTTTGGAGAAATTTAAAAATAGAACTTCAGCTTTTTTCCTAAGACTATTGGGGAAATTCACCCTTATGTTGGTACGCAGTTTTATTAAGACATATCAATGGATTCAGAAGAAGGGAAATAAAGAACCAGACTTTATAACGCCCTTAACAGCGGTAATCAACGAAGAGAACTTTGAACTTTATAACAAAGCGCTACAGGATGGGCTAACTCATTCTGCAGTTCGAAACATAGCCCTGACCGGCCCATATGGTTCTGGGAAAAGCAGCATTATTAATACCTTTTTCTATAAAAATCCTCATTATTATCCAATATTCATCTCCCTTGCTACCTTCAAAGATAGCAAAAAGAATGAAGATGAAAGCCAGTACAATACAGTTGAAGAGGAGGAAAACATAAGACCGAAATCGGAGAAGCAAATTCAAACTGCTGCCGACGAGCAGGAGAAAATTAGTAAAAAAATAGAATTCAGTATTCTCCAACAGCTGCTTTATCATGTTCATTCAGGAGAAATGCCATTCTCTCGTTTCAAGCGCATCCACCCAATTTCTATTACTGAGAATGTTGCATTTTTGATATCGGGACCTCTTCTTGCGTTATCTTTTTTGTACTCAAAGTACAAAAATTGGAAAATTTTAGCTGACGCTGCGGAGTTAAAATGGCCGAATATGTTGTCACTAGATTTTGTTTCCATAATGATCTTGCTTTTCGGCTTTATTGCAGTTATTTATTACGTAATCAGAGTATTTAGGATTGGGCTGATAAAACTGAATCTTCAAGGTGCAGAGGTCGAGCTATCGAAAGAAAATAAGCTGTCTATCCTTAATGAGCACATGGATGAAATACTTTATTTCTTTGCCTCTACAAGGTTTGATATTCTTGTAGTCGAAGATCTTGACCGATTTCGTGACCCAGAAATCTTTGTAAAGTTGCGTGAGATAAATACTTTGCTCAATAATTCAAAGCAAATAACTCGAAAAATAACTTTCCTATATGCCCTTCGGGACGATTTATTTGCAGATGAGAGCCGAACTAAATTTTTTGACCTTATCCTGCCTGTAATTCCGGTAACTAATGCATCCAACTCAGCATCAAAACTGATTACAACATTTGCGGAACTGAACCTTAAAAAACCCATCTCTGAATCATTCCTCAGTGACCTGTCTTTATTTCTTACTGATGGAAGACTGATTACCAATATCGTTAACGAGTTTAAAATATATCGAAAGCAATTAAATATCACAGATTTAGACAACGCAAAGTTACTTAGTCTGATTGTTTATAAAAACATTCATCCAGCTGATTTTACCCTATTGCAGGAAAACAAAGGGATGCTGTATGATTTATTTCAGCTTAAAGATTCAATAAAAAAAGAACTTATTGAGGACTTGGAATCCGAAGCTAATGAATTGAAGGCGAATATCGGGTTAATTGAAAGAAATTTCTATTCATCGATGAAAGAACTTCGCCTTGTATATTTAGCCATTCTTTATAAGAATATCTATGAACGTGATGCTTATTTTTCAGGACAGCTCTATGTTAACAATGATTACCGTAATCTGGATGATTTGACCAAGGATAGTTTATTTTCTTTTATTAAATCGAGTCACACTATAACTTTTCACCGGACAAATGGAGGGACTACGAATATCAGGGATGAGTTCAGTAAGGTTGAAAAGCTTGTAGATGACAAAAGATCTTACGATGAACGAGAAGTAGACTTAGTAAAGCTCTTCGACTTTGATAAGAACCAGGCAAAAGATCGATTAAGCGAAGTAGGAAGAGAGATATCTCGTATCAGAGGATACACATTCTACGAATTACTCAAATTGAAATCACTCGATAGGATAACGACAGAAATCAATAAAGATACACGTCTTACATTTTTAGTTAGAAATGGCTATATTAATGAAGATTACAGCTATTATCTTTCCTACTTTAAGCCTGGCCAATTGGGTAAATCCGATGTAGAGTACATTCTTGCGGTAAAGAATGAAAGAGCATTAGAATGGCAGCATAAGTTGGAAAAAACTGCAATCGTAGCCGATAGAGTAACAGAAGCGGAGTGCTCTTCTTGGACAGTGATGAATTTCGAACTGGTATCGTACTTGTTGTCGAGCGGCAACAATTCCGAAAAACTTAAATTAATTTCTAATCAACTGGCAAAATTGGAAAGCGAACATTTTTCTTTCATTCAACAGTATAAACAAAATAAACCAGAAACCTTTGGACTGCTAATCGCAGGCATAATTAAGAGAACGAATAAATTCTGGCGCACTGTATCTCATGACAATTTATTGTCTCAAACTGAGGTTACGGAGTATCTGGTTAGCCTTATCAAGTTTGGTGAAATAGAAGATATAAAGAACCAGGATATTGATCGTGTGCTCTCGAATACTATTGCTCATGAAAAGGACATCTTTCTGCTTGGAGATGGGTGTATTATAGATCGTCTATCTATTTTATTGGACGATTTACGCATCAAAATAGCATTACCACCCGTAACTAGATTACATTCGAAAAATCTCAGAGATATAGTATTAAAGAAGCACCACTTCGAACTAAACCAAGCGATGATTGAATTTATGATTGCGTCTTCAAATGTGACCGACAACTTAATAGGATTTAACAAAGGACAGTTTACAAATATTTTGGAAACTCCCGAATTGGCAGATTTGGCTAGTTATATTCGACAAAATTTGGGCATCTATGTTGATGACGTGTATTTGAAATACGAAAACCATGAGCGAGAAAGCGTTGAAGGAACAATCGAAATTCTTAATAGTAGCGATGTTTTGCAAGAATCGAAAGAGAAAGTTATTGCAAGCACTAGATTCGAATTAACATCTTTAGATGATGTTGCGCACGATCTCTGGAACGCTTTAATTGACTATGACCGTATAAAACCAAGCTGGCGTAATGTATCGTCTTATGAAAGAAATTTTCAGATTTCATCTGTGCTTATTTCCTGGCTTGAGAAGGATAGAGTTAACTGGATGCTCGGGGAGGAGAAGGTTCGGGAAACGTCTACATATCACAATGAAGCCGAAAATTCAGGTCTGAATTTTCAGGATGTAATTATAAAGTTATTAGAAACACCAGGTCTAGCACAAAGCGTTAAACTACGGCTTTCAAAGGCAATTTTGTTCGAGATTGACACATTGGACTTTACCAATATAGGCATGGAGCCTGCAGGAGAGATACTTCCACAGGTTAAGTATTCCAAAAGAGTTGCACTTTCTCTAAAACGAAGCCTTTTTGAACTGTTTGTAAAATACATTCAAAATCACTGGGAGCAGTTGGTCTCGGACGTTGATCATCTTGATTTAGATGGTGACGATTTAATTGGGATATTAAAATCTGACCTTACCAATGAACAGCGGGAATTCTTTTACACCAAGTTAAACCCATCATTGCTTAGCTCGCTATTTAATGAGAGGATACCCTTTCCCGGTAGTGTCTTTTACCTCCCAAATATGAAAATGGATGATACACAAATAGCGAGCTTGAATGGAACCTTAACGGAAGATGACACAGTTGATATTATCATTGGTAATATACAGACAATTTCAGAAGATACTATCGCTGTGCTTCTGCAAAGATTAGGAAGCCCATTTGTGAAGATCGCTCGTAGAGTAGGCAAAGAAGTTACTAAGAGTAAAAATATAGAGAAGTTAGTAGAGGCGTTATCCAATAACAAAAAGATAGTTGCTAGTTTCGATCCAAAGAGTGTAATTATTGAGATTCAATATTTTAAAAATCAGTAAACATCCAATGCAAATTTTACGTATTACATTATGACAAAGCTATTTCTAGGACAAACTTTTTCTTGAATTTTAAGGGCTATGAAGAAATTCCTTGGAAAAAGCTCTCTGGCGATGGGTGCGTGATGGTTGTCGCCGATGTAATTGTTAACGGATTAGCTAAACATAAGCGGCATCAAGTGAGTAAATCGCTTCCAGTGGCTCAAAGCGTCGCCTCTAGGGAAGGATAGTTTGCTTTGGGATATACTTTCAAATTTTTGCCGTCCATTTCGATGAGGTTTGTCATGCAAATGAGCTATCTATTCTCCATTGGGAAGTCAAAAAAAGACAGTGAGGTCCTCCAAGCTTTCGCGCCGACTTTTGATGACGTATGCGTATTTGGGACACCATTTAACATTCAGTGCGTCAAGAGTAGCTATGGCAGAATGCTCGGCTATAGCTTCAAGCATCTTTAATGTCCGTAATAGACTCCTTTTTGTCTTTCTAGACTACATAGCGGCAGCAGTTCCATCTCTATTGTATGACACAAGCCTGAGTGGCAGACTGTGGGAAGGTCGACTTGCTGGTCTCCATAAAGTAATTAAGCTTATCTGTAGACGTTAAATGTTTAAGATGAAATTTATATTTCTATTAGGTGTCAAAATATTTCCTACTATCTTTCGCCTCTCCAGTTTTCCTTTTCTATTTTGAAATGTAAATTCGTCCCTTTTTGCCTTTATTAACATATTTGTTAAACAGTTCTGTGTATATCTCAACTCTTATGCTTGTAATTTTGTCTCTTTCAGCATTGCTTAAGATACGCCCCGGGGATGGGGTTAAAGGAAAGCTGTCATCACGCATTTTTCTATAATAAGTTGGTCTGCTCCAATTACATTCTTTACAGACGCGCTCTCTAAATTTTGCTCGGATGCCCGCTATTTCTGTATATACTAGTTTCAGGACATTTTCAGTAGCCATTGTCTAAAATTTTGAGTAATACAATGAATTTTTAAGGGATTGTGTAATGTAATGCAGAGCGAGCCCATAAAAAAAGCGCAGGACTCAACTTGTCACCAGCGGCCCCTAGGAAGGCATGAAAGCGAACAAGAAGAGCCTGCGCATAACGCAAGCCCTCTCTCTCGTTCCACGCTTCAGTTGAATTTCCTAGGTTCGCTGATTGGAATAAGAAAGCAGCTTAATATTATTGCGAATTTCTTGGCGGCAAAAGTAAGCAAAAAATCACTTTACCGAAATAGTTCTATTTAAAATCCATATATAATTACATATAGTAATAATTTTGCACACAATCGTTACATTGATTTCTGAGTGTATCTGCCAACGTTAGGACTATTTAGCTGCCGGATCCATTCACGAAGTTCATTCGGATAGTATTGATATAGATCCTTGTATAAGTTATCCATTACGGATATCACAGCTTCCCCTGCCTTCACTGTCTCGATATCCTTGATGAATTTCTTTGTTTTGTTGAAGTCCTTTGGCTTTTCTTTACATCTTCTATAGAAAGTTGGGAGTGAATAGGAACAAATCTGGCAAAACTGCGCTCGAAAAGCCTGTGGGAGCTCACCAAGTCTATCATTTATAAATAGCAGCACTGAAATATTTTTTTTAGCCATATCAACCACATTTTCAGTTTTTGAGGAATTATTGCAGAATAAATACCAATGCAAAAAAAATCATTATGATCGAAGTATTCTACTCAATTGGAGTGTAATTTACACGGAATTCTACGTAAATTACACCTAACGCACCTTCACCAATTATTTATATATTTGTAAACAGAAATATTTAACATGCATACTGTAAAAAAACCACATATAGGCAATAACGTTAGAAGACTTATGAATGCCCTAGACATAAAGCAAGACACTTTAGCCACAGGTCTGGAAATAAGTCAACAACAGGTTTCTCGTTTGCTACAGAAGGACACTATTGACGATAAACTGTTAGACCAGATTGCTGAAATTATGGACGTTTCTGCTGATGCAATTAAAAACTATTCAGAAGAGGCAATGGTACAGTTTATTTCAAACGATTTTACAATCACCACTCATGACTCATCAAATCAGGCTACTTACCAATTTCAGCCTACTTTCAACTATGCGGATAAATTACTCGCATATATGGAACGGGAATTGAAACTGAAAGATGAATTAATTGAATCTCTTCGCAAAGAGATTGAAGAGTTGAGACACAAAAGTC
The DNA here is from genome assembly GCF_012641275.1 of Chitinophaga varians. Taxonomy (NCBI): domain Bacteria; kingdom Pseudomonadati; phylum Bacteroidota; class Chitinophagia; order Chitinophagales; family Chitinophagaceae; genus Chitinophaga; species Chitinophaga varians. The sequence continues at coordinate 49,808 of NZ_JABAIA010000004.1, read as the reverse complement.
CTAAAAAATAGTCACACATTTTCCTAGGCTTACCGCCAAAAGCAAACTGTGTTAAAGGTATTCAGTTGAATCCTTTGACACAGTTTTATGGAGATACCAACTAGCAGAATAATATGGTATATTGACAATACAATGAAAAAGTATATTCTTTTTCGACTGTCTTAGAGTTACACATAGATAGCACATTGAATTTTGGCGATTTATGTTTTTACTGTAAGCGTTTATTATAACGTATCGGTAGTTGTGTGAAAGTACTTGCCAAAACACTATTTTTCAATGTCGGAGATCCGACTACCTTAACATCCTTTAAATTCTGTAAAATTATTTCAAGCGAAATCCTAGCTTCTGTACGCACCAAATGTGCTCCAGAACAAAAATGGATACCATGGCCTAAAGCCAAATGTTGTGATGCAGTTTTTCTTGCCAAATTGAAAGTATGAGGCGAATCAAACACAAGTTCATCCCGATTGGCTGTTGCAATCCAGGCGGTCACAATTTCCCCCTTTTTTAACGTCTGGTCGCCAATCATCGTTTCTTCCTTAACGATGCGATACATCGTAGGAACTGGGGGTCTGAACCGAAGTAGTTCCTCAATGAAGGCAGGGATTAAGTTAGAATTTTGATAAAGTTGGTCTTGAAGTTCTGGTTTTTCAGATAACGTGAATATAGCTAACTCGAGTAGGCCACCAAGCGTACCTGAGCCTCCGAGATATAGATTTATACAAAACAGGACTATTTCCATTTCATTTAAGTACTCGCCTGCTATTTCTGTTTGTTGCCATTGTGAAATCAAGTTATTCTGTTTCTCTCTTTTCTTTCGCACTTCTTTCAGAAGAAATTCCATAATTTCGGTTTGGCATTGGTAGTACGAAGCTAATGTATCTGGAGTCGGCACGGCAGAAACAGCATCGACCCACTTGGCAACCTGCGAAAAATCGGAACTTGTGATTCCCAATACCTGGGAGATAATATTGACAGGTAAATTGGCCGAAAAGCCACTTACAAAGTCTGTTTCGTGATCATCAATATTGTTCAGTAAATCGGATGCGGCGATGTGTATTGATGGTTCCATTGCTTTAACCAAACTGGGTGTAAAAGTTTTCGTCATAAATGCCCTCAATCTGGTATGTTGAGGAGGATCTGCCTGATTTAAATTTTCAGCCAACGGGTTATTTTCTACACGAGGAGTATATTGGTTGCCGAAGATTGTATGATCGGTGAGTACTCGTTTAACGTTCGAATAGTCGTATACCTGCCAAGATCCACGATGGCCAAAATATGTGGTAAAATTCGGATCAAAATGTACCCCCTGCTTTAATTTTGAGGTCGTCCATGTTTCGGGATATAAAAGTGACAGCATATAAAATTAAATTTATTTATTTGATATATAATATATGAAATAGGGTGCTAGGGAAAATTGCGAAACTCGCAAATTAACATTCTGTTAACATTTCCAAGTCGCATATAATCGTAAATTATATTTATATATCTGATAGTTAAGGTCCTAATTTTCTTAGAACTGGAGTCAGTTTATTTGCTAGCCCACCAAAACATTGTCCAAATATGCGTCTCAAGACAATTACCCAAAAAATTATCGATTTTGGAGTTGAAGGTCAACCAATTTCGTTTAGGAAGACCATAATCCGTACCATCAATGTAATGGCACTAATCAATATCGGTGTAGGTTTGGTAGCTAATTTTGTGATTTATGTTGCAACAGATATCAGAGGGGTGTTAATTCCTTCTCTGGGTGAAGATCTCCTATTCGTTGTTGTGTTGTGTTTGAATAAACGACGGGCATACGATCCCGCAGCTTTTTTAATGTACGTGACGCATTGCCTTTCTGTTCTTTATTTTGGCGCCAAGTTTGGCGAAAATTCCCATGCAGGAATTTTAACCCTTTACCTTTTGGTTGCAGCGTATCTTGTGTTTAAAACGAATGCATATCGCATTGTGGCAATGGTAATGTCAGTAATCACAATTGTGCTACTGGAATTGAATTACCAGCATAAGTACATTCCTGAATGGCCAATAACAACCTCCCAGGTGAATTTAGTACGTTGGACAATCTACGCTTCTGTTACCACGCTGGGCGTAACCTTAATGTTCTTTTTTATACAACGGAGCGTACAACAGGCCAGGCTGACTGAAATGGAGATTGCCTCTAAAACGGAAAAGTATCTGAAAGCGGAAAAAGCTACCTCAATGCTTTTGAATGAGGTAACTCATGAAATCAGCAATCCAGCTCACATAATTACTCAAACAGTAAGTAACTATATTCAAAGGGTCGACAACATTGAAGGTATTACCCGCATGGATATCCTATTAGACGACCTATGGCGGTTGACTACTGCAGGCTCGGTGATTGCAGATCAATGCTCAACTATCCTTACATGGGCGAGATATGAGAAAGAAGGAGAAAGAGCAATTAACAATGAGACCATGGATGTTCATTCCTGGGCTACAGACCTGATTAGGCTTTATGGGCATAAGGCCTTACAAAAGAACGCAACCCTGATTCTTAATATTAATGAAAACACTCCACAATATATAATAACTGACAGAATTAAAGTTAACCACATCGTAACGAATTTAATTGTTAATGCAATTAAATTTTCGTTTGAAAAAACGGATATCTATGTGAATGTCCGTAACTCGGATTCAAGACTAATTATTAGCGTTAAAGACAATGGTCCTGGAATACCAGAAGATAAGCAGAATAAAATATTCGAAGCGTTCTTTACGAGCGGCGAATCTTCCGTTGGCATAATGAGTACAGGGGTTGGCCTGGCGCTTGCCAAAAAACTAGTCCAACAACTAAATGGTACAATTACGTTACATAGTAAAGAAGGAAAGGGGGCCAAGTTTACAGTCTCTATTCCCCTGACAATTCCAACTGATGAAGAAATAAAATCTTTTATCAATTTTTCAAATTTCAGATTCAACGGTCAAAAAATACTCGTGATCGAAGATTCGGATTTTCTTAGGGATATAACCATGAGATCGGTAACCAGATTTGGCTGTCAGCCAGTGGGCGCCGCCTCACCAGAGGAGGCTGTTATTGTCGCAGTTAAAGAGCTTCCCGACGTAATTATATTAGATTTTAATCTAAAGAATAACTTTAATACATTGGATCTAATCAATGAATTCAAGACTAACAGCATTCTCAACAAAACTCCAATAATTATTATATCCTCAGCTGAGTTTGAGCAGATACAACGGTGTTTTGAGGCCGGCGTAGATGCATTTTTGCCTAAACCATTCAAGGATTCTCAGTTAAAACGAAAGCTTGCAACTTTCATTCCCCTTGTTCAGGTAGATTAGCTAAGTTACGTTGCCAACAGAGGACCATACTATGATAGATGTGGACTTCAAAGCTGACAGTGAGGCAGCCGTCCGGCTGGCATATGAACTGATAAAATCTACCGGCGCCACCTGCAGGCCCTATTCTTTGTCTGCGATTACAAGGACGCCACTTCCTTTCATAGCCTCAACAAACAGTTACCAATCATGCCTCGGGCACACGATGCTAGGAAACGGCTGCCATCTCGAAAATGGGTAAGCTTCCCCGTTGGGCATGGGTACGGATAAACGCGCTGGGGCGATTTTGACAAGTTAGAAAGAGTGGTCGAAAATACTGGTTTCGATCTGTTGCTGTCAAAGTATAAACAAGCCAACGGTATACAACTGGTCTGCCGGAGCAGTGGCTGCGGTATTTAAGAGAAAGACGGTTGTATCAATAACACAACAGCCGCGGCTTCATTTGCTATTAGCGGATGAAGCCATGGCTGTTACCATTTATAGAACGCCCGGCAAGCTGCCGGGTTCTGTCAGTTTTCCTTGGCCCGGTTATTCCCCTGTCCTGGCAAACTCCGACGCCAAAATGCCATAAATATATGCATCGTGCCATCCATCTTCCAACGGCAGCACCTTCCGCTTAACACCTTCACGTGTCATACCCACCTTCTCCATCACACGGTATGAGCCCGTGTTATGGATACTGCAGCCACATTCTATTCTATGCAATTTCAATGTCCCAAATCCGAAAGCAAGCATACTGCTTACAGCCTCTGTAGCGTAGCCTTTTCCCCAGTATTCCGGTAAAAGCTTATACCAGATTTCTGCTTTTCTATATTTGGCGTCACCCAGATCCAGTGAAATAACTCCCACAAAACCACCCTCCGCCTTTTCTATGACCGCCACGGTATACTCCTCCCGGTGAGCGGCTGCCGGTTGTTCCGACCACTCTGCCACCAGTTTCTCCGTTGCGGATTCACTCTCCGGATAACCACTTGGATTGTATTTTACCGTTTCAGGCATCATATACAACCGATGTAAATCTTCCCAGTCATTTTTTGAAAAATCGCGGATTAACAGTCTGGAAGATTGAATGCTAAGCTTCATTACTAAGTTGAATTGATTTGGGAATAAGGGTATTTTTATCCGAAAATAAGGATTCTTCGCGTTGCAACAATACAAATACTCCTTCTGTCAGATAAAATTTAATCGCTTGAAACACCATTTCATTAATATATTGCTCCAAAAAAGGCTCCTGCGCCCTCAAATACTTACAGATAAGTGCCCTGGCGGGTGCCGGCTGTGAAGCTACGAACTGGCAAATGCCGGCACTGATGTCGTTCCCCGTTCCGCAGTCTCCCAGATAATCGAAAACTATTTTTGATAAATTAAGAGGCTTCACATCGAGGCTTCCCATACTGTCAATCCGGCAGGCAAAAGAGCCGACTCCATAGGTAGCCAAAAAATTCTCCATATCCGGGTTAGCGTCGGCCGCTGGAAGGGTGGTTATGATCACTTCAGATGAAACGGTAATGGGCAGGCTCATAACCGTTTCCCGGTCTTTCCGTACAACTTCGGAGATCGCCAGCACCTCTGCCATTTCAGATTCGGCACTGCCTCCCTTTAATACCGCTGCAGATTTCATCAATGCAAGGTCCACGCGAAGTTTTTCTTCTGTCTCCAAAACATCAAAATTATGCACGTTCAGTATACTACCTGGTTTAAATACCTTTTCCCTGATCCGTTCTTTTTCCTCCTCTGTACAGTTTTTATAGGAATTCCGGAACAGACCGCCCAGTATTATGTGCTGAAATTCATCCTCATCCGGAAAAGGTAAACGAGCGCCAGGTACGTTAACGCTGTATACTTTCATTGGAAGAAAAAAATCCGGCTGGACAGCCCCCGCTGGCGACAAACGTCTCAGCAACAAATACCCCAAGCCACACAGTCCCGTTTCCATCGTAAAATCATCCTGCTCCATTTTTCCGCCGAACTGTTCCAACAACTCTGCTATGATGTTATCTAGGGAATAAAGGTATGCCGGGTCTGACGATAATTCATATGCCTTCAGACATATCATACCTGCCGGCGGGCCTTTTATACCGGCTTCCTCCATTTCTTTGTACAAGGCCGCAGCCAACGATCTACCGTCTGCAAGATCAGCCAAATTGGTTCTTACAAATGCAGAAAGGTGTTCAATAGAAAAAGAATCTGCTATACTGATGAATGTCGTTGCAACAGCATTTCTTGCCGAAATCCATTCCCGGCATTCACCGGTATGTTGCTGATCCCTCCATGTTGGCCAGGCCCCTCTGACATCCATTTTCTGCATAATGCTTCCTATACACTCACGGATAGCATCGTACAACCAATTCTCCCCTGTATAATGATAAAGTTCCAATAGCACCAACAGTACTCCTGAAGTACCTTTATTGATGCCGCACCCATTCTGGAGCGCGAAACATATTCCATGCGACTCTGCAAACTCCCACACTACTTTTGTCGCTTCATCTAACCAACGACGGTCGTCAAGGCGCCGGTATAATTGCAGGTAGAGGTAAACGTTTCCCATCTTTCCGTATCCCAGTGAATAGTTAAGCGTTTTATGTTGCCCGAACTCCTCCCCTGTCCTTCGGGCTTCCTCTAAAATATAATACAATACCGTCGGGGATTGGGCAACATCATACAACTGCAATAAAAAGATAAGGCTACCTGCGCTCCCTTTGACAAGGCTATTCCCCAGAGGCCCGCTACCAAAAGGTTTCACATTCGCGGTACTCAGCCTCTCAAAGATATTTTGACAATACGCTATAGTTTCATGTTTATTCATGGCTCGATTGAATTACATTATAATTCCAGAACAGATAATAAGTCATTAATTCTGCTGAACGACTCCGGATACCCGGTGCTAAGTTCATGCTCCACCATTTTATACACCATTCGCAGCTTTTTATAATCACCCAGGGCGTGGGCATACCCCTGATGACAATCCATCTCGTGCAAATAACCAATGGATGGCGGATTATCATTATGATCCGGGAACAAATAGTCAATATCCACCCCCGCCTCCCTGGACAACGAGTAAAACAAAACCTGCTCGAACACTACATTCACAAAAGCACTGTTGAATTGATCCATATGTCCACTGATAAAGTCATGGTTCCTATTGATGAATTCAAACACTTCTTCAGTGTATTGACGAAAAAAGGCAATATTGCTTCCTCCTAAAATACCGGCGTTCACGCAGGGAACGAAGGGCAACTCTTCAATTTTCTTCAGGTAACCAGGCACATAGGGAAATCTCTTGCATATATCACGAAAGGTGGTAGAATAGTGCGGAGTACTGGCCTGCTTATTTTGGGCCACCAATGCTGCCTCACTAACAACAGAGCCAAAGGGGCGATTAATAAAGATATCATTATCAACATGCAGAAAAGGGCTTTCCTGCATCCGGTACGCATAAATCTTTCCTAATGCCCACAACCCGGGCTCATAATCATCCAAATGGTCCAATTCAACACTTACCTTGTTGTAAGCCAACCGCAGTTTTTCAATAAGCAACTCATATCCAATGCTGTCAGTAACCAGCTCTACTTCGTCATAAAATTTTCGGAGGTGATGATAACTCAATGCTATACTGTAGTAATTGAACCGGCGATGCGGCCACCCACCGTTCAGCCGGGCATCCGTCAGTAAATCCCCTGACCGCAGGAAAGGTTTTGTCCAGAAGCTCTGTATTATTTTCATAACGTTCGTTTGTTATCAGGTACAAAATTTATTTTTCTTCTCGGTCGCTTTGACAATATAAACCGGTGCAACCTCTTCCCAAGCTGATCAATGCTGGTATCAGGGTGTTGGTGGAGAAGGTCAAGTAAAACAGGAAACTTACTCAAAAGGGTCCAGATGGTCTCGTTTTCAAATAACTGGCTGTTAAAATCGGCATTAACCGTCAGCGTATTATCAGTCTCCACGTAATTAAGACTCAGTGCGAACTTAGCAACCTTAACAGGTAGCGGTATAAATTCAGACACTGCTCCGTTCAGCCAGTCTGATGCTATCGTCATATCTGACGAAAGTTCGTGAGACACTACTATATCCGTCACCTGTGGCCTCAATCTAAACGTATTACTGTCCGCGTACCTGATCATCAGGTCCTGTTGTTCGCGCAGCCAGGTGATAAAAGATGTTTCGCGATTGAGATTAAAAGGAATCTCTAACATCTCAATGAAAATACCCACTTCATGCTCGAGCCCCAGTCCACTGCGTCCCCATCCGGGCCCTCCCAGAGAAAACATTGTCTCTCCACTGGTGCTGCTGCATACTATTGCCGATAAGGCTAATACCATTACATAGGGCGTCACTCCCGCCTCCGTTATCAGCTGCCGGTATTTTCCAAAATGATCTGCATCCAGCTTTAAGCTTATTTGCGCCAGCGGGGCTAATGAAGATATTACCGGTTTATCATATTTTAGAATCAGGCCAGGCAACACCGGGCTTTCTGAAATGGGCAGTAAAGCCCGCCAGCTAACATAATCCCTAAACGTGATGGTTGCCTTGTCCGGATAAGACACTGCGCCCTCCATCAGCTGGTTGTATACATCCCCCAGCTCCCTGACGAACAGATTAACCGAATACCCGTCAATGATGATATGATGAAAACATGCAATCACCACATATTCCTCTTCAGCGGCCCTTACAATGGAAACCCTCCAGGGTGGAGACGACTGCAAGTCCAGAGCAGTCTCCGTGGTTGCCTGTACAATTGCCGCCGACTTTTCGGGTTCCGCCACCGCGTCAAAATAATTAAATGACAGGTTATCATTATCAGCAGGCTGAAAATATTGCACCGGCTTATCACCGTCAATGCCAAACTGCGTCCTGAGTGCTATATGTCTTCGTTTCATGATTTTCAGCGCCTCGACAAAACGGGGAATATCCATCTTCCCTTTTACTTTCACCAGGGCTGACATATGATAGGCAAAACTGCCATCTCCTTTTTGGGCCCTTAACCAGATACCCATTTGCATATAGGTAAGCGGATAATATGGCAGCAATGGAGCAACCGGAATCGTTTGCGGCAACGCCACATTGCCGGCAAGCACCTCATCTGTAATCGCCGCAAGGGAACGACACCGGAAAATCGCTGCAAAACTACATGTAAGGCCATATTCCTTCCTGATAGCGGAAACCAGCTGGATAGCACGCAATGAATTTCCTCCCAGCCTGAAAAAGTCGCTGTTTTCTCCGACAGCTTCGGTTTGAAAAAACGCTTTCCACAATCTGATCATTTTCCCATAGCGAGATGATTCTCCTAAATGGGATGAAATATCGGATGTCTTCAGGTCAGGCACAGCACCTTTCAGGGCTTTCCTGTCGATTTTCCCGTTCGGTGTCAGAGGGAAAGCCTGCAGGCAAACGAAACGTTCCGGAACCATATACCCCGGCAGCCTCTCCACCAGGAACCTGATTATATCGTTTGTACCGATGGGACCGGAGAAATCCTGTTTTATAGTGTAGCAGGCCACTAGCTTGACATCGCCGTTATCACCGCTTTCCGGCACTACCACGGCCATCGAAACAAACGGCAGCCGGTTAAGCCAGTATTCTATCTCACCGGTCTCAATGCGAAAACCGCGGATCTTTATCTGCCCGTCTCTGCGTCCGATAATACCGAGTTCGCCATCTGGTGACCATTTCCCTAAATCTCCCGTCGCATACATCAGCTTTGAAGGAACGAACGGATCAGGTACAAACCGATCTACCGTGAGTTCGGGCCGGCTCCTGTACCCTATCGCCAGTCCTTCTCCAGCTATGAATATCTCACCAGTAAATCCCGGCGGTAACAATTGCCGGTTTTCGTTTAAGACATATACCTGCGTGTTGGCAAACGGCCTTCCTATATTGCTGATAATATTCTCATCGTCAATATGACGCAGTGTCGACCAGATAGTTGTTTCTGTCGGACCATACATATTCCACAGACTGCGACATTTTGCCAATAGCTCTTTTCCAAGCGAATGCTCCAGCTTTTCCCCCCCGCACAACAACATCAAGCGGGAATCGCCCTTCCAGCCAGCTTCCAGGATCATTTTCCACATCGTGGGCGTAGCCTGCATAATATCAGGTTTCACAGCTTCCATCAGGGACACTATCAGCTCAGGATCCTTTACTGTATCGGAATCTGCCATAAAAACACAGCCTCCGCATAGCAATGGCCAAAAAAGTTCAAGAATAGAAATATCAAAGGAATAGGTGGTAATAGAGAGCAACATAGAGCCTCCAGACAAACCGGGACACAAAAGCATGCTACGCATAAAATTTACCAACGCTCTGTGCGATATTTCTACGCCCTTAGGCAGCCCGGTAGAACCAGAGGTGTATATTACATAAGCAAGCATTGCCTGATCAACAGTGATATTGGGAGCCCCTCCGTCGTCCGCCTGTTCTGTCAGCTGCTGTATGGAAACCACCGGCATGTGAAAATAACCGGCAACTCGTCCGCCTATATCGTCAGTAATCAGCATTTCAGCACCGCTGTCTCCAAGAATATAGGTATTACGGTCCTCCGGCACTGACGGATCAAGAGGCAGGTATGCGCAACCAGCTTTCCATATTGCCATTATGGTCACAGTGAAGTAGATGGACCTGTTCAAAGACACTGCCACCAGGCTGCCTGGCTTAAGCTGGTATTGGCTTCTCAGCAGATTGGCGACAGCATTGCTTAAACGGTCCACCTCATTGTATTTCAGGCTCAGATTGGTCGACAGGAGAGCTAGAGCCTCTGGCGTGGCATCCACCTGTTTCTGAAACAGATCCGGCAATACCGCATTTCCCAAACCTACTACCTGCCCGCTCCCCCAGTTGTACAACAACCGGTTTTTCACATGCAGGTCCATTATGTCTACTGATTTTACAACAGGATCTTCTGAAAAAATGATATTTTCAAGGCATTTTTCCAGATATCCGGCGATCGTATCATTGTTTCCGAACAATTCAATATTAGAAGCAACATCAAACACCAACTGCTCCCCGTCTACTTTATGCACAAACAACGACAATGCAGCTCTGGCCGACGTCTGTATCAATGGAGATACAGAAGTCTCAAAGTCACCGAAGCTGTAACCAAACGCATGTTTTTCATAGGAAACCAGCACATCAAACAAATATGGTTCATTCAACCCACCGGCCATGTTCGTGAGCATCTTGCTCACCGGATATTTTGCATGTCTAAAATCCTGCCGGAGCCCATCTTTAATCGCCAACACCAGGTCACATATAGTCTGTTCACCAGTGATCTTCATCAACAACGGTGTCACTTTCATGAATAAAGCAGTGGTATTCCTGGATTTGCTCCCGGAACGGTTAAGAACCGGTACGCCGATCACCATCTCATTTCGGTCGGTAATTTTGAACAAAGTGATGTATACTGCAGCCAGTACAATATGAAGTGGCGACACATCATATTTTTTACAAAGGACGGAAAGACCGGAGCCACAACGCTGTGACAGTGTGACCCTGTTCACTGCAGTATCCAAACTCCCACGGACCTGGAACAACGGTTCATCCTCAACATAATCCGAAAACTTTTTGCGCCAGTAGGTGGCATCCGTCTCATACAAATCACTCCCTATGTACGCCTGATCTTCCCGGACATACGAATCCAGGCTGCTACCCTTGTACACAACTGCATTGGTCCCAGCCAGTATGTTTTTGTAGCATACTGTCAGTTGCTTAAATAAAAGACCGGTAGCCCATCCGTCCGCCACAATATGATGACATTTAAAGTAACATTTATATTTATCCTCTGCCAAGCGGAACAATACGAACTTACACAACAGCCGGTCAGTCATCAGATCGAAAGGCTGCGAAAAGTCGTCCTTGATAAAGGTATCCACCTGCTCCGGACTATCAGCATAGTTGTAATAACTAAAAGGTAAAGAGAATTCCTCTGCCAGTTCCATCATGGGGATATCATTCTGTATCACCAACCCACAACGCATGCTTTCATTGGAAGAAATCAGCAGGTGACATGCATCCCGGAAGGCCACAACGTCAATTACGCCGGGCATGTCAATTACACCACCTATGTTATAGACGGGTAAATGCTGGAACATACACTGCTCATAAAAAATATCCTGCTGGGAGGACGTGAGTGGAAAAATTTTGTTTGACATCAGAAGTTATTTTTGAAGGGTATCCCTGCGGTGTTATCAGCAGTACTGGTTTCTATCATTCCATAATTCAGTTTCACGACATGATCTGCCACTGAAAAATAGTGATCATCGTGCGTCACTACAATCTGCGTGATACCGCGTTCTTTCAGCAATGGCAGCAGCGTTGTATAAAAAAAATGCCTGAAAGCCGGATCCTGTTCTGCAGCCCATTCATCTAGTACCAATATCTGCCGCTTCTCCATTAGGGCAAATATGAGCGCCAGGCGCTTTTGTTGTCCTTTGGAAAGACCCGTGTTAATCTTATTATTCTCATAGTCAACCCGAAGCGTTTTATTTATCTTCATTACATGGAGCCATTCCTGAAACGTCGTATCATGAAAATCAAAATCTTCCAGATGCACATGGAACAAATGCGGATCGATGAATACCGTAGAAAACAAGTGCCTGTATGCCATCAGGTCTTCCCTTTCCAATTTCCTCCCATTCACCTTCACGGCCCCCTCATCAGGCATAAATAAGCCGGTAAGCAAATTGATCAGTGTACTCTTCCCGCTTCCGTTGCCGCCGGTTACAAATACGATATCACCCCTGGATATCCGGAGATTAAGCGGTCCCAGCGAAAACCCGCTATCATTACCGCCTGAATAGTGGAATTTTACATTTTCGATTTCCAGTGTTTCGAAGGCTTCCTGTTTATACCGTTGTTGTACGGATAATTCTTCGGGAACAAAGCGTTCTGCGACCGATGCGTCAAAATAATTCAGCCTGCGCTGTGCAACTTTGGCATTGGTAAAATAGGGTATCATCGTTACAACGGAATTAACAGGACCAACCATCATCAGGGCTGTTGAAACAAATACAGCTACTGTTTTTTGATCAAATTCAAACACAACTGGATACCAAAAAATCACCAGTCCGATGACAATATACCAGCTATACCTTCCGATGAGTTCATTGGCCAGATAGCGCAATCCGTTTTTTGATGAAATATCGCGTACGCCTGCCCTGTTGTTGTATAATACATTATATAAATTTTCATTTCTGTTTACATTCATCTTTATCTCTCTGAACCCATACAACAGATCTTTAAGGACCATAAAATATCGCTCGTTCATCTCTCTTGCCATTTCGGTATGCCTGGTGGTGTTTTTGTTTTGCAGAAAGTAAAACAAAAGCAATACGAACATCACCACCAGTATTACAACAGCCCCTCTGGAGGAAAGCAGAAAAAAATAGCCGATGCAGCAGGCGATTGAAATGCCGGCATTCAGTGTATTGGTAAACACGGTTGGAATGAATCCCATCAAACGGGTATCTTCAATGGCGGCATATACCCGCTCAGTACCCGTTTCAAGATATTGTAGATACCCCGCCTTTCTGAACTTATTGAGAATTTCCATTTCATATTCGAAAAGCAGGTTATTCGTAAGTCGGATCACAATGCGTTGCGCCGCTGTACTGATCAGTACAGACAACAGGATCAGTAACATAAAAAGACCCCAGTGGTAGCTATCTTTCTGTGCGCCTGCACCTCTTACAGCATGATCAATGAATACCAACAACCCAACACTCACTGCTCCGTTAGCCATCGCCAGAGAAATGATATAGAAGACAACTTTAACTTTATTTTTTCCGGATAATCTGAACATGGTAATGTTTTTTAACGTTCCACAGCGTACCGGGAGGAGACGCACATCTCATTATATTCCTTCGACCAAAACCACTCATCACGGCCAGGTAAAGGCCGAAGGTCATCTATCCAGATGGCCTCCTCATCATATGCTGCCAGGAAAGGCCTGTTTACCCAATCCGGGTTCCTTCCCTGAAGGAAACTCAGCACGATGGCATTTTGGTCTTCCAGTTCAAGGAAACCATTGACTAATATTTTGCCAGGTCCCGCAGACATGGATGGACCTCGTACCGTCCTCGCAATTCCGCTCACGCGTTGAACGGCCTTTTGATATATGCTCCATGCCGAGGTCAATGGTATGCCAAAATGGTGTTGGGCCCCCGTATCTCTGGCAACAAACATGTAATAAGGAACACAACCTTCATTCACTTGTTTCTTCCATAAGTCTGCCCATATCTTTGGCTCATCGTTAATTGTCCGCATCAAAGGGGCTTGTGTACGGATTACCGCTCCTGTAGACCTTATTCGTTGTATAGCGGTACGCACAACCGCCGTCTTCATTTCTGCCGGGTGGTTAAAATGCGCCATGAAGGAAAGGTGTTTACCGGCACGCTGAATATCATCAAACAAACGAATCAGGTCATCTGCGTCGGGGTCACTAACATATCTGTATGGCCAAAAACTAAGAGACTTGGTACCAATCCTGATGGTGGTGATATGCTCAAGTCCTTCTCCCAGCAAAGGTTCAATATAGGCCCGTAGAATATGGGACCGCATCACCATGGGATCGCCGCCGGTAATTAAAACGTCTGTAACCTGCTTATTATGTTTCAGATACTGTAAGACATCTTGTGTGCCATGGGCAGAGAACTTCATATCTTTGGCCCCTACGAATTGAGGCCACCGGAAGCAAAAGGAACAATAAGCATGACAGCTTTGTCCCTGAGCAGGGAACAACAGAACGGTCTGGTCATACTTATGCTGGGTGCCGTCCAGACAGGCGTCTCCAAAATATGGTACATTCATATCCATCTGGCCGGCCGGATGGGGATTTAGCTGCAACCGGATATCTCTTACCGTATACCGGAGATATGCCTCCAGCCCTGTTCCGATGGCGTGCCTCAGCTGTTGGTAGTGGTAAGGCCGCAGCATTTCCTCCTGCGGGAATACCAACCTGAAGACAGGATCATCAGGAACATTATCCCAGTTAATCAACTCTTCGATTATGTAGTTGTTGACTTTAAAAGGGAATATATTTCCTACCAGTTCTATCCCTCCTACCTGCGCTTTACTGAGATACCTGTTTACTTCCGGTATTTTCCGGAAATTATTAATACTATAAGCCTGGTACTGCATAACAAACAAACAAATAAGATGATTAAATAAAAGCGCCTGCCTGAAGTTTCAGCCGGTAGATTTGCTCTGCCATACTTTCAATACTTCCGCAGAATTCCGGCAGGCCGGGGTTACATTCGATACGCAACATGTACTCCAGGATGGTTTCTATCACCTCCCTTCTCAGGTCATTAAGATAATACCATAGCCATGATCCGGAATAACGTGGATCACCATGTTGTTGTTCCTGAATACGCAGCTGGAGATTATCAAGGGATGCTAGCAGGAAATTAAACCTGCATAACAGAGCCTCCGGAGCGTCGCCAACGGACCTTAATCCTATAAGAGTACCATTTTCACTGACACACAACGAGAACCTGATATCCAAAATGCTTAACCAGGAATCATTCCGCTGAATGATGCTATCTTTCTTCCGCATCAGCTGTTCTATGAATATTTTATTCAGCATGTTCTGCAATTAATTTAACGCTAAGAATTCACCTGTACCTGTATAGCAAGATTCCCCAGGTGATCACCTCCTTTCAACATTTCTTCGTGTGCAGCCGGCAAATCACTCCATTTGTATATCCGGGATACTGCCGGAGTCAGCTTTCCGTCCATAATCAAATGCTGTAACTTCACTATTTCACTTAATGAACAGAAATGCGACCCTTGTAGCCGTTTCTGCCGCATCCATAAATAGGAAGCATCTATATTTAGCATAAATCCGGACGATGCTCCGCAGGTAACCACCATACCGCCTTTTTCCACCACGTAGGCGCTTACAGGGAAGGTTTGCTCTCCTATAAAGTCCACAACAATGTCGGGGTTTACCCCTTCTCCCAGTATCTCCCAGATAGCTTTGCCGAACGCACGCACTTCTTTCAGATAATACTTGTATTCAGGAGTGTTTATTTCAGGTAGCCTGCCCCAACATTTGAACATACGCCTGTTGATATACCCTTTGGCGCCGAGGCTCATGCACCACTTGCCACGACTATCGTCAGATACCACGGCGATACAGTTTCCTCCCGAAAGGCTGGTCAGTTGAATGACAGCAGAACCTGTTCCGCCGGCGCCGCCGTATACAAGCACATTTTTTCCCGGCCCTGCTGTATTAGGGCTGAATCCATATAACATCTGCCAGGCGGTGGCAGTGGTAAGCAAATAGGAACCTGCCACTTCCCAACTCAGGTGCGGGGGCTTATGAAGCAACTGTGTCGGTAATACTTTGGCAAACTGTGCAAAAGAGCCGTACGTCGTCTCATACCCCCATATCCGTTGGTTCTTGCACAACATGGGATTCCCTCCGTTACAATGATTGCATCTCGAACAGTACTGTCCACAGTGGGCGATCACCTCGTCTCCAACTTTAAACTGAAAGTTGGGATTGGCCAGCAATGCATCTCCTATTTTCCAGATGATTCCTGCGGCATCGCTGCCGGCAATATGAGTGTGCTGCCCGTGGAATAACGAGGGCGAAGCCGGCTTGCCCAATGCCGCCCAGATACCGTTAAAATTGACACCCGCAGTCATCACCATTATCAGTATTTCCTCCGGCCCGATTTCAGGCGTAGGCACTACTTCTTGTTTAAATGCCGTACACGGGTTCCCGTGTCCGTCAGCATGAATTACAAAAGCATGCATATAGGCAGGCACATGCCCCAGGGGAGGTACTTCCCCTACATCAAACAGATTTTTCATATGACAATAGGCTTTGTGAAGTTATGAGCAATATTTGTCTGCTATTTCAAGCGCCCTGGAGATTATTCCCAACGCGGTATCTATCTGTTCCCGGGTGATACAAAGCGGCGGGGAGATAAACAAATAATTCCACCTGACGATGGTAAACAGCCCTTCGTCCAGCAATGCCGCTGCCACACGATTCATCGCTTCCATTTCCTTGGGAGAAGAATGAGGCGTAGCCATGGGAGCTCTGGACTGCCTGTTTTTCACCAGTTCTATACAACCTAAAAGCCCGTTGAGCCGGATATCGCCAATGCTCGGATGCTTATCTGCAAGGCTGTCCAGTTCAACACGCATATATTCGCCCATTGCAGCAGCAGCAGCAACTAACTGGTCCTTTTTATAGATATCCAGCACAGCCAATGCTGCCGCGCATCCCAAAGGATGTGCAGAACAGGTAATTCCGCCAGGGCTGGGGGCATAATCAAATGTCGCTGCGATACTGTCACTCACTGCCACTCCTCCTAAGGGAACATACCCAGCCGTCAGCCCTTTAGCCATGGTGAGAATATCCGGGCAGATTCCGTGATGGCCAACAGCAAACATTTTACCGGTGCGTCCGAATCCGCTAAGAACTTCATCTGCGATCAACAGCACATTGTACCGGTTGCACAATTGCCGGACTTGCTTCAGAAAAAAAGGCGGGTATTTAATACAACCGGAAGAACCGGATTCACCTTCGACCAGAATGGCCGCAAACGTGGCCGGATCATTCTCCAACAGGGCGCTCTCCATCGCCGCTATACAGAAATCTGCGCATTCCTGCTCCGTTGTGCTGCCCCAAGGACATCGATAGAAATAGGGATTCTCCACCTGCACATTCAAATCCAGCAACTGGCCGCTGATAATATTTCTTCTGGGATCTCCGCTTACAGACAGAGACAACAGGGTAGCTCCGTGATACGACCTCCGGAAAGTCATGATCCTACTTCGCCCTGTATACTTCCTGGCAATCTGGATAGCGACATCATTGGCATCAGATCCCCCGAGTGTAAACAGGGTTTTATTGAGATCGCCAGGCAGAATGGAGGCCAGCCGATATCCCAGTTCACCACGGATATCAGTTGCGCATGACGGGCTGATATAACTAAAGGACCTCATCTGCCGCTCTATTGCCGCCAGTACCCGCTCGTCGGAATGTCCTATATTTACATTCAGGTATTGCGAAGAAAAATCGAGATACTTTTTACCATTTGTATCTGTCAAAAAAACACCCTTCGAAGACTTGATATGCAATGGCCGCACTGCCTGCTGGGCAGCCCATGGAAAAAACGTATAGTCAGCATTCTGCTTTACAATATCATTTATGTGCGCTATCATAATCAATATTTAAGAGTTCATTTAATAATATCCTGCGTCCCTCCCGTTGCAAAAATTTATCGTTCTTCCACTCCCACACGAAACCGGAGTTTTTAAATCCTCCGTCTACCATCCTGTTGGCAGCGCTGGACGGGCTGCTAATAGTAGCATTAACAAACAGGTTACGATGTGTTGAATAAAAATAATCGTACGTTTTTCTGGAACAAGTCCCATAAATACTGGCGTTAAGACCGTAATCCGACTGGTCTGCCATTGTTATCAATGCATCTTCTTCAACGAACGGAATAACCGGAAAAATCGGTCCGAAGCTCTCCTGCTGAACCGCATCCATCTGATTGTGGCAATTGACCAACAAGGCAGGTACAAGGGCCAGGTTGCCCCCGGCTCCCACTTCTACTGTATTCCCCCCGACAATGAGCTTCGCACCCTGCTCGGTGGCGTTCTGTATCTGGTGCCGCAGTCGCCGGAGAACCGCTGGAGAGAGAATGGGGCTCAGATCTGTAGCAGTTTCCTCTGGCGCCCCGATCACTATGCCTGACAGTTCCTTCACCAGAAGCGCTACAAACTCATCATGAACATCCTGATGTACATAAAACCGCTCCAGCGCAGAGCAGGAATGTCCTCCGTTCACCAGCCCCCCCCTGACCGCGTCCCTTGCAGCCAGCGCAACGTCCGCATCCCTAAACACCACCTGCGGGTCTTTGCCTGGCCCTTCAAAAAACAACTCCTTCCGATAACGCCGGAAATTGTTGCGGTATGACCATATCCATTTATCATCGCCATACACTATTACCGTTCTGATGTCTTCTGAACGAATACACCTGCCCAGGAAATCTTCTGCAGAAAGGTTCTGTGAGATCATCTCTACACCAGGCATACACTCTTTTACAATCTTTTGGTAATATGGCATCGCATGTTGCAACTTCCTGGGCAGTTTCAATACCACCTCCCTACCAGACATGAAAGCAGAAGCCACCGTTTTTACAATTAATATATTAATCCCGTTGGAGGGCAATACAATGGCTATTTTATTTCCGTCCGCTTCCACAGGATCAGCCTGGAACAATAAGGACTCCACCGCTGCCGATTCCCAGTATTTAAGCATATTTAAAGGGATCGTAATCTCCCTGTCCCGGATATTGCGATAGGTATATCCTGTATCTCTCATGTATGCAGCCACCAGTCCCCGTTGCAACGCCTGATCTTCTAGCATTTCCTGCATCCTGAGCAGTGCATTTCTGCGTTTATAAAAATCCATATCAAACATTTATTACTTGTACACAATCTCTTTTTCTCCGAAAAGCCGCTCCGAATTAATGTTTCTCGACAGACATTCCTGGATAAGCCTGTTGGATTCTATTATCGGATATGATTCAGCCGTATGGTTAAGGGACATAATATACTTTAGCCACGGCTCCATGCCCATAGCGTAGATATAGACCTCCTTCGGATGAAACCTGTTTACCAGGTCAATCGCTCGTTCATAATTACTGCCGGTAAGCCTTCTGGAAAAATCTCTATCTCTGGAAAGAGGCTCTGGCAACAACGGTCCATACAGCCAGGAAAGCGGAGCCCCATCACATTCCATACCCAGGAAAATAATGTCTATGTCTCCTAAGAATGCATAGGCATGCTCAAACAGTTTGGGTTCAACATTGCAGCAGTCCGCCGCAAAGAGGAACGTATTGGCTCCTGTCTCCACATGATAGCACAGCTTGGTCCTGATATCCAGATCGCAGTGTTCTCCGATAAAAGGCACGCCTGTAATACGACAGTTATTGATGGTAATCGTTTCGAATTCATCCAGCTCTATTACATTCTCAAAGCCGATCTCTCTGAACATCAGGCTAAGGCTGGGGTCCTGCAATTGTCTGCTTCCATTGCGGGGCACCACAATATACCTGGCCTTATGCCTTAGTTGCAGCATCGTTTCAAACAGGATATGGTCCTGATGGTTATGTGTGATAAACACAATATCTATCTGGTCAGGCAGGTCTGTATAGGTGAAGCGTTTTACATCTGCATCATACCCGTAGCTTATAACCGGATCTGTGAGTATGCTCACCTCCCGGGTTTCCGTCAGAATACAGGCATGCCCAAAATATCTTGTTCTGACGCCGCTTCCGGTATACTTCCTGTATGGCACTGTTGGTTCTTCCGTAAACAGGCTACGGAACAGTATATCCTCTTCCGGGGTCAGCTCAAATTGCTCACGGATAGCTTCATACCGCTCCGGTATCCGCTGCATCTTAAAAAGTTGGTCTATCCGCTTGTCTTTAAATGCCAGCGGCAGATGCAACACTCCCTCACCTTCAATTCTTGGTGTACTAAGCACAAAAGGCCTCTCATCTTTATCTATCAGATACAATGCTATTGATTGACATTCCTCCTTATAGTATTTGCTTTTGTAAAGCACTTGTTCATAAAAGCGAAAAGAAGGATTATTATTGAGGTCAACGGTCAGCTCCACATATCCTTTCAGTATATCAGGTACTTTTTTATACAATGACTCCAATGAATATCCGCACGGATGATCTTTCAAAATAGCGAACAGGTGTTGTACCGCCCCGGCAAAATCGAGCAGATCCTTACGTTCGCTAAGGATAAAGTCACGAAGCCCGCTAATTTCTGCCACTCTGTTTTCGCTGTAATCCATGAACGGCCCACCAAGCATTGCCGGGTTGCGGGCTGCTTCTTCGTGCAGTTCGGGCGCGTCGATATAGGACTCCATTATTTTAAGGTGCCTTTTCTGCAAGTTCATCGCGGCGGTTGCCGGTGATATTAAATGGGCCCAGGCATACCATTTATCAAACAATGGTTCAATAACAACATTCGGCTTGAGATATACTAAATTATCCTTCATTGCTAAACATTTTTGGTGCTGATGAGATTTAATTCGTCGGATATGATTGCGGCGACAACGGCAATGTTTGGAGGCACCATCATGGAATGGTGATTGCCGGGGACCTGATGAGTGCGTACGAGTGCGGTAGTGTACTTTTCCCATCCGAGCGTGGCATCGGCGGCGGCAATATCAGGCATGCCTGGAAGGCTCTCTGAGGCGCGGAAAACTGTGATATCGACAGGAAGGGTTCCCTGGACATGATAGCGGATCTGCTCATTGGTCTTCAACACATTTACCATCCCTTTTATCTGCTGCATGGAACTGTTTTCCGGCAACACTTTTTCTTTTTCCAACGCGGATTTAAACAGCTGGAATTGTTGTTCCTCAGTTTTGCTATCCAGATCGGCATGTGTGAGCCGGATTTCGCGTTGATACATCTGCGAAAGGGACGCTGCGATATTTACTAACCAGACGGTCTGCGAAAATTCCTGTGTTGACACCGGGACTTCTTCTGCGCCGGGCGCCGTCATATCCAGGATAGCGAGGTACCCGACCTCTTCACCACAGGTAATAAGCTGGCGGGCCATCTCAAAAGCAACCTTTCCACCGAACGAGTGCCCTCCCAGCCGGTATGGACCGGCAGGCCGTATTTTTCTGATCTCACGGATATAATTTGCTGCGATTTCCTCTACAGAAGTTGGCGGTAGCTGCTGCCCATCGAGACCTTTCGCCTGCAATCCGTAAAATGGTTGTTCATTCCCGAGCAATCGGGACAAATGGTAGAAATACAACACGTTTCCTCCGATACCGGGGACAAAAAACAGGGGCGGTTCAGATCCTTCTGTCTGAATAGCCACAATGGACTCCCATTGCTCCGACCCGCGCTGCTCCTCCCGCAAAATGGCTGCAATGCCTTTAATAGTGGGGGCCCTGAATAGGTCTGCCAATGGTATCAGCCTGCCAAATTTTTTATATACCAGATTCATCATCTTCGTTGCGAGTAGAGAATGCCCCCCCGCATCAAAAAAGTCCGTATGAATATTGACTGAAGGAATACTTAACAGACTCTCCCATATACCGGCGAGCACTAATTCATAGTAATCCCGCGGAGCGCCTTCTCCATTAACATCCGTTTCCGGCAAAGGCACAGGTAACTGCGTCTTGTCTACCTTACCATTGGGAAGTAGCGGTAAATGCTCAATCAGTATGATCGATCGGGGAATCATGTATCCCGGCAGGAGGTCTTTCAAAAACAATGTTAACTCACTGGCGCTGCTGCTATGGCCTTT
Organism: Chitinophaga varians; assembly: GCF_012641275.1. Classification (NCBI taxonomy): domain Bacteria; kingdom Pseudomonadati; phylum Bacteroidota; class Chitinophagia; order Chitinophagales; family Chitinophagaceae; genus Chitinophaga; species Chitinophaga varians. The sequence continues at coordinate 28,172 of NZ_JABAIA010000004.1, read as the reverse complement.
GTTGGGTACCACATAGGCACAGAGATACTCCTCGTTGTTATCACCAACCAACGCCTGAACGGAGATCTGTCTCACGCCGGGGTGCTTTAGCAAGGCAGAGGCAATCTCTCCAGGCGAGACCCGTGCCCCTCTTACTTTCACCTGGTCATCGCACCTGCCGAGGTAATGCATAACACCGTCAGGGTCCAGTTTCACCATGTCTCCTGTTTTAAAAGCAGGTCCGTTACAGAACGGTAGCTGCACAAATCTTTCCGCTGTCAACTGTGGATTCTTATAGTAGCCATCTGCCACATTAACGCCTCCCACATACAATTCACCAGGAATGCCAACCGGGACCCGCACCCTTTTCTGGTCCAATACAAATAGCTGCGTGTTATAGACCGGCCTTCCAATTGGTACACTGTCTTCTTCTGTTTCCGTACATTCATGGTAGGTAACATCTGCCGACACTTCCGAAGAACCATACAGATTTAAAAGCAACCTGCCGGGCATTGCACGCCTGAACAAAGAAACAATGTCCTTGCTCAGTGCTTCTCCGCTGCTCATCCAAAAATTCAGGTCTGGTAACCTTTGGTTGAGATCAGGGAATGTCTCTATCAACATTTTTATTACGGAGGGAATTAATACAATACGGGTTACCCTATTTGTCGCTAACGTGCTGACCATCAGATAAGGGTCTTTAACCTCGCTGTCTGACAGAATCAAAACTGGACGGCCTGCAAGCAATGGTGCATAAAGCTCCGAAATAGATTCTCCGAAGCTGACAGGCGCCTTTTGACATCCCACCTCATGTAATTGATAGGGATATTGTTTCCATTGCCAATAAAACCGGTTAATAGCGCCTCGCTGGGTACCCATCACTCCCTTGGGGTTTCCGGTAGAGCCGGATGTATAAATCAGGTAAAACAATGCCGGAGTATTCTCTGGAAACCGGGCATGTGCCGTCTGACTGCAGGAATGGTCGGGATCAAAACTAACAGCTATTACCTCGCATCCATAGCCGGATAGCATGGAAACAAACTGCTCCTCCGCTACCAGTACACGAATACCAGAATCACCGATCATAAAAGCGATCCTCTCCCGCGGATAGCTCATATCCAATGGAAGGAACGCTGCACCAGCTTTCAATACAGCCAACTGGGCAACCACCATTGCGACCGATCTCGCGGCGCCCAACCCCACAAAATCACCTGGCTGAATACCTATATCTATCAGCTGACAAGCCAGGTTATCCACCCTTTTGCTCAATTCGCTGTAAGTGATCCGCTCATTCCCGTAAATCAGCGCAATGCTGTCTGCATGCTCTCCTGCAACCTTATCAAACAGCGAGGGTATGGACCCCACCTCCGGCAGCACAACATCCGTCTCATTAACGTGTTGGAGGCATAGGCGGTCACGTTCTGTCAGGCACTCCAGTTCACCAATCCTGGCTCGGGGATTGCGCAGCAAAGCTTTCATCACCGCAATAAAATAGTCAACAAAACGTTGGATGGTTTCCCGCTTAAATAGGCTAACACTGTATTCCAAATACCCTTCCATGGTATCGGAATGCTCGAAAATACCAAGTTCCATATCAAACTTGGATTTAGGGTCCGGCACGTCAATACGACTTACCGACAGACTATCCACCTTACCAGGGTCGATAAGATTGTGCTGATAACTGAACATAATCTGGAACAGCGGATTGTAACTCTCACTCCTTTGGACCTTCAATCCCTCAATAATTTTTTCAAAGGGTATGTCTGCATTCTCCATAGCAGTTACAGACTGTCGGCTCAAGTCGGCCAGTATATCCTCAAAGGTCATATCCTCCGAGAGCTTCATTCTGAAGATCAGGGTATTGACAAAAAAACCAATGACATTCTCGAGTGATTTGTAATTCCTGTTAGCATAGGGTGTTCCCACTACAAGATCTTCCTGCTGCGACAATTTATTCAGGACGATAAAGAAATTAGCCAACAGGATATTAAATGGCGTTGTAGCACTATTCACCGCCATTTGTCGGATATCAGCTGTTTCTTGCTGCGACAGTTTAAACCGTACAACATCTCCCTTATAGTCACTCACGGGCGGCCGAACGAAGTCGGTAGGAATGTCAGTCAGGGGAGGAGCATCTTTCAGCAGCGTATGCCAGTACTCCACCTGTTGCATTGTTCTTTCCGGAGTCAGATACTCCCGCTGCCAGACCGTATAATCCACATACCCTACCGGTATCTCTGGCAGGCTCGAAGGCACTTTCCTAATACGATCACTATATATCTGCAACAGTTCGCGAATAAAGATAGACATCGACCAGAGGTCGACAATAATATGATGCGCCGCGATGACCAGCATATAATTCAGTTCGTTTGTTTCTACCACAGACACTCTCAAAAGCGGGCCGTTTTTCAAATCGAACCGTTCATAAAACTGGTTTCGCAGAAAATCATCAATGTATTTGTTTCGCTCAACATCAGTGGCGTGCTTAACAGACTGAAACGAAACCGTCACTGGCTGTGATTCCCGGATGATCTGGCATTCTTTTTTGTCAATGCTTCTGAACACGGTCCGCAGCTGTTCATGGCGGTCAACGAGGATAGATAGAGCATCGTTCAACACCGACATATCCAGTGGGCCCTCTATCAAAAAGGCGTCAAGGAGATTATGAACCGGAATATCAGAAGAGAGCTGTTCGAAATACCACATGCGCTGCTGACCAAAAGAAAGCGGAATCAACTGGTCACGCGAAATCTTCCTGATCTCCATTCTCTCTCCCGTATTTCCGGACGGCAACAAACTCAAAAACTGTGTGTATTCCCGGATTGTCTGATGCAGAAAAACTGACCTGATAGTCACCTGCAGGTTAAACCTAGTGGAAATTCTGTCTATCAGCTTGCCTGCCAGCAGGGAATGTCCTCCTGCCTCGAAGAAATTAGCAGTAACAGATCTTACAGGCTGCGGCAACACTTCATTCCAGATTTCCAGCAACGCTGCTTCCAGGGCACTTTCAGCTTCTGTATGCGGTATATTACGGTTAAATTGTTCAGGCTCCGGTAGCCTGCGACGATCAATCTTCCCGTTCTGCGTCACCGGGAATGCGTCGAGGACAATAAACACACCCGGGATCATATAATCGGGCAACACAGTGGCCAGCATCGCTTTTACATCATCAGCTGTCTGTCCGTCCTGAAGTATTACATACGCCGCCAGATACAATCTCGCCTGTTCGTCCTCCCATTCCTTTACCACAGCGGCTTCCACACCAGGCAAGTTACCAAGGCAGACCTCTATTTCATGTAACTCCACCCGGAAACCACTTATTTTAACCTGGAAGTCTTTTCTTCCCAGAAATTCCAGTTCACCATTCGGCAGCCTTCTTCCCAGATCTCCGGTCCTGTAGCACTTTCCGGCAAGCAGGAACGGGTCCCGAATAAACGCATGGGCTGTTTTTTCCGGATCGTTATAGTACCCGGGGCCAACTCCTTCCCCAGCAATCAGGATTTCACCTTTAACACCGATGGGCAAGAGTTTCAGATTGTCATCCACTACATATAACCTGAAATTCGCAATCGGATTTTTCATTACCGTAACGATGCCTGTGACTGGCGGCGCAGTCATAATAATATGCCCCATATCATCAGATACTTCCGTAGCGCCATAGGTATTTACCAATGGAATTTGGGGAAATAACCTGAACCACTCATTCACCAGCGGCAACCGTAGCGTTTCCGCATTAAGAATGAGAATTTTGAGGTCTTCCAGCAGCTGCAGTCCCTTAAAGTCGTTTCGGATAGTCTGCAGCATCTCCGTTAAATAAGTCGGCACCAACTCAAGAATGCTGATTTTCTCTTTTACCAGAAACTCAATGAAAGCTGCCGGGTGATACACCACTTCCTCCGGGCAGATATAGGTAGTAGCGCCACTGATAAGGCCCGCAAATGCCTGCCAGACTGAGATATCAAAACCCTGGGAAGCATTCTGCGCTACCCTGTCCCCCGGCACGATACCCATTTCCGCCACTTTAGCCTGCAGGTGATTCATCATGCCCCAGTGGTCAATCATGACACCCTTCGGCGTACCGGTAGAACCAGATGTGTAGATGATATAAGATAGGTCTGTTTTAAGTGGCTGTCTGCCGTAAAAACAGACCTCTTCATTATCCGGACAGGCATGGAGGTCAAGTATCTTTATATCAGGCCCGCCTGCGGCTACGCCCCTGTCGTATAATTCCATTTCCGTGAGCATCACGGCAGGACCAGACTGTTGCAACAGTAAGGCTATACGATCGTCCGGATAAGCAGGGTCAATCGGGACATAAACATACCCAGCCTTCCAAATACCAATTACAGCAGCCATCCAGTATGGACTACGCCGGGTAAACATTACGATATTCCGGGATAAAGAAGACCCTGTCTGACTTTGCAGCCAAACCGCATATCTTTCCGCCAACCGGTTCAACCCGGAATAAGTATGCGTTGTTCCATTACAAACTACGGCAGGCGCATCTGGGCAGCGGCTTACTATCTCCTCAAACTTTTCGACAAAAAGCATTTCTGTGCGGAACGCACAAACCGGATCATTAAACTCCAGCAACAGTCTGGACCTCTCCTGATGACTAACTATTTCATAGGCCGTCGCCTCCTTGTAAGGATCTTCAACAATCTGACTCAGCAGAAAAATGTAGTTGTGCAAAACTGCAGATAACATGTCTCCATCAGCACCGGCACCGAATGAAAGCCGAACTGCCGGATCTGTATCATGCAAGCGGATATCAAACAATAAACTGCCCTTATCTGCAACCTGCGGGGTATCGGCCGTAATATTGCTGACATTGAGCATAATATCAACAACCGCATCTTCTGCAGGCGAGCCCCATGGAATGTACCCCGAGGCGTTCAGCACCTCCTCCTTCACCACGCCAAAAAGGCTCTTGAAGCTTTTTCCGGGAGCCACAAGAACTGCAAAAATACAAGTGCCTTCTGTCGTCATAAGTGGTTCATCAAAGCCTCCCGGACTCATTGGACTGCTTTTCCAACGTATATTATTTTCACCTGTATATCTGTTAACCAGAATAGCAAGGGCCGTCGCATAAAAAGAGTAAACAAGCAAAGGAGAACTATCACAAAGCTCATCTATCCGCCGTGTCATAGCGGCCGGGAACTTCAATACCACATCCTTCTGCACATCCGTATTAACCGGTACTCCCTTCAACAATGCAGCTAACTTTGCACCATCAGGACCCGAAATCTTTTTTTTCCAATATTCCTCCGAAATTTTGAGAGAGAGACTGATATTATCCATAAATTAAGACGTGTAAATTTTTGAGATTAAAGTCCGGGGGCTACCAGCACTCTTTCCATTTCCTCTTGTACGCTCTCAGCGAGTACAGCCACCAATTCTTCCATATGGGCATGAGAAGATATTAAAGGAGGACAGATCATAATATGATCACCGGTGTTGTTTCCTGCCGAGCCACGACCAGGATAAAGGATTACTCCCTTTTGTATGCAGCGCTGCCCTATTTTTTTGCTGAGTAGTAATTCCGGCGGAAACGGTTGCTTTGTGGTTTTATCTTTCACCAGTTCTATGCCTTGCAACAGCCCTTCTCCCCTTACATCTCCGACAATGTCAAAAGGCAGAAGTTCTTTTTTGAGCAACGTACTGAGGTATCTGCCTGCTTCCGCAGCATTTTCCACCACTCTTTCTTTTTCCATATAGTCAATGACATAACTACCAATGGCAGCGCCTAATGGACTGCAGGCAAAAGTATGCCCGCCCAGAAAAGGTACTTTTTGTTCTTCAAAAGGCCTCGCCACCTTGCGGTTCGCAATGATGGCAGAGAGAGGATAATAACCGGCGCTGATCCCTTTTCCGGCAGCGATGATATCTGGCGCAGTATTCCATTTATCCATACCGAAATTGGCCCCCAGACGACCAAAACCGGTCAGTACTTCATCAGCTATCAGCAGAATGCCGTAGCGGTCACAGAGTGCTCTCACCTCCTTGATGTACCGGCTATCCGGAGGTGGCACAGCGCCCAATGCAGCAGCCACTACGGGTTCCAGTACGAAAGCCGCGATGGTGGCTGGATCGTTTTCCAATATTGTATCTTCCAGTTCCTTGATCAGCATTGATATATACTCATCGTCCGTCATTCCTTCCGGCTTCCTGTACTTATAAGCCGGAGAAAGATGAGGGAAGTTATTCATCCATCTGGCATAAGTATCCCTTCTCAACCTCATTCCGCCCACATCCAGCATGAAAACGGAGTTACCGTGGTAGCTGCTCCACCTGGCCAATACTTTGTACCTGTCAGGCTCACCGTTTAGTACATGATACTGGTAGGCCAGCTTTACAGCATTCTCTACAGCCTCTGTACCACTGGAAACCGTCCATGCTCTTACAAAATCATGCCCTGCGAATGCAACTAACTTCGACAGATATGATTCTAACACCTCCGTGCTGACAGCGTGAGTGGGCAAAACTGCTGCCTTTCTGACCTGTGCATGCATGACGTCGGCTATTGCTCCCGTATCATGTCCCAGATTGGTGACGCCGGCAGATCCACTGGAAGCATCCATATACTTTTTTCCGTGTTCATCGTACAGAAAAACACCTTTTCCATAAGTGATCCTGGGATAACTATAGTCCATATCAGGACATACGATCATAGAATGAATGAGTGAGGAAATCATAATTAGATTTTTTATCAGAATTAATAAACCAAAACGGAGCGTATACCATCAGAACTTTTCAGTAGCCGTCATTTCTCCCTTCCGGGAAGACAGTCCCAAATAGCGCTCAATAGCTATCTGACCGATTGGCATCTGCTCGTCTTCTGTCAGCATTCGCAACAGCAACAAATATTTCTGCATTTTCAGGTTAACATTATCGCGAGAATAGAGATCGGTATTGTATTCAAATTTTAACTGCAAAGAACCTTCCTCCATTTCTTCTACAAATACAGTAATATCAAATCTCGCTATTGTAGTTTCAGTTTCCAACTTCCGGATGTTCTTTACAGAAGTAACAGCCAGGTTGTTGACCTGCGGGATGTTCAACATCACGAATAACAACTGAAACACAGCATTAAAGGCAGGGTCACGTTTAACATTCAGTTCCGTCACAATATTATCAAACGGCACCTGCTGGTGTTTATCAGCTTCCAACAGCGCATTCTTTACCTGTAGGAGCAGCGACTGGAACGATTGACGGCGGATGTCTCTTATCCTCACAGGGACCGTGTTCAGGAAAAAACCCACCATAGGCTCCAACTCCTTACGCCCCCTGCCGGCATTAGGAATGCCCACCACCATATCATCTTCACCGGATTCCAGGTGAACCAGTACAAAAAAGCAGGTTAGCAACAACATATACATGGAGACATTAGACTTTCCGCTCATTTGCTGCAACAATGCCTGCAGCTCCCGGGGCAATACCATCAGCACTTCACCTCCATTGTATGTTTTAACAGCAGGCCTCACAAACTCCTCTCTGAGGGTTACAAACGGGTTACTGCCGGAGAGCTGTTTCTTCCAATAGGCCATTTTTTGTCTGTAAGCTTCAGTGGTTATAAAGTCGTTTAACCATTCTGAATAGTCGATATATTGTAACTCCATAAGAGGCAACGAAGCAGGGCGTTTTAATACAAGGGACTCGTATATGGTAATGAAATCATGCATCACTATTCCCATAGACCAGCCATCCGCTATCAGATGACTGGCCACCAACGAAAGGATATGCTCGACAGGCCCCTTTCTGATAAGTACAACACGAATCAGCGGTAACTGGTCTAGTGTAAACTGATAGTGGGCTTCCGACTTTAATATTGCTTCTACGGATGCCTCGTCAGCAGGCGTAATGACGGGAATGTGCACTTCCGGTCCATCTTCTGGGACTACATACTGAACAGGCTCTCCGGCCACAACCGAAAACGCCGTATGTAATATCTCATGACGTCTGACAAGCAAAATCATAGCTTCCTGCAGCAGATCGAACCGTACTTCACCTTCAAAGGCATAAGCCGCATGAAGATTATAGCTAATGGCTTCATCTTCTATCTGCCTCATCAGCCATATGTTTCTTTGGACAGGGGCAAGACGATGGTGTTGCAGCCGCGGGGAAACCGGTATTTTAACGTAGTCTGTTTTCGCAGTGTTATCTACCAGACTAGCCATCCCGGCAATGGTGCTGTTAAGGAAGATATCGTTCAGCTGCAGCAAGACACTCATCTGCTTGTATACCCGCGCAGTGAGTTGTATAGCAGAAATGGAAGATCCCCCTATTTCAAAAAACGATTGCTGCCGGCCTACTTTACTAATATGAAGTATTTCCTTCCATATGGTAGCCAATGCCAGTTCAGTATCATTAAAGGCTTCTTCTGCGCCCTCATTCGCGGTCTTATGCCGTTCATATTGCTCCTGCAGGGCTTTACGGTCAATTTTTCCGTTCAGATTATGCGGCATTTCTTTGAAGTGAATAAACAACCGGGGAACAAACTCCTGCGCCAAAACAGATTGTAGTTTCGACATCATCACACTCCCCGGCATCACCGTACCACTGTAATAACAAACAAGTTCCGGTTGCAGTTCCGGACCCTCCAGCTTCACAACGCATTCGTACACCTCTTCCAGCTTAAGGATCTCAGATTCTATATAGCTAAGATCTACACGGATCCCGTTCAGCTTCACTTCACTATCCAACCGTCCCAGCACCTCCAAATTGCGGCCAGCCAAATAGCGGCCATAGTCTCCGGTTTTGTACACAATATCTCTTTCCTCACTGACCAGTGGATTCTGCACGAATCGCTCTTCCATTAATGCAGGGTTATTGAGATAACCTTTGGTAAGAAAAGGGGTCTTAATATATATTTCACCGATCTCTCCTATCTTACAGAGGCTGTTCCCGGAGACGACCGCCAAAAATGTGTCCGATATCGGCCTTCCAACGTGAACGATACCTGTACTATCAATCGTTTCGGCAGACAAATCTATCAGGTGGCAGGATTTCAGAACAGTACTCTCGGTAGCACCGTACATATTTGCAATCTTCGCGCCGGCACTGATTTCCTTTTTGATATTTAATACATCTATGTTATACAGCATTTCCCCGGCTAACACTACCAGCTCAACCCCGGATAGGTATGATTCCGCCGGATATGCCCGGCATATGTTCAGCAAATTCCTCATTATCGAAGGCACACACTGAATAACATTCACCCGGTTGCTTTTTATCCACTCCAGTAACAACGCAGCATTTATTTTAGTGGCTGGATCCGGAATACATAATAGTGCGCCGGCACATAGTGAAACAAGTATATCCTTGAGTGATGCGTCAAACGTTATGGCTGCGATTTGAGCGATAATAGACTCCGGCCCCAGATCGAAATGGCTTATCTCCCATTTTACGAAATGAGCGATGCTTTTATGCATGCCGATCACACAGTTACCGGCGCCTGTAGACCCGCTTGTATAAAAACCATAACAAGCCTCCCCACCATCTATATGCACCTCCTGACCCTGGTGCCCCGGCAATACACCTTCTGCCAGCGTAGCGGCCTGCTCGCCAGCCTTTTTTACCCATAGCTTGTTTTCTTTTGTCACCGTAATTAGCATTCGGGCAGAGACGCCAAACTTTTGCAGCAACTGGTCAACGGCTTTGACATCTTCTTCATGTGTTATCAACAAGCCGTCAAAATTAGACGACAGAATCGCCTCCATCCTTGAATCTGTAAAAGACAGGGAAACAGGAACATAAATAGTACCTGCCTTAAAAGCAGCCAGCATTGATGCTATACACCTTATAGAAGAAGGCATTACCACCAGCATGCTCGTAAATGGATTATCTATCTCCTGTTTGACCAGTGAAACAAGCCTGTTACTAAGCTGCTCTAATTCATTATAGGTGATCTCAAGAGATTCTTCTTTTATAGCCACCTTGTCCGGATGACGCATTACCCTCTCGCGGAATAACTCGGGAATAAATTTCATATATAAATCAATTTATTTTGAACTCTTCAAGAAAGATGTTACAGGATAGTATTAACAAAAGCAGATTGTCTTCATAAGCAGATCCTACATCCACCTCATTACTCAACAACCTCTTTTTGAGCTGCTCTACCAGAGCGGGGTTAAAAATCCCCCGCTGTTTTATATAGTCATACGAAAGCAGGTCATTGAACCATTCTGTGTTTCCAAGAGCCATTGCAGATCTTCCTTTCGTGACTTCAAACTTCTTCCTGTCAACGATTGCTGCCGGCACCACCTTGCGAGCCACCTTCCTGAGAAACGTTTTTTCTCCCAGATAACTGTTCTTTACTTCTGGCGGTAGCCCCCGGACAAATTCAGCCAGCCTGATATCAAGAAACGGCAAACGGGTTTCAAGGCCTTCCGAATAATTCACACGATCGCAATGGCTTGTCAGCAGATGCCCACCCAATCTTATTTTAATGTCTACATATGATCGTTGGTTAAACACATGCCTGTTTCGGATATTATCCGTATTGAGCAATACGTTATCAAGGCAGTTAGGTATTGCATCCGTATCGGTATTTGAATGCTGGTAAAATGCTTTACGCAGGTCTGCAAACTCAGACAACGGCCTTTCATAGATAAAGTGAGGATCACCCCAGATTTTATTATGCAATTGTTCTTCCAATAGTCTTTCAAGGTATGTTTTCCCGTCTGACATGCTTCTATTTCCAGCACTGTCCAGCACGTAACCAATATGCCCTCCAAATAGTTCATCTGCTCCGTCTCCTGATATTACCGCCTCAATACCGTGTGACCTGGTAAATCTGGCAAGCTGTTTCCGGAAAATCGCTGTAATATCCTTTTGAGGTCTTTCGATATCACAAATAACTTCTTTTAGCTGGTGGTATAAGTTATTTAGGTCGAGCGTAAAATCGAGCTGGTGATGATGCGCACCTAAATAATCCCGCAGCAGATGCTGATAGTACAAATCATTGCCGCCCGCCGTTTCCGCGATGGAGAATGTTTGTATCCCGCTTTCCATGCTCTCTTTCGATAGGCAGGCCAGCAGGGAAGAATCGAGGCCTCCGCTAAGATATACCCCCTGTTGACCGGCATCAGACATCCGGGATTTTACTGCGTCCCGTAATATGGCTAAAGCGTGCTCCTCCAGTTCCGAAGTATTTCTTCTGTCATAACTGCCCGTTACCTCCGGATACTCCATATCCCAATAAGCCCGAAACGACACATCTCCCTCTTTATACACTGCCATCTGCCCCGCGGGCACCTCGTATATATCCAGAAACATAGTCTCAGGCGGAATGATACCCGGAAAATGGAGAAGGTGGTCCAATCCTTTCCTGTTTAATGCCCTTCTGTATCCCGGAAACTTTAAAATCCCCTTTATTTCAGAGCAGGCAACCAGATGTATTCCTGTTTTATAAATAAACATGGGAAGAATGCCAAACTGGTCCCTCACCAGCTTCACTTCCCCTGCCGGCTTATCGTAAATTACAATTGAGAAGGCGCCATTAATGTGCCTAAAAAAGGAAGTTGCATCCTGTTGATACAACCGCAGGATAAGAGCTGCTGTACCCATATTAGCTTCCTGCCTGTTTTCCTTCACCATCCCAAGCAACTCCGGTTTGTTATATATTCTTCCGGTAAAGGCAACAGCAAGTTCACCGCTTCTGCAGTATGCCCAGTTGTCCGGAGAATCTTTATTCTCTCCCTTCCTCCGTCCCACACCTGCCACCAACTCATGAAACACTTCGACAGACCGGTTAGTATTACCGCGGTGGGCAATACTATCAAGCATGTCAGACACCACATCTGTATCTGCCGCGGTGACAATACCATCGGTCTTAAATAAAACAGCCATACCAGCCATAACATCGATTTAGTTAAAACATTGAAACAAGGATTTTCCGCTCACCGCAATAGGGTTGCCTCCCGTGGCAGGTGAGTACGTTATCCAACAACAGCAGGTCGCCCGCCTGCCAGCTATTATTCACCGCTATTCGCTGCCCGGTATCCATAACATTCTGAATCCACTCCTCCCTGATCTCACTGCCGTCTCCAAAAGTCACATACAGGGGCAGCCTCTCAGTACCGCCATACATTAACAAAAGCATCTCGTATATTTCCCGGCCCAGATGCAGAGGATGGAACTGGTCCATCTGATTAAACCATACCTCCTCTCCGGTCTGCGGATGCCTGATAATACCAGGATGAGAATGGGTGATCCGAAGGCTACCATCTGGATACCAATGGTATTCCATACCTGCCTCCCGGCAATAACTCTCCGCGGTCGCCCTGTCGGAGCACTGAAATGCTTTTTGCCATGACTGCCCGCCCTGCAAGCCATCCGACAAAATCCGCACATACCTCAATCCTTTTGCTCTCAAAGCATCGAGCAGAACAGGATCAACCTCCTTCAGAAAGCGTCGGGAATCCGCAATAGTGGTAGCACCTCCGCTTTCTGCAGCCATAAGACAACAGAACATAATGCGGGAAGGCCATTGAGCAGAATATGACAACTCATTGTGCAGATGGATTATCTGATTAGCGTCGTATTCCGTAGAAGTGTATACATTTTCGCCAAGGTTTGTTCTTGGTGTGGTACCATCCATATAAGCCATAGGCTTTTCTCCTATCCCGGAAACAATGGCATTAAAATCGGCACGCTCCCGTATCTCAATATTTTTAAGTAGTAGTGCTCCTTTGTCAAGGAGCATTGCATCGATTTCCTCTCTGTTACGGACATACCATTTCACAAATTTGTATACCGTGAGGGTCTCATCAAACTTTATCGTTATGGGAAAAGCATTCCCGCATACTGATCTAAGATCAGTAAGACCGTTCATATCCATCATGTAAACAGTTATTTTATGACATAGAGACGAGCACTTTCCGGTTCCCTTCGTAGGCCGACCTGCCGTGAAGCGTCAACAGATTATCGATCAGTAAAATTTCACCCTGATTCCACTGTATCGGCACCTCAATTTTCTCAAACAAAGCATGGAGATCCTTCAGAAACTTCCCAGGGATAGCTCCTCCATCCCCATATGTGACATGCATAGGCAGCGCATTTTCATCGTTGCCGTGCAATAGCAACATTCCTTCAAACACCTCCGGTTCATAAAGGAAAGACAGCAGAAATTGATCAATATGATTAAACCAGACATAGTCTCCAGAAACCGGATGTTTTCTCAATGCCTCATTGGTATATACTAATAATAAGCCTCCATTATTTGTCCAACTGAATGACATATTATTGCTTTTACAATATGCCGCTACCACTTCCCGATCTTCAGTCTGAAAACACTCCTGCCATGAAGGGCCTACCCCACTTCCTCCATGCAGGTTCCTCCTGTAAGTAATCCCTTTCTCCACGAAACACCTCACTAGTTCCTTATCCAGTAACGAAGTAAGTTTCCGGTTATCGGCAATCAGTGTAGCGCCGCCACTGTCGGCGGGTTGTATACAACCGAAAATCAGCTTTTCCGGAAAATGGTAGGAATGGGAGAACTCAGTATGCAGATGTATTTTCCTTTTAGGATCGTACTCAGAAGCATTCAATATCCCGGGATTAAACTGGGTTCGGGTAGAATTACTTTCCAAAAAAGACCGTGGGACGATCATACCTTCAACCGCTTCCTTAAAGGTTTCAAGAGAATTCATAGTAACACCGCGGAATAATATTGCACCGGCGTCAAACAATAACTCATCCAACAGCCCCTTATGCGCATTCACCCATATATTAAATCCAGCTGTACTTAATGGCTGTCCAAAACTGATAACGGCAGGGAAACCATTTTCGATATAACAAGTAATTTCACTCATACTTTATTGTGATATTTTTTTTAGGTTATGCATTCCTTTCAAAAACTCCTGTTCCTCCAGTTCATCATCAATATGACGCAAGGCGCCGGGGGTATTAGCTTTAAAGCTTACGCTATTAATAAGCTGATGGAAAACATTTATTAGTTCGTCAGTGATCAATACGGCATCCTCTCCGGAAAAGACATCACATCCATATTCCAGCCAGGCTTCCATTGAGCCATTCATTTCCTGAAAGGTAAACATCAGGTCAGCCTTCGCCGTCATAGTCAACGGAAGCGGCAGCACTTCAGCCGTCAAACCATGAAAATCTCCGACATTAAAACCTTGAGCGGGAATATTTTGATAAGTGACAACCACCTTTGATAAATCCGATACCGATACACCGGCCAATCGCAGATCGTTTACCAGCATCTCGAAGGGGTACTCTCTGTGAGTCAGCGAGGCCAGTACCTCCTCTCTGACATGGGAGAATAATTCATCTACGCCGCCGCTTCCTGGTATGTTTATCCGCAATATCATCGTATTGATAAAAACTCCCATCTGCCTGTACAAGTCAGCATGTACTCTCCCTGCCTCAGGGCTTGCAATGATGATGTCGGGGGACGCAGACCGCTTAAAAATAAGTACGCTTACTCCGGCAAGAAAAAACATGTAACGTGACAGCCCCCAACGTTCGCAGGCAGCATCGATTCCCTGAAGCAGCTCATCAGAAATGCAGAAACCGATTCTTTTACTGGATCCTGTTCTGCTGCCGTTGCCTTTCTCCACCTGAAGAATATTGAGGGGTAGCAGCGGCCGTCTGAATTTTCCCGTCCAGTATTCCCTCATCTCATTAAAGTAGCCCTGCTGCAGAAGGTCATTTCTCCATACAGCGAAATCCTTATACTGTATTTCCAACGCCGGCAGATTTGCAGCTTTTCCTGCAACATATGAATTATAGCAGAAAATCACCATATCAATCAACAGGTACATAGACCATCCGTCGGTTGCTATATGATGCAGCGTAAGGCAAAGCACAAAAGCGTCATCCGTTGTTCTCATTACCTTTACCCTTATCGGGAAGTCTTCTTCCAGATTAAAAACGGTATCATATTCCAGCTGCACACGTGCAAGCAAATCAGCATCATCCATACCCATACCAGTGGGATTCAAATAGTCCAGGGACCATTCTTCCTTCAACTCATGAATCTTTTGTACTGGTATGCCTTCTAATAAATTATAGGTAGTTCGAAGGATTTCATAATATCCGATGGTCTCCCAGAAAGCCCTATTCAGTGCATCAATATTGAGTGCGCCTTTCAGCTTCAGACAATTAACGATATTATTTGACGGCATTCCTTTCTTCATGTTACTTGCCAACCAGATTCTGAGCTGCGAGGGCGAAAGCGCATAGGTATCCCTGCGGGAAACCGGTCTTATTGCATTGCCATGTTTCCCCGTCTCTACCTTCCTTGCAAGTTCTCGTATACTTCCTCCTTTGTAAATCTCCCCGAATGCCACTGTAGCGCCGAAGTCTTTATAAATGGCGTTGATCAAAACCATTACGCTAAGGGAGTTCCCTCCTTGTTCCAGAAAATTTAATTCCGGGTCCGGCCTAACCGGTCCCAATATGGTGCGGAAAATTTCGAACATCCGTTTTTCCGTATCAGACATCAACACGGTTTCATGGCACTGATATTCTACTTCCGGAATATAGGATTGTAACTTCCTGTAGTCGATTTTTCCTTGTATGGTTAAGGGAACTTCGCCGACCCTTATAATTTCATCAGGAATCATAAAGTCAGGCAGAAATGTCTGCAGATGGCGGAGTACAACAGCTGGCTCTGTACCAGTTTTAGACACGAAAAACAATACCAGCCGGTCTGCTCCTGCAGCGCAGTACAAGTGACAACAAGCTTGTCCTACTCCGTCGAGCTGTAAAGCGCATCCGCTTATTTCACCGGTCTCTATTCTAAAACCACGCCGCTTTACCTGATCGTCACTTCTCCCGAGAAAATCCAGCGTTCCGTCAGGGAGCCATTGAAATACATCTCCTGTATGGAAAAAGAAGCTACTGCCTCCAATATCTCTTGAGACGAATTTGGCAGCCGTCAGCTCCGGCTGGTTAAGATACTGCCGAGCAACACTGATTCCCCTCACATATAACTCTCCTGGCACGCCAATAGGAACAGGCCTGTTGTTAACATCCAACAAAGCAAGCTGAACATTCTTTAGAGGAGTACCAACCGGAATCCTGCTCTTAACACTATCATTGGGCTTTAGTTCATGCATAGTGATACATACCGAGCATTCGGTAGGACCATATGCATTAAAAAAACGTGTTACACGACAAAGTTCATGTGCGAATTTAGAATCCGCTGCCTCGCCCCCTGAAATAACACAACGCATGAAAGCCAGATCCTGTGCATTCAATAAAGACAGATACGCCGGAGTAAAAAGCGCTACCGAAACATGGTGCCTTTCCAGAAATGATAACAACAACTTCGGATTCAATATCATCGACCGGTCCGGAACTGCCAGAGCGGCGCCGCTTTGCAATGCTGCAGAGAACTCAAGGATGGAAGCGTCAAACGATACAGAAGAAAACTGCAGCACAACGTCTCCCGGGCACATCTCCAACTGGTGGCTAAGCTCCTGTCCGAGATTGGAAAGACCACCTCTGGTTAACAAAACACCCTTGGGATGACCGGTAGATCCGGAAGTGTAAATAATATAAGCATCATCGTCCAGGCGTCGCGCAGACACTTCGATTGATCCATCCGTCAGCATCGCTTCCTCCAATTTCACATCCCGTACCACCGCAAATTCCCCAGGCAATACTTCGGGTTGTGATGCACATAAAACCAATGCCGGTTTACAATCCCGCAGTATAAATGCAATTCTCTGATCAGGGGATTTTGCATCTACAGGAACATACACCGCCCGTAGTTTTAGCAGTGCCACAAACAAGGTGACTACCAATGCACTATTAGGCAGCAAAATAGCAACCCGCGAGCCCTCAGAAATGCCATAGCAAGATTGAAGGAAGGCCGCCAGGTTTTCTGCCCGCTGGTTCAGCATCCTGTATGAAACAGAGCCCTCATCTCCTACTAAGGCCGGGCGCTCTCCCTGCTCAGTTGCTGCAATAGCTTCAAATCTTTCGAGCCAGTCAAACGTAATCTCACTCTTATTCTCATAAAGATATCGGGAAATTAGAGACTTGTCCGTGGTCCCCATCAAATCTACCTCGCTGACCGGCGCATCCGACTGGGCGTACAGCAGGTCAGTTATAAAATCAAGTCCACATCGGATCCTCTCCAGATAAACTGCAGACATACGCTGATCAGCGAAACCGCCGCTAAAAATCAACTTAGCGCTACCGGGACTCTGCGGGTCCGTGACTATACGCAGCTGGATTTTTTCTCTACTCGGCTGTTCTTCAGGTACATCCAACAATATGTTAAACGGAATTGATTCAACATCGAAATCAGGACGATCGCATTTCGGTAACACCGAAGCAAGTGCTGTCCCTGCATAATGCATCCCTTCCTCCACATCTTCCAGAAGCCTCTTCAGCAGCACTGAAATCTGAATATCTTCTGCATCATCATAAATGTGAAAAAACCTCTCCGGCGCCGCATCTTTCACATTATCGGACCTTACAAATCCACCTACTATTAATGATTTATTTGCAAATGACTGCCGAAGCACCAACAGATAAACCATTAAGAAAACAGTATACATCCCCATCCGGTCGTCCTGGCATAACGACATTATTTTCCGGATATCTGTTTCGCATTCAGCCACACAAGGCGCGCTATTCTCCGATAGCCCAAACGCGCCGCCAGCGAAGATCAAATAGGGATCCTTTTCAATACAGGCAATAATTTCATTCAGCTTAACAATGAGGGATTCTTCAGATATCCTCTTATAGATTTCTGCATCTGTCAATACCATATATAAATGCTTTTACAAACAAACCAACCAGGCACACAATGTCCATGCCCGTACGATTGTGTACAGTTAACAAAAAGCGTTCTTTTCCATGTGTTGGAACAAATCAGATGGACAAGAAAAGGAAAGAAAACGGGTACAGAAACAGCGTCGCTATTTCCTGTGAACTAACAAAACAATTATAAAAAGGGTCTAAGAATTTAAAAATTAAGGGAACACTTACAGAGCTGGCAAACTTACTTCTTCTTCGGTTACTTTTTGATCACCTTTCAAAGATATACTAAAACAATCGAAGAAAAAAAATAAACAACGATTTTTGTTGCGGTTTTTTCAACCTAGATAAAAACAATTATTAAACAGAATTATTCTTTACTTTTAATCTGTTTCTGTAACCCGCAAAAATTATATTTCACGATATGAAAACATCTTTAGTATCAAGTTTAATATTCCTTATCCCATATATATCCTTCTCACAGACCCTTGAAAACAAGATCAGTGGAAAAGTATCAGACCCTTCACAGCAGCCCATTCCAGGCGCCAGCATCATACTGACCAATATCCAGGAGCACAGTCTCAATAATGGTATCAGCGACACAACAGGCAACTTCACTTTCCAACATCTGAAAGACGGAAGGTATCTGCTGCAAGCTACCTTCTTTGGATATGGGACATACATATCTGACACCATTCAACTCTATAGAAACATCCATCAAAAAATAAACATTGTGCTTATTCCCAAAGCACAACAACTTAATGAAGTAAGTGTAACATCGGATCCCAGCGTTATTGAAATAAAGCCAGACCGTATCACCTTTAATGTCAGCAAAAGCCCGACCGCTACGGGTATGAACATCATTGAGCTGCTTCAGCGCACACCAGGCGTTTCTGTAGGAAAGGACGATGCGGTGTCCATCAACGGGAAAGGAAAAGCAAAAATCTATATTAACAACAAATTGATCAATCTCTCAGAGCAGGAACTTACCACACTGTTAAGAGGGATGAACAGCGACAATATTGAATCCATAGACGTCATCAAAAACCCTAGCGCTAAATACGACGCGGCTGGTGGGGCAGGTATCATTAACATCACCTTAAAAAGAGGAAAAAAAGAAGGATGGAATGCTGCGCTAACCACAGGTGTCAACATTGGGCAAACACCCAAAAGCAATCAATCTGCAGCCGTCAGCTTCGCAAAAAACAAGCTTCAGTTTTCAGGCAGCTACAATATAAACAGCGGAAAGTATTTCGATCGTCAAAAGTTCGACAGATACCAGGCGAACCAATCCTTCCAACAGCAAGCCGATGGCACAGACAAAAAAACATATCAGAATATCCAGGCATCGCTGAATTATCAGATAACCCCCAAAACCAACCTAGGAACTGCATTCCAGGGAAACCTGGGTAACGGGCGGTATAACCTCCTCAGTGAAACGGATATCGGATCAGGCGGTCACAATACACCAGACAGCTTACTGCTGTCAGCAAGCGACCAGACATACAACCGGAAAAATTTTCTTTACAACCTAAATATCACCCAGAGAATTTCAGATGGTCATAACATTTCAGGAGACATTAGCTATGGGAAGTATAACGCGAGCAGCAACAGTCAACTTACAAACAAATACGTCACCAATAACAACCAGCCATTAGCCTCGTATTTCTTCAAAAGCGATGCCCCGATGACGGTTGATATTTACAGCGCTAAAATTGATTATAGCGGCAATATGAAAAACGGAAAACTGGAGGGCGGGGCACAATGGAACATGGTAAAAAGTAACAGCGCATTTCACACTACCAATCAAATGGCCGGTCAGAAAACAGATTCCTCGTCAACGAATGTGAAATACAACGAGTCTATATACGCCGGTTACATCAATTATAATTTCAACATCGGCAAAAAGGTAAATGTTATTGCAGGCATACGCGGAGAACTTACCAACACGGAACTGGACTACGCCAGCACAGCACACCGGGAAAACAACGCCAATACCTACAACTATTTTCAATTATTTCCCAATTTCACATTCACCTACAATGTTACAGATGAGAATATTTTAACGCTGGCCTATAACCGCCGCATTGACCGACCGGCCTATCATAACATGAACCCTTTCGAAGAAAAAGTTGATGAACTCATTTCTGAAAGAGGCAATCCCTTTCTTAAGCCACAATATGTCAACAATATTGAACTGGGCTATATTCTTAACCAACATCTGAGCGTAGGACTGGGATATACTACAACCAGTAATCTGATCATTGAATTTATGGATACGGTACAACGAAACAAAGCATTCCTCACGCACATCAATCTACCCAAACAACAGGCTGTCAACCTCAATATTAACGGTTCATTTGACATCCTCCCCTTCTGGACTTTAACCTGTAACATCTCAGGCGGCTATATCAGCTACCACGCAAGCTTCCGCGAAAACAACCAGGTACGGCAATATGGAGCCTTCTTTCAGACCAATCTCCAGCAATCATTCCGTATAAGCGAAACTATCAGGGCGGAAATTAATGGGTGGTATGCTTCACCCAAAATTGATGGTACGTGGAAGAACTTATCTGCAGGCGCCTTTGATATCGGCATACAAAAGGACATTCTCAAGAAAAAAGGGAACATTAAAGTCGCGCTGGTGGATGTGGCCAATACACAGAAATGGAGAGCCAACAATCTGAATGAGATACTGACATTCAACATTGATAGTAAGAAAGAGTCCCGTCAGCTCAGGCTGTATTTTACCTACCGGATCGGCGGGAAACCGGTGGAAACCAAATCCAGAAATGCCGGAACACAAGGAGCTACAAACAGACTAAAGTTGTAGGAAAATAAGCGCGGGCGTCAAAGACCAGCTTTGCACCTGAGCAAACGCACCCTCGCCATCTCCAAAGGCTGTTTTGCAAAAACAAGACGGCGCTTTTCTGTGCTTCAAACCACCCAAAAAAGCCAGAAAGGGGAACCGTTGGATTTCGGGACGTTCCTGGATAGTAAAGGAGATCTTTAGGGAACTGTACATTTTCCAGTCGTATATCAGCGCTATCCGTTTAAAAAGTGAGGCATTTGTCGCATCCACGGAAAAGTGACTGCAAGCTTTGGCTTCTCTTCCCTAACGGTTGACGAACCTAGATAAATTATCAGGCAAACATCCTGTCATTTACCGATCGAATAGTTCTAAAATTGACAGGATTCTATTCCCGTGCAATCAGCAGATGTGTCAGCTCCGGCGTATTGTAAATATGCTCCATCACATCCTCGATGAGCTGGACAACATCTCCCTTAATGGCTGCGTAATTGGCATCGATCTCCGCCTGCGTTATGTCCCGAACCTTGGGGACCGGTATGTAGCTCTTTTCTTCAGCTGCAATAGCTGCATGATCATTTTGAATCTCGCAATGAAAATTCTTAAGTACTATCTTCATGTCGGGATTATCAGCGACGCTTCCCACGAATTCTCCTGAGCTCAGGGAGGAGATGGTCGAAGCGGGGATCGCCGCTTCCAGCTGCGTCGATTTGCTGACTGATGTCTCGGAACTGTTGATGGAATAGCTCTCACGTTGCTGCATGATGCGGCCAAACCTTTCAGATAGGGCTTTCGCAGTATCACCACCTACCTGCCCAGATATAATATTGCCGACGATTCCGAAGATTACATCGGCAATCTCCTTACCATAATCCTTCTTGAGCTGGCTGATGTCCTGTACTGCCAGAAAAGTGCTGACCAGATTGGATCTCGCAGATGCTATGGTAGCTTCGACACCCGATTGGCCGCCGATATAAATAGTGGGCAGCTCATCGATAACCAGGCTGGATTTGAGCTTTCCTTTCTGATTGACCAGCTTAAGCATCCTGGTAACAAACAGTGAAAGCACCGGCCCGTATACCTGGAGCTTCTGCGGGTTGTTGCCCATGCAGAGTATCTTCGGGTCGTCAGGATTATTAATATCCAACGCGAACTCATTGCCGGAGATCACATAGTACAACTGTGGGCTTGAAAGCCTTGCCAGCGTTATCTTTGCACTGGCTATCTGACCCTCCAGCTGCTCCATGGCGCCGTTGATATAGGCGAGAACGAAAGGATTGATCAGTACCTCGATCTCAGGCTCGGTACGTAGCACAGGGAAAAGCTGGTCATAGGGCATCTGCATCAGCTCGATGCAATGCGGCAGCGTGCAGTACCTGCCAGACTTATACTTCTTTAAAAACCAGATTATGCCCGTGAGAAAATTTATGGGTGATTCCACAAAAAAATCGCCCGCCTTACGGATCCATTCCCTGTTGAGCCCCAGCATGATCGTCCGGGAGCTCTCCGTGGCATCCGTGATATCGGTCATGCTTGCAGGATCCAGCGGATTGCAGCGGTGCGAGCGCGAGAGATCGTCGAAGTTTATGGTATAGAACTTCGGTACTTTCTTATAGGCGTGTTTGTTTTTAAGGAATGTATTGTAGGCGATCAGCGATAGGTCCGGGAACTTGAAATCGTACACGAACATCGAGAAACCCTTCTGGATATGTTGCGTGATGACGTGGCGCACCACGAAGTAGCTCTTTCCTTATTTCTCTCTATTTTCTTCGCCCGGATCCGGGGGTCCCGCACAGAAGGGACCCCCGGAAGGGGTTGATCAGATTAATATAACTGTTGTGAACTTTTCCCTTGAAATTGTATTTCGCCGGCAGGTTGATACTGTATTCATTTTCCAGTAGCCGCTCTTCCTGCGGGAAGGTTTCCTGTAGCTTATTGAAGATGTCTCCTTGCAGTTTGTCTTTCAGGAGCCGTGTCAGCAAGGTCCCGCCATGAAGGATGAGCAGGAATCCCAGGCTGGTTATGATCATATATAAACCGGCCAGCACCTGGACAGAAGCATCCAGTTTAAGCAATATATGGCTAAGACCAAATACGACAAGGCCGATGATCAGTGGCCGCAGGGCGGCGGGTACCGTCAGCTTTTCATTCTTTTTCCCCATGATGCCCACCAGCGATACAACCAGCAGGCCCAATGAGAAAAACTTAGAAATAAAGAAATTTCGGAATAATCCGGTACCGGCAATACCTGCCAGGACCTGCTCCGTTATCTTATACGTAAACCCCCAGATGATAAATGCCTGATAGCAGTAATAATAGAAATGCAGGCCCAGGATAACAATGCTGGATTTTCGGACCAGGTCCGTGATCTTTCTGAGCGCCTCGGCGTTCTCTCCTGTATTCATAAGCCCCTCTTTAGTTGTGATCATTGTTTCCACAGGCTACTATAAGCCTAGGATTTTCCTTTTTCTTCGTAAAGTGCCGGTGCTGCTTTCCGTATGCTCGTCGCTGGTAAGGTCATCCCAAAGCGAAAAGAATACAGCGGCTGCTTGGGCCGGAAACTGAGTGGGGGCTTGCTCTTTGGTAAATTTTGGTGGCTGGTTGTCCGCTGTATTTTGATCAGTACCGCCAAAGCTTTCCAGCTTTTCCATCACCTTCGCAGCGCTGAAATCCTTTCCGAGGTCGGACGCTTTGAAAATACACCGGGTGGCGTTGTCGATGAGGGACATGCCGTAGACTTTTCCTTCGGTGTTCCTGTATAACAATAGCCGAATGCCTTTTTCCCTGAGCTGTTGCTGCAGTGATTCCATGGTAGTGGCGGTAATCAACGCTTTTGACACCAGGTGCTTTATCCGTTCGCCGTATGGCTTTCGCTCCATTTTATAGCCCGGATATAGCTTTTCCAGGTTAACCAGGGTTGGGCTGGTAAAGATGCTGCTGGCCTTTATCGGGACGCCGGCAATACTACCATGATCATCCAGAAGGCGGTACTGTATTCCTCCGTTACGGTACATCAGGCTATTCTCTTTTCCCCGGTCGGCATACACATTGAACTGGGAGAGCAGCGCATTGAACTCCTGGAATGACGAGAACTTATAGGTGGCCACCACCTCGCGGACCACCCTGGAAATCGCTGCTTTGGTCGGCTGCTTCCCATAACTGACCTGGTTGATATCTATAGGCTGTAGGGATGTATACGGCTCTTTCTTCTGGTCTTCGGCCTTCACCAGGCCGAAGCTTTCCTCGATATGTTTGCGGGCCCGTTCCGATTGGATCCTACCGATGTTATGGGTTTCGATACGCTCTCCGTAACGGTTGATATTGGTGGTGACGATATGGACATGCGGATGCCCGGCATCCATGTGTTGATATAACAGGAACGGCTGCTCTCCCCAACCAATAAGCTGCAGATACTCATCAGCAATACTCCGCAGCCTATCAGCATCGAGCATATCTGCCGGCGAAAAGTTGAGCGAGATATGTACGGCATTGGTCTTTGTCCGTTCGTTGAGCCGGGTAAGATCCGTAAAGCGTTGTAGCTTCTGCTTGAAGGAAATTGTGGCTGTGTCCTGCAGGTACCCGCCGGAGTGTAGCAGTACGGCATCACCCAATCCCACTTTATGCTCATTATAGTACAGCGCCTTCCGAATGCTTTTGCCACAGACGATCTTAGCTACCATCGTTCCGAAAGTTTAGCCATCAGGGTAAACAACCGGCTTATCCGCTCATCCGCCTGCTGAAATAAACGGACGATCTCAAGTGCATGGCCGAGGCGATCTGCCGGCAGTCTTTCCGAATTCACACGGCGGGTTGCCTGATTAATATTGACACCAATGGCCAGGACTTCCTTTCTTATCAGCGCCAGCTCTTCCAGCATTAACCGGTTACCCTGGTCCACATTCCCAACGATAATCTTACGATTATCAATAATTTTCCGGAGCAGCTCACTCATAGAACGGCAATGGCTTTGCTGTAATAAACCGGAAAGCTCCCGGTATTTTTCCTCGCTTATCCGGATGGGAATAACATGCGGAAGCTGCAGACCTTTTCTCTTTTTCACCCTTTCCATATACCCAGATACTGTTTGATGAGCAGGGTGACAAAATGGCCGACTCCGAAGGCCATTTCCCCCTCCGCCCGGGAACGAAGCGGAGGGCAAGATGGAATGTATACATTCCTACATCTTGCCGGGTCACCCAGACCTAATGAAATTTGTGCCGAAAGCGCTTTCCTGAGCCGGATCGCCGGTTCCAGCAGCTGCTTTTCTGGCAGCGCATTAAAGTTTCGGGACTAGTTGGAGAGGCTGGAATGCAAATTAATGATGACAGAAAATGGCAAGATAATTTGTCAGAGGCGTAGGTTGCTACTGGTGTCAGGCTTCTTTTTCATCGCACCCGCGGACAAATGATCACGCTCTTTTTTACTATGCTCTACCAAATAGGACGGTGGCTGCCAGTCCGGATCGAAATGGATATTGACCGGAATAAGTCTTCCATCAACGGAGAATATCTTCAGTGTTTTGTTCTGTGGATCCGCTTCGATAAGTAAAGGGCGGCCGTTTTTATGTTGAGTCTTTACCCGTTCTCCTGATATAAGATCTGTAATGATGCCTCTTTCCAGATCGGGCATAAGCGGGAGGGAAAATACCAATGCGCCCACCTCGTCCTTAGTAACACCCGTAAAATACACGTGCGGATCGTCTGGTGGTCTATTGTTGTCGAGTTTCACCCAAAGATCGGAAGCTCCTTTGCTTTTATCTACTAGATGGGCCATTATTGGCCTGCCTGCGAGGAGGTTTATGCCTAGCCTGATTTCCATTCCTGGTGGCAAATCCATCTCATGCTTCGGAAGGGAAGCTGAAAAATCCCAAGCCCGCTCACAAATAAAATTTTCAAAAAAGGTTGAATCGGCCCAATATCTTAAAGATAACAGGTCATAGATCTTTTGACCATCGGGATCATCTTTAATGGAGTTCATCTGTTTGAAAATGGCTTCTGCTTTCGGCTTAAAGTCAGGAACATCATCTTCCCTGAAAATAAAAAGTTCGTGATCGTTTTTCCAATTAACAGCAGCCATTTCCGTTTCCAACGCAGCGGTATCTATGCCATTAATGACTTTATGATCAATTGCCGGGTGTCTTGTCAGCGAGATGCTCTGCCGCCCGACTTCGTAGGCGTTCCCGGAATTGAATATAAATAATTGGACAGAGCCCTGGCAGTCCTGCTGAAAAAAGTCCGCGTGTAGTGAGAAAGAATCGGAGTTGGATTCCAGATGGTCGGAAAGCGCATTATATAGATCATATCTGGAAACCATGTCCATGCCCGTATCCACGACTTTCTCGTATAGGGCATCCAGCTGACCAGTCAAAAGATGATAGGCAAGATTTGCATGCACCTCGTTGGAAAAGTCCCGCTCCCGCTGAAACCTGGCATTGTAGCTGCTGACCCAGTCGGAGCCTAGTTGCTCTTTTGGCCAGTGTTTAAACATCATCATCCTGGCAAAACCAATTTGATCGTTCTCGTTACTTCGCAGCAGCAGGTTGATCTTTTCAATACATTGCTGGGCCATTCCTTGGTTATCGGCGCCGGTAACTGTGCCTCCTTTGAAGTAAAGTTCCCAGTGGACTTGGGACATCTGCCAATCTAATTCAATGGTGTTAATCGCGTCATATTGCTCATTTTCTATTTTAGGCGGTGTAATACAGCTGGCCTGATTACGATCAAAAAGGTACGCACCGACCTGGTGGTTCATTTTAAAGTTGAGCCGGTAACTGACCGTCAATTCTTTCTGATAATTGAAATTGATCCGGTGATCGATGCTGAATTCCGGAAGGCCTGATCTTATCCTTGCAATCAATGCTGCTTCCAGGTCCTTGCCCTGAAATCCATGGTCAGCAAGATATTTCAATAAATCGTGGATATCCTTTTCTTCCATTGGCAAGACATTTACCCGTATAAAATAATGGGAGCGGAAATTGTAGTACCAGAGCGCACTAAGGAGTGATCTAAAGACGTGGCCTCTGTTGCCTGTTCTTGTTGGGCTTTATTGCAATCTCCTTCTTCGGCTTGACGTATTGACCGTCTTTCGGGCCGGCGGTAAGGATTAGTGTCATCAGTTTGTGGCCTGTTCCATTATATCAGCGCGATCAATTCCTAAAGCTTTCAGGTCCCTTAAAAGGAAACGTTTCGGTGCAGGCTTATGCTGAAGTCTTGAATGATGAATGTTGTATCCCAGCTATTTTTTCTTTATGGTTTCATTTATTGCAGAAAACAGGTAATAGGCAATCTGAGGGACAATCGCGTTGCCTATGGCCTTTAAGCTTTGGGTATGCCAGGCTTTCGCCTGAATGGTTTCAATGTCCAGTCCATCGGGAATCCCTTCACCCAGGTCACAAACTCTATTTTCGGGTAACGTCCATCTGTCGAACATTCCCGGATCACCTCTTTGAAATAGGAACGGTGCTCCGGTGAGGTCCGGTATCGATTGCTGAGAGCGCCGTGTACGTCGCTGGCCAGTGGCCGCTGCAACAATCCAGACGTGCCGTTCCATCGTTGGTACACCACAGCTTGCAGCATCAATACAAAGCGTCTGGACTTCGTAGCCCATGGCTTCCAGTCGCTGGCAGAGCAGATCGTGTTCCTGGGCAAATTTTCCAGTAATAAAGCCAAAAACGTTTTCAAGCACCGCCCATGCCGGCCGGATTGCATCCACAACGTCCAGCAGGACCTCCTTGAGCGGTTCAGATCCAATTCTACTTCCTGCCACTGAATACTTCTGGCAGGGCCAACCTCCCGAGAGGATATCGACTTTGCCTCTCCACTTCTTCCAGTCATGATCTGCGATATTGCCGATAGCAACAGCGTGAGGCCAGTAATAGTGAAGCACCTTCCTGCAGAAGTCATCTACTTCACAATGAAACGCTGTCTCCCAGCCGCACCAGTTGGCAGCCAGATCAAAGCCGCCAATGCCCGAGAATAAAGACCCGTGGCGGATTAATTTACTTTCCATGCTATTGCCATCAATGACGAACAATTGCAGGAGTAATGGTTTGTGCGAATGATACAAATATCTCCCTCCAAAGACATCCGAAGTGTATATTTGCTATTAGGTAGTAAAAAATTACTGATAGGTATTCAGAAAATGACTTTAGAAAAAAGTTCGCTTCATTCCAAAGTTTCAGAAATATAGTGCTAATTTCAATGGACATCTACATCACCAAACTATTATTGCCATGATTAGTCAATACTGGGCTGGAGGTTTAATTATGTTGATTTGTTTCCTGGCTTTTATTTTTGCGAGTCGGAAACAATTCTATGCAAGAAGATCATCGCCTGATTCTTATAGGGCATATATCGGAAGCGGAATGAGCGGTTGCTTGTGGATTATCATTAAAATAATTTCTATTCTCCTATTTCTTTACGGTTTAGCTATAGTTCTATAGGCAATAGACGCTGTTGGTAATCCTTAGGTCACTTATGGCAACCACCTATTAGATCATAAATCAATATAAAGAGACAGTGTAAGTACCCCATTTAGGTGACAGTGATTATTTGGATTTTTTTCATATCCTGAAGTTGCGTAGTCCACTCATGTGGCGTGAGATTATTCAAAGATTCATGTGGTCTTCGCTGGTTGTACTCATCTA